>JBFJOO010000035.1:0-37509 GCA_041617635.1 Burkholderiales bacterium | reverse complement strand
TCGCTGGTCGGCTTGTAATAGCCGACGAGGTGGTTCCAGCGACGCGGCAGCTCGCCGATCTCGGCCTCGCTCTGGAGCCACTTGAACTGGTGCAGCTCGAGGCCGGTCGCCCGGTTCACGTAGTCCGGCGTGAGCGCCGCGCACCGCGCGTTGTTGAAGAGCATCACGCTCGACCAGTTCTTCTTCGGATATTGCGTCTGCGGCTGGCCGAGAAACTTGACCGATTCGCGCGGCTGGTGATCGTGCTTTACGACCATCACCGCGTAGCGTTCGTCGCGCAGCTGCCACAGCTTCGCGATGTCGTCGAGCACCAGCATGTCGCAGTCGGTGAAGATGCTCCACCCCTCGAAGCCCGACAGGTACGGGACGAGGAACCGCGTGAAGGCGAAATCCGTGGACTGCAATGGATGGCGCTCGCGGCTGAAGACGCCGCGCAGCTGGGAAAGCATGAGCGGCGTCACGGATACCGGCTCGCTCGCACGGGCGTGGATGCTATGCGCAAGGACGCCGTAGGCCACCGCCTCGCGAGCATCGTAGCCGATGAAGACCGTGATCATGAAGCCCCTCCGGACGTGATGATTGTATCGACGAATTGCGGTCCGCCCGGACCCTCTTCGCGCCGCTGGACGATGAACTCCCAGGCATGCTCGGGATAGCGAGCCGCTACGCCACGCAGCAGATCGACCCACCACTCGGGCGGCTTGATCGTGCAATGCGCGTTCTCGCCGCTCGGCAGCCGTTTGCGGGCCGGATAGCACACCGCGTTCGCGAACACGAAACGGCTGGCGAATCCGAACAGCTCCTCGACGATCCAGGGCATGTCCTGCTCGGGGCAGTGCTCGAGCACGTCGGTGGCGATGACGCCGTCGAACTTTCCCTCCGGGAGCTTGCTGTACGGGGCGAAGCTCGGGTCGTAGCAATGAACGTAGTCCACCCCCCAGTAGTCCACGATCGTCTCGGCCACTTCGCCGTTGGGGAGCTCGATCTCGCGCAGCTCGTACTGCCGCCCCTTGCCGCACCCGTAGTCGAGGATGTTCGATGCTCCGGTCGCGTCGACCAGGCGCTTGATGCGCGCCGCCTGCGACGGGAGGGCGGCACCCGGAAACGTGTCCGCGGGAGCGATATTGAGGAACCGCTCGCCCTCCTCGTGCATCTGCCGGTATTGGGCGACGAGGTCCAGGTAGCGCGGGCTGGGACTGGCACGGCTGAAGAGCATGGGGTCGATTGTCGGTGGCGTCGAGGAGTCTGATCAAGCCCTGCCTTGCCGTGTCAGGGATAAATGCCGCGCGCGTGCCCCGGGCGGGTCGTGCTCGAGTCGCTCCCTGGCGCGCTCACTCATTCTGATCCCGCAAGTCATTTCGTGCCGGGCTACGCGTACGTGGCCAGGAGCTCCCGGCGCAGGGTGTCCACGACCGGCTGCCAAACACCGCTCGAGGATTGGCGGATCAGGCGCACCGAGGGATACCAGGGAATCCGGTCGCCGGACGCGCCGTAGCGCCACTCCGGCACGCGTGGGGTCGCCACCCAAACCGGGCGGCCGAGGGCGCCGCCGAGATGGACGAGCGCCGTGCACACCGAGACGATGCCGTCCAGCGCCGTGGCGAGCGCGGCCGTCTCGTCGTAGTCCGCAATGGCCTCCGGCCAGTGATGGATGCGGATTCCGCTCTCCGCCGCGAAGCGGTCGATCTCCGCGGCAGCATCCGGCGTGTACTGGACGCTCACGAAATGAAAGCCGGGCGCGCGCAGGATTGGCGCAAGGTCCGAGAGCGCGAGCGAGCGCCGGTCGGCCCGCGTGCGCAGCGTCCCGCCGCGCCAGGAGATCCCGATGGGGCGGCCCGGGCCGAGTGCGGCAAGCCGCGCGCGCCAGCGGTCGACCTTTCCCGCGTCCGCGCGGAGATATCCCTGGTGTGCCGGAAACGACTCAGCATGGTTGCGAAGATGAAGCGGCACGCTCCCCACCGGGGTCTGCACATCGATTCCGAGCGGCGCTGCCCAGTCCACCGGATCGCTCTGGCGTCCGCCGCGCACCGTCGCGGCGGGGAACGAGCGGGCGAAGATCGCCGCGAGCTTCGGTGCGCAGTCGATCACGCAGTGTTTCGCTTGCGCGATGATGTCCGGCAGGCAGGACGCGAACAGGATCTCGTCGCCGATGCCCTGCTCCGCGTGCACGAGGATGGTCTTGCCGGCGAGGCTGTCACCGTTCCAGCGCGGGAAAGGAAAGGCGCGCTGCGGGCGGTCCTCCGAGAGGAGACGCAGCTCGTAGTCGGGCCAGCCTGCGGCGAATCGGCCGAGCGTGAGGAGTGCGATCGCGCGGTGGAACCGAGCGCCGACGTGCTGCGGGTCGATCGACCGGGCCCGATCGTATGCCGCGAGCGCGTCCTCGAGGCGGCCGAGCTCCTGCAGCCCTGCGCCGAGCGCCGTGAAGGTGTCGGCGTCGTGCTGGCCGAGCCCGATGGCTTGCTCGAGCGCCGCGACCGCAGGCTCGGCCGCGAACGCCCCGCGCAGATGCAGCCGGCCCAGCGCGGCCCACGCCGCGGCGTGGTCGGGGTGGCGACCGGTGATCTCGTTCAGAAGCGCGATGTCCTCGTGCGGCACCACGTCGTCGGGCGACCAGTCGGCCAGGCTCCGGATCGCCTGCACCGACCACGGATCGGCGCGCAAGGCCGCGCGAAAGCAGCCGAGCGCCGCGGTGCGCTCGCCTCTGCGCGCCTGCAGCAATCCGAGATTCGCGAGCGCCGGCGCGTGGTGCGCCGAGAGCGCCAGCGCCGCCGCGTAGCTGCGCTCCGCGCGCGCGTCTTCGCCGAGCATCAGGTGGACGTTGCCCAGGTCGGAGTGCGCGTCGGGCGAACGGGGATCCAGCGCGAGCGCACGCTCGAGGAGCTCGCGGGCGCGCTGCAGCTCTCCGCCACTCGCCGCGCGCTGTGCGATTTCCCGCAGCCGGCGCGGATCGTGCTGCTCGCGGGGGAGCACCCGGCTCAGCAGCCTGCGCAGCATTTCCTCTCCTGCGGCGAGACCCGCCGCAGGGACGGCGCGATCCGTGTGATTTTGCCCATGCACGTTGCCTGCAGTCGCACTTGCGCGCACCGGCCGGTGGTAGAATCGCTGCGCGTTAACGGAGGACAAGTATGGGGCTCTTCTCGCTCTTCTCCAACCAAGAAATCAGCGCCTTCGCGAAAGACCTCGTGGCGACGCTCGCCAAGCGCTACCCGCCGGCGCTCGACGTGAGCCCCGAGAAACGCGTGTCCGAGAACCGCCTGACCAAGGTGTTGGAAGAGACGCTCGGGCAGGCCGTGGAGTTCCAGAACAAGCACAAGCTCGGCGTGGTCGGCAAGGCGAAGCTCGGCAACGAGTTCCGGTGGCAGCTGAAGGAAATGGGCTACACGGAGAAGTTCGTCGATGTCGCGACCGAGGGCCTGATGGTCTACGTGACCCGCGCCTCGAAGACCCCCGCGCCGGAAACCAAGCAGCGGACCTGAGCGCCGGCGCTCGGCGCTGCGCCAACCGGCGCGGCCCCGCGTTCCCGCCCGCACCGAACGTCTTCAGACGCCGAAGCCCGGAACCTGGGTTTCGTCCACCTCGTCGATCTGCTCCGGATCGAGAAACTGGCGGGCGTACGCGAGGTACACCTTCTTGCTCACGAATATGTCGAAGAGATCCGGGTCGATGTGCCCGTTCAGCCTGAACTGGCCCAGAATGCGCAGCGACTCGGAGAGCGTCTTGCCTTTCTTGTAGGGCCGGTCCTTCGCCGTCAGCGCCTCGAAGATGTCGGCGATCCCCATGATGCGGGCCTGCACCGACATCTGTTCGCGTGTGAGTCCGCGCGGGTAGCCCTTCCCGTCCATGCGCTCGTGGTGGCCGCCCGCATACTCGGGCACGTTCTTCAGGTGCTTGGGCCAGGGCAGCGCCTCGAGCATCTTGATCGTCGACACGATGTGGTGATTGATGATCTCGCGCTCGTCGGCGGTGAGGGTGCCGCGCGGGATCGTAAGGTTCCGGATCTCGTCCTCCGAGAGAAAGTCCGACGTGCCGCCGGAAGTGTCGCGCCACTTGTAGGTCGTCCCGAGCTTGCGCACCCGCTCCTGCTCCTCGCGCGACATCGACTCGCCGCCGATATTGCAGCGGCGCAGGAATTTCCGGTCCTCGTCGAGCTGGCGGAGGCGGTCGCGCAGCGTCCGGTCGATCTCGTACGTCATCGTCCGTTGCGCCATCTCGTCGAGCCCCGGCCGGCGCGCGAGCTCGAGCTTCGCCTCCATCGCCGCGATCTCGGCGTCGCGCTTCAGCACCTCGAACCGCGTGTCCACCAGGCTGATCCGGTCGAAGATGGTCTCGAGCTTGGTCGCCTTGTCGACGACGTGGACCGGGGTCGTGATCTTTCCGCAGTCGTGCAGGAGGCCGGCGATTTTCAGCTCGTAGCGGTCCTTCTCGCTCATCGCGAAATCCCGCAACGGTCCGTCCTGCGTCTGCTCGACCGCCTCCGCAAGCAGCATCGTGAGCTGCGGGACGCGCTGGCAGTGACCGCCCGTGTAGGGCGACTTCTCGTCGATCGCGGTGTTGATCAGCTCGATGAACGACTCGAACAGCGCCTCGAGCTGGATGATCAGCGCCCGGTTGGTGAGCGCGATGGCGGCCTGCGAGGCGAGCGACTCGGCGAGCCGTTGGTCGGAGGTCGAGAACGCCACGATCTCGCCGCTCTGCGTGTCCTGGCAATTGAGGAGCTGCAGGACCCCGATGATCTCGCCCTCGTGGTTCTTCATCGGCACCGTGAGGAACGACTTCGAGCGGTAGCCGGTCTTCTGGTCGAATTGCCGGGTCCCGGAGAAGTCGAATCCCTCCTCGGAGTACGCGTCGGCGATGTTCACGGTCGTGCCGTGGAGGGCCGCATAGGCGGCGACCATCGAATTGTTCGGCTGCCCGGCCCGGTAGAGCTGGATCGGGAAGAACGGGATGGGGTTGCCGGTCGTGCCCCCGAGCGCGATGTTGAGGGTCGCGGTGCGCACGATCTCGAAATGAAGCTCGCGCGCGAGGCCGTCGCCCCTGACCAGGTACAGCGTGCCGCCGTCAGCGCGCGTGATCGTCTTGGCCGCGACGAGAATCTTCTCGAGGAGGGCGTTGAGGTTCTTCTCGAGCGAAAGCGCCGCGCCGATCTCGTTCAGCTGATCGAGCCGGCGGAAGAGATCGTCGGAGGTGTCGGATGCGCGCCGCGCGATCGGATCGGCGAACGGCGCGATTTTCGAACCAGGCATGGAACCCCTACTTGATACAGACCGCGCGGACCTGGGCGATGTCGGTGATGCCGCTCAATACCTTCTCGACGCCGTCCATCTTCAGCGTGCGCATTCCCTCGTCGAGCGCGACCGCGAGCACTTCCGCCACGCGCGCGTGCTCCTGGATGAGCCGCTTGAGGTGGTCGCTCGCGACGAGCAGCTCGTGCAGGCCGACCCGGCCCTTGTAGCCCGATCCGCCGCATGCGTCGCAGCCGACCTTGCGATAAAGGGTGAACTGGCCCTGCTCGTTCGCGAAGTTCCTGGCCCACTCACGATAGACCCCTTCATAGGCGCTCTTCGCGTCCTTCTTGAACGCGGTGGTGTTGAGGAGCTCCTGGCAGTACTCGGTGATCAACGCCTTGATCTCCTCCTGCCCGGGGTTGTAGGCCTCCTTGCACTTCGAGCAGAGCCGCTTGGCGAGACGCTGCGCGAGCACGCCGAGGAGCGCGTCCGCAAAGTTGAACGGATCCATGCCCATGTCCAGCAGCCGGATGATGGACTCAGGCGCGCTGTTGGTGTGCAGGGTGGCGAAAACCAGGTGGCCGGTGAGCGAGGCCTCGACCCCGATCGAGGTCGTCTCCTTGTCGCGCATCTCGCCGACCATAATGATGTCCGGATCGGCGCGCAAGAACGACTTCATGACCGTCGCGAAGTCAAGTCCGGCCTTGCGGTTCACCTGCACCTGGCGCAGGCCCTTCTGCGTGATTTCGACCGGATCCTCGGCCGTCCAGATCTTGGTATCGGGCGTGTTGAGGTGCTTGAGCACCGAGTGCAGCGTGGTCGTCTTGCCCGAGCCGGTGGGGCCGCACACGAAGAAGAGTCCGTAGGGCTTGCTGACCGTGTCCTTCAGCGCCTCGAGGTTGTGCGCCGAGAGCGCGAGGTTGTCGAGCGGGATCGGCTCGCCCGCGGCGAGAATCCGCATGACGACGTCCTCGACGCCGCCCTGGGTCGGAATCGTCGCGACCCGCAGCTCGATGTCGAGCGGCCCGAACTTCTTGAACTTGATCTTGCCGTCCTGCGGCTTGCGGCGCTCCGAGATGTCGAGATCGCACATGATCTTGAGTCGCGCGACCATGGAGTTGCGGTAGGACGCCGGAACCTCGATGTAGGGCGAGAGCGAGCCGTCCTTGCGGAAGCGGATCTCGGTCTTCAGCTTGCCGGGGTAGGACTCGATGTGGATGTCGGACGCGCCCTGCTGGTAGGCCTCGATGATCACCTTGTTCACGAGCTTGACGAGCTCGTTGTCCGCCGCGGCCGAGAGATCGTCGGTGCTGCCGGCTTCCTCGAATTCTTCCCCGCCCAGATCCTGCAGGAGATCGCCGATGTCGCCGACGTCGAGGTCCGCGCCGAAGAACTGGTTCAGGGTGTCCTTGAACTCTCGCTGGGTCGTGACGACGTACTGGATACGCCTGACGTTCGGAAAGACGTTGCTGACGATGCGGGAGGCCTTCACCCGCTCGGGATCCAGGCACACCACGAGGAGGCCGTCCTTGTTCTCCTCGAGCGGAATCCACTGGTTCGCCTCGACGTACTCCCGCTTCAGGTTCTTGAGCAGGTCCATCGGCTTGACGCGGTCCTGCTTGAACGGCTCGTAGCCGACGCCGAAGAATTTCGCCAGCGCCTTGCCGAGCGCCGGGAGCTTGACGTTGAACTCCTCGATGAGGACGGTCTCGACGTCGACGGCTTTCTTGCGTGCCGAGCGCGCCGCGAGCTCGAATTCGGCAGCCGAGATCACCGCGTCGCCGACCAGGTGGTCGTACTTCGTCTTGAGGAGATGCGGCTTCTGCCGCTGGCGGAACGCGATCGCGAGGGTCTGGCACAACTCGCGCACGCCCTCCTCGGCAAGCTGCCCGAAAGGCTGCCCGGACTTGTTGTTGATCAGCTGGACCACGCCGATCAAATCGCCCTTCTCCGCATCGACGATCGGCGCGACGAGCATCTGCTTGGTGCGGTAACCGGTCCGCTTGTCGACCTCCTGCAGGAACCGCAGGGACGGGTGGTGCTTCTTGAGCTCCGACTCGTCGTAGACGTCGCGGATGTTCATCATCTTCTTCGCCATGCCGCAATAGCCGGCGAGCGAATGCTCGGCGAGCGGCAGCTTGAGGTCGCGGAACGAGTTGAGCCCGGTCTTCAGCTTCGAGACGATCATCGCCTTGTCGTCGCTGAGGGCGTAGATCGTCAGGCGGTCGGCGTTGAACAGGTGGCAGATGTCCGCGCTCACCTCCAGCATGATCTCGTCGATGTTGCTGGTCGCGTGGATGCGATTGGTGACGACCTGCAGGCTCTTCTGGAAGGCGAGCCTGGAGTTCACGTCGCCCGCGGCGGTTGCCGCAGGGCTCAACACAGCGCTCATGTCATCAGGTCCTGTCTGGTTTCGGCCAGTTCCTGGCCAGTGGTGCCATGGCCGAGGCGGGCCCATGTCGGGGCAAAGCGACACCCCTGGGCGCGAATGTCGATGCTAGCCGCTCGCCCCGGGAGGAGCAACCAGCCGAATCGCCGGGATGAGGCTTTTTTCAGGCGCGATAGGCATTTAGGCACGCCGCCGAACCCCCAGCCAGCGGCGATCGGGCATGAAACCCGCCTAGCGGCGACGCGGCTCGCCACCGCTCAGCCCTCCCTGCAAAACGAATGACTTCAGCCCGCGCTGCGCGAGCAGAAATGCGGCGGCGGAACTGCGCCGGCCGGTCTGGCAGTAAACGACGTATTCCCGCCCCTTGTCGAGAATCTTTACGGCATTGCGGACCTCTGCGAGGGGGATGTTGATGGCGCCCGGGAGCTTGTCGTACTGGTATTCGGACGGGTACCGGACGTCGAGCCACTGGCCGCCCTGGGCCACTTTCTCCTGAGCGCGCTCCATGTTGACCCATTGCAGCAGCGGCTTCTTGAGGAGCTCGTTGAAGTCGTTCTTGTCCAGCCGGAGCAGCGTGCCGTCGGTGAGCATAGTCACGCTAGCGTTGCGTTTCGCGTTCGCGACCAGCGCCTCTTCGCCGAACGCATCGCCGCTCTTGAGCTCCGCGAGCTTCATGCTGACACCGCCGACCGACCGCTCGACCACGGATTTTCCAGTCTCCATGACGTAGTAGTAGTCGCCGTCGGCGCCTTCTGTGATCACCGCGGTGCCCCGCTTGACGGAGACGCGCTTGAATCGCTTGAGCAGCTCGTTGATGTGGGCGGTGGGCAGCTGCGCGAACGCGCCCGACTTGAGGTTGTTGATGCTGAAGAGCCCGGTGAGAATCGCCCAGTTCCCGATCGACGGCGTCTCGGTGGACGCGGTGCGCTTTGCGCCCTCTTCCGCGACCGCGAGCTGATCCCAGGTCACCATGATGTCGAGGAGATCGTCGTCGATCCGGATCAGCTCGATGTCGGTGATCGCCTTCGCGGAGGCGAAGGGCGTCTTGCGTCCGATGGGGTGGCGCGCTTCGGACGTGCCGCCGACCACCACCTCCGAGCTTCCGTTGCCGAGAATGAGCGCGATCTCGCCTTTCAAGAGGTAGACCAGCTGTCCCGCCACGCCCTTGACGCGGAACGGATCGAGCGTCTTCGAGACGCGCTCGATGAACGTGAGTTCGGCCAGCTCGCTGCGCCGCGTGGCCGAGAGCACCGAGATCGGCTCTAGGCCGGCCAGCGCTTCAGCATTGACTTTATCGTTGCCCATATCGACTTTCCGTTCTGCGGGCGCCCCGCTGGGCCGCTGATTGACGATTCGGTTCATGGCGCAGATCCCTGACTCCCTAGAACTCGAACACCTGGTTGTTCTGCAGCATCCGCGGGCGGTACTGCCCGGCGAATTCCTCGATCTCTTCCATCGAGAGCTCGATCTCGCCGGGTTTGAGATGGGTGATGAAGATTTCCGCGCTGCGCTCCATCTTTGCGAGCTCCTCGGCGAGCATGCTCGGGCAAAGATGCTTCGACATGATCGCGAGCTGCCGCTCCTTGTTGGAGAACGCGCACTCGATGATCAGGTACTTGAGATTCGCGATGCGGTTGACGAGCGGCCAGAGCTCGTTGTTGGTCGTCGTGTCCCCGGTGAATACCAGGCTGCCCCGGCCGCTGTCGAGCTGGTAGCCGATCGCCGGCACGACGTGATTCGCCGGCAGCACGGTGATGAGCCGCCCGTCCAGTTCCACCGTCTCGCCGAGCTCTATCGGCTGGTAGCGGAGGAACGGCGCATCCGCGCTGGGGATCTGGGTGAAGTCCGGCCAGATACTCCAGTTGAACAGGTGATTCTTGAGGATCTCGAGCGTCGCCGGAATCGCATACACGGTCACGGGCTTGTCGCGCATCTGGCCGACGGTGTCGACCATGAACGGTATCGAGGCCACGTGGTCCAGGTGCGAGTGGGTGAGAAACACGTGGTCGATCGGCGTGAGCTCCGCCAGCGTGAGATCGCCCACGCCGGTACCGGCGTCGATCAGGATGTCCTGGTCGAGCAGCATGGACGTCGTGCGGAGATGCCTTCCGCCGATTCCGCCGCTGCAACCGAGAACCCGGAGCCGCATCGATCACTTCTCCTCGAAACTCGTGACGCCGTCCCAGGACGGCTCGGGCGGACGCGCACGGTGCTGGGCGATCCGCTCGGCGTAGAACGCGTAGAGCGGCGCGCCCGGATTGAGGCGGCGCAGGTTCAGGAGCGCGACATCCGCCTGGTCCCAGTCCTGCGCACGGTACGCCTTGAGCGCCTGCTGCCAGAGCCTGAGCTCCTCCTGCCGGCTTTTCCCGACCGCGCCCTCCGTTCCGATCGGCTCGAAGATCGCAACCGGCTCGTCCTTGCCCTTCACCCGGACGCGGTCGAGCTCCCGAAACACGACTCCGCTCACCGCCTTGCGGGTCGCCTCGCCGACGATGATGCCCGTTCCGTAGCGCTTGGTCAGGCCTTCCAGGCGGGACGCGAGGTTCACGGCATCGCCGAGGACGGTATAGGCCTTGCGCAGCTTGGAGCCCATGTCGCCGACACGCATGGGTCCGGTGTTGATGCCAACGCCGATCGCGAGCTCGGGCCAGCCGCGCGCTCGGAACGTCGCGTTGAGCGGAACGAGCTCGGCCTGCATGGCCATTGCCGCGGTGACCGCGCGCGCCGCATGGTCCGGCTCGGCGACCGGGGCTCCCCAGAACGCCATGATGGCGTCGCCGATGTATTTGTCCAGCGTGCCGCGATGCTCGCCGATGACGTTGCTCATGGCCGTAAGATACTCGTTCAAGAGCTGGGAGAGCTCGCGCGGATTGAGCCCCTCCGCAATCGTGGTGAAGCCGCGGATGTCCGAGAAGAGGACGGTCAGAACCTCGCTCTTGCCCTCCATGGTGTAGCGGCTCGGGTCGCGCGCCATCTGGTCCACCAGCTCCGGAGGCACGTACTGGCCGAAAAGCTCCGTAAATTGGCGCTTCGAGCGGGTCTCGACGAAGTAGCCGTACGACATGTTCAGCGCAAACATAGCGAGAACTACAAGCAAACTGCTTGCCAGGGGCAGGACGAGATGGGCCGTTTGCCACACCACGAGGTTCAAGCCGCCGTACGCGGCCAAGGCGGCGACCGTCGTCAAGGTCGCCCGCAGCGGAGAGAGGAATGGAAGGAGCCAGGCGAGCAGGATTCCCCCGATTGCTAGCAGGGTCACTTCAGCGCCCAGAACGTACGCCGGCTGCGCCTTGATCGTTCCATCCAGCATCCCGGCGATCAGGTTGGCGTGGATCTCGACACCGGGATACGCGCGGCCGACCGGCGTCGCGCGGAGGTCCACCAAGCCTGGCGCGGACGTGCCCACCAGCGCGATGCGGCCCCGCAGCCGATTCGGGTCCACCTGGTCGAGGTACACGTCCGCGAGCGAGACGTACGGGAAGCTCTGCTCGTGGCCCCGGAAAGGAATCAGGACGGCGGCGTTCTCGTCCACCGGCACGCGGACCTTCCCCGCGCTGACCCATTCCAGGCCCGAATAGCTGCGGCTCATGAATCGTTCCGGTGGATAACCCGGCTTGACCTCCGGGAACCCCAGCAGCATGCGCACCATGGCGAGCGACAGCGGCTCGTAGTAAGCCTTGTCGTGCTCGGCCAGCATCGGCACCCGCCGCACGACGCCGTCTTCGTCCACGACCGGGTTGAAGTGGCCCGCACCCGCCGCGGCCGCCTGGAACGCGGGCAGGTTGCCCCCGAATCCGGCCCAGGCAGTGAACGGAATCGGGCGACCGGCAATGGTCCCGGCCGGCAGCACCGGCGGCGGGATGACTCCCGTCTGGCGCGCGTCCCGGGCGCTCGTGAAGTAGTAGCCGATGACGACCGGCCGCCCTTTGATCGCGCGCGCGAACAGCGCGTCGTGATCGAGCGTCGGCCGCAGGGCCGTGATCGCGTCGCGGTAGGCGGTATTCTCCTTCAGCGCTCCTGCCGCGAGGCGCTCGAGCACCGGCAGGCCGCTCGAGGTATCGGGTTCCGCGTTCACCACGTCGAAACCGAGCGCGATGATCCCGTACTTGTCGAACAGCTTGTCGACGAGCGCGGCGACCTTGTCGCGTCCCCAGGGCCAGCGCCCCAGCTCCGGCGTCGCCAGACTCTTCTCGTCGATATCGAGGATGACGATGCGCTCGTCGACGCCGCCGGGCATCGTGAGGCGCAGCCGCGCGTCGTAGATGATGTGATCCAGCCGCGTGACGAGGCCGATCCGGTAAAGATGGGCGGCGTGGCCGAGGAACACGGCCAGCACGAGGAGCCCGAGCACGACTCTGACGAGATGCTGCTTCACCCCTCCGTATCCCGCCTACCCTGTGCTCGCTAGCGTCGCCTGCGCGACGCTAGGTTCGTTCCGGAGGATATACAAGGGGGCTTCCCCCCTTGTTTGTAGAACGGGGGGTAGGTCTGCACGCTTGTTGACCTGGTCGAAGTCGCTGCGGCGGGCATTCTCAGAGCCTGCTACGTCTTGAAGAAAAACTCCATCTTCACGCCGGCCAGCTCGAGCACGTCGTGGTCGCTCAGCGGATGGGCTTGCGCTTCCACGGCCTTGCCGTTCACGATCGGGAAGTTCGCGCCCTCGACGTGGGTGATGAAGTAACCCTGCGGGCGCTTGGTGATCACGGCCACCTGGACACCGGGTTTGCCGAGGGTGGTGAGCGCCTTGGTGAGCTCCATCTCCTTGCCCGCGTTGGCGCCGGTGAGAATCTGGATCGCCGCGACGCGTCCCGCTCCCGCTCCCACGGGCTGCGAGGCGCCCATCGCCGGCTGCGGCTGCGAGGCGCCCACCTTCGGCATGCTCTGCGAGGTGCCCAGGGCCGGCATGCCCTGCGAGGTGCCGAGCGTGGGCATGCCTTGCGAGGTGCCCGGCGTCGGCATGCCCTGCGACGTGCCCATGGTGGGCATGCCTTGCGATGCCCCCGGGTTGGCCGGGGACGCGGCGCCCGGCGCGCCGGGCTTCGGCGCGGCTCCCGGCCGGATGATCATGGTCTTCTCGAAGTCCTGCGGTCCCTTTCCGGCAGCCGGCCCGTCGGACAGGTACTTGAGCCGATACTTGCCGAGCTCGATCACGTCTGCGTTCTGCAGGAAGTGCTTCTTGATCGGCTGTCCGTTCACCAGCGTCCCGTTCGTGCTTCCCAGGTCCTCGAGAAACGAGTCGTTCAGGATCGTCACGATGACGGCATGCTCGCCCGACACGGCCAGGTTGTCGATCTGGATGTCGTTGTGCGGCTTGCGGCCGATGGTCGTACGCTCTTTCGTGAGCGTAATCTCCTTCAGCACCAGCCCATCCATACTGAGAATCAGCTTCGCCATGGCAGTGTCCCCACTTATCTCAACCAGCTAAACAGTCTGTTCATCCAGCCGCGCGACACACCGAAGTCGCGCAGCACGCGGACCAGGATCACGGACACGTTGTCGCGCCCGCCGTTGTCGTTCGCCATCTGCACCAGCTGCTGCGCGGCGAGCTTCAGGTTTGCCGACAGCGTCTGCAGGGTGAGCCCGATGTCCTCGTCGCTCACCATGTCGTTCAACCCGTCCGAGCACAGCAGCCAGACGTCGCCGGGGCGCGTGTCGTACTCGCGCAGCTCCGGATCGACCGTCGGGTCGATGCCGAGCGCCCGCGTGACGAGGTTCTTGTTCTGCGAGAACCGCGCCTGTTCGGGGGTAATCATGCCGCTATCGATCTGCTCCTGCAGCAGCGAGTGATCCTTGGTGATCTGCTCGAACGCCTCGTCGCGCAAGCGGTAGACCCGCGAGTCGCCGATGTGGGCCACCATCGCCCGATTGTCGTAGAAAACCGCCGCCACGAGCGTCGTGCCCATCCCCGCGTACTGGGGCTGGCTCTGCGCGGCCTGGAAGATCGAGGTGTTGGCCTTGACGATCTGCTCGCGCAGCAGCCGCTCCGCATTGGGTCGGCCGTTCGTTGGATCGGACTGGAAGGGCGGGCACTCCTCGAGGAGGTGTTGCAGTTCGGTGGTGATGACGGTGGTCGCCATGCCGCTCGCCACCTCGCCGGCATTGTAGCCCCCCATCCCGTCCGCGAGCACCACGAGACCCTTCGACGCATCTGCGGCGATCGAGTCCTCGTTGTGGGACCGCACCATGCCGGGATCGGTGCTGCTGGCGATCTCGAGTGCCTGGCTGAGATTCATTGGCGTCAGAGGCTGATGTCCACCGTGCGACCCCCGGTCGCGGGCGGGGCGCCGGTGACCGGCGGCGTTCCGTTCGTCGATTGAACACCTGCCGCGGGCGCAACGACGCATGCGCGGAGCGCGGCGGCGAACTCCTCGCCGGTCTGCAGCCGCGCGGCAACGTCCTTGGCCATAGCCCGGGCGATGAACGCGGAGAGCCCCGGCGGAAGATTCGGGTTGACGGAGCGGATGTCCGGGGCCGCCTCGTTCGCGATCTTGTACATGAGCTGCGCCATGGAGTCGCCCTCGAACGGCAGCCGCCCCGACAGCAGCTGGTACAGCGTGACGGCGAGCGAGAAGAGGTCCGAGCGCCCGTCGATGCGCTTGCCCGCGAGCTGCTCGGGCGACATGTAGGACGGTGTGCCGAGCACCATGCCGGTCTTCGTCTTCGAGGAGTCGGTGATGCGGGCGATCCCGAAATCGGTGACCTTCACGGTGTCCGACGCGGCCTCGTACATGATGTTCGCGGGCTTGATGTCCCGGTGCACGATCTGCTGGCGATGGGCATACCCGAGCGCGTCCGCGACGCGCGCGACGATCGAGGTCACGGTGGCAGCCGGCATGAGCTTGCCCGGCTTGGTGTACGGCGTCAGGTCGTGGCCCTTGAGGAACTCCATCGCGATATACGCGAGGTCATGCTCCTCGCCGGCGTCGAAGATGGTGACGATGTGCGGATGGTTCAGGCGGCCCGCGGTCTCTGCCTCGCGGAAGAACCGCTCGCGCACGTCGGCGAGCTCGTCGGGCTCGAACTCCTGGGCGAGCGCCATGGTCTTGATCGCGACGACCCGGCCGATCTTCGGGTCGCGGCCCTGGTAGACGACGCCCATCGCGCCCTTGCCGAGCTCCTTCTCGACCTGGTAGCGGCCGAGCATCGGCTTCTCGACCGTTTCCGCCGTCATGATGCTGGTATTGGTGCGTCCGCCGCCGGTCGCGCCGCCCAGAATCACCGTCTCGGAAAGCTGCTTGGCGCGCGCGACTTTCTGGGCGACGTCGCGGAACTTCACGTCGTGCTCGGCGATGTAGCGGTAGGCCGCCTCGGCCTTGTTGAACTGGCGCTTCCGCTCGAAGTCGAGCGCGAGGTTGTAGACATTCTCCATCAGGCGCTCGTCCATCGGCACGCGGCGGAACCTGTCCCAGGCTTCGTCGAGGCGGCCCTGGCCCTGGAAGGCGAGCGCGAGATTGCGGTTCGACTCGGCGGATTCGGCGTCGGACTTGACCTTGCCGGCCTCGGTGACGAGGAACCGCTTGGTCGTGAGCAGCAGGTGTCCCACCAGCAGCAGCAGCGTCGGCAGCATGAGCTGGAGCCACATGCCCTTTGACGTCATCAACCCGAAATGCGCGCCAAGCAGCCCGACGAGGAGCACCGCAGTGACGAGCGCGCCCGCGCCGGCGCCCAGGCGGGGGAGCGCCACGATGAGGTACAGCGCGATCAGCAGATAGGCGCCGTACTCGGCCCATATGCCCCAGGACGGCACGACGAAGAAGTGCTCCTGCAGGATCGAGGACACCGAGTGCGCCAAGGTCAGCACCGGCGCCATCGCGGGCGATACCGGCGTCACGCTGGTGCTGCCGAGCCCGGCGGCGGTCGGGCCGATGAGCACGATCTTGTCGCGATACTTGTCCGCCGGAATCTTTCCGGTGTACACGTCGAAGAACGAGTCGACGGCGAATGCCGGCCGGCCTTCGCGGTCCTGGTAGTAGTACGTGTACATCTGGAGCTTCGGGTCGGTGTTGATCCGCAGGTTCGCGAGGCTGACGCCGCGGCCGAGATCCACCTTGATGTCCGCGACCCCGAGGTTGAGGCTCTGCGCGGCGATCAGGAGTGAAAGCGAAGGAAAGAACTGTTCGTAGTGGGCAAGCACCAGCGGCTCCGAGCGGATGCCGCCATCGACGTCGTTGCGCGCGTTCAGGTGCCCGATGCCGCGCGCCCGCTGACCGATCGACTCGATCGGGTAGATCACGTTCGCCGTGGTGGCAAACGGCAGGTCGGGCGACGCGCCGGCGACGTTCGCGAGCCCGTTGCGCGTCACGTAGGCGGGCAGCGGGCGGTCGGGACGCCCGCGCGGATCGCCCAGCTGGAACAGCATGGGCAGCACCACGTTGCCCGCCTGCGCGTAGCTGCCGGCAAGCCGGCGATCGGTGTTCAGCGCCTGCTCGGCTTCCTGCAGGAGCGTGCCGATCCGCGCCAGCGGCGCACCCGGTTCGATCGCGCCGGGATTCGCCACCGCCTTCTGATACTCGGCGAGCAACTGGTTGACGTAGGCGAGCCCGGGGTCGAGCTGCGGCTCGGTGAAGAACACGAGATTGCCGAGGACCTTGGCCTTGCCGCCGGCGAGCAGGGCAGTGAGACGGGCGTGCACGTCGCGCGGCCAGGGCCATCGGCCGATGTTGGCGATGCTGGCGTCATCGATCGCGATGACCGCGATGCGGTCGCTCGGAACGCGATCCGTTGCGCGGACACCCAGGTCGTAGGCCTTGCGCTCGAGGCTCTGGATCAGGTCGGTGCCGGCGGCGAAGAACAAGACTAGCGCGACCGCGAGGCCGAGGAACCAGTCCTTTCTCCAGAATCCACCTTTCTCCACCGCGCCCGTTCCCCGAGAGTGTTGTTGTCGTTATCGGTCGTCGCTATTCGGCATGTGAGGCATTCTACGCCCGCACTTCGATCGCCCTTTGGCGCTCCGCTGCGGCACCGGGCAGAAATTCCGCTTCGCGCCCCCCGGCTCGCAATTACGTCGATCGTGTCCCCGGCACCGCGTCAGGCTTGCTCAGCTCTCCGAAAGCGCCCTATCCGACACCCGTTTCCGCACCGATTCCCACGCTAAGTTCCTGAAGAAACAGGAGCATAATTCCCATTCTTACAGTCGGGTATGAAATTAGTCAAATTTTTGCCGAGTATTCGTCAGGTCGCAGCAACCTGGCGGTGACCGAGCGTCCTGACCGCGCGCGGGCTTGCGCACCCGCGCGCCGCCTATCGCCGAACAGGACGGCGTACCCGCGCCGGCCGGCGGCATCGAGCGCGCCGCGCGCGCGAGAGGATCAGGTGCCGAGCAGCGTGCCCGCGGCGAGCGCGGCGCTTGCGGCGACCTCTGCGCCGGAGAGCTTCTTGCCGTCGCCGAGCTTCGCCTTCTGCACCTCGATCTGTCCGCCCTGCGCGGTGACGAAGAAGCTTGTACCGGTCACGTCCGTGACCTCGCCGATCTTGCCTTTCACCGCGCCGAACGTGCGCACCGTGTGCTTGCGCGCGTCGAAGATCTGGAGTTTCGTGCCGGCGAGCGTCGTCCAGGCGCCGGGCGCGGGATTGCAGCCCCGGATCAGGTCGTACGTGAAGTCGACGTGGGTCGCCCAGTTGATGCGGGCTTCGGCCGCGCGGCACCAGCCTTCGTAGCTCGCCTGCGTTTCGTCCTGCGCCGTCTCGGAATGCTTCCCCTTGACGACCATGTCGGCCGCCTCGAGCATCGCCGCGATGCCCATCGGGAACAGGCGATCGAAGTAGACGCTGCCCAGCGTGTCGTCGGGACCGATCGGTGTCCGCTTCTGGAGGATCACGTGGCCTTCGTCCAGGCCATCGGAGGGCCGAAAGATGGTGAGCCCGGTCTCGGTCTCGCCCTTGATGATCGGCCAGTTGATCGAGCTCGGGCCGCGATACTTGGGCAGGAGCGACGGGTGATACTGGATCGTGCCGTGTTTTGGGATGCTCACGAATTCCTGCGGCGCGAACTGGAGGACGAAGGCCATGATGCCGAGCTCGGAGCCGAGCCCCCGCATTGCCTCCGCGGCCTCCGGTGCGCGCAGTGACTTGAACTGGAAGACCTTGAGGCCCTGCGCCTCGGCTGCCGCGCGCAGGGCGTCCGGCCGCGCGCCCTCCTTCTCCGGGGCGCAGAACACGCCCGCGACCTCGTCCCCGCGTGCGAGGAACGCCTCGAGCACCGCCTTCCCGAAATCCTGCTGACCGATGATCGCAATACGCATGAGCGCCTCCGGAACGCTAGGGGGATCGAGTCATCCCCGCATCAGCGTGGATCCAGCAAGCCAATGAATACGCTCAGCTTGGAGTCCCGCGTTCGCGGGAATGACGGACTCTTGCAGACCTTCTCTAGGCCGCCTTCTTCGGCGGGGACGAGAACGCCCCGGCCTTCCTCAAGTCCGCGATCTTCGCCGCGTCGTATCCGAGCACGTCGCGCAGGACCTCGTCGGTGTGTTCGCCGAGCGTCGGCGAGCGCCTGATCTTCGCGGGCGAGGCCGACAGCTTGATCGGCATGCCCACGTTGAACCATTTTCCGCGCTGCGGATGGTCGAGCTCGACCCACATCTCGCGACCGCGAATGTGCTCGTCGGTGGCGAGATCCTCCGTGGACATGATCGGCCCGCAGGGCACGTCGAGCGGGTTCAGGATCGCCATGAACTCGCGCTTGGTGTATTGCTCCGCGAACTTGTTGATGAGCGTCCACATCAGCGCCTGGTTCTTGCGCCGCTCGCCGATCGTCGCGAGCCGCTCGTCGGTTGCGAGATCGGGCATGCCCACGTCCGGACCGATCCGCTTGGCAAGCGCCACCCACACCGCCTCCTGCACGACGACGTACAGCCAGTCGTTCGCGCCGTGCGGCTTGCAATGGATCGCGTTGCCGAGCTGGCCGCCGCCGGAGTCGTTGCCCGCGCGCGGCACCTCGCCCATACCCTGGTATGTCGGCACCGAATACTCGTCGAGCGATCCACGCGTCAGGCGCTGGTGATCGCGGAACTTCACGCGGCAAAGGTTCATCACGCCGTCCATCATCGCGACCTCGACATACTGCCCCTGTCCGGTACGAGTCGCCTGATGCAGCGCCGCCAGCAGTCCGATCCCCAGGTGCAGGCCGGTGCCCGAATCCCCGATCTGCGCGCCGGTCACGAACGGCGGGCCGTCCGGAACGCCCGTGGTGCTCATCGCTCCGCCCATCGCCTGCGCGACGTTCTCGTAGGCCTTGAAATCGGCGTATGGACCGGTCGATCCAAAGCCCTTGATCGAGCCCATCACGATGCGCGGGTTGATCTCGTGGATCTTCTCCCACGTGAACCCGAGCCGGTCGAGCACGCCGGGGCCGAAGTTCTCCATGACGATGTCGCATTTCTTGATGAGATCGACGAACACCGCCTTGCCCTCGGCGGACTTCATGTTCACGGTGATCGACCGCTTGTTGCAGTTGAGCATCGTGAAGTAGAGGCTGTCGGCGTTCGGCACGTCGCGCAGCTGGCCGCGCGTCGCGTCGCCGTGCGGCGGCTCGAACTTGATGACGTCCGCGCCCAGCCACGCGAGCAACTGCGAGCATGTCGGGCCCGCCTGCACGTGGGTCATGTCGAGGATGCGGACTCCCTTGAGTGCTTCCATGCTGGTCTCCAATAACTCTGCGGCGGGTCTCGGGTGACCTGCCTTCGCTCAACTGTCCGGCCTATTTCTTCTTTGCGCTTTGCGGATTCAGGCTCGTGATGCGCCCGCTCTCGGTGCCGGCGGTTTCATCGATGACGGCATTGATGAGCGTCGGTTTGCGCGAGCGTAGCGCTTCGTCCATTGCGCTTCGCAACTCGCCCGGGGTCGTCGCGTACACGCCCACGCCACCGAAGGCCTCCATCAGCTTCTCATAGCGTGCGTCCTTGACGAACACGGTCGGCGCCACATCGGGGCCGCCGGACGGATTGACGTCGGTGCCGCGGTAGACGCCGTTGTTGTTGAGGACCACCACGCAGACCGGCAGGTTGTAGCGGCAGATGGTCTCGACTTCCATGCCGGAGAAACCGAACGCGCTGTCGCCCTCGATGGCGATGACCGGCTTGCCGGTGGTGACCGCGGCGGCGACGGAAAAGCCCATGCCGATGCCCATGATGCCCCAGGTGCCCACGTCCAGGCGCTTGCGCGGCTGGTACATGTCCACGATGCTGCGCGTGAAATCGAGCGCATTGGCACCCTCGTTGACCATGATGGCGTCCGGGTTGGCCTTGATCACGTCGCGCACCGCGGAGAGCGCGCTGTGGAAGTTCATCGGCGTGGGGTTCTTGGCCAGCGTCTCGGCCATCTTGGCGACGTTCTTGTTCTTGCGCTCGGCGATGGCGGCGAGCCAGTCTGCCGGCGGCTTGGGCCAGCTGGAGCCGATGCCTGCGAGCAGGGCCGACACGCAGGAACCGATGTCACCGACCACCGGAGCGTCGATGCGCACGTTGCTGTCCGCCTCCTGCGGCGAGATGTCGATCTGGATGAACTTCTGGCCGCCCCAGTCCTTGTGGCCCTTGCCGCCCCAGGTCTTGCCCTTGCCGTGCGAGAGCAGCCAATTGAGACGGGCGCCGATCAACATCACCACATCCGCCTCGGGGAGCACGTAGGAGCGGGCAGCCGCAGCGGACTGCTCGTGCGTGTCGGGCAGCAGGCCCTTGGCCATGGACATGGGCAAGTAGGGGATGCCCGTCTTCTCGACCAGAGTGCGGATATCGGCATCGGCCTGGGCGTAGGCAGCCCCCTTGCCGAGGACAATGAGCGGGCGCTTGGCACCTTTGAGCAGGTTGAGCGCACGCTGCACGGCGTCGGGTGCCGGGATCTGGCGCGGTGCGGGATCGACCACCTTGATCAACGAATTCTTTCCGGCTGCCGCATCCATGGTCTGCGCGAAGAGCTTGGCCGGCAGGTCCAGGTACACACCGCCCGGGCGGCCGGAGACGGCGGCGCGGATGGCGCGCGCGATCCCCACGCCGATGTCCTCGGCGTGCAGGACGCGGAAGGCGGCCTTGGCGAGCGGCTTGGCGATGGCCAGCTGGTCCATCTCCTCGTAGTCACCCTGCTGCAGATCGACGATCTCGCGCTCGCTGGAGCCGCTGATGAGGATCATCGGGAAGCAATTGGTCGTGGCGTTGGCGAGCGCCGTCAAGCCGTTGAGGAAGCCGGGCGCCGACACCGTCAGGCAGATGCCCGGCTTTTGCGTGAGAAAGCCTGCGATGGCGGCGGCGTTGCCGGCATTCTGCTCGTGGCGGAACGAGATCACGCGCATGCCTGCGGCCTGCGCCTTGCGAGCGAAGTCGGTGATCGGGATCCCGGGCAGGCCGAAGATCGTGTCGATGCCGTTGACTCTGAGGGCGTCGATGACCAGGTGAAAGCCGTCGGTGACTGCTTGCACCTCGACGGCAACTTGGGGTTCTGTCACGGTTCCACCCATGAGGGCCTCCTGATGGTCTGGAACCCCGCCACACCGCGGGCGCGGGGTCGTGTGATGCAACGCGATATTTCAGCCGGTCGGGCAACCGGTCGAGTGTGCGTAAGCATAGGCGCCGGAATGGATTTTCGGCCTTGACTGCCGTCAAGGATTCCAGCTTAAACTACCGTTCGGGTGCGCCCGGCCAATTCTGCCAATGGGGCGCTCCCGTCCAGCATGCCGGCCGTCCTCATCCGTCATCCGCAGCGCAACGCGCTCCAACTCGAGCTCAGGCAGAACCTGATCCTGTGCGGCATGCCGCAGGCGGCGTGGGACGATCTCGAGCCGCTGCTCGAGATCGCCGAGTTCCGCAAGGGCGACCTGCTCGTGAACCAGGGTAGCCACGAGATGGAGCAGTTCTTCATCCTGGGCGGGATCCTGAAGCGGGTGGTCGCCAATGCCGAGGGCAAGGAGATCATCCTGCGCTTCGCCGCCGAGAACGACATGGACACCTCGTACGCGGCGTGGCGGCTCCGGACCCGCGTGCCTTACTCGATCGTGGCCGTCACCAAAGTGCGGGTGGCGCGGCTGCCGATGCCCCAGTGGGTCGGGTTCCTCGAGCGCCAGCCGGAGGTGAAAGCGCGTTTCGAGTACGAGGTGATGCGGCTCATGTCGGAGGTGATGGCCCACACCATCACGCTGCATCTCCTCGACGCGCCCGGGCGACTCGCCCGCTTCCAGCGCAAGCACCAGGATCTGATCGGGCACATCCCGAACAAGGAGCTTGCCTCCTACCTCAATCTCACGCCGGAGACGCTGTCGCGCTTGAAGCAGCGCGGCCGGCAGCCCGGGTAGCGACCCCGCCTAGCGCCGTGGCCGGCGTATGGCGCGCAGCGCGGCGTGCACGGCGCTGACGCCCGCGACCCCCTTGGCGACTTTCACCGCGGCGGCGCGATCCTTTTCCGTGTCGACCATCCCCTGCAGGTCCACCTTGCCCGCGTCCGCCACCACCGTCACCCGCACGTCCTCGGTTTCCGGATGCGCCAGGAATGCCGCCCGCACGCGCGCCTCGAGCGCCAGGTTGTCGAGCTTGGCGCGCGATTCCGGCGTCTCCTGAAATTCCGGCCGGCGCGTGAGCGTGATCACCTGCTCTACGCACGAGTCGATCGTCACGCGATCGGTGTTGAGCGTCAGGTCGTAGAGGAGCGGATCGCCCCAGCGCACGTGGAACCGTCCCTGCATCGCCGCGGCGTGCGCCTCGTCGCTCTTCTCGATCTCGTCGCGGATGAACTCCTCGTCGTCCGTGTCCAGGCGCTGCATCAGCGATTGGACGCGCGCCGCGAACGGCGCGCAAACCCGCACGCAGGGAATATGCGGCACCGGACGCAGGAGCAGCGTGGAGCCCCAGCCCCGGATGAGGACATTGCCCTGCTGCGCGATCGCCAGCACCTCCTCGGCCGTGTAGACCGCGATCTCGCTCTGCTTGGTCGAGATGCGCTCCAGCATGCTCGCCTTGCCCTCGCGCAGGCGTTGCAGCAGGCTCTTCTTGACGTTCATCTTGTCGGCCACGCGATCCACGATCTCGTGGCCGACCGACGCGATGTCGAGCGCCTTCGCCAGGCCGACTGCGACCTCGGAGCCGCGCGTTCCGACTTCCATCGTCATCGCGATAACCGGCATGTCAGCCTCCGCGTTTCATCGACCGCATTTCATCCCCCCTTTACCCGCTTGATCAGGGCGGAGAGCATCGGCCAGAAGAGCAGCACCAAGGCGAGCGTGGTGAGTCCGCCGACCAGGGCGTTGGCAAAGAAGATCGACATCGTGCCCTGGGACATCAGCATCGACTGCCGGAACGAATCCTCGGCGCGGTCGCCCAGCACCAGCGCGAGGACGAGCGGCGCGAGCGGATAGTCGAGCTTGCGCATCACGTATCCGGCCACTCCGAACACCAGCATCAGATACACGTCCGTGATGGAGGTATGGACGGTGTAGGCGCCGATCGCGCAGATCACCAGTATCACCGGCGCGATGATCGAGAAGGGAATGCGCAGGATCGCCGCAAAGAGCGGCACGCACGTCAGCACGACGATCAACCCGACGATGTTGCCGAGGTACATGCTGGCGATCAGGCCCCACACGAAATCCTTCTGCTCGACGAACAGCAGCGGGCCGGGCTGCAGCCCCCAGATCAGGAGCCCGCCCAGCAGTACGGCGGCCGTGGGCGAGCCGGGAACGCCCAGCGTGATCATCGGCAGGAGCGCGCTCGTTCCCGCCGCGTGCGCAGCGGTCTCCGGCGCCACGACACCCTCGATCTTTCCGGTCCCGAACTGGTCGCCTTCCTTGGAGAAGCGCTTCGCCACGCCGTAGCTCATGAACGACGCGGGCGTGGCGCCGCCAGGCACGATGCCCATGAAGCAGCCGACTGCGGAGCTGCGCACGGACGTCATCCAGTACTTCGGCAGCACCTTCCACGTGTCGAGCACCACGCGCAGGTTCATTTTCGCCCGGGTCCCCTTGAAGTGCAGCCCCTCCTCGAGCGTGAGCAGGATCTCGCCGATGCCGAACAGTCCGATCACGGCGATCAGGAAGTCGAAGCCCTTGAGCAGCTCGGTGAAGCCGAAGGTGAGCCGGAGCTGCCCGGTGACCGTGTCCAAACCGACGGTGGCGAGCCCGAATCCGACCATCATCGAAACGATCGTCTTGAGCGCCTGACCCTTGCTCATGCCGACGAACGCGCAGAACGTGAGCAGGTACACGGAGAAGTACTCCGGCGGCCCGAACTGCAGGGCGAAGTTGGCCATTGCCGGGGCGAGGAAGGTGATCAGGATGACCGCGACAAACGCGCCGATGAACGACGACGTGAACGCGGAAGTCAGCGCCTCGCCCGCGCGGCCCTTTTGCGCGAGCGGGTAGCCATCAAACGTCGTGGCGACCGACCAGGGCTCGCCCGGGATGTTGAAGAGAATCGACGTGATCGCGCCGCCGAAGAGCGCGCCCCAGTAGATGCACGAGAGCAGGATGATCGCGGAAGTCGTGCCGCCCGGCGTCTGTGCCATCGTGAAGGTCAGCGGCAGAAGAATCGCCACGCCGTTGGCGCCACCGAGCCCCGGCAGCACGCCGATGATGACGCCCAGGAGCACGCCCACGAACATGAGCAGCAGGTTGAACGGCGAGAGGGCGACGCCGAATCCCTGAAAAAGTGATGCGAGCTCTTCCACCGCCTTGCTCCCTAGGCCAGCGATTCAGTTTGGGATTGTTCGGGCCGCGCGCGCAACCGTCCGCGGACGGGCCACATCAGTTCAGTCCGAGCAGCGCTTCCAGCGGCCCCTTCGGAAGGGGGACGATGAACCAGACCTCGAAGAGCAGGAAGAACGCGACGCTCACGCCGACCGCGACCGGCACCGCTTTCGCCCACGAGTACTTTCCGAGCCAGAGCATGAAGAACCCGATGAAGAGGGTCGAGGCCACGTAGATCCCGATCAGGGCGATCAGCACCACGTAGACGATCGACGGGATCAGCATCTTCAGGACCAGCACGAGCTGCCCGCGCGAGACAAACGATTCGCTGGCCTTCCCTTTCGCCCAGAGGGCGCGCACGAAAATGATGGCCGAAGCGAAGCAGATGATCAGCCCGATGTAGAACGGAAAGTATCCGGCCTGCGGTCCCTCGATTCCCCAGGACGCGCCGATGCGCTGCGCGTCATAGACACCGACGGCGCCGAATACGAAAAAGAAGGCGGCCACGGCGAGCTCGACCGTTCGGGTCGATGCGGCCGCGCGGTCGCTGGAATGCTCTTCCGACATCTTCTGGTCTCCGCTGTGCCGCGCCGCGCGGGCGGTGGGGCCCGGGCTTGCGCCCGGCCCCGCCTTGCCGCCGATCAGGCCGTGAGCAGGCTTACTTCTTCTCGGCGAGGAACCCCGCCTCTTTCATGAGCTCCATGTGACGCTGCTCTTCCTTCGCCACCCAGTTCTTGTACTCGTCGCCGGTCAGCGCGGTCTGGTTAAAGGCGCCCTTCTCCATGAAGGACTTCCACTCTGGGGTGTCGCGCACTTTCTTGAAGAGCTCGACATAGAAGTCGCGCTGCTCGTTGGTGACGCCGCCGGCCATGAAGATGCCGCGCAGCATCAGGTAGTCGACGTCGACGCCTGCTTCCTTGCAGGTCGGGATGTCGTTCCAGGACATGGTGTCGGTGATCTTTTCCTTGTAGATCAGGCGCTCGTTATCGAATACGCAGAGCGGCCGGACTTTTCCGCCGCGCCAGTTCGCCACCGCCTCGATCGGGTTGTTGACCGTGGAGTCCACGTGCTTGCCGACGAGCTGCGTGTTGACCGCCCCGCCGCCCTTGAACGGGATGTACGTGAACTTGGTGCCGGTCTGCTTCTCGAGCGCGACCGTGATGATCTGGTCTTCCTGCTTCGAGCCGGTGCCGCCCATCTTCATTTTCCCCGGACCGGCCGCTTTCGCCGCCTCGATGTACTCCTTCGCGGTCTTGTAAGGCGTTTCGGCATTGACCCAGAGGACGAACTGGTCGAGCGCCAGCATCGAGACCGGCGTCAGGTCCTTCCAGTTGAAGGGCACGCCCGTCGCGAGCGGGGTCGTGAAGAGATTGGAGAGCGTGATGATGATCTTGTGCGGATCGCCCTTGGCGCTCTTGACCTCGATGAAGCCCTCGGCACCGGCGCCACCGCCCTTGTTGACGACGACCATCGGCTGCTTCATCAGGTCGTACTTCTTGATGATGCCGTCGGCCAGGCGCGCCATCTGGTCGGCGCCGCCGCCGGTGCCGGCCGGAACGATGAATTCGACCGTCTTGGTGGGCTCCCACGCCAGCGCGGGACTGCCCGCAATGGCGAGTGCCAGGGCGCCGATCGACAGCACGGACGCGCGCGCAAGTTTGCCAGGAATGCTAGACATGCTTCTCCTCCGTTTCGTTAGTGGCCGGAAACCCGTCGAGACTAGGTGAGGTCCGCGCCGGGCGCGGGGTGGAAGTATGCCGCAATCTCGGTTGCAGTCACGTTCTGGGCCCAGCGTGCCCTATTCTGGGCCGTAACGCCGATTGCCGCCGTTGACCGCGGTCAACAATTCCGCCCGCTACCGGTGGATGAGCACCGGGACCCGAGCTTGGGCGAGCACCTTCTGCGCCTGGCTCCCGAGGAGCACGCCGCTCAGTCCTCTGCGTCCGTGGGAGGCCATGTATATCAGGTCGCACTTCTTCTTTTTCGCCACGGCGAGAATCGCGTCGGCCGGAAAGTCGTTGGTCACGCACACCGTTTCGCAGGGCACCCGGGCCTCGCGGGCGGCCTTCTCAACCACCCCGAGGTAGCGACCGGCCGTCTGCTTGATCATGGCGGCGTGGCGCTGCGGCGTCATGTAACCCACCGGCAACATGTTCCGGTAGATCACCGGCGTCGGGGTCGGCGCGGCGAACACCGCCGTGACCCGCGCCCCCGCCAGCTTGGCGAGCGCCACGCCGCCGGCGATCGCTTTCCTGGACAGCGCCGATCCGTCGGTCGGAATCAGGATGTGCTTGAACATGTGTGGTGCCTCTTCGTCGCCGCGATCTGCTTCACTTCATATAGGGCAGGACCCAGATAAGCATCCCGAGCGCATAACATACGCCCGCCGCCACGAGGGTGAACGGTATGCTCCACGAGAGGAACTCGCGCAGCGACACCTTGCGTCCCTCCTCGCGCTCGGCGATGTTCAGGGCCACGTAAAGTGCCGGCGCGCCAGCCACGGTGAGATTGCTCCCCAGCGTGCCCGACCAGACCAGCATCCACCAGAGCGGCCAGGTCGCCACGCCGTCGTTCCCCAGGTCGCGGATGGTGTACAGGAAGGTCAGGATGAACGCGTCGTGCTCGACGATTCCGACGATCGGCACCGTGAGCCAGTAGAGCAGGCTGGCGCCGAGCGCCAAGTCCTCCAGGAAGAGCGGCTTGAGCGCCTCGGCGAGGTGCTCGAGGATGCGGGCCTTCTCGAGTCCGCCGACCAGCGCAAACAGCGCGATGTAGAAAAGAATCGCGCGCCAGTCGAGCTCCTGCACGATGTCCTCGAAGCTCGGTGCCTTGAGACGCTTGCCGAGGAGCTCGAGCGCGAGGACGAGCGCCAGCGCGCCGGTGAGCGCGATGAAGCCGAGCTTCACGTCGAGGACCTCGCGGAACGCCATGCCGACCACGGTGAGCAGGAACCAGGCCACGACGATCCCGGCGAACAGCGGATCCGGGATGCGCGACTCGATCCCGAGCTCCGACAGCGGGGTCGCCACCCGGCGGGTTCCGCGGAAACCGTACGCATACATCGCCCCGAGCGTGACCGCGAACGTCGCCATCAGGATCGGGAACGACGACGGGCGGCCGAACTGCCAGATGAAATCCATGAACTCGGCACCCGAGACGCTGTGCAGCATCTGCGGCGGCAGGTCGCCGAGCAGCAGCGCCGTGCCCATGAAGTTGGCGGAGAAACCAATCATCAGGATCACCGGCGTGGCCGAGAGCTTGAGCGCGCGCGCAAGCGGCAGCGCGACCGGCGCCATCATCAGGATCGTGACCACGTTGTCCACGAACATCGAGATGACGCCTGCCAGCACCGAGAGGATCATGACGAGCAGCCCCGGATGCCCCCGGGATACGCGCAGCGCCTGCACCGACAGCCAACCCGGCAATCCGGTCTTGCCGAAGTAGCCGGCGATGATCCAGATGCTGACGAGGATCGCCATCACGTTCCAGTCGACGTAGCCGAAGGCGTCGACCTCCGTCATCACGCCGAGCCATACCATCACCGCCACACCGATCAGGGCGGCGACGGTAGCGTCGACGACGTTCGAGATCACCACGCCGATCGTGATCAGGAACACGGCGAGCGCCACCCACGCCATCGCGTCCATTGCCTGGCGAGCTCCTCAGGTTCTGGTCAAGCGGGATTGCGGATCAGAAGAGACGGATCGCGGGGCGCGGCTCAGAACAAGCCGACGACCTTGCCGTCCACCAGATCGATCTTCTCGGCCGCCGGAACCTTGGGCAATCCGGGCATCGTCATGATGTCGCCGCAGACCATCACGATGAACTCGGCGCCGGCGGCGAGCCGTACCTCGCGAATGTTGATCGAGTGCCCGTCCGGGGCGCCGCGCAGCTGGGTGTCGGTCGAGAACGAGTACTGGGTCTTGGCGACACAGACAGGGTAGTGACCGTAGCCCTCCTCCTGCAGCTTCCTGATCTGCGCCCTGACTTTCCCGTCGGCGGTGACCTCGGCCGCGCGATAGACCTTTTTCGCGATCTTGTTGACCTTGTCCCACAATGTGTCCGCGTCTTCGTAGACGAACTTCATGCTCGACTTCCCGTCGCACAGGTCGACCACCGTGCGCGCTAGGTCTGCCGCCCCCAAGCCGCCGTCCGCCCAGTGCGTGGCGAGCACGACCGGCGCGCCGAGCTTGCCCATCCGTGTCTTGAGCAGATCGATCTCGGCCGGCGTGTCGCTGGTGAACTGGTTGATCGACACCACGCACGGAATGCCGTAGTTCTTCTGCACGTTCTCGACGTGGCGCTCGAGGTTGACGATGCCCTTTGCCAGCGCTTCGACGTTCTCGGTGGTCAGCGTCTTCACGTCCATGCCGCCGTGGTACTTCAGCGCCCGCACGGTGGCCACGATCACCGCCGCGTTCGGCCGCAGCCCGCTCTTCCGGCACTTGATGTCGACGAACTTCTCGGCGCCGAGATCCGCGCCGAATCCGGCCTCGGTTACGACGTAGTCGGCGAGCTTGAGAGCACTCTGCGTGGCGATCACCGAGTTGCAGCCGTGCGCGATGTTGGCGAAGGGCCCGCCGTGGATGAACGCGGGATTGTTCTCCAGCGTCTGCACCAGGTTGGGCTGGAGAGCGTCCTTCAGGAGCACCGTCATCGCGCCGTGCGCCTTGAGATCCTGCGCGCGGACCGGCTTCTGGTCGCGCGTGTAGCCGACAACGATGTTGCCGAGCCGCTGCTTCAGATCCTCGAGCGAGGTGGCGAGACAGAATATCGCCATCACCTCGGAGGCCACCACGATGTCGAAGCCGTCCTCGCGCGGATAACCGTTGGCCGTCCCGCCGAGCGAGACCACGATGTCGCGCAACGCGCGGTCGTTCATGTCGAGCACCCGTCGCCACTGGACCCGGCGCGGATCGATGCCGAGCGTGTTGCCGTGGTTGATGTGATTGTCCAGCATGGCCGCCAGCAAGTTGTTCGCGAGCTGGATCGCGCCGAAGTCGCCGGTGAAGTGCAGGTTGATGTCCTCCATCGGCACCACCTGCGCATGGCCCCCGCCGGCCGCGCCGCCCTTCATGCCGAACACGGGTCCGAGCGAAGGCTCGCGCAGGCAGATCACCGCACGCTTGCCGATGTGGTTCAGCGCGTCGCCCAGTCCGACCGTGGTCGTGGTCTTCCCCTCCCCGGCGGGCGTGGGCGTCATTGCCGTCACCAGGATGAGCTTGGCGTTTGGCCGGGTCTTGAGCGAGTCCAGGTACTTGAGCGACACCTTCGCCTTGTAGTGACCGTAGGGCTCCAGATGCTCCTCGGCGATGCCGAGCTTCTCCATGGCGATCTTGGAGACGCGCTGCAGCTTTGCCGCCTGGGCGATTTCGATGTCGGAAGACATGGCTTTCTCCTGGAATCCGTGGTTGCGGTGCGCAGCACCGCGTGGCCGCCGACACTATAGGTGGCGGATGCGCGCGGCCACATTGACGCCGGTCAAGAGGCCTTCGTGACCAGAATCAGCGCTCGAAGAGCCGGTTCGCGTCGGGATAGGACATCGCGTCGCGCTGGAACGACCCGTACGTACCGGATTGCGCCAGCTCCTGCGCGATCCGCCGCGTGAGCGCAAGCACCGCCCGCATCGGTCCGGAACCCTGGGACATCCGCCGCACACCGAGCGCCTCGAGCTCGGCCACGCTCGGGCACCCGGGCGTCGCAAGGATGTTCAACGGCGCGCCGACCTGCGTCGCGAGCGTGCGAATCGTCGCGGGATCGACAACCCCCGGAGCGAAGACGCAGTCCGCGCCCGCGTCCCGGTACCGCTGCAAGCGCGCCGTCGCCTCCCGCAATCGTCCACTCTCCTCGCCGACCTTGAGCAGAAAGACGTCGGTACGCGCGTTGATGACGAGCGGCACGCCGTACGCGTCGGCCATCTTGCGCACGGCCGCGATCTTGGCTGCATGCGCGTCGGCCGAGACCAGGGCGCCCGGCTTGTCATCCGCCGCATCCTCCAGGTTGACGCCGACCGCGCCCGCGTCCAGCACCGCGCGACAGGACGCGACTGCAGCCTCGGGTGCGCGGCCGTACCCGGCTTCCATGTCCGCGCTGACGGGGATGGCGACCGCGGCCGCGATCCGCCCCACGGCTGCGATCATCTCGGCGGGCGGCACCTTCTCGCCGTCCGGGTAGCCGAGGGCGTATGCCACGCCTGCGCTGGAGGTCGCAAGCGCAGCGAATCCGGCCTGCTCGAAGATCCGCGCGCTTGCTGCATCCCACACCCCGCCGACCACGAGGATGCGCGGCCCCTGGTGCAGCTCGCGGAGCCGCTCTGCGTTCTTGCGCTGCACGGTCTTGTCCATGTTTCGGCTCCCCGGCTCGTGTCAGAGTGGATTGTCTCGGAATTGCGGCAGCGCCGCGCGCCCAACGTAGCGCGCCGCCGCACCCAGCGCCTCCTCGATGCGCAGCGTTTCGTTCCACTTCGCCATGCGTTCCGACCGCGCGAACGATCCCACTTTCAGCTGCCCCGCGTCCCAGCCCACCGCGAGGTGCGCGATGGACGTGTCCTCGGTCTCACCGGAGCGCGCCGAGACGATCGTGCCCCAGCCGGCCCGCTTGCCTGCGGCGAGCGCCGCACGTGCCTCGGTGAGCGTTCCGGCCTGGTTCGGCTTGATGAGCACGGCGTTGCACGCGCCGGCGGCCGCCGACGCATCGACGCGCGCCGCGTTCGTCACCAGGAAATCGTCGCCGATCACCTGCACGCGGTGCCCGACTGCGCGCGTGAACCGGGCGAGGCCCGCGCCGTCGTCCTCCCCGAGCGGATCCTCGATCGACGCGATCGGATAGCGGTCCAGCCAGCCGATCAGGAGCGCGGCCAGGGCGTCGCTGTCGAGCTCGCGGCCTTCCAGGCCGAGCCGGTAGCGGCCCTCCCTGCCGAGCTCGGAGGCCGCGATGTCGAGCGAGATCGCCACCTCATCGCCCGGCGTGTATCCCGCACGCTCGATGGCGCGAACCAGCATGGCGAGCGCCGCTTCGTTCGTGTCGAACGCCGGCCACCAGCCGCCCTCGTCGGCGACCCCGGCGCGCTTGCCGGACGCCGCCATGAGCTCGCCCGCAGCGCGGTAGACCGCGGCGGTCATCTCGAGCGCTTCGCCGAAGCTCGCGGCCGACAATGGCATCACCATGAGATCCTGGATGTCGATGCGGCGTCCGGCATGCGCTCCGCCGCCGAAGATCTGGATCTCGGGCAGCGGGAGGCTGACCGGCGCGCCGCCGGCGAGGTAGCGAAAGAGCGGCACGCGCTCGGCTCCGGCGGCCGCGTGCGCGCATGCGATGGAGGTAGCCACGATAGCGTTGCCGCCAAGGTTCGACTTTTCCCCCGTACCGTCCGCATCGAGCATGGCCAGGTCGACACTCTCCTGGCGGCGCGCATCGAGCCCGGCAAGCGCGTGCGCGATCGGGCCGTTGACGTTCGCCACCGCGCGCTGAACGTCCATACCGCCGCAGCCCGGCCCGCCATCGCGCAAGTCGGTTGCCTCGCGCGACCCGCGCGAGGCCCCCGCGGGTGCCGCCGCCCGACCCACTGCCCCGCCAGCCGTGTGGATCTCGACCTCGACCGTCGGCCGGCCGCGCGAGTCCCAGATGCGCCGCCCGTGCACCCGCGTGATGGTGGCGTCGGTCATCATGATCGCCCGTTCCGTGCGAGCGCGCTCCGCCAGCCCTCGGCGATCTCCGCGAGCCGACTCGGCGCGCGCTCGAGCATGGGCGCTGCAGCACCCCGCACGCAGTCGCGCTCCGCTTGGCTCGTCAGGTACTCGACGGGTGACTTGCCGTCCACCCGCGCGAGAAACAGGCCGGGCAGCAACGCTGCCGTGCGCGCTTCCATCGCATCGCGCGGCTCCCAGGTAACGTCGGCGAGATACGCCTCACTGAGCGCTGCGAAGCACTCCAGATACCGGCCCTGCCACTGCGGCCGCCAGAGGCATTTCAGCAACAGATGGTTGAGGCAGAACGCCAGGTCGAACGCCGGGTCGCCGTATACCGCGCACTCGGCATCGAGGAACACCGGCCCGGTCGGCCCGGCCAAAATGTTCTTCGGACTGACGTCGCCGTGCACCAGCGCCAGCCTCGTCGTACGCGTCGTCTCGACGAGTGCAAGAAGCGCATCCCGCACGTCGGCGTGCTTCTCGGCGGTGGCGACGAGATACGCCTCGAGCCGGATGGGATAGAAGATATGGTCGTTCGCGAACCGCTCGGCAAGGTCCTTCCGGCGCGCGGTGGCGGCGTGAATGCGCGCGATGCGGCGGCCCACCTCGGCCGCGAAACCGGCATCGATGCGACCGTCGCGCAGCTCCGCCTTCCATTCCGGAAACCGGTCCGGGGGCAGGTACTCCATCGCGAAGAGTCCCGCCGCGCGGTCCTCGGCGAGCAGCCGCGGCACGGCACCAGGCACGATCGCGCCGGCGACGCGCATCCACTCCGCCTCGGCGTGGTTGCGCTCGACCGGTGCGCGCCACTCCGCGGCAACCCTGAGCTTCGGCAGCGCGCGCTTGACGCAGCAGATGCGTCCGCTCGCGACGACCCGCACGATGTCCGACGACACACCGCCCGCGAGCGGTTCGATCGACAGCGCCTCGCCTGCGCGCGCGATGCCGAGTCCCAGCAGCGACGTCTCGAGCGGCGTCGCGGCGGTGCCCGCCGTCGGGTCGCCCGAAGCGGAGTCACGCGGCAGCGCGATCCTCCTTCTGCTGCAGGGCGAAGATCGACGTGTAGCCGCCCGACCAATCGGGTGGCATGAGGCAGGGGCGCGGGTCGTGATGCGCCCACTCCGCACGCTTGCCGCGGATGATCGCCTGGTCCTTCGAAGAGCGGATCGGGTTCACCGTGTAGGGCAGCGCGTCGGCCGAGGTGAGCGTGTAGAGCAGCAACGGCCGTCCGAGGTCGGAAAGGTTCCGCGCCGAGTAGTGCAGCATGCGGCAGTTGTGGATCGTGAGCGAGCCCGCCGGGCCCGGCAGCGCCACCGCCTTCGAGGTGTCGAGCTGCGTCGCATCCGTGTCGCGCAGGCAGCCGATCCACTTTCCGTCCTCATCGTACTGCGTGAGCATGGGATCGATCAGGTGGCTCTTCGGCAGGACCTGCAGGGGCCCCTGGTCCATTCCGCAGTCGTACATGTAGGTCCCGACCGTGAGCGGCGAGTAGTTGGTGTGCGGCCAGAACGATATGTCGTAGTGCCACTTCACCTCCTCGCCGCCCCGCGCCCACTTGAAGTTCAGCTTCGAATGGTGGAACTTGACGTCCGGCCCGACGAGGTCGGCGACGATGTCGCCGACGAGCGACTGCGAAATGTAGTCCCAGTAGGCGGGATGCTGGTCGACCGGCGCCGACACCCGGCGCAGGCGCGGCGCGTCGGGCCGGTGACCGGGCTCGAGATCCCAGACGGCGTCGGATTTGGACACCTTCCGGCTGCGCTCGATCAGCTCGTCGGTCGCTGCACGCAGGCGCTCGATCCACTCGTCCGGCAGGATCTTCTCCAGCAGCAGGTAGCCTTCAGTGAAGTAGAACTCGCGCTGTGCCTGGGTGAGCACACGCGGCGGGTGTGAGAGCACTTGCTCGGGCGTCATGTCCTGTCTCCTAGCGTTGCGCAGGCGTGCCGCCCCGACGATACGCTTGCGCGGTCTCCCGCGGTCGTTTCCTTGATCCGGCGCGCCATCTTCCACGGTAGCGTAGCGCGCTCCGTCTTGCGAAGCTACTGTTGCCTTTAGCCCGCCCTCCCGGACCGCGCGATGGGCTGAGGCGCAGGCTCCCCGCTCTGCATGAAGAGGTCCATCGTGATCTCGCCACCCGGGTCGATCACGACGAACTCCCCATCCGGGTCGCTGCCCTTCGACCGGCCGAGCTGTCCCGGCATCCGGACGAGCGCCTCGATCAATGCGGTCGAGCCGAGGGTTTCCTCACAGACCACCCCGCCGAACCGCCGGTCCATGAATTCGGCGACCGCTTGCGCCCGCGCCCGGTAGGCGTCGAGCTCCGCCTGGGTAAAGCCCACCAAACAGATCTTGCGGTAGTGCCTGTACTTCATCTCGAAGAGGTATTCGGCGGTCTCCTCGTCGTACTGCGCGACATAGTCGTGATAGTCGGCGAGCGGCTCGTCCCGGGCGTCGATCCAGCCCTTGGTGAGGTAGTAAGTGTTGGGGCTCGCGAAAAAGCGCTGAACGTAGCGCTGGTGCGAGCCGAGGAAGATCGCCACACAATCGTGCGTGCGCGGTATGACCAGCGTGTGCGGACCCGATTTCACGCCGACGAGGCCGTTGCCGCAGAGACCGTAGCCCACGATCACGGTGCTCGGTTCGGCGATCGCATCGATGCGCGCCTGCAGCGCCTCGGCGAGCTTTTTCGGCGTGTTGTGCAGCATGATGTCCAGCCAGACGGCCGGCACGTCGCCTGGTAGGCGCTTGCCGAGGAGATCCTCGAGCACACTGCAGGAGATCACCACGGTCGGGCGGGAGGACGGTCCGGAGCCCATGTCGTCGTGCCTAGGCGAGGACGGCGAGCGACGGCTGCCCGCCGGCGAATAACGGCGTGCGGCCGCTCAGGACACCCGACTCGGCAACGATCGATGGCACGAGCTGCTCCTGCTTCACCGCCATGACGTGCACGCCGGCGATACCCGGAATCTCCCGGATCTGCTGGATTAGTTCGATGCAGATTCGCCGGCCCTCCTCGCGTGGATCGGTTGCGCGCACGAGCCGCGCCACGATCGCGTCCGGGATGTGCACACCGGGCACCTTGGTGCGCAGCCACCGCGCAGTCTTCGCGGATCGGATCGGTCCGACGCCAACCAGGATGCGCACCTGCTCGTGCAGACCAACATTGCGAATCTTCGCCATGTATTGCCGGAGCCGTTCGAGATCGAAGCAATACTGCGTCTGGACGAATTGCGCGCCGGCCGCGATCTTCTTCTGCAGCCGCACCACGCGCGCGTCCACCGGCGGCGCGAAGGGATTCTCGGCAGCGCCGAGGAAGAGGCGCGGCGCCGCGGCGAGCTTGCGCCCGGAAAGATAACGCCCCGCGTCGCGCATCGTGCGCGCAGTAGCGAGCAGCGACACCGCGTCGAGATCGCCCACGTGCTTCGCGCCCGGATGGTCGCCGTTCGCGACGTTGTCGCCGGTCAGACAGACCACGTTGCGCACGCCGAGCGCGGCCGCGCCGAGGATGTCGCCCTGGATGGCGATGCGGTTGCGATCGCGGCAGGAAATCTGCATCACCGGCTCGCAGCCGACCTGCAGCAGCAGCACCGACACGCCTAGGCTGGACATGTGGCAGTTCGCGCCGGGCGCATCGGTCACGTTCAGCGCGTCGACATTTCCCGCGAATGGAGCAAGTCGCGCCTGGACGTCCGCCGGGTCCGCGGAGTCGGGCGGCGCGAACTCCGCAGTGACGACGAACGCTCCGGTCGCGAGTAGCCGCTCCAGCGCGCTCGCGGGAGGGTGCTGCGTGGCCGGCACTGGATTTCCGCCGGCGTCCTCGCCGGTCATCAATCGCATCCAGCTCGACCTTCCCGCAAGGTTGTGCTCGACGGGCGGATTCGGTGCCGCGGACAGCTGGTGCCCGGACATCAGCTGGCTGCCGCGCCAACCCTCGACCCACACGCAGCGCATGTCCGGATGCACCTCGCAGGTGCCGTCGGCGCGCACGCCGCCGCACGGGCCGTTGCGCACCTGCTTCGGGCAGTTCATCGGGCACGACATTCCGGTGTCCGACAGCGAGCAGCGGCCGCACATCTTGCAGTCGAAGAGGAAGCCCTTGATCGCACGCTCGGCGCCCGCCATCGGCCGCTCGAGCCGTTCGAGCCCGATGACGCGCGCCACCGGCAGCATGGCGCGCAGCAACCGCGCGAGCGCGCGATACGCGCGCTCGAGCAGCCCGGCGTGCCGCACGGCCCATTTCCGCATCAGAAGCATCGGGTGGTGGACTCCATGCTAGACCGTCTCGAACGCCGCCGGCGAGGGCGCGAGCGCGGTATGCGTGACGAAAAGGTTCTGGAAGTCCGGGCGCGTCGTCAGCTCGAGCACCCGCAGCTTGCGAACGAGCGTCGCGGCGCGCCGGCGGTGGCTGCGGTTGAAGAGCGCCATGCGCGCGCCGTCGCCCGCGGCGTTGCCGATCGAACGGATGCGCTCGACCGGCACCGGCGGAACCAGGCCGATGTTGAGGATGTCCTCGGGCTCCAGATGATTGCCGAACGTGCCGGCGAGATAGATCCGGTCGATCTCGGTGACGCCGCGCTCGGCGAGCAGGATCTCGATGCCGGCGCGCAGCGCCGACTTCCCGAGCTGGACGCTGCGCACGTCCTGCTGGGTGAGGACGATGTCGCGCCCGGTGCGGGCATACGGCGCGGAAACGAGCACGAGCTCTTCGGCGCGCCCGTGCGCGTTGCCGCGCAACTGCGGATGCCGGTCCGGCCCGGCGAGCGCGCCGTCCTCCCCGACCAGACCGCGCGACACCAGCGCGGCGACGCTCGAGATCACGCCCGAGCCGCACAGGCCGACCGGTCGCGGGTCGCCCTTGCCGTCGGCCTCGCGAATCGCCGCCCAGCGAATTCGTCCGCCCGGCTCCACCCAGATGCGCTCGATCGCTCCCGGGGCGGCGCGCACGCCGCATCGGATGTGCGCGCCCTCGTAGACCGGGCCGGTCGCGCACGACGTTGCAGTGAGCTCGCCGTTGTGCGCCAGTACGACTTCCCCGTTCGTGCCGACGTCCACGAGCAGGTGCGTCCCGCGGTAGAACTCGGGGCCTCGCGTCAGCACTGCGGCAAGCGTATCGCCCCCGATGTAACCGGCGATCGATGGGAAGACGAACACCCGCGCCCGCGGCAGCACGCGCAGCCCGAGCTGTCCAGCCTCGAGCTCCACGCCCGCCGCCCACACCGGGACGTAGGGCCCGCGTCCAAGCGGCTCCGGGTTCACGCCGAGCAGGATATGCTGCATCGTCGGATTGCCGACCGCGACCGCATCCACGATGTCGAGTGGCGAGACCCGGGCTTCGCGCGCAGTCTCCTCGACCAGCCGATTGAGCTCCGCTACGAGCAGGCCTCGCATCTCCGCGAGCGCTTCGGGGTTCTTCTGAATGTGCGTCATGCGCGAGATGACGTCCTCGCCGTAGATCGCCTGCGGGTTGCCCGCGGTGCGCATGCCGACGATCTCGCCCCGCGCGAGATCGCACAGGAACGCGGCGATCGACGTCGTGCCGACGTCGAT
>JBFJOO010000034.1:0-37704 GCA_041617635.1 Burkholderiales bacterium | reverse complement strand
GTTGCCGATGACGAGGTTGCCTGTCGTGCCGGTGTCGGAGATTTCGATGCCGCTCGACAGGTTGCCCGAGATCACGTTGCGCGCGCCGGCGACGCTGCCGCCGACGACGTTGTTCTTCGCGCCGCTGTCGATGTCGACGCCGGACTGACCGTTGCCGAGCGCGGCAGTGCCCGCGGCGTTCACGCCGAGGTAGTTGCCCTGGATCACGTTGCCGGCGGAGAGCGCGCCGTTCAGCGATACCCCGTCCCGGGTGTTGCCCGAGACCACGTTGCGGTCGGCCGCCGTCGTGCCGCCGACGACGTTGTTCGCCGAGTCGTCGAGATAGACGCCGCTCAGAGCGTTGCCGCGGGCGAGGGTCCCGGTCACGTCGGTGCCGATGTAATTGCCCGCGATGACGTGGTTGCCGCCGCCCGCAAGGAAGATCCCGTGCCCGGAGAAGTTGTTGATGACGAGGCCGCGGATCGTGCTGCCGCTGCCGCCGGCAGTGATCGTCAGGCCATGCACGCTGGCGCCCGCGCCGGCGCCGTTCAGCACGACGATCGGCGTGCCGGCGAAGTCAGGCTCGCTCGCGCCGTCGATGATCACCGCGTCGGTGATCGTCGGCAGGGCGGAGAGCAGGTTGATCGTGTGCGCGCCGCCGACGAGCGCATCGAGGATGTTGAAGAGGATCAGGTCCGGCCCGCCCGCGTTCACTGTGTTGTTGGCCGCGAGGATCGCCTCGCGCAGGGAGACGAAGCCGTCCGCACCCTTGGTCATCCGCAGCGTGTCGATCGAGGTGACGTCGCCGTCGATGGAGTCGCTTGTCGTGTCGACGATCAGGGTGTGGTCGGCGATGTTGTTCACCGCGAGCGCCGCGGTATCGGTGGCCGTCGAGTACGCCGTCCCGCCGCCGTTCGACGACGTGTCGGCGACGCCGCCGTTCGAGCCCGTGGTCTGGTCCCAGGCGCGGAAGGTCAGCGCGGTGGCGATCGTGCCGAAGTAGTCGGGATTCGCCTGGAAGTAGACCCGGGTGGCGCCGTCCGCCGCGAGGAGGACCGCGCTCGAATCGCTGACCGAGCCGAGCGGGTTCCAGCCCGCGCCGTCGTCGAGCGAGTACCACCAGGTGCCGTTGGCCGTATCCGCGTTGGTGATCGCAATGCCGAGCAACGCGCCGGCGTCCGGGTCGGTGACGTTGTCGAGTCCTCCCGCGGGAACGGTCGAGTCCACGAGCTGCGACACCAGCGTACCGACCGCGCCGACCGGTACGCCGGCATCTTCGTCGACCGGGTTGAGCACCGGGGTCTTCGTGTTGTCGAGCACCGGCGCCTGGTTGACCGGGACTGCCGCGCCGTTGTGCTCGATCTGGACGTAGTCGACGTAGAAGTATGCGGAAACGAACCCGTTGCCGACGAACCGCACCGTGGTATTGGCCGAGATTTGGGCGTTGATACCGAAGCTCTGAGTCGTGAAAGTGCTGGGGCCGGAATCTAGAGGATAGGTAGCAAGCAACGTCCAGGCCGCACCGTCGGGGGAAACTTCCACTCTGACGGTGTCGCCGGCGTTGCCGCCGTCGATATCCTCGCGCCGGTACGAGAATGTGAGCGTCGCGACAGTCGAGCCGCTCAGATCGGCCATGCGAGATGCGCCCACCCCCGTGATCGTGACGTCGTCACCGCCGATTTGCAGCGCGCCGCTCGTGACCCTGACCAGTCCGGAGCCCGGACCGCCGGTCTCGCCGAGCTCCTGCCAGTTGTTCTTCCAGTTCTGGGTGCCGTCGTTGCCGCTGTAGGACGCGGTGGTGAAGTGGTCGAGGATCGTGCCGGGCGGGAGCGCGGTAAAGCGCTGCGCATACACACCCTGCGAATCGCCGCTGCCGTTGCCGTCCCACGCGACGACATAGTGACCGAGCCCGGTCCGGTTCATCGCGATCGCCGGCGCCCGCTGCATGTTCGAGGTCGTGGTGTTTACGCGGAACTCGGAGCCGATCGTGGCGCCTGTCGCCGCGTAGTCCTGCGCGTAGATGCCCAGGTTGCTGCCGTCCTGGTCCTTGCTCTGCCACGCGATCGTGAAGCGGCCGTCGGCGGCCATCGCCACCGCCGCGTTCGTCTGCTCCTTGCCGGTATAGGTGTTGACGCGGAACTCGCCCGCGAAGGGGAAACCCGCCGCATCGAAGCGTCGCGCATAGATGCCGTAGTCATTCCCGTCCTGATTGTGGCTCTCCCACGCGACCACGAAGTTTCCGGCCGCGTCCATGGCGACTGCGGGAGCTTGCTGTTCCTCGTTCAGGTAGCCGGGGCTCGTGTTGACCTGGAACTCGACTGCATCCTGGGGGACGCCAGCGGCGTTGTACCGGCGGGCGTAGATATCCCAATTGCTGCCACCCGTTGCCTGATCCTTGCTTTGCCAGACGATCACGAAGCCGCCGCCGGCGTTCATGGCGATCGCGGGGCTCTGCTGTTCCTTGGCCGTGTAGGTGTTTACGGGCATCTCGCCGCTCAAGGCGGCGCCCGCGGCGTCGTAGCGCCGGGCGAAAACTCCCCAGTTGTTGCCGTCCTGGTCCTTGCTCTGCCAGGTGACGACGAAGTTGCCGGCCGCGTCCATCGCGACCGCCGCGCTCGTCTGATCGTTCGCCGTCGTCGTGTTGACCCGGAACTCGCCGCCCTGCTTCGTTCCAGCGGCGTTGAAGCGCTGCGCGAAGACGCCCTGTGTGTCGACGTTGCCAGCCTGATCTCCGTAGCCGTGCCAGACGACGACGAAGTTGCCGGCGTCGTCCATGGCGACCGCGGGGGCCAGCTGGTCGTTCGCCAGCGTCGTGTTGACGAGGAACTCGCCCCCCTGGGCCACCCCGCTCGCATTAAAGCGCTGTCCCCAGATGCCGTAGCCGAAGCTCGCAGTTTCTCCGGCCCAGACGACGACGTAGTTCCCGCTCGCGTCGCGTGCGACCGCGGGGTTGTCCTGGTTGTTGCTGGTGGTCGAGTTGACGCGGACCTCTCCGCCGGCGGTCGTCGCGAGCAGTCCGGACCACCGCGCCTGCACCGCCGCGCTTGCGGCCACTTGCGTCTCGATCGCGCCTTTGCGGTACTCGAGCTCCCAGTCGCCACCTTGCGCAGCGTTGCCGGTCGCGTCGGTGCTCGCGGCGACGTCGGCGCCGGTCAGCTCGGCGATCCAGTCGATGAGCGCGCGGCCGCGTGCGGTGGCGGCGAGATCGCAGCCGTAGAAGAGGAGGTCGGCGTCGGCCTTGAGCGATTCGCCCCAGGCGCCGACCAGCGCCTTGTTCTCCGCGAGCGCCTTGGCGTCGAGCAGCGTGCCGCCGAGCTGGATCGCGCCATCGGTACCGTGGGTGATGAAGTGCACCGCGTCGAGCTGCATGCGGCTCTTGAGCGCGGCGGTGACCTGGACGATCCCGTCGCGCTCGGTGTCGAGGATGATCACCTCGAACTTCCGGCTCGCGTCGGCGTCGCCGATGAGCTCGGCGAGCAGCGCCTTCGCATCCGGCACGCGCGGATCGATGAACACGAGCTCGCGGCTCGACACGACGGCGGCGAGCGCAGGCTCGGCGGACTGCGCGGACGAGGTGACTGCGGCGTAGACGGGCTGCTCGGCCGGAAACGCGAGCTCGGGGGCGAGTCCGAGGCCGTCAGCGGACAGGAGCAGCCGGGGCTCGAGTTGCTCCAGTTGGAGCTTGAGGGGATAGGGCGGGCGCGGGCGAGCGGCGCGATGCGACGGCTCGACGGCGGCCACTGATGACTGGCGCGCCGCCGCGCACGTCGGTTTGCCGACGTGTGCCCCCTTCCGAGAACCGCCTGATTTCATTTCCGTTTTGCCCACTCTGGTCGAGCCCGTCCGCCCATCCGATCCCATAACGAGCAAGATGTGCGCCGAGCGCCCGAGAACTCATGGATAACCTCCTCTTTTCATTAAGCAAACAGCAGGTCTCGGTGGCAAATTGCACACCCGGCGCCGACCGGCGCGCGCCGGCGGCCGATGGGCGGTGCGGTGCCACCGTCGCGCCGAGAAATTTGCCCGCCCGCGCGGGCCGGCAGGTCGTGATGGAGGCCGCGCAAACGCGGTCGAGGTGACGGCCAAGTCGCCGTCGCGACGAGTTGCCGTCACCCGCTCGGCGCGGGCGACGCGTGCCTTTTGTCACGCGCCGCCCGAGGGTAGGCGAGTGGACTCAGGGGCGTGCTTCGAGGACCAGGTTGAATGGTGTCGCGAAGGCGCGGCGCAAGCGGCGGAAGCCGGCCTTGTCGAGGACTCGGGCCAAGCGCGCCTCCCCGGCCTGCGCGCCGAGTGCCAGCCCGACGTCCTCCGACAGCGAATGGGCGCAGCACAGCGTTGTGGACGCCGAGTAGTACAGGCGGCCGATCGGGTTGAGGTTCTCCTCGACCCGATCGCTTGCGAAGGGCTCCACGAGCATCAGCGTGCCGTCGCTGGCGAGCGCCGCACGCGCGTGCTGCGCCGCCCCGACCGGATCGCCCATGTCGTGCAGGCAGTCGAAGAAGCAGATCAGATCGAAGCCTTGCGCGGGATAGGACTTGGCGCCCGCGATCTCGAACGTGACGCGGTCGTCGACGCCGGCCGCGCGCGCGTTCTCGCGCGCGGCCGCGATCGACTCCTCGTGGACGTCGAAGCCGCGAAAGCGCGCGCGGGGATACGCCTGGGCCATGACGATCGTCGAATGGCCGTGGCCACAGCCGACGTCGGCCACGATCGCACCGGATCGCAGCTTCTCCACGACGCCGTCCAACGCGGGCAGCCAGTCCTGCACGAGCTGGCCGCGATACGCATTGCGGTAGAACGCCGCGACGCCACAGAAAAGCCGCTCGTCGTGATCGCTCCAGGGCACGCCCTTGCCGGTGCGAAACGCCTCGAGCGTCTTGGACTGGTCGAACCACATCGATGCCGGCACTTCCCAGGCGGGCGGGATGTACACCGGGCTCTGGTCGTCCGCGAGCACCATCGCCTGCTCGGGGGTGAGCTCGTAGGTCTCGCTCGCCGGGTGATATTGCACGTACCCGCCCGCCGCCTGGCTGTTCAGCCACTCACGGACGTAGCGCTCGGCGCACGCCGCGCGCGCCGCCAGCTCTTGGGCGCTGAGCGGGCCCGCGCCGGCCATTGCCTGGTAGAGGCCGAGCTGGCGCCCGAGGCTCACCATCACGCCGCCGTATCCGGCCGCGAGATCGCTCACCGCGCGTTCGACAAACTGGTTCAGCTTCTGCTCGTCTATCGTCATCGCGTTTTCTCCGGGTTCATTGAGGTGAGCGCAGTGTGCGGCTTGAGCTCGCGCGCGATAAGAGTCAGACTGACCGCAACCGGTCCATTTGTGCCAGAGGAGACGCGCCGATGACCGACAGGACGATCGAGCGAGGCAACCGGATCCACGTGAGCCTCGTCGCGATTCCGGATGCGATGGCGTCGCCGATCAGCGGGCTGTACGAGGTGCTGAGCTCGTTCGAGCTGCTGGGAAGTTTCGATGACGCAGTGCCGGATGCCGCGCCGTTCGACGTGGAGATCGTTGCGCCTACCCGCGCGTCCACCATCACCGCGAGCGGACTGCCCGTCACCCCGCATCGCGGCGTCGACGAGGCGCGTCGCACCGACGTGGTCATCGTCCCGTCGATGATGGTCCAGGACGGCGAGTGGGTGACCGGCCGCCACCCGGCCATGGTGCGCTGGCTGTCCGAGATGTACGAGCAGGGCGCGATGCTGTGCTCCGCCTGCTCGGGCGTGCTCCTGCTCGCCGAGACGGGGCTGCTCGACGGCCGCGAGGCGACCATTCACTGGGCGTATGCGCCCACGTTCCGCAGAAATTTTCCCGCCGTGCGCCTGGTGCTCGATAAAGTGCTGGTGGCCACGGGTGAGCGCGAGGAGTTCGTGATGGCGGGTGCGTCGGCTTCGTGGCATGACCTCGTGCTCTACCTCGTCGCGCGGCATGTCGGACCCACCGCCGCGCAGGCGATTGCGAAGTTCATGCTCTTGCAGTGGCACAACGACGGTCAGGCGCTCTACATCGCTTTCCGCGCGCCGACCGACCACGGCGACGCGGTCGTTCTCGATACGCAGGAATGGCTGGTGCGTCACTTCACCGTGGCGAACCCGGTCGAGGAGATGGTGACCCGCTCCGGACTGGCGGAGCGCAGCTTCAAGCGTCGCTTCGCCAACGCGACCGGCCACTCGCCGCTCGAGTACGTGCAGCATCTGCGCGTCGGCGAGGCCAAGCGCAGGCTCGAGCGGACCGACGCACCGATCGACGAGATCAGCTGGTCGGTCGGCTACGAGGACCCGGCGTTCTTCCGGCGCCTCTTCAAGCGCATGACGGGCGTGACGCCGGGTGCCTATCGCAGGAAACTCAAGGTGCCGGAGTTCGCACGAACCTCCCGCTCGGCCGCGCGTTGAGCGTCCGGGCAGGTTGCGCGTTCGAGCGCAACCGCGCCGATCGCCTGCGCGTCAGCCGAGCAAGCCGCTGAGCGCGTTCCGATATTCGCGCTTCGCCGCCTCGGCCAGCGGATGGCGTGCCGCCTGCACCACCCAGCGGCCGCCGACCATCACGTCGCGCACGAAGTTCGCGGCGCCTGTGAAAACGAACGCGTTCGCGACGGCGTCGCCGCCGCGCGCCGCGAGATCGGGGTGGGTCGCATCGAGCACGACGAGGTCCGCGCGCAGGCCGGGGGCGATGGCACCCATGCGCCGGCCGAGCGCCTGCGCGCCGCCCGCCGCCGCCTCGGTCCAGAGCGTGGTGCCGACGGCCGGCGAGTCTTGACGCACGGTGAGATTGCGCCTGCGCCGCACGAGGCGCTGCACGTACTCGAGCATGCGCAACTCCTCGGCGGGGCTGCGCGACACGTGGCTGTCGCCGCCGATGCCGTAGCGACCGCCGGCAGCGCGAAAATCCACGAGCGGAAAGATCCCGTCGCCGAGATTGCCCTCGGTCGTGGGGCAGAGCCCGGCCACCGCGCCGCTCGCAGCGAGCGCGGCGGTTTCATGCTCGGTCATGTGCGTCGCGTGCACGACGCACCAGCGCGCATCGACCGGAAGGTGTGCGAGCAGCCACTCGATCGGACGCTGCCCGCTCCATCGGGCGCAGTCGTCGACCTCCTTCGTCTGCTCGGCCGCGTGGAGATGGATGGGCGCTGACGGATCCACGACGGTGATTCCCGCGATCAGCTCTGCGAGCGACTCGGGATCCGCCGCGCGAAGTGAGTGCGGTGCGACGCCGACTCGCACATCCGGGTCGTCTGGCGCGCGCGCGCGCGCACGCTCGACCATCGCGAGGATCGCAGCCGGATCGGTGTCGAAGCGCCGCTGGCGCGGCTGGAGCGGTCGACTGCCGAAATCCGACCAGCGATACAGCGTTGGCAGGAGCGTCACGCCGATGCCGCTCTCGCGCGCCGCAGCGAGATGCGCGAGCAGGAGTTCCGCGCGGTCCGCGTACGGCGTGCCGTCGGCCTGGTTGTGGACGTAGTGAAACTCGCCCACCGCGGTGTAGCCGGCGCAGAGCATCTCGATGTACAGATGGCGTGCCACGGCGAGCGCCTGTTCGGGCGTCAGGCGCGCGACGAACCGGTACATCAGCTCGCGCCAGGTCCAGAAGTCGTCGTCCGGCGCGCCGCGCACTTCGGTCAGGCCGGCCATCGCGCGCTGGAAGGCGTGCGAGTGCAGGTTCGCCATTCCGGGCAGCGCAGGGCCTGCGAGCAATTGCGCGGCGTCCCGCGACGCGCCCGCTGCGACGTCCGCGAAATCGCCCCGCGCGTCGACGCTGATCGCAACGTCGCGCGCCCAGCCGTTGGGCAGGAGTGCCTCCGCCGCGAAATAGCGCGTCACGCGGTTTCCATGAACGCCTGGATCAGCGCGCGCAGGTGCGGCCGCACGCGCTCCGCCAGGTCATCGCGAAAACGGAACGGCGCCGCTTCTTCCATGTAAGTCGCCTCCGAGAGCTCGAGCTGCACGGCATGCACGCCTTCCGCGGGTCGACCGTAGCGGCGCGTGATATAGCCGCCCTTGAAGCGCCCGTTCAGCACCGCCCGGTAACCCGGCGCGCGTGCCGCGATCGCCAGCAGCGCTTCGCCGACCCCGCTCGCGCATGACCGACCTTCCACGGTGCCCAGGTTGAAGTCGGGCAAGGTGCCCGCGAAGAAGCGCGGCACCACCGAGAAGATCGAGTGCGCATCCCACAAGAGCGCGCGCCCGTGCCGTGCTTTCAGCCGCGCGAGCTCCTCGGCGAGCTTCGCGTGATAGGGCTCCCAGTGGAGCGCGACCCGCTCGGCGATCTCGGCTTCGTCCGGCGCCTGGTCCGGCGCGTAGATCGCTTCCCGGTAGAACGTGTCGACGGGGCAAAGTCCGGTCGTGTCCTGGCCGGGATAGAGATTTGCGTTGTCCGGCGGGCGATTCAGGTCGACGACGTAACGCGAGTGCGTGGCGACCAGCACCGACGCGCCCAACGCATCGAGGAAGTCGTAGAGCCGCTCGAGATGCCAGTCGGTGTCCGGTACCGTACGCGCGACTTCGGTCATGCGGCGCGCGAGCGCGTCGGGAATGTGGGTGCCGGTGTGAGGCATCGACACCAGGAGCGGGCGGCTCCCGGCCCGGAACTTGAAGGGATCCATGTCGCGTTGCGTGCGTCCTGTCAGTGCGATGATAACCCCAGCCACGCGCACCCCTGCCGGACGTTCCGCAGTCGATCAGCCTGCGCCGCGCGAGGATCGAGGACGCCCCGCGGGGCGTGTTCGTTGACGGCGCCGCACGGTTGCGGCATCAACCACGGGATGCTAGATTGGTTCGGGCAGATCCCACTCAACGGCGAAGGAGGACCGCGATGCGTTGCGGGACGAAACACGCCGGACTCTCGAAGGCGGTTCTGATCGGGCTTGCAGTGGCCCTCGCACCAGTCGGGCTCGCGCTGGGCGACGACGCGGTGACACCTTCCGCGCCAGTGACGCCTCCCGCGTCGCATGGTCGTCTCGACGGCATGCGATTCGTCGGCATGTTCGGGCCCGACGGCCAGCCGGGTGGCAAACAGGACGTGCTGTATTTCGGCGACGGGCAGTTCTGGTCGGCGATCTGTGTCCCGTGCGGATTCGCACCAGCGAACTACTGGGTTCGCTCTGTGGGCGACGCGATTCATTTCCGCGGCGAGATGGGAAGCCCCGAGCGGGGCATGTTCCGATACACCGGCGTCGTTCGCGGCAAGCACCTGACCGCGAAGATCAACTGGCGCAGGGACCGCTGGTACTGGACGGTCGACCGCGATTTCAAGTTCGAAGGCACGCTGTCGGACATCCCGGTGAGGGAATCGGCAGCGATTGTCGCGCGCAGAGCCCAGTCCGCCGGTCCGGAACCGAACCTGCCCGCCATCTGTCCGCTGTGAGGCTCGGGCGCCGCCCGATCCTGCTCGCGGTCTACGTGGCCGTTGCGCCGGTCCCGCTCCTGGTCCTGATCACCCGCGTGCGTCCGTAGGTCATGCTCAGCCCCCGGAAGGCAGCAGGTCTCCGGCAAAAGCGTTGAACGCGCCCGTCGCGACGAGGCGCTTCACCGCCTCGATGTCGGGCGCGAAGTAGCGGTCCGCGTCGTAGTGCGCGGCGACCGCGCGCACTTTCGCGATCGCGGCGCGCAGCGGGTCGGAGGTCTGCAGCGGCGCGCGCAGCTCCACGCCCTGCGCGGCGGCGAGCAGCTCGATCGCGACGATCCCGACGCAGTTGTCCGCGATGTCCGCGAGGCGCCGCGCGGCGAAGGTGGCCATGCTCACGTGATCTTCCTGGTTCGCGGACGTCGGCAGGCTGTCCACGCTGGCCGGGTGCGCGAGCGACTTGTTCTCGCTCGCGAGCGAGGCCGCCGCGACCTGGGCCACCATGAATCCCGAGTTGAGGCCGCTATCCTTGACGAGGAACGGCGGCAGGCGGCTGATGCTCGCGTCGATCAGGAGCGCGATGCGCCGCTCGGCGAGCGCGCCGATCTCGGCGCAGGCGATGGCCAGCGTATCGGCGGCGAGCGCCACGGGCTCGCCGTGGAAGTTGCCGCCGGAGAGCACCTCGTCGGTCTCGGCGAATACGAGCGGATTATCCGACACGCCGTTCGCCTCCGTCTCGAGCGTGCGCGCCGCGGCGCGCATCACATCGAGGCACGCACCCATCACCTGCGGCTGGCAGCGCAGGGAGTAGGGATCCTGCACCCGATCATCGCCGCGCAGGTGCGAGGCGCGGATCGCGCTCCCGGCGAGGAGATCGCGATAATGCGCGGCGACGTCGATCTGGCCGGGCTGGCCGCGCAACCGGTGGATGCGCGGGTCGAACGGCGTGTCGCTGCCCATTGCCGCATCGACGGACATCGCGCCGGCGACCAGCGCGGCGGAATACGCGTCCTCGATCGCGAAGAGCCCGACGAGCGCGAGCGCGGTCGAGACCTGCGTGCCGTTCAGGAGGGCGAGTCCCTCCTTCGGGGCGAGGCGCAGCGGCGCGAGCCGCGCGCGCCGCAAGCCTTCGGCGGCAGGCCGGCGCTCTCCTGCGATCCGCACTTCGCCGACGCCGAGCAGCGCGGCCGCGAGATGCGCGAGCGGCGCGAGATCACCGGACGCGCCGACCGAGCCCTTCGCGGGGATGCAAGGGAAGACGCGCGCCTGATACAAGGCGACGAGCGCCTCGACTGTCTCCGGACGCACGCCGGAGCACCCTTGCGCGAGGCTCGCCACCTTGAGTGCGAGGACGAGCCGCACCACGTCGTCGCCGAGCAGCGGACCCGTGCCGGTCGCATGCGAGAGCACCAGGTTCCGTTGCAGGTTCTCGAGCTCCGCGCGCGGGATGCGGCTTTGCGCGAGCTTGCCGAAGCCGGTGTTGATGCCATAGGCGGGCGCGTCGCCGGCGACCACCCGGTCGACCGCCGCCACGCTCGCGAGCATTTGCGCCAGGCACGCCTGATCGAGCGTGATCGCTTCCTCACCCCGCGCGATATGCCGGAGGTTGGCGAGCGTTAGGCGCTGGTGGCCGAGGAAGAGCATGGGTGTCCCGGGTGACGCTGAACCACCCCGTCACGCTACGCGTGCCCCCCTGCCTTGAGAAGGAGGGGATGACACAGTTTTCTCACTTGCTCACGAATTCTCGAGCATCGGCAGATCCAGATCCTTCTCGCGCGCGCAGGCGATGGCCTCCGGGTACCCCGCGTCGGCATGCCGCATCACGCCGGTCGCCGGATCGTTCCAGAGCACCCGCTCGATCCGCCGGGCCGCGGCGTTGGTGCCGTCGCAGACGATCACCATGCCGGCGTGCTGCGAGTAGCCCATGCCCACGCCGCCGCCGTGGTGGAACGACACCCACGTCGCACCCCCGGCGCAGTTGACGAGCAGGTTGAGCAGCGCCCAGTCCGACACCGCGTCGGAGCCGTCGCGCATCGATTCGGTCTCGCGGTTCGGGCTCGCCACCGAGCCGGAGTCGAGGTGGTCGCGCCCGATCACGATCGGCGCCTTGAGCTCGCCCGTCCTGACCATCTCGTTGAACGCGAGCCCGGCCTGGTGCCGCGCGCCGAGGCCGAGCCAGCAGATGCGCGCCGGGAGGCCCTGGAACTTGATGCGCTTCTGCGCCATGTCGAGCCAGAGGTTCAAGTGCTTGTCGTGCGGGAAGAGCTCGCGGATCTTGGCGTCGGTCCGGTAGATGTCCTCGGGGTCGCCGGAGAGCGCTGCCCAGCGGAACGGGCCCTTGCCGACGCAGAACATCGGCCGGATGTATGCGGGCACGAATCCCGGGTAGTCGAAGGCATGGCTCTCCCCGACGTTCTTCGCTTCCTGGCGGATGTTGTTGCCGTAGTCGACGCACGGGATCTGCATGGCGTTGAAGTCGAGGATGGTGCGCACGTGCTTGCGGATCGACTCGCGCGCCGAGATCGCCACCTCCTCGGGATCGCGCTTGCGCAGATCCCACCATTTCTCGAGCGACCAGTGCTCGGGGAGGTAGCCGTTCGCCGGATCGTGCGCCGAGGTCTGGTCGGTCACCAGCGCCGGCTTCAGGTCGCTCGTCCGCGCGCGGGCGAGGATCTTCGGCAGGATCTCGCAGGCGTTGCCATGCAGCCCGATCGAGATCGCGCGCTGCTCGGCGAGCGCGCGCTCGAGCAGCGTGAACGCCTCGTCGAGCGTGTTCGCGCGCGCGTCGAGATAGCCGGTCTTGAGCCGCATGTCGATGCGGGAGGCGTCGCACTCGATCGCGAGCATCGACGCGCCGGCCATCGTCGCGGCGAGCGGCTGCGCGCCGCCCATGCCGCCGAGCCCCGCGGTGAGGATCCACTTCCCCGTCCAGTCGCCGCTGTAGTGACGGCGCCCGGCCTCGGCGAAGGTCTCGTAGGTCCCTTGCACGATGCCCTGGCTGCCGATGTAGATCCACGATCCCGCGGTCATCTGGCCGTACATCATCAGGCCCTGGCGATCGAGCGTGTTGAAATGCTCCCAGTCCGCCCACTTCGGCACCAGGTTGGAGTTGGCGATGAGCACGCGCGGCGCGTCCGCGTGAGTCTTGAACACGCCCACCGGCTTGCCCGACTGCACGAGCAGGCTCTCGTCCGCATCGAGGCGCTGCAGCGTCGCGACGATCGCATCGAAGCACTCCCAGTTGCGCGCCGCCTTGCCGATGCCGCCGTAGACGACGAGATCCTCGGGCCGCTCGGCGACTTCCGGATCCAGATTGTTCATCAGCATGCGCAGCGGCGCCTCGGTGAGCCAGCTCCTGGCGCTCAACTGGGTTCCGCGCGGCGCACGGATCACGCGTCCAGCACTCTGGTTTGCCATGGGTCGTTCCTGTCCGTCAGCTTCTGTAAATCACCGGAAACTCTGGCGCGTCGAGCGGTTCGCCGTGGCGGAGCTTCAAATCGGGAAAGGGCGGCGAGGTCTTGCCGCCCCGGTCGGCGAATGTGGCATCGTCGCCCACCCAGCGAGCAGAAAAGCCGCGGCGCCGCTCGGCGGAGCGGTTCGCCGGCGCGCCGTGCACCGTGCGGAAGTGAAAGGCGAGCGCATCGCCGGGCTGCATCGCCTCGCCGACGATCCGCAGATCGGCGCGCTGCGCGTCGATGTCGGGCAGTGCAGCGAAGGCGTCCTGCGCGTAGAGCGGCGTGTTGTCGAAGCGCAGCGGCCGGAAGTCCTTGCCCCAGCGGTGCGAGCCGGCTACGTACTCGGGCACGGTCTCGCGTGACACCGGATCGAGCGCGATCCAGAAGCTCACGCTCTGGCGGCCTTCGACGCAGTAGTAGGGCTGGTCCTGGTGCCAGGGTGTCGGCACGCTGGTGCCGGGCTCCTTGACGAGCACGTGCTCGTGGAAGAAGCGCGCGGTGCGCGATCGCATCAACCTTGCGGCGAGCGCGGCTGCGGGCGATTCGTGGACGAAGGCGCGAAACTCCGGGATCCGCTGCCAGTTGCAGTAATCCTGGAAGAAGGGCGCCGAGCCGTCCTGCGGCCGATAGGTGCGCTCGAGCGGGCTTGGGTTGGCCATGACCCGTTCGACGCCCGCACGCAGCGGCTCGACCCACTCGCGAAACAGGCCGCGCAGGATGACGATGCCGTCCGTGTCGTACCGGTCGACGACGTCCTGGGGCAGCGTAGCGGTCGCGGCGACGGTCATGGCCTCCCTTTCTGCACGGTTCCGATGAGATCGACGATCAGACGGACGATCGCGAGCGCGGTGACGCCGTTCGCGTCGAGCGACGGGTAGTGCTCGGCGAAGTTGATGCCGGCCACGGTGCCGCGCTGCGCGAGCCCGGTCAGGAGATCGACGGCATCATCGAACAGCAATCCGCCCGGCAGCGGCGCGCTGGTGCCCGGCATCACCGACGGATCCATGCCATCGCAGTCGAAGGCGACGTAGTAGCGCCCGCCCGGCGGGAACTCGGCGAGCACGCGCTCGACGCCCGCGCGTCGCAGCTCGCGCGCGGTGATGATCGCGTTGCCGCGCGCGAGCGTCGCGCGCACGTCGTCCGGTCGCGCGCTCCCCACGCCGCGGGCGCCGCAGTGCACGATGCGCTGTACCCAGGGCATTTCCGCCGCGCGGCGCATCGGGCTCGAATAGCCGTCGCGAATCCCGTCGACCTCGTCGCGATAGTCGATGTGCGCGTCGATCTGCAGGATGTGCAGCGGCCCATGGCCTTCGAAGCCGCGCAGCGCGAGCGCGGTCGTGGAGTCGTCGCCGCCGAGCACGATCGGGAACGCGTCCGCGGCGAGGATTTCGCGGACCGCATCGGTCGCGCGCGCGGCGCTCCCCGGCAGGTCGCGCGGATCGGCGGGCACGTCGCCGCAATCCGCGAGGCTTAGCTCGCCGTGCGCCACGAGCGCGCCGCCGAGATCGAAATCGTGATGATCCAGCATGCGGCCGAAGCGCGCGGAGCGCTCGCGAATCGCGCGCGGCGCATCCGCCACGCTCGGCGCGATGTTACGCACCGTGTAGGGCACGCCGTGCGGGATGCCGAGCACGGCGAACCGCGCGGCGAGCCGGTCGAGCGCGACGAACGGCGCGGACAGGAACGTCGCGCCACCTGCTGGCTTGGTCAACGCCTGCGTCATCGGCGTTCTCCGGGCTCCGGCGCGCCGAGCGCGATGGAGGCGAGCCGCGCCTCCCGCACGACGAGCGCGCCGTAGCGATCGATCGCCGCGTCGCTGATCCGGTAGGACGGCCCCGTGATGCTGAGCGCCGCCGCGATGTCGCCGCCCGGGCCGTGCACCGGCGCCGCGATCGCGGTCACGCCGCGCTCGAGCGTGTCGCGCCGTGCGACGAAACCCTTGCTGTTCAGGTGACCCGTAAGGGCGTGGCCGACCGCCGTCTTGTCGAGCGGCAGCGTGCGCCCGAGCCAGGAAGCATGATGAATGCTGTGCGAGCTCACATGCTGGCGCAGGTAGATCGCATGTCCGACGTCGGCGCGCACCGCGAGATTGGCGGTCTCGCCGCTCTCCTCGGACAGGCGCCGCAGATGCGCCTCGGAGAGATCGTAGATGCTGAGGCCCCGCACGGCCGCGAGCCCGATCTGCAGCAGGCGTCCGCCCGCCGCGTAGCCGCCGGTCGCGGCACGGCGCACGAGGCCGCTGTGCTCCAGCGTGGCGAGGAGGCGCGCCACCGTGCTCACCGGGAGCGTGGTCGCGCGCGCCAGCTCGGAGAGCGTCGCGGACTCCCGCTGCTGCCCGAGCAGGGCGAGCAGATCGAACGCGCGCTGCACGCTGCGTACGGGAAGCTGGTCGCTGCGCAGGGCGGCCCGCGGCGCGCGGCGCGGGCGTCCGCGGCCGGCTGCTGCACCCGTCCCGACCCGTGCGGCGATCGGGGCGACGGCAGCGATCGAGGCTTGCCTTTTTGCCATTGCGTGGAATATTATTTCATGCCATGGCAAAACGCAATGCCGCCAAGAAAGCCGCTCGAGGCGCCGATCGCAATGTCGATCTGCTGATCGTGCATGCCGCCGAGCTGCTCACCTGCCGCGGGCCCGCGGAAGGCGGTCGCGGCGCCGCGCTGCAACGGGTGGAGACCATCGCCGACGGCGGGCTTGCGATTCGCGACGGCCGCATCGTGGCGGTCGGCCCCTCCGCCGAGATCGCGCAAAAGTTTTCCGCGCCCGTCACCATCGATGCGACCGGCCGGCTGGTGAGCCCGGGGTTCGTCGATCCGCATTCGCATCTGCTCTACGGCGGCACGCGCCACGAGGAGTACGAAGCGAAGGTGACGCAGCGTGCGCCGGCGCGGCGGCTCGACGGCGGCATCCGGTTCACGGTGCGCAAGACGCTCGAGACCGCCGACGACGCGCTCGTCGAGCAGGCGCTCGGCGATCTCGACACCATGCTCCTGCACGGCACGACGACCCTCGAGGCCAAGACCGGCTACGGGCTCGAGCGCGATGCGGAGCTGCGCCTCCTGCGGCTCACCGCCGGGTTGCGCCACGCGGTGGACGTGATTCCGACCTACCTGGCCCTGCATGTGCTGCCGGACGAGTACGCTGATCGGCGCGCCGACTATCTGCGCGTCGCGTTGAGCGGGCTCGAAGAGGCCGCCGCGCTCGCGCGGTTCTGCGACGTGTCGTGCGATCCGCTCTGCTTCACGTTCGACGAGTGCCTGCAGGTCGGCACGGCGGCGCGCGCCCTCGGCATGAAGATCCGGGTGCACGCCGACCAGTTCGGCGATGCCCGCGGCGCCCTGGTGGCGGCGCGCTTGCAGGCCGCCTCCGCCGACCATCTCGACTACGCGAGCGACGCAGGATTGCGCGCGATGGCCGAGGCAGGCACGGTGGCGACGTTCCTCCCCGGTGTCACGCTGCACATGTGCGAGATGACGCCGCGTTTCGTGCCGGAGGGGCTCGGCGCGGCGGAAAAGCCGTTCCTCCCGCTCGTGGTGCGGCGCGCGGTCGAGGCCGGCGTGACGGTCGCGCTCTCGACCGACTTCAACCCGGGCAGCTGCCCGACGCAATCGATGCAGATGGTCATGGCGCTCGCCGCGCGGCTCTTTCGGCTGGGCTATGCGGAGATCTGGAACATGTGCACGCTGAACGCGGCACGTTCGCTCGATCTCGCGCACGATCGCGGCAGCCTGGAGGCGGGCAAGCGCGCCGACGTCGTGATCTGGAACGTTCCCGCGCATGGCCTGGTCGTCAACCGGTTCGGCGTGAACCTGGTCGACACGGTCGTCGCGGGCGGCAGGATCGTGGTAGAAAAGGGCCGCCTCAAGGGCGCGCGTCGGCGGGCGCCGGCGCCCGGCCTGCGAGTGGCCGCGGCCCGGGCCTGAACGGGGCCCGGAACATAAGTACTAATCCAGCTCAATCAAGGAGGAGGTCCCAATGCGATTCATATCGGGCAGCAAGCTGATGATTGCCGCGGCGCTGGGCGCAGCGCTCGTCGCCCCCGCGGCGGCGCAAACCATCAAGATCGGGTTCCACGCGCCGCTCACCGGGTTCGCCGCCTCGGACGGCAAGTCGGCGTTGAACGGCGCCGAGCTCGCGGTCGAGCAGATCAACGCGGCCGGCGGCGTGAACGGCCGCAAGATCGAGCTCGTCGTGCAGGACGACCAGGCCAAGGCCGACCAGGCCGTGCCGCTTGCCAACAAGTACATCGGCGAGGGGCTCAAGCTGGTGGTGTCGGGCAGCTACTCCGGCCCGACGCGCGCGGCTGCGGGCGTCTTCCAGGAGGCGAAGATCCCTTACATCTCCTCCTACGCCATCCACCCCGACATCACCCGCGCCGGTAACTACGTGTTCCGCACGTCGTTCATGGGCGAAGTCCAGGGGCGCGCCGCCGCGAAATTCATCGGCGACATGATGAAGAAGAAGAACGTGACGCTCATCACCCTGAACAACGACTTCGGCCAGTCGCTCTCTGCCGGCTTCAAGGAGGCGGCCGGGAAGTTCGACGTCAAGGTGGGCAACGAGTACACGTACGCGATGGGCGACCGCCAGTTCGGCTCGATCGTCGCGAGCGTGAAGCGCGACAACCCGGACATGCTCTACGTCTCCGGATATTTCTTCAACGGCGGCCCGCTCGTCGCGCAGCTGCGGGCCGGCGGCGTGACCACGCCGATTCTCGGCACCGAGGGCTTCGACACGCACAACTTCATCAAGATCGCGGGGGCGGCCGCCGAGGGCGTCATGATCACCACCTCGCTCGACCGCGACAGCAAGGCGCCCGCGATGCGGAAGTTCATCGACGATTACGAGAAGAAGTTCAACTCGCCGGCGGACATGGTGGCGGCCAGCACCCACACCGCTATCAACGTCGCGGCCGCCGCGCTCGCCAAGGCGGGTCCGGACGATGCGGGCAAGATCCGTGACGCGATCGCGGGCACCAAGGATTTCCAGGTCGCGACCGGGAAGATCAGCTTCAACGAGCTGGGGGAGATCTACAAGGCCGCGCAGGTCCAGGTGATCAAGGGGGGCAAGTTCCATCACCAGGCCACCATCGACGATCCCGTGCTGCTCGCGCCACCGACGAAGTGACGCACTGAAGCAGTGCGTCATTCCCGCGAACGCGGGAATCCAGACGGAGCTCGATCGAATGCTCCCACTGGATCCCCGCTTGCGCGGGGATGACTGGCGCGAGGTCACCGGCAACGCGGCAGCACTCTTTCCCGAGGACCGGACACGCCAGGACCATCCTTTCGTGCAGGGCGAGTTTGGCCCCTGGGGAAAGGGCGTCGACTCCTCACCAATCAGGATTGACTCGTGTACTACGCCGAGCTCCTCCTCGTCGGCCTGATCTGGGGCTGCACCTACGCGATGATGGCCCTCGGCCTCACGCTGGTGTACGGGCTCCTGCGCATCTTGCACGTCGCGCAGGCTACGGTGTTCACGCTCGGTGCGTACGTCGGGCTGCTCGCGGCGAATCACACCGGGAGCATGGCGGTGGCATTCCTCGCCGGCGCAGTCGCCGCCGGCGTGCTCGGGCCGCTCATCTACCGGCTGGTCTACCAGCCGATTCTCGACCGGCCGCCGTTCGTCGCGCTCGTGGCCTCGATCGGTGTCCTGATCGCCATGGAAGACGGATTTCGCCTGATCTTCGGGCCCTACGGACTCTCGTTCGAGCACAACACCTGGTTCGTCACGACCTACAGCTTCGCGGGAATGAGCGTCAACCTGGTGCAGATCTGGATCGTCGTCGCCGCGGTCGTGCTGCTTTCCGCGTTCGCGCTTTTCGCGACGCGCACCCGCGCCGGTGTCGCGTGGCGCGCCACTGTTTCCGATCCGCCGATGGCCGAGAGCTTCGGTATCAGCGTCAAGGGGGTGCGCTACGTCAACTTTCTCATCGCCTCGGTGCTGGCGGGCATCGCCGGCGTGCTCGTCGGTCTGCTCAACAACCTGGTCGAGCCCGGCATGGGCGGCCTGATCGCCTATAAGGGGCTCGCCATCATCGTGCTCGGGGGTCTGGGCAGCGTCGCGGGGACGCTGGTCGCGAGCCTGGCCCTCGGCGTGGTCGAGAGTTTCGGCACCGTCTTCCTCGACAAGGTGCTCGACCGCGATGCGATCGCGTTTCTCTTCCTGATCATCGTGCTGATGATCCGGCCGCAGGGTTTGCTCGGCAAGCGATGAGCGGACGGCGCTGATGGACTACTACCTATCGGTCGCAACGTTCGCCGCGCTGAACGTCATCCTCGCGGTGGGTCTCAATCTCATCAGCGGCTTTTGCGGGCAGGTGAGCCTCGGCCACGCAGCGTTCTACGGACTGGGCGCCTATGCCGCCGCGCTCTGCTCGGTTGCGGGCGTGCCATTCCCGATCGCGATCCTTGCCGGCGTGCTCGTCGCGGGCGTCTTCGGCATCGTGGTCGGGTTCGCGGCGTTGCGGGTGCGCGAGGACTTCCTCGCAATCGTGACGATGGGTGTCGGATTTCTCTTTCTGGGTGCGGTGCGCAAGCAGCCCTGGCTGGGCGCCGAGATGGGCATCGCCAAGATCCCGTCACCGCTCGACAAGTGGGGCTACGCGGCACTTGCGATCGGTGCCGCGGTCGCACTCGTGGTGCTCAGCCTGCATGTCCGGCGCAGCTGGATGGGGCGCACGTTCGGCGCGGTTGCGCAGGACGAGGACGCGGCACGCACCATCGGCATCGACGTCGCCGGCTACAAGATCGCCGCTTTCTTCCTCGGGACCGCCGCGGCCGGGCTGGCCGGTGGGATCTATGCGCACATGACGCAGCTCATCATTCCGGACACATTCAATTTCATCCAGTCGATCACGATCCTCGCGATGGTGGTGATCGGCGGCATCGGCTCGACGCTCGGCGTCGTCGCGGGCGCGATCCTGCTCACGCTGATGCCGGAGCTCTTCCGGTTCATCAACGACTACAAGCTGCTGGTCTACGGCGGCCTGCTGCTGCTGGTGATGCGCTTCAGCCCCGGCGGCCTCGCCGGAATCCTGCAGCGCATCGGTGTGAGGCTTGCGTGACGCTCCTCGAAGGCCGTAATCTCTCGATCGCGTTCGGCGGCGTGCACGCGGTCGAGGACGTCTCGCTCGCGGTGGCGAAGGGCGAGCTCGTGGGGCTGATCGGCCCCAACGGGGCAGGCAAGACCACGCTGCTCAGGCTGCTGACCGGGATTTTCCCGCCCGACACGGGTCATGTCTTCTTCGAGGGTCGCGACGTCACCCGCATGCCGATCCATCGCCGGGCGCAGCTCGGCTTCGCGCTCACCCACCAGATCGTGCGCCCGTTCCGCGACATGACGCTCGCCGAGAACGTGATGATGGCTGCGGCCGGCGAGGTGACGCTGCGACCCTGGAAGGCGCTCGTCGCGGTGAACGCGCGCCGCGCCCGGGAGAAGGCGCTCACCCTCCTCGAGCGGCTCGGCATCGGCGACGCCGCGCACAAGCTCGCCCGCAACGTGCCGCTCGGCTACCTCAAGCGCATGCAGGCCGCGCGCGCCCTGGCCCTCGATCCGCAGCTTCTCATGCTCGACGAGCCGCTCGCGGGGCTGAACCAGTCGGAGGCGAACCGCTTCGCGGACCTGATCGTCGAGCTCAACGCGGACGGGATCACGATCGTCCTGGTGGAGCACAACCTCGGCGAAGTGACCCGCATCGCGCGGCGGCTGCTGGTCTTGCACAACGGCGCGCTGCTCGCGGAGGGCGAGCCGCGTGCGGTGATGGCGCGTGCGGATGTGCGCGACGCCTACCTGGGAGCCGAGGCGCATGCTTGAGCTGAAGGGATTCGGCTGCGGCTACGGGCTGGTGCAGGCGGTCGAGGGCCTCGATCTCACGGTCCGCGCCGGAGAGATCACGGCGCTGCTCGGTCCGAACGGCGCCGGCAAGACCTCGACGATGATGGCCATCGCGGGGCACGTGGAGACGCACGCGGGCACGGTCGAGCTCCTCGGCGAGGATGTCACGCGCCTCGCGCCGGCCGAGCGCACGCGGCGCGGCATCGCGCTCGCACCCGAGGGGCGGCGCATCTTTCCGGACCTCACCGTCGCGGAGAACCTGCTCGTGGGCGGGTACATCCACTCGCAAGCCGAGGCGCGGCGCACCCAGCAGTCGGTGCTCGCGCTCTTTCCGCGCCTCGCCGAGCGCATCGGCCAGCGTGCGGGCTCGCTCTCGGGCGGCGAGCAGCAGATGCTGGCGATCGGCCGCGCGCTCATGGCGCGCCCCAAGCTCCTGCTCGTGGACGAGCTCTCGCTCGGCCTGATGCCGGCGATGGTCGACATCTGCTTCAAGGCGGTGCTCGCGCTGAAACGCCAGGGCATGGGCGTGTTGCTCGTCGAGCAGAACACCAAGCGCGCGCTCGCGGCCGCCGATCGTGTCGTCGTCCTCGTCTCGGGTCGCAAGGCCTACGAGGCGGACGGCGAGCAGGCGCGGCGCGATCCCGAGATGGTCGACACGTTCCTCGGACTGAAGGAGATGGCATGAGCGCCGGACCACGCAGGGTCAAGGCGCAGCGCGGCACGACACTGCGCTGCAAGGGCTGGCGGCAGGAAGCGATCCTCCGCCTGCTCGAGAACAATCTCGAGAACGCCGAGAACCCGGAGGCGCTCGTCGTCTACATGTCGGTTGCCAAGGCGGCGCGCGACTGGGATTCATACGACCGCATCGTGCGCGCGCTGCAAGACCTGGAGGAGGGCCAGACGCTCGTCATGCAGTCCGGCAAGCCGATCGGCATGTTCCGGACGCGCGCCGACGGCCCGCTCGTCGTCATGGCGAACGGCAATCTCGTTCCGGCGTGGTCGAGCGACGACCAGGTGGACGAGTTCGTCGCCAAGGGGCTCACGATCGTGCCGGGATTCACCGCTGCGGCGTGGCAATACATCGGCAGCCAGGGCATCGTGCAGGGCACCTACGAAACGTTCATGGCGTGCGCGCGCAAGCATTTCGGCGGAACGCTGCGCGGGCGCTGGGTCGTCACGGGCGGGTGCGGCGGCATGGGCGGCGCGCAGCCGCTCGCGGGGTTCATGGCGGGCGCCGCGACGCTCGTCGTCGAGGCGGACGCGACGAAGATCCAGCGGCGCGTCGACACCGGCTACTGCCAGCACCTGGTGCACAACCTCGATGACGCCCTTGCGCTGGTGGACAAAGCGCGGTCGAGGGGCAAGCCGGTCTCGGTCGGGCTCGTCGGCAATTGCGCCGACGTCCTGCCCGAGCTCCTGCGCCGCGACCTCGTTCCGGACATCGTGACCGACCAGACCTCGACCGAGCTCATCGGTGGCTACGTGCCCGCCTCGCTGCCGCTCGAGGAGACGAAGCGCCTCTGGGCCGCCGAGCCCGAGAGCGTCAAGCCGCTCGCCTATGAGTCCATGCGGGTGCACGTCGACGCGATGGCCGAGCTGCAGCATCGCGGCGCAGTCGTGTTCGAATACGGCAACAACATCCGCAAGCGCGCCACCGTCGGCGGGGCCCAGCGCGCATTCGAGATCCCCTCGTTCGTCGACCTCTTCATCCGTCCCTACTTCTGCGAGGGCAACGGGCCGTTCCGCTGGATCGCGATCTCGGGCGAACCGTCCGACATCCACGCCATCGACGCGCTCGTCGAGCGCGAGTTCGCCGCGAACGAGCAGATCTGCGCGTGGATTGCGAAGGCCCGCGAGCATGTCAAGTTCCAGGGGCTGCCGGCGCGCATCGGTTGGCTCGGCCACGGCGAGCGCACGCGGCTCGCGCTCCTCGTGAACGGAATGGTCGCGCGCGGCGAAGTGTCGGGTCCGATCGCGTTCACGCGCGACCACCTGGACGCCGCCTCGGCGGCGATGCCCTACCGCGAGACCGAGAACATGCGGGACGGCAGCGACGCCGTTTCCGACTGGCCGATCCTCAACGCGCTCCTGAACGGCGCCGCCGGCGCCGACCTCGTCACCGTGCACCAGCTCTGCGACTACGGTCAGAGCGCGGGTGTGACGCTGGTCGCCGACGGTACGCCCGAGGCCGGCGCGCGCATCGAGCGCGTGCTCGACTGCGACACGGGTCTTGGCGTGCTGCGGCTGGCGGACGCCGGATACGAAACCGCCATTGCCGCGAAGGCGCGGCACGGCCTGGGACTCGGGCGCGCGCAGTCCTGATCGCCCGCGCTGCGCCGCCCCGGCTGCGGCGCTACTTGGCCGTGCACTTGCCGACGAGCTTCCCCGAGTACTCGGTGGTCATGTTCACCGCCTCGCCGTCCATCTTGCCGCTCAGCTTCAGCATGCCCTGATAGGTGCCCTGGCCGCGGGTCATCTCGCCCGTCCCGCTCATCGGGTCCTTGCCGGTGCATGCCACGCGGAAGGTGGTGCGGTTGCCGACGGTATTGCGATCCGTGATCTTGCAATCGTCCTGCATGGGAACCATGCCGTCGCTCTGCCCAGCCTTGGCGCAGACGCGGGATTGCATGCCGGGCATGCGCATGCCTTCCATGGAGACGTTCGAGACGACTTCCCAGAGTTCGTCCGGACCTGACTGGGCGAAGCCCGGCGCCGCCCAGGCGCAGCAGATGGCTACCGCAAGCGCGGGAAATACGCGGCTCTTCATGAGATTCGTGCTCCTTCGTGGGTAAGAGTAAGACGTTGTGCGCACCTTATCTGCCTCCGGCCGTGAACTGCCACTCGATGGTCACCTTGACCGGCTGTGACGCCTGAGGATTGTTCGGGTCGCCCAGGTCGGCGACGATCGACTCCTTCCCGCGCACTTGCGGGCTCCGGACGGAAGCGATCGGGCCCTTGAAAGTGAGCGCCTGGGTGAAATCCTTGACGCCGCGCGCCGGGGCCCGGCCGATCAGCGGCACCTCGCGGGTGTTCTTGCTCTTGCCGTGCGAGCCCGTCTTGCTGTCCGAGCACGATTCGGGAAGACGCGCGCCGAATTGCTCGGCCGGAATGCGGATCTCGAAAATCGACGTCTTGGCGTCGACTCGCAAAGTGGCGCCGACCTTGCTGTCGGACGAGCCCTGGGCGATCTCGAGGCCGCCGCTCCAGCGGCACGTGTAGTTGACCTTTCCGCCACCCCCGGTGTCGATGACGCCGTAGTTCGTCTCCTGCAGATCGACCTGCAACTTGCCGCTCGCCGGGGAAGGATCCGGCGGATCGGAGACCCAGAGCTGATAGCGCGGTGCCACATTCACTCCGCTCATCGCGCCGACCAGGCGCGGCCCCGCTCCCTGCAACTTGCGGACGATGCGCTGGAACTCCGGATCGGCCATCATCTGGCCCCGCACCCGGTTCTCGCAGGCTTCGTTGTCGTTACAGGCGTCGAGCTTTGCTTCCCACTTTTCCTGAACGGCATCGTTGCGATCCGACAAGGTCTGGTCGCGCGCGTCCCGCGCCGCGGCCATTTTCGCCTGGTTCTCCGGCGAGTCGTCGCCGACGGGGTCCAGGGCCTTTACCCGGACGGAGAACTGCCCGGCGTTCTTCACGCTCCATTCCTTGGAATCACCCCCCCACCGCCGCTCAGCTCCTGCTTTCCCGTACCGCTCGCCTCGATCTTGACGGTCAGCGTGCCCAGGGCGCCGCTCGGCGCGAAATCGGCGGCCGGCGCGGAACTGGCGCAAAAGCAGATTGCGGCGGCCCCGGAAAGGCGGGCGAACCCGGTGCGGCGCAGGGAAAGCGAGCATCTCATAGGTTGAATCGTCCCTAAAGAACCGAATGGCTGCTCTCCCGGGTCAAGACGTCCACGATCGGACGTCGCCGGTAAGCGGCGCAGGATTCTAGCGCAACGCGGGACGGCGCAGGTCCCGGGAAATTCGTCGGCGGCTTTACCGGGCGGGCGGAACCCTTTAGGCTAGCCGCGCATCAGGAACGACCTCGGAGAGGAACATGGCAAAGGCGAGCACGATCGACATTCCCCGGGTGGATCACATCGGGATCAGAGTGAAGGACTTGGACCGGGCGATGAAGTTTTATTCGGTGCTCGGCTTCACGTTGCACGCCAAGGCCACCAACGACGCCGTGGCGATCGTCAAGAACGCGAACGACGTCGAGCTCAACCTCATCTTCAACGCGAACGCCGACGGCGGCGGAAAGAACATCCTCATGGACGTGGGGGAGAAGTATCCGGGCTACACGCACGTCGCGCTGAGTGTCGCGTCGATCAAGAGCACCATCGAGACGTTGCGGGAGCACGACATCCGCATCACGCAAGGCCCGGTCGCCTTCGGTCGGGACGGGCACGTCTCGGTGTTCGTGCGCGACCCGGACCTGAACGTCGTCGAGCTGCGCGGCCGCAAGGAGGACCTCTCCTCGCTCGGCGGCGTGCAGGAGTACGTGCCCGAGAATTGACCTGCGCTCCGGGGTGAACGCCCGGGAGCTTCGACAATAACAGGAGGAAATCATGGCCAAGGCCAAGCGGAAGGACGTCGTCTCCGACAAGCTCTACTCGCGCGTGGTGGGCGGCAAGGCGCTGTTTCCACACGCGGTGTCGGTCGAGGGCAAGCGCCTCATTTTTCTGTCCGGGCAGCTCGCGTGGGACAAGAGCGGCAACCTCGTCGGCAAGGGCGACATGCGGGCGCAGTTCCGCCAGGTTTGCGAGAACCTAAAGGAAGCGCTCATCGCATCGGGCGCGGGGCTCGAGGACATCGTGAAGACCAACACCTTCGTCACCGACATGGGCGAGTTCTTCAAGTGCGTGGACATCCGCCACGAGTATTTCGGGCCGGGCTGGCCGACCAGCACGACTGTCGAGGTGAGCAAGCTCGCGGTGCCCGACGCGACGGTCGAGATCGAGGCGATCGCCGTGGTGGATTGACGCGCGTAGGCGCGCGATCGGCTGCCGCCGCCCCGGTCCGGACGCGCGCTCCAGCCTGAACCGTGGACCTCTCGCATCCTTCCCACAGGCGCCTCACACCCGGGCAGCACGTCGCCACGTCTGGCGAGATCCTCGGTTACGCTGCAACCGCGTTCCCGGACAAGATCGGCATCATCGACGGAGATCGCCAGTGGACCTTCGCGGAGGTCGACGCGCTGGCCAACCAGTTCGCGCACGCCGTCGAGACCGCGCTGTCCGGCGCGGATGGCCGGATCGGCATCATGGCGCGCAACTCGGCCGAGTACGTCTTCGCCCACTTCGGCGTTGCGCGCGGGGGCCGGGTCGGCATCAACTTTCCGACGCGGAGCACGCTCGACGATCTCGTCCATGCCGCTGCGCTGACGAAACCCGCCATCCTGGTCGTCGACGGTGCCACCGCCGCGATCGCGATCGAGGCAAACCGCGCGCTCGATGCGCGCGCGACGCTCGTCTGCATCGACGACGTCGATTTGCCGGGGGTCGTGCGGTTCCGCGATTTCGTGCGCGATCGGCCCATCGCCGCGCCCGGTATCGCGGTCGACCCGGATGCCCCGGGATCGATCATCTTCACCGGCGGCACGACGGGTCGCCCGAAGGCGGCGCTTTCTACGCAACGCGCACGCGCGGTGTCGGCCATGGCCGGCGTCGAGGATTTCCGGATTGAAGCCGATGTCGTGGCCGGATTCACCGTGCCGTTCTCCCACACCGCGGGGCTCTTCTCGTGGTTCCAGCCCGCGGTGCTCGCGGGGTGCACGGGAGTCGTCGTCCCGCGCTGGGATCCGGTGCTGCTCATGGAGCTCGCAGAGCGGCACCGGATCTCGATGATCTTCGCCGTCCCGGCGCAGCTCGCGTTGCTCCTGCATCATCCCGATTTCGAGCCGACGCGACTGCGGTCGCTGACCGCCATCGTGCTCGGCGGCGCTCCGGTGGCGCGCGCGCTGATCGAGCGCGCGGAGACCGCCATGCCGTGGGTCACCTGCGCACGCGCCTATGGCTCGACCGAAACGGGTCACCTCGCCGCCCAGTTCAAGCCGGATCGCGAACAGGTTTACGACGGTGTCAATCAGCCGGGCGGCCGCCTGGAGATCGAAGTCTTCACATCACCCGGTGTTCCGGCGGCGCAGGGCGAGATCGGCGAAGTGGCGACGCGCGGTCCCCATCTCATGCTCGAGTATCTCGGCGATCCCGCGGCGACGGCGGATTACTTCAAGTCCGACGAAACCGACGGGCGCTGGGGCTGGATGGGCGATCTCGCGCAGAAGCACGCGGGCTATATCAGCCTGGTCGGACGCTCGAAGGACATGATCCTGTCGGGCGGCTACAACATCTATCCCATCGAGCTGGAGGAGGCGCTGCTCACCCATCGCGACGTGGCCGAGTGCGCGGTATTCGCGATGCCCGATGCCACGTGGGGGGAGCTGCCGGTGGCCGCGGTCGTCGCCGCCAATGCGACGCCCGATGTGGAAGACATCCTGGCGCTCGTGGGGAAAAGGCTCGCCCGCCACAAGCGCGTGCGCAAGATCTTCCTCGTCGAGCGGATTCCGCGCACGCCGGCCGGAAAGGTCCAGCGCCACATCCTCAAGCAGCTTTGCCTCGGCGAGTGAGGCGCGCGGCGCGCGGCGCGCGCCGAACGGCGCCGGACCCGACGCTATCTTTCGTATTCGGCCTCGGGCGCCACGTTCTTCTGCGCTTCCGGCGGCTCGATGAAGGACGGCGCGTTGTCGTAGATCGCGAGGAAGAGCGAGCCCTGCGGGCCGGAGATGAGCGGCCCGTAGTAGAGGCCCTTCTGCTCATACTGCATGAAGCCGGGACCGAAGCGCTTGGTGCTCTTGCCGATCTGCCACTCGCCCTCGAGGATGTAGTGGAAGACGTCGCCGTCGTGCGAGTGCCGCTGGACGACCACGCCGGGATCGTGCTTGACCAGGTAGAACCACGGCCCCACGCCTTCCTTGCCGAAGAACTTGCAGTAGATGCCGGGGATGTCGGTGCCGTCGAACCCGGGTGTGTCCTTGAGCGGCTGCCACGGCAGGTCCTGCTCGAGCGCGAACGTCACTTTCTGCATCGGGGCGAATGGCATCGGGGTCCTCCTGAAAAGGTTGCGGCTAGATCAACTTTTCTGTGACGCTACCTCATCGGACGCGGTTTGTCGATGCGCGCGGGCACCGGTCATTGCGTCTCGCTAAACGTCATCATCCAGAGCTGCGGCGATCCGGGCTTGCCCTCGGCGTCCATGGGCGCGACCTGGAAAACGATGCGCCGTCCCTCCCGATCCCAGTCGAAATCCGAGACGAGATAGCGCCGCGGGGTTCCCGGCTTGTTGAAGTCGGTCAACTGCGAGACTTGGTACCCACGTTGCAGGAAGAGCTCGGTCCGGAGCTCGCTCGGCTTCGAGCCGGGCGCACGCCATGTCGGATCGGCGCGGCTCGAGATGAACGCGAGCGCCCGGCCGGAGGGCGCAAACTGGCCGTGTTCGTTCCAGCTGTTCGCCGCGTCCACGAGCTTGCGCATTCCCGAACCGTCGTCGTTCGCGACATACACCGCGTCGACATAGGCGCGGCCGCCGGGCGTGTGCGAGAAGACGATGCGCCCGTTGTCGAGGAATCCGTGGGTCTCGAAGAATCCGCCTCGGGCGCCGAACAATACGCTCGCGCGGGATACCTTCTTCGTCGCAGGCGCCGCGATGTCGAAATCGGCGACACGGATGCGCCAGCCGTCCCAGTGATTCTCGCCCCCAGCGCCGAGGTCGTGACGCGCGATCCAGCGGAAGCTCCGCCCCGTCGGCGCGCGCTCGGCGAACATGAGCCGGGTGCCGTCGCGGTTGAAGTGCGGGTGAAGCGCCGCATGCTGCGCCGGCGTTGTCCAGATCTTCTCTGCGGCGCCGGATTCGATGTCCACGAGCCACAGATCGTTGTCGATGCCCCACGCGAGATGATTCAGGAATCGATGCCGGGCATGCGGGCTCTCGGCCTGCACGACGAGGTGCCGTCCGTCCGGATGCCACGCCGGCTGGCCGACGAACCCCTTCGGTAGCGGGCTCGTGCAAGTGACGCAGCGGCGTCCGGTTCCCCGCGGACTGACGACGAACACCTCGGTGTTGCGCGTGTGCTCGTCGACGACGGCATCGTAGGCGATGAGATCGTGCGCGGCCCCGTGGTACCACGCGACGCGGCCGCCGCGCGCCTCGAATAGCGTGGCCGACCAAGTTCCGAGGATCGCGTCGCGATCCGGTTGTGCCGCGCCCGTCGGCGCGCAGGCTGCGGCAAGCAATCCCAGCGCGGCGGCGAAGGTGCGTAGCGCTCGCATGGTGCTCATCCCGCCGCAAAGGTCCGGCCGGTCTCGGTCGTGCGGCCGGCGGCCATGGCTGCGAACGCGGCGCGGTTGGCGAGCTCCATCACTTCGTCCGGCTGCTTGCCGACGACCTCCGGCGACGTGGCGTCCAGATAGGCGAAGAAATAGCGCGTCCAGAATGGCGCATAGAGCTCGATGCCCTCGGCGCGCGCCAGCCCGTCGATCGCTTGCAGGAACTTCACGTCGAGCGGTTCCCAGAACCCGTAGGTGTCGCGGGCGAAGATCTCCTTGTTCGCGGCGGTCTCGGCGAGCTCGCGGCGACCCGCCTTGTAGAGCCAGGTCTCGCCGACGATGGCGCGCTTGGACGGGTCGATCAAGCGCACGCGGCGCGTCCACGCCGATGCGACCTGCAGATAGTCGCGTATCCCGTTCGAGAGCGGATAGACGTGCAGGTCCACGTAGTCGAGCGCCCGAATGCGAGCATAGCCCTCGAAGAACCCGGCGCTCTCCCACGTGCCCGCGCCCGCACCGATGAGAGTGCGGTGATTTGGAACGTCGCGCGGCAGCCGCTCCACGACCGCGCGGACATAACCTACCCACTCCGCGACGGAAAGATCGAGGCCGGTTGCGCTGTTGTGCGTGCCCGGTTCGCCCACCAGCGACAGGTAGTCGGGCTTCACTGCATTGACGATCTGCGCCGCCTCGATGTAGCGCTCCTTGCCGAAGCGCGATTTGTCGAGACCCCGGTAGTAGCGGACGACGGGCAGCGCGGTGTACCCGGGCAGCAGGGTGTTGTGCTTGACCACGACCTTCATCCCGCGGCGCCGGATTTCCTCGGCCATCCCGGCGTAGAAATCCAGGTAGGCCTGGGCATCGTCGAAGGCGGGCGTGAGGATGGGGTAGCTCACTGCCAGCACGACCGCCTCGGCGCGCAATGCCTGCAGGCGATCGAGGTAGAGTCGGTGCGTGCGCAGCCACGTCTCGGAAAAGAGCTTGTCGCCGACGTGCGCGTTCACCGTGAGGAGGCTCGCCGCGCGCAGCGGCCGCGGGCGGCGCGTGGGCGGCAGGCCGCGCAAGAACGCGCTCAGCCGCGCGTCGAGCTCGGCATAGAGCGCGCGATACTCGCGCGGCACGTCGGCCGGAACGCGTGCGAGTGCGGCGTCGCTCGCATCCGGTGTCTGACTGGCGCAGGCGGCTGGACCGGCGAGCAATAGCCCGCCCGTGCTCTTGAGAAAGTCGCGTCTGGTCAGCATGGGTTTCTCTCCACGTTGGATTGCGTTACTGGAACCCGCCCGGCGGCGCACCGAGTCCGGCCAGTCGCCGCATGAATCCGCGGTCCGCGACCCGCGCATTGAAGCGCTCGCGCTGCGCTGGCGCGAGGCGCTCGCGAAAGCCGAGCAGGCGCTCGACAACTGCGAATTGCAGTGCGAGGCCCGCCTCGCCGATCTTTCGCAGCGGCGGCTCGTAGCCGGCGCCGCCCGGCTGCGCCGCGCGGATGAGTCGCACCGCATCGTCGATCGCGGGCTTCAGCTCGCCGATCATCGCGCGCACGTCGGCGCGCACGACGCGATGCAGCTCGGCGAGTTCCGTCTGCTGCGCGGGCGTGAGATCGAGCTCGCGCGTCGCCCAGGCTATCGCGTCGCGGTCCGCGCCACGCTGCGTGGACCAGACGTATCCAGCCGCGAATACCGCGTTGAACACGAGCGAGCAGGCGAGCAGGATGCGCATCCAGGTCGTCACGGCTCAGACCCCCGGATCGAGCAGGAAGCCGCCGGGCAGCGCGGCCGCCGCTTGACGTTGCCACTGCGCCTCGGCAAGGTGCTCGCCGGCCGCGAGGCCGAGCCATGCGGTGCACGCCACCAGCACCACCGCCGCGAAGGCGATACGCGGGTTCGGTATCCATGCGGCGAGCATTTCGCGCCACCGGCTGGAGCGCGGCAGGCGAGCATTCGTCGCGGGCGGCACGAGTGCGCGCAGGCGCGCCAGCTCCGACTCCGGAACCGGATCGGGGACCGCATCACGCAGTGCCAGCATCGCGCGGCGCGCGTCAGCATCTCCGGCAAGCCATGCCTCCACTTGCGCGGCGTCCGATTCGTCGAGCTGACCCTCGATCCAGGCGGCTAGCGGGCCGGGCTCTGGTGCAGCGCGGTCGGCCGCCCGACGCCCAAGCAGCGCCCGAAGTTCCTGCTCGTACAGTGACTTGTCATCCATCTCGGTTCCCCTGTCTGGTTATACGCAAGCGGGTTCGCAAACATCCCCCGACCGGTCAGCGGCTCATGCCCGCCCGATGAGCCAGGCTCTGAGCTTCGCGAACGCCTTGTGGCGCTGTGAACGAATCGTCTGTGCCTCGATGCCGAGCGCGCGCGCGGCCTCCTCGACGGTGCACTCGTCTTCGTAGAGGAGCCTCAAGATGAGAATCTGCCGGGCGGTGAGAAGGTCGGGCGGCAGCGCGAGCGGGCGGTTCGGCTCGGCAGGGGCGACGGTTGGCAGCGCCGACTCGGCAACATCTTCGAGCGGGGTGCCGAGCGGATCGGCGCGGCGCAGATGATCGATCGCTGCGCTCGTGGCGATCACGCCCAGCCAAGTGGACAGCTTGGCGCGCGCGGGATCGTACTCGCGCAACAGCCGAAATCCGTCGCGGCAGAGACGCACGAACGCGTCCTGCGTCACATCAGCCACATCATGCTCGCGGCCGGCCGCCAGCAGCGTCCGACGGATGACCGCGCGCACGATGGGTGCGGCATCGCCGACGAAAGCGTCCCACGCAGCCTTGTCGCCGGCGACGAGCCGGTCGAGCGGGGTGTGCTCCAGGGACATCGCGGCGCAATCGTAACCCTTCGCGCTTGACCGGGACGAACCCGGGAGGCGAGACTTGGCGGCTCACGCGTTTCGGCTGCGCTCGAGCGGCGAAACGGAAGGAGTCCTCATGTCCGCTCCCATACCCCGCGTTGCGTTCAGCCACGTCGGCATCCATGTGCATGATCTCCCCGCGATGGAGGAGTTCTACACGCGCCTCCTCGGCCTCGTCGTCACCGATCGCGGTCCCCTGGAGACGTCGCTCGGCATGCTGGATTTCGTGTTCTTGTCGCGCGATCCGCGCGAGCACCATCAGCTCGTGCTTGCCTCGGGACGTCCGGCCGAGACGCCGTTCAACGTCCTGAACCAGATCTCGTTCCGCCTCGAGTCGCTCGCGAGCTTGCGTGCGCTGCATGAGCGGCTGAAGGAGTTCCCGGTGAGCGACGTCTTTCCCATCAACCACGGCAACGCGCTGAGCGTCTACTTCAAGGACCCGGAAGGCAACCGCGTGGAGCTATTCATCGACACGCCGTGGTACGTGGCCCAGCCGCTGCGGATCCCGTTCGACTTCGCCGAATCGAACGAGACCCTGATGCGGCAGGCCGAGGAGACTGTGCGGAAGCTGCCCGGGTTCCGTCCGGTCGGCGAATGGCGCCGCGAGATGGCCGTGCGGATGGGGCTCGAATGATCGCGTTGCCGTCTGTTACGATCGGCGAGTTTCTAGTATCAGAGGCGCTTCATCGATGACCAAGTTCGCGCTCGGCCAGTCAGTTTCCCGCATCGAAGACCTCACGCTCGTCAAAGGTGCCGGCCGCTATGCCGACGATGTGCGCCTGGAGAACGAGGCGCATGCCTACGTGCTCCGGTCGCCCCACGCGCACGCGAAGCTCCTGCGCGTGGACGCGACTGCCGCACGCACGGCGCCCGGGGTGCTTGCCGTGCTGACCGGCGCGGAGGTGAAATCCGACGGCCTGGGCGACATCCCCTGCATGATTCCGCTCCAGAACGCCGACGGGACGCCGCGGGGCGAGACGCCGCGGCCGATTCTCGCCAGCGACCGCGTCCGGCACGTCGGCGATCCGGTCGCGCTCGTGGTCGCGGAGTCGCTCGCGCAGGCGAAGGACGCCGCCGAGCTCGTCGAGGTGGACTACGAGCCGCTGCCCGCGGTCGCCGATACGTACGCGGCAACGCAAGCGGGCGCCGCGCAAGTGTGGCCGGAGATCAAGCAGAACGTCTGCTTCGACATCGGGTTCGGCGACGCGAGCGCGGTCGACAAGGCGTTCGCCCGGGCGAAGCGCGTGGTGAAGCTCACGCTCGTCAACAATCGGGTGGTGGCCAATTCGATGGAACCGCGCGCGGCGCTGGCCGACTACGATCCCGCGACCGATCGCTCGACGCTCTACACGCCGACGCAGGGGCCGCACAAGATCCTCAACCAGCTCGTCGACCCGATCCTCAAGGTCGAGAAGGCGAAGCTGCGCGTCGTCTCGGGAAACGTCGGTGGTGCGTTCGGCATGAAGATATTCTGTCATCCGGAGCAGCCGCTCGTCGTGTGGGCGTCGCGCCGGCTCAAGCGGCCGGTGCGCTGGACCGGTGACCGGAGCGAGAGCTTTCTCTCGGACGCGCAGGGACGCGACAACTATTCCATCGCTGAGCTGGCGCTCGACGCCGAGGCCAGGTTCCTCGCGCTGCGCGCCACGACGTACGCGAACATGGGCGCCTACCTGTCCAACTTCGGGCCGTTCATCCCGCAGCTTGCGTTTGTGGTGCTCTCGAGCGTGTACCGCATTCCCGCGATCGCGCTCAACGTCAAGGGGATCGTCACCAACACCGTCCCGGTGGACGCCTATCGCGGCGCCGGCCGCCCAGAGGGCATCTACCTGACCGAGCGCATCGTCGATGTCGCGGCGCGCGAGCTCGGCATGGGGCCGGACGAGATCCGCCGCCGCAACTTCATCGACTCCTTCCCCTACCAGACCCCGGTCGACAGCGAGTACGACAGCGGCGATTTCGCGGGTGCCATGGCGCTCGCGATGGAGCGGGCGGACTGGCGGGGGTTCGCCGCGCGCCGCGCGGCGGCGCAGAAGCGCGGCAAGCTGCGCGGGCTGGGGCTTGCGATGTACATCGAGCGCTGCGGCGGAGGCACCGGCGACACGGTCACCGTGCGGATCGGCGGGGAAGGGAAGGTCACGCTGATCTCCGGCATGCAAGATAACGGACAGGGTCACACGACGAGCTTCAAGCAGGTGCTCTCCGCCCAGCTCGGCATCGATGCGGAGGCGATCGACGTCGTGCAGGGCGACACGGATATCGTGATGGACGGCCTCACCGGAGGCAGCCGGTTCCTCGCGATCGGCGGTGTGGCGGCGATGGCCGCGGCCGATGAGGCGGTCGAGGAGGGCAAGCAGGCCGCAGCGGGGTTGCTGGAAGCCGCGGCAGGCGACATCGAGTATCGCGACGGCGAGTACCGCATCGCGGGCACCGACCGTAAGGTGTCGCTCTTCGAGGCGGCGAAGCGAGCGAAGGGACTCAGCGCTACGCACACGCGCACGCCGGAAAAGTACACCTACCCGAACGGGTGCCACATCGCCGAGGTGGAGATCGATCCCGAAACTGGCGTCACGTCGGTCGAGCGTTACACCATCGTCGATGACTTCGGGCGCACGATCAATCCGCAGCTCGCGCAGGGGCAGATCCACGGCGGCACGGTGCAGGGCGTCGGGCAGGCGCTGCTCGAGCATGGCTACTACGACCCGGAGAGCGCGCAGCTCATCGCCGGATCCTTCATGGACTATGCGATGCCGCGCGCCGATGATTTTCCGTCCTTCGACTGCGCATTCAACAACGTGCCATGCACCAGTAATCCGCTCGGTGTGAAAGGGGCGGGCGAGGCGGGGGCGGTGGGCGCGCCCGCCGCCCTGGTCAACGCGGTGGTCGACGCGCTGCACGCCCGCACAGGGCGCGCGCAGCTCGACATGCCGCTCACCCGCGAGAAGGTCTGGCGGGCGCTCGCGCAGCGCTGAAACGCGTATGGCCGCGCACGCCTTGACCCCGTTCGCGCTGCAGGTTCCCGACGAAGCGCTGCAAGACTTGCGCGCACGTCTCGCGCGCGTGCGTTTTCCCGACGAGCCGCCGCTCGCGCCATGGTCGACCGGCACCAGCGTGGCGTATCTCTCGGAGCTGATCGACTACTGGCGCGATCGATTCGACTGGCGCGCGCAGGAGGCGCGGCTCAACGCCTTCCGGCAGTACACGGTACCCATTGCGGGCATCGATCTGCATCTCCTCTGCGAGGAGGGCAGGGGCCCCGACCCCATGCCGCTCCTGATGTCCCACGGCTGGCCCGGGTCGGTCGTCGAGTTCCTGGAGCTCATTCCGATGCTTACCGATCCCGCACGATTCGGCGGCGATCCGCAGGATGCGTTCACGGTCATCGCGCCGTCGCTACCCGGCTACACGCTCTCGTTCCGGCCCGGCCAGGAGCGCTTCGGCGTCGAGCGGATCGCGGAGGTTTACGACCACCTGATGACCGACGTGCTCGGCTACGCGCGCTACGGTGTCCAGGGCGGCGATTGGGGCGCGTTCGTCGCGTCGCGGCTCGGCTACCGGTTCGCGCCGCACGTGATGGGCATTCACCTGAATCTGCTTGCGGTGCGGCGCGACGCGCAAATGGCGGAGAACCCAACGGACGCGGAGCGCCGCTATCTCGACGAGCTCAGGCACTGGCTGAAGGAGGAGACGGGCTACCAGTGGATCCAGGGAACGCGGCCGACGACGCTTGCTTTCGCGCTGACCGATTCGCCTGCGGGGCTCGCCGCCTGGATCGTCGAGAAGTTTTACGCCTGGACCGATTGCGATGGCGTGCCCGACCGCGCGATCGACCGCGACACGATGCTCGCCAACATCACGCTCTACTGGGTCACCGGTGCGATCGGCTCTTCGTTCTGGCCGTACTACGCTCGCATGCACGGACCGTGGCCCATCCCCGAGGGCGCGACGGTCGACGTGCCGATCGGCTACGCGGAGTTTCCGAAGGAGATCCTGCGGCCGCCGCGCTCGCTCGCGGAGCGCACCTACACCGACATCCGGCGCTGGAGCGTGATGGCGAAGGGCGGGCACTTCGCCGCGCTGGAGCAGCCGCAGGCGCTCGCACACGAGATCCGGGAGTTCTTCCGGCCGCTGCGCGCGCGGTAACGTCGATTCAGGACGACGCCAGTCCCATCCACTCGTGTAGTGCGCCGGGCGGACGTCCCACTCCCGATACTTGAGGAGCCGGAAGGTGATCTCCTCGATGGGCAGGGTGAGCGAGATGATCTCGATCCCCTCCGCCCTGACGACGCCCTGTGTCCAGGTCGCGCGTGTGATCGTAGTCGCCGAGCGCCAGCGTGAGACGGATCGCCGCCATGTCTACTCTTGGCCGACCTATACAAGATGCGATTGCGGTCGGGGACGGGGGGATATACAAGGGGCAGGAAGGGGTGAGGGGGCCCCTTCCCTGCCCCCTCCGCTCCCCTTGTTCGTACGCCCCCTCTTGCGGGAAGAGGCACGGAGCCTTCTACACTCCGAGGTAATATTGCTTGATCATGTCGTTGTCGCGCAGATCGGCGGCGCTCTTGCCCTCGAACTCGATCTGCCCGTGCACGATGATGTAGCCGCGATCGGCGATCTTGATCGCCTGGTTGAAGTTCTGCTCGGCCATCAGCACCGTGAGCTGGCGCTGGTCCTTGAGCTCCTTGATCTTGGCGATCATGCGGCTCACCAGGATGGGCGCGAGGCCCACCGAGGGCTCGTCCACCAGCAGGATCCTGGGGTCGGACATGAGCGCGCGCCCCACGGCCACCATCTGCTGCTCTCCGCCGCTCAGCGTGCCCGCGAGCTGGTTGCGCCGCTCGCGGAGCGGCGGAAACGCCTCGAACACGAAGTCTAGGCTGCCCGCGATCTTGGCGCGGGCACCCCGGCGGAACGCGCCGAGCAGCAGGTTCTCCTCGACGGTGAGCTTGGGGAAGAGGCGCCGGCCCTCGGGCACCAGCGCGATCCCGAGATCGACGATCTCCTGCGGCGACTTGCCCACCAGGTCGATGCGCTCGCCGTCGCGCTCGAGCCATATCGCGCCGCTCGTCGGCTGCACGATCCCGGTGATGCACTTGATCAGCGTGCTCTTGCCGTTGCCGTTCGAGCCGAGCAGCACGACGGTCTCGCCCGCCTCGACCGCGACCGACACGCCGTGGAGCACGCGCACCGAGCCGTAGCCGGCTTCCACTTTCTCGGCGACCAGCCTACTCGCCAAGGTAGGCCCTTTCCACGTCGGGGTTGTGCACGATCTCCTTCGGCGTGCCCTCGGCGATCTTCTGGCCGGCGTCGAGCACCAGCACGCGCTCGGAGAAGCGCATCACCGCGCGCATGATGTGCTCGATCATGATCACGGCCACGCCGCGCCCGTTCAGCGCGAGGAGAATCTCCAGGATCTCGTCGACCTCGGAGCTGGAGAGGCCGGCCATCGCCTCGTCGGACACCAGCAGCCGCGGCTTGGCGGCCAGCGCCCGAGCGAGCTCCAGCTTGCGCATGTCCACCTGGGTGAGGCCCCCGGAATTCGCGTTGGCGCGGTCCTTGAGCCCGATGAGCTCCAGCACGTCCATGGCCTCTTCGTCGATGCGCCGGTGCTCGGTGCGGGAATGCGCCGCATACTCGAGCGGGATGCGCAGGTTCTCGAGCACCGTCATGCTGCGGAAGGGTTTGGGGATCTGGAAGCTGCGCGCGATCCCCAGAATCGCGCGCTGGTGGGGGGACATGCGGGTGATGTCCCGGCCCTCGAAGGTGACCGTGCCCTCGTCGTTGAAGAGCGCCCCCGAGATGCAGTTGATCATGGTCGTCTTGCCCGACCCGTTCGGCCCGATCAGCCCGACCCGCTCGCCGGCGCTCACGTGCAGCTCGACGTTGCGCAGCGCCGTGAAGCCGCCGAAGTGCTTGGAGAGGTTGTCGACCTGCAGCACCACCTGGGT
>JBFJOO010000033.1:0-38118 GCA_041617635.1 Burkholderiales bacterium | reverse complement strand
GGACATCAAGTCCGATCTCCGCTACGACCACGAGCTGAACGGATGCCTCAACTGCGGCATCTGCACGGCGACGTGCCCGTCGGCGCAGTTCTACGACTACAGCCCGCGCGAGATCGTCCAGCTTCTCTGGACGGAGAACGTCGAGCAGATCTACGACGCGATGCAGGAGAAGATCTGGGCCTGTGCCCAGTGCATGACCTGCGCGGCGCGTTGCCCGTTCAAGAACTCGCCCGGCGGGCTCGTGGCGATCATGCGCGAGGTGGCGATCAAGCACGGCATGCAGTCCGCGAAGGACGTGCTCCGGCCGTTCGGGCGCGTGATGCTGAAGCTGATCACCACCGGCAACCAGCTCTCGCCCGACATGATCCAGCCGGACCACTTCCCGGACTGGGGACCCAACATCCAGAAAGTCCAAGGCGACCTGAAGATCCTGCGCAAGGCGATCCCGATGAAGACCTTGCAGACCACCGATACCGCGTGGGAGGTGTCGCTCAAGACCTCGGTCGAGATGTACACGATCTGGGAGATGACCGGAGTCCTGAAGCAGCTCGAGACGATGGACGAGAACCTCTACGACGTCATCGTGGATTTCATCGAGGAGAAGCGGGAAGAGTACGAGGACTGGCTTGAAGAGCACGAAGATGACAAAGAGGACGCTTGACGTCCCGCGGACCCAAGCGAATCCAGGAGCATATGAAATGAGCAAAGACGCCATGAGCAATCCGACTGATTCGACCAACGAGGCGCGCGGAATCGCCGGCCACGGCGCGTTCTTTCAGCCCACCAACCTTTCGCCCGAGCAGGCGGAGCAGGCGACCGAGTGGGTTCGCAAGCAGGTGGACCGCCGCACCATGGACCTCGGCGAGCGCATGGACGATGTGCGCGACCACATGTGGGAGCTCGAGCGCGACGGAGAGATCATCGTCCACCGCATCACCGATGCGCACAAGCCGGTGATGGCGAAGACGCTTTTCGGCTGGGACAAGAAGATTCCCACCTCTCAGCTCTGGCACCACAAGTCCTGCGGGCAGTGCGGAAACATCCCCGGCTATCCGGTGTCGCTGCTCTGGACGATGAACGGGCTCGGAATGCAGCCGGGCAGGGACTATCTCGACGAAACCGACCAGACCTCCTGCACCGCGTGGAACTACCACGGTTCGGGCATCGGCAACATCGAGTCGCTGGCGGCCGTGTTCCTGAGGAATTTCCACCAGGCCTACGTGTCGGGCAAGCGCCTTGGCCATGACGCCGGGCATTTCTTTCCGCTGGTGCACTGCGCGACCTCGTTCGGGAACTACAAGGAAGTCCGCAAGTACTTGATCGAATCGGCGGAGCTGCGCGAGCGTGTCAAGAAGATTCTCGCCAAGCTCGGCCGGCTGGTCGACGGCAAGATCGTCCTCCCCGAGGAGGTCGTGCACTACTCGGACTGGGTGCACGTCATGCGCAACGACATCGCCAGCAAGCTGCAGAAGATCGACGTCTCGAACATGCGGGTCACCGTGCACATGGCGTGCCACTACTCGAAGATGGTGCACGAGGACGCGATCTACGATCCCGACGTGCTCGACGGCAATCGCGCCGCGACCGGAACCGGGATCGCGCAGGCGCTCGGCGCGCAGGTGATCGACTACTCGACCTGGTACGACTGCTGCGGATTCGGATTCCGGCACATCATCTCGGAGCGCGAGTTCACGCGCTCGTTCACCATCGACCGCAAGATCAAGGTGGCGCGCGAGGAGGCGAAAGCCGACATGATGCTCGGGATCGACACCGGTTGCGTCACGACCATGGACAAGAACCAGTGGATCGGCAAGGCGCACGAGCAGTCGTACACGATGCCGATCATGGCCGACATCCAGTTCGCGGCACTGGCGTGCGGCGCCGATCCCTTCAAGATCGTCCAGCTGCAGTGGCACGCGAGCCCGTGCGAGGACGTCGTGGAGAAGATGGGCATTTCGTGGACCGACGCCAAGCAGCGCTTCGAGGCGTACTTGGAAGAGGTCAAGGCCGGACGGATCGAGAATCTCTACGATCCGCAACTCGCGGCCAGCGTGGCCGCATAGCCGGGATGGCCACAACATGCAAGGAGCGGAGCGTGCATGACTGATGCAGTGCTGGTGGTGGGCGCGGGGCCCACGGGTCTCGCCGCCGCGCACGGAGTGGCGTCGATCGGCCGGCGCGCGGTGCTGGTCGAGAAGCAGGACACGCTCGGGGGAGCGCCCATCCTGTCCGGCTACGCGAAGCTCGTTCCGTCCGGGGAGTGGGCGAAGGACGCGATCGGGCGCATGGTGAAGCGGGTCGAGGACTCGCCCCTCGTCGAGATCCACAAGGGGGTCCGGGTGACGAAGCTCGCCGGCGACGCCGGTGATTTCACCGCGACGCTCTCGAATGGCAAGACGGTGCAGGCCGGCGCGGTCATCCTCGGCACCGGCTTCACGCATTTCGACTCGATCAACAAGCCCGAGTGGGGCTTCGGCACCTACCCCGACGTCGTCACGACGACCCAGGTCGAGCAGATGGTCGGCGCGGGCAAGATCGCGTGCCCGTCCGACGGCCGCACCCCGGAGCGCGTATGCATTCTCTTGTGCGTGGGATCGCGCGACCGGCAGATCGGCCGCGAATGGTGCTCCAAGATCTGCTGCACCGTATCGATCAACCTGGCGATGGAGATCAAGGAGCTCTCTCCGGAAACGGACGTGTACATCTACTACATGGACATCCGGACGTTCGGGTTGTACGAGGACAAGTACTACTGGAAGTCCCAGGAGGAATTCAAGACGAAGTACGTGAAGGCGCGGATCGCCGAGGTGACGATGGCACCGGACGGCAAGCGGCTCCTCGTGAAGGGCGAGGACACGCTGGTGAAGCGCCCGATCGTGATCCCGTTCGATCTGGTTGTGCACGCGATCGGCATGGATCCGAACGAGGACAATCCCGAGATCGCCAAGGTGTTCGGGGTCGGGCTGGAGCAGCATGGCTTCATCGAGCGCGGCGAGCACTACACCAGCACGTTCGCGAGCACGCGGCGCGGCATCTACGTTGGCGGCGCAGCGCTTGCGCCCGAAGACATCGACACGTCGATCTCCCATGGCCTCGCCATGGCGATGCGTGCCGTCGGGGAGCTGGCGGGTAGCGCCCAGCAGCGCGCCGCCTGAAGGGGCGGCGAGGACCGATCCGATGCTCTGGCTCAAGAAACCACCCGAGGCGAAGCCAGGAACCGCGCCCGACGTGATTGCACCGGCCGAACTGCCGGTGCAGTTCGACGAGGCGCGATTCCGGAGCCACATGACCGTCTTGCTCGAGGCGGCGCGCGGCGACGGCGGCGTCGAGACATACATTGAGGGGCTGGGCAGCAAGCAGCGACTTTTCGGCGCACTGCTGGCCGTGGACGTGCTCGAGCGGCTGGATAGCGCGGGACTCGACTCGCTTCTCGAGGTCGTGTTCGGCGCGCGCCGCAAGCTCCACCCGGTGATTGCCGAGATGAGCCCCCTAGCGATGGTTGCGGCGTTGCGTGATCTGCTGCATGGGCGCGAGCAAGTTGCCACGCGCATGAACGGCTTCGTGGCGCGGCTGCCGATCCGGGACGGAGAGGGCAGGGAGGCGCGTGCCCGGGCGGCACGCCTGCGCCGCGCCGCGCACGACTTTGCCGCCGAGGCGCTGCACTTTCTCGATCCGATCCGTTATCCGCTGATGGCGCGCTGGGTCTGGGACGACGCGACGTCAAGCGGTGCGCTGCGCGAATTCGTCCACAACCCGGATCAGGCGCACCGATTGCCGCTCGACACCCGACCGGAAACCTTCGAGGCGGCGCGCAGCTGGATCGCCGGCGAGATCGAGGCGCAGGGCATCTATCGCGATGTGCCGCTGTGGGTCGACCTCGTCGAAGCGGCCGCCTACACGCATTACTTCCGGTCGATGACCGGCGGCGTGCTTGGATCCGATTTCGGCCGCACGGGCGGGCCGGAGGAGAACATCAAGAAGCTGCTCGGCATCGATCCCGCGCGCCGCGGCGGCAAGTCCCGCCTCGTAAAGGAGTGACACGCTTGAAAAGGATTTGCGGTTTTGGCGGGAAGGGGGGTAACGGGGGGGAACCGGCCGGTTCCCACCTGTTCGAGACCTTCGGGTTTCTCCGAAGGAGGGAACCAGCCGGTTCCCACCGGTTCGTGACCTTCCGCTCTTGTCGTCTTGGAGGAGCGTAGACGTGCCGATACATGAGAAGACTCTGATAGACCCCGAGCTCCTCTTGCAGTCGGAGAAGCTCGTCGTCGACGGTATCGACGTGTCCGGTCACTGGAACACGATGATCCTGCCGCGGACGATGACGGACTACGACCCGGATTTCTACAAGACGATCCAGGCGTTCCCGGGCGGCGAGAACGTGCACCGCTGCTGGCAATGCGGCTCATGCACCAACTCGTGCACGATGTACGCGATCAACACGGACTTCAATCCCCGCTACTGGATCTACCTTACGAACCTCGGCTACACGAGCGAGCTCGTCAAGGACAAGGACATCATCTGGCAGTGCGTCTCGTGCAACAAGTGCACGAACATCTGTCCGAAGGACGTCCGGCCCGAGGGCGTGATGAAAGCGCTGGCGCACTGGCTCGAAGCCGAGGGCCATACGCCGAAATCGAAATCGACTCTGTTCGACGAGGAGTTCACGCGCCAGTGCCTCGAACGCGGCCGCATCGAGGACACCGAGGTCATGTTCAATTTCTTTCGCCAGACCGGGCAGCAGGTGAGTGCGATGCTGAAGAGCGGCTGGCTGAGGATCTTGATCGAGCGGATGAACAACGTGCATCTCCTGCGCCAAGGCAAGCTCGGGAAGTTCGTCGTTCGCTTGCCGATCGTCCAGGGGTTGAAAATGGGCTGGGCGATGCTTTTCAAGCCGCGCACGCGGTCGTGGGGTCGCACTGGCGAGGTGCTGCGGGAGTACGTGGCGGAGCAGAAGCGCGCTGCGCACGCCGGTCTGGGCGAGCCCACGCATTGAACGACTCGAGGTAGACGATGAGCAAAGTGGCGTATTACCCGGGGTGCGCGCTCGAAGGATCGGGCGGCCCCTACGACCGGTCGACCCGGGCGCTGGTGGACGCGCTCGGTTTGGAGATGGTCGATCTGGACGATTGGAACTGCTGTGGCGCCATGGAAGTGAAGAACATTCATCCGATGCTGCAGACTTACATGTCCGCTCGCAACATGGCGATCGCCGGCGAGAAGATGGGCTGTGACACGGTGATGGCGCCGTGCAACGGCTGCTACCACAATCTCAAGAAGGCCGAGTACGAGTGCGCGACGTCGTCCGAGGCTATGCACACGGTGCAGGAGCTGGCCGGCAAGGCGAACGACCCCGTCTACCAGGGCGACGTGCGCACCGTGCACCTGCTCGAGTGGCTGATGGAGGAGTTCGGCCCGGAGGGCCTCAAGGCGCGCATCCGCAACTCGCTCAAGGGCATGCGGATTGCGAACTACTATGGCTGCATGTACACGCGGCCGCGGCAGATCTTTCCCGAGAAGGATCAGGGTCCCGGGTCGGAATCGAGCCACACGCCGCATTTCATGGACGACCTGCTGGCCGCTGCCGGGGCGGTAAACGTCGAGTATCCGCTCAAGACTGCCTGCTGCGGAGGGGCGCATACGCTGTCGGATTCGGATACGTCGACCCAGCTCGTGCTCAATCTGCTCCAGGCCGCGGAAGAATGCGGCGCGGAGGTCATCGCGACCGAATGCCCGACCTGCCACTCCGGTCTGGAGATGCACCAGATCCGCGCGGAGACGGAGTTCGGGATCAAGACAAGCGTCAAGGTGCTCTACTTCACGCAGCTGCTCGGCCTCGCGCTCGGACTCTCTGCACGCAAGCTCGCGATTCACGAGAACATCTCAGACTCGCTCGACTTCCTGCACGAGAAGGGCGTTATTTAGCTCTCGATGGAATGCAACGGCTGCGAGTTTCGCCCCGAGCTCTACTACGATGACCAGTATCAGATCTGGGTGCGCCCGGAAGCCGACGGCACGGTCTCGATCGGCATGACCGACATCTCGCAGACGATCGCCGGCAAGGTGCTGCATGTGCGGGTGCGCCGGCCCGGTGCCGCTCGCCCGAAAGGCAAGCCGGTGGCGACCATCGAGACCGGAAAGTGGGCCGGCCCGGTGCCGAACCCGTTCGACTGCGTGATCGACGCGGGTAACCAGGCGGTGCTCGACGAGCCGGCGTTGCTCAACCAGGATCCTTACGCGCATTGGATCGCGCGCGTACGGCCGACCGAGCCGGCCGAGAAAGCGCTCGTCGGACTCGTCACCGGCGATCGCGCGGCGCAAGGGTACTGCGCGCGCGCCCGGAAGGACGACATCCGGTGCAAGCGGATTGCGACGTGATGCGGGGCGCTTGGGGGCGGACGTGACCGACCGCGAGTATCTTGACGATCAGGGCACGAAGACCGCCGTCATCGTGATGACGAGCGGGCCGTCGACCCCGCAGCGCTGCGCGACGCCGTTCTACATCGGTGCGCTGCTCGCGGCAATGGATGCGGAGGTCACGATCTTCTTCACCATGGAAGGCGTTCGGCTCGTGCGGAAGGGTGTGCCGGAGAACTTGGTCGCCATGGAAGGCGGCAAGCGGATCATCGAGTTCATGCGCGACGCGAAGAGCGCCGGCGTCAGATTTCACGCCTGCAACCCGGCACTCCCGGGCTACGAGATGGTGAAGGACGATCTGATCCCGGAAATCGACGAGGTGTCGAGCGGCGGCGCGCTCGCGGACATGATCCTTTCTTCTGATAAGGTGCTGTTCTTCTGATCCGGCATGATGGAGCGGGCGGTCGGAGGAATGCGAAATACGGAGGCAAAGCATGGCATCGGTGAAAAACTGCAACCTGCCTGACGATCTTCACTACAACGTGGAGAACAACGTCTGGGTGCGCAAGGAGTCCGATGGAACGGTGACCGTCGGCATGACCGCGTACGCCTGCGCGCTCGCGGGCGAGGTGGTTGCGTACACGCCCAAGAAGGTCGGCCGGACAGTGGACTTGAACAAGTCCTGCGCCACGGTCGAGTCGGGCAAGTGGGTCGGGCCGGTGAAGACCCCGGTCGCCGGCGAGGTCACGGCGGTCAATGACGCGGCGGCCGCGAAACCGGGCGGCATCAACAAGGATCCCTACGGGGACGGCTGGCTGGTGAAGCTCAAGCCGTCCAACCTGGACGCGGACATCGGCGCGCTGGTCACCGGCGCAGCGGTGGCGCCCGCGTTCGAAGCGAAAATGACCGCGGACGGCTTCGCGGGCTGCTGATCTGACGCATGTCGCCCTGGCTCGAGACGCTTGACGGAATCGAGGCCCTCGAGGCCGGCGAATTCGACGCGGGGCTCGTGCGCGCGTTCGAGGAGCGTTTCGCGCGGCTGCCGGCGGACGCCGCGCGATGCGTCAATTTCTATGTGCCGACATTCAAGGCATTCGCCAGCTCGGAGATCGCAGGCTGCGGCAAGAGCGCATGGCCCGCGGTGTCGATCACCGGACCCGAGTGCAAGCTGCAGTGCGACCACTGCAAGGCGCGACTGCTCGAGCCCATGATCCCCGCGACCACGCCCGATGCCCTGTGGCGCGTGGTGAACCAGCAGGTCGAGGCTGGCGCGCAAGGCATGCTGCTGACGGGCGGATCCAACCTGCGCGACGAGGTGGAGTACGGCCCGTTCTTTCCGACCATCCGCCGCATCAAGGATGCGTTACCGGGCTTCAAGATCGCCATGCACACGGCGCTCGCGACTCGCGATCAGGCCAAGCGCATCGAGGAATCCGGGGTCGACGCCGCAATGCTCGACATCATCGGCGCTCAGGACACCGTGACGCAGGTGTATCACCTCAAGCGCCCGGTCGCCGACTTCGAGGCGGCGCTCGCACACTTGACCGAGACGACGCTCAAGGTCGTGCCGCACATCGTCATCGGCCTGCATTACGGGCGGATGCTCGGCGAGTGGAATGCGCTCGAGATAATCGCGCGTCACCGGCCGGCCGCGCTGGTGCTGGTCGTGATCATGCCGTTCTACGCGCCATCGAGACGGCCTTTCGCCGTTCCGTCGAGCCGGGAGGTCGGGCGGTTCTTCCTGGATGTGCGCGCTGCGTTGCCCGACATTCCGGTGCTGCTCGGTTGTGCGCGGCCGCCGGGGCGGGCGAGGATCGAGATCGATACCTACGCGGTGATGGCCGGATTGAATGGGCTCGCGCACCCGAGCGATGGCACGGTCGAGCTCGCCGCGCGGCTCGGCCGGTCGGTCAGGGTGACACCCGCGTGCTGCTCGATCGCCATGGGCGACGAGGTGCTGGCGCTTGACGCGGGTCGTGACGCCCTCACGGTGGATGTCGCGGAGTTTCTGCGCGAGTCCGGTCGGCGGCGCGCCTCGCGGGGGCTCGCCGGTATTCCGGTGGTCGCGGGTTGACGCGCGGACAGCGAGCAAGGGGACCCGATGGCCTCGACCTGGCGGCTCATCGACACCGGAACCCGCCGCGCGGCCGAGAATTTTGCGCTGAATCGCGCGATACTCGAAGCGCGCAAGCGCGGGGTCGTTTCGAGCACGTTGCGGTTTCTCCAGTTCGGCCCTTCCGCGCTCCTCGGCTTTCATCAGAGCGTCGAGCAGGAGCTCGACGTGCAGTTCTGCCGGTCGCACGGCGTCGAGATCCAGCGGCGCGTCACCGGCGGCGGCGCGATCTACATGGACGAATCGGTGCTCGGATGGGAGCTCTACCTCGCCAAGGCCGAGCTCGAGTCAACCGACATGGCCGCAGTTTCGCGTCGGATCTGCGAAGTGGCGGCGCGCGCGGTCTCAGCGTTCGGCGTGCAGGCGACCTATCGGCCCCTGACCGACATCGAAGTGGACGGACGGAAGATCGCGGGTACGGGCGGCGCATTCGACGGAAACGCTCTGCTCTACCAGGGCACGCTGTTGCTCGACTTCGACATCGAGCGCATGTTACGGTGCCTGCGCCTCCCGGCCGAGATGCTCTCGCCACAGGCGATCGCGGGCGCGCGCGCGCGCGTGGTCAACCTGCGGGAGCTGCTCGGCGTGGTGCCGCCGCTCGACAAGGTCAAGCACCGGATCGCGGCCGAGTTCGCCGCCGGGCTGGGCGTCGAGTTCGAGCCGGGCGAGCTCTATCCGCAGGAAGTGCGGCTCTTTCGCGAGGCGCTCAAGGAGATCGATTCCCCGGAGTGGGTGAACATGGTGCAGAAACCGCGCTCCGATCTGCCGGTCGTCGAAGGAACGCATCGCCTCAGTGCGGGTGTCCTGCGGGCCGCCGTCGCCTACGATCGTCCCGGCGCCCGTATCAAGCAGGTGTGCTTCAGCGGCGATTTCTTCGTGAATCCGCCGCGCACGGTTCGGGACCTCGAGGCGGCGCTCAAGGACTGCGCGGTGGACAACATCGCGTCCACCATCGCGCGGTTCTTCCATGGACGACAGATCGAGATGCCTGCCGTCACGCCCTCGGACTTTGCGGTGGCCGTCGACAGCGCGTTGCGCACCGGATGACCTCGCGCATACGTTCCTGCGACGTGCTGGTGATCGGCCTCGGACCAGGCGGGGCCGCGGCCGCCACGGCCGCGGCGCGCGCAGGCCTCGCAGTCGTGGCGATCGACCGGCGCGCGGAAATCGGCCTGCCGGTGCAATGCGCGGAATTCATCCCGCTGCCCCTGGGGCGGCACGCGCGGCCCGCGGGCGTGCTGGTCCAGCGCATTTTCGGCATGTCGAGCACGCTCCCTTCCGGGTTTTGCCAGCAGACGGACTTCCCCGGGTTGATGATCGACCGCGCGCGTTTCGATCGCGCGCTCGCCGACGCCGCGCGAGCGGCGGGTGCCAGGCTGTGGCGTGCCACATCACTGACCGCGGTCGATTCCGGCGCGGATGTCGCCAGCCTGCGGGACGCAGGCGGGAGCTTCGAGGTGCGCTACCGGACGCTCATCGCTGCGGACGGTCCGCGCTCGCGCGTCGCGACGGCGCTCGGCTTGCCGCGGCTGGAAACGGTGGAGACCCGGCAATACACGGTGCCGCTCCGCAAGCCGAGCAGCGCGACCGAAGTCTGGCTGGCGCCCGAGTACCCGGGCGGCTACGCGTGGCTATTCCCGAAAGGTGCGACCGCGAATCTAGGCCTGGGCATGGATACGCGGTTGGCGCGCGACCTCAAGCGGCCGCTCGACCGCCTGCATGCCGCACTTGCCGCCGAGGCCCGCGTGGGTGCGGAGATTCTGGGTCGCACTGGCGGCCCGATCCCCGTCGGCGGGATGCGCTCGAGTCTTGCGGAGCGCAACGTCGCCTTCGTCGGCGATGCTGCGGGGCTCACGCACCCGATCACCGGGGCCGGCATCGCAGCGGCCGTCGTCTCGGGCGAAAGCGCCGGCGCCGCCGCGGCGCGTTATTGCGCGGGGGATGCCGAGGCGTGGCGGGGGTACGATGAAGAGCTGCGCGACCAGTTTGAAGCGAGCCTTGCGCGCGCGGTCGCGCGGCGGCAGTGGCTCGTCAGCCGCTGGCGAGGGGGCGACGCGCATTCGGATCGCCTGCATCGCCGCGGTTGGATTGCGTTTCCGGACTATTTCCGGGACGAGGCGTCGGCGGCGTTAGCCGCTTAGAACTTACCTGGAGGGAATCATGCGAAGAATTGCACTCGTATCGCTCGTGACGGCAGCCATTATGGCGAGCGTGCCGACGCTGGCGCAGGACGCGACCTACACGGTGAAGGTGCTGACTCCGGAGACGGCGCTCAAGGCGGCCCAGGCGGCGCTCAAGAAATGCCGCGACGATGGCTATCAGGTCGCCGTTGCCGTCGTGGACCGAATGGGCGTCATGCAGGTCATGCTGCGCGATCGCTATGCAGGGCCGCACACGCCGTCCACGGCGGGCGGCAAAGCCTGGACGGCCGTGAGCTTCCGCACCAATTCCACCGAGCTCGCGAATCTCACCCAGGCGGGCAAGCCGCAGAGCGGTGTGCGCCATCGGCCCGGCGTCGTGGCCATCGGCGGCGGCATGATGATCGAGGGCGGCGGCTCGCTCTTCGGCGCGATCGGCGTCTCGGGGGCCCCGGGCGGCGAGGCGGACGACGTCTGCGCCGCGGCGGGGATCGCCGCGATCAAGGACAGTCTGGAGTTTTGAGGCGTGAGGAGAACGAACGGATGAACGGCGTCTCGAGAGCGTCGCTGCGCGTGACGCTGATCGCGGCGAGCGCCTGCTTGATCACGGCGTGCGACAGCGGGCCAAAGGAGCCGCCGCCGGACCTGCTCAAGGGTCAGCGAAAGTCCATGGAGCGCGCAAAGGGTGTCGAGCAGACGCTGGACCAATCCACCGACCGGCGCCGTGAAGAGGCGGACCGGGCAGGGAAGTAGGGGGAGCGAGGATGAGCGCAGTGCTGAACGAAACCCAGCCGATCCGGTTCTACCGGCCGGACTATCACGTGCGCACCCCGAAGATGCGCTCGCCGGAGTACGTCCAGATGAGCACGGCCGCGGCGATCACGCTCGGCCTCGTCTCCGGCAGGATGCACCGCACGTCGTGCACGCACTGCCTCAACCTGCTGGTCACCTATCCGGAGGGGTGCCGTGCGAACTGCGCGTACTGCGGACTCGCGCGCCATCGCGAGGAGGCGCGCGACTACGCGGACCGGAACTTCATCCGGGTCGACTGGCCGACGGCCCGGTACGCGGAAGTGATCGAGCGCGTGCAGGCCGGCGGCGACAAGGGCGCGTTCGAGCGGATGTGCATCTCGATGATCACCCATCCGAACTCCAACGCGGACACGTTCGTGCTGCTCGAGCGCTGGGTGCGCGACGTGCCGCACGTTCCGGTCTCGATTCTCTCGAATCCCACCACGCTCGAGCGAGCCGATCTCGAGCGCCTCCACGACATGGGCGCGGAAATCTTCACCGTCGCGCTCGACGCAGTCACGCCGGAGATCTTCGACCGGACGCGCGGACGCGGCGTGGACAGCCCGCACACCTGGGACCGGTACTGGAGCGCGATCGAATGGGCGGCCGAGATTTTCGGGCCGGAGCGCTTCGGCGCGCATCTCATCGCGGGTATGGGCGAGACGGAGCAGGAAATACTCTCGATCTGCCAGCGCATCAAGGATCTCGGCGGCCACAATCACATGTTCGCCTTCTACCCGGAACGCGGCTCGATGATGGAGGACTGGCCCGCGGTGGATCGCGGGCAATGGCGGCGGGTCCAGCTCGGCCGCTTCCTCATCGACTTCTGCAACGCGCGCATCGAGGACATGCGCTTCGACGAAACGGGCCGGGCGATCGACTTCGGCGTGCCGGAGGACGATCTGGCCGGCGTCATCGGCTCCGGGAAGCCGTTCAGGACGTCCGGGTGCCCGGGCAAGGAAGACGATCAGATCTCCGCGTGCAACCGGCCGTTCGGTGACTCCCCGCCCGGCGACATCCTGTCGTTTCCCTTCGCGCTTGCCCGCGAAGATGTCGCGGTGGTGCGCCGCCAGATGGCCGGCGAGGACGTTCCCGCTGGCCTGCTCGACGAGGAGGACTAAGCGCGACTACTGGACACATAAGGAAATTCTGTTGGATATCCCGTCTGCGACGCATGGTCAAAAAGGTGTTAAATAAGCATACTTACATCTTCTAATGGACCGCGGTGGCATCAGAGGTCGCGGTCCCCGGCAAGAAATGGAGGGGCAGACATGGGCGCAACACCTGACGTCAACCTGGACGAGCTGATCAAGCAGCGTCTGGACGAGATCCTCCCGCAAAAGCTCGATGAAGCGCTCGCCGCCCGCGACGCGAATCGGACGCCCTCGATGTGCCTGATTGCGACGAAGGGCACGCTCGACTGGGCTTATCCGCCCTTCATCCTGTCCTCGACCGCTGCGGCGCTCGGGTGGGACGTCTCGGTCTTCTTCACCTTCTACGGCCTCAACCTGCTCAAGAAGGACATCTCGGATCTGAAGGTGAGCGGCCTGGGGAACCCGGGCATGCCGATGAAGATGCCCTTCGGTCCGGACTGGTTCAGGAAGGTCAACTGGAACATTCCCAATGCCGTCCAGGCGATCGTTCCCGGATTCGAGAACGTCGCTACGTCGCTCATGCAGCAAACGATCAAGAACAACGGCGTAGCCGATATCTCGGAGCTGCGCGCGCTCACCGTCGAGGCTGGCGTGAACCTCATCGGCTGCCAGATGACGGTGGACCTTTTCGGCTTCACGCACGACGACTTCATGCCCGAGGTGAAAGAGTACTGCGGCGCGGCGACTTTCCTGCCCATGGCGCAGAAGGCCGACGTCAGCCTGTTTATATAAGCGTATTTCTCCGAGCGTCGGGACAAGACGTCGGATCGGTTCCAGCAGGGGCCGCGCATGGCACGCTTTTGGGGTCCGTTGTTCGGTCCGCGGGTCGGACCGTTTCTCGGTCGACAGGGAGGCAGGATGAAGATCAAGCGTATTGCGGCGGCGCTCGCCGTCATGGGAATCGTATTGCCCGGCGCGGTGCATGCGACGGACGGCTATTTCGCGCACGGCTACGGCATGAAGTCCCTGGGGCGCGGCGGCGCGGCCATCGCCATGACCGACGATTCGTTCGGCGGCGCGAGCAACCCGGCCAACATGGTGTGGGCGGGCAACCGGTTCGACATCGGACTCCAATGGTTCCGCCCCGACCGCGAGGCGAGCCGCTCCGGCAGCACGGGATTCGGTCTCGGCAATCTCGACGGCACGGCGAGCGGCAACGGCGACAAGAGCTTCTTGATCCCCGAGGGCGGCTTCAACTACCTCATCAGGCCTGATCTGTCGCTTGGAGTCACTGTCTACGGCAATGGCGGGATGAACACCAAGTATCCGGGAAACACGATTCCCGCCGGGCGATGCGGCCCGGGCGCGCCGGCATCGAACCTGCTGTGTGGACAGGGCGATCTCGGCGTCGACCTCTCGCAACTCATCATCGCGCCGACGCTTGCGTGGAAGTTCCACCCGCAGCATTCCGTGGGCATCGCGCCGCTCTTTGCCTACCAGCGCTTCGAGGCCTACGGGCTGCAGCCCTTTGCGGCGATCTCCTCGGACCCCGCCAATCTGACCAACCGGGGTCACGACACCTCGACCGGATGGGGCGTGCGCATCGGCTGGACCGGCCAGGTCACGCCCACCGTGAGGCTCGGCGCGACGTTCCAGAGCAAGATCTACATGAAAGAGTTCGACAAGTACCGCGGCCTCTTCGCCGAGCAAGGCGATTTCGACATCCCGATGAACTGGGGACTCGGCGCCGCCTGGCAGGCCACCTCGAATCTGCTGCTCACTGCCGATTACGTGCGCATTTATTACAGCCAGGTAAATTCGGTGGGCAACACGAGCAGGGCCCCAGGCTGCATGCCGACCTTCCCGGCCGGGCCGGGTGTCGGCGCGGGATGCCTGGGCGCGAGCGCGAACAGCATCGGCTTCGGCTGGAGCGACATCAGCGTCGTGAAGCTCGGCGGCGAATACCGGATCAACAATGCCTGGCTGGTGCGCGCCGGCTACAACTACAGCCAGAATCCGATCGGATCGCAGGACGTGACGTTCAACATCCTGGCGCCGGGAGTGGTCCAGCACCATGTCACGCTCGGCTTCACCTACACGCTCCCGGGGGGATCCGAGCTCACCGGGATGTACTTCCATGCGTTCAACAAAGACGTGACCGGCCCTGCGACCAATCCCTACTTCAATGTCGGGGGCACGGAAAAGATCTCGTTGTCCGAGAACGGGCTCGGCATCGCGTGGGGCATGAAGTTCTGACATCACATTGTCCCGAATCGCCGAGCAAGCCCCGCGCCGTGCGGGGCTTTTTCTTGCATGGCGCAGGCAGATTGGTGAAACTCGTGCCATGGCACCGAAAACGATTCCGCTGACCGACGTCGGGACGCTCCGGAACGAGCTCGCGAAATACAAGAAGGGCAAGAAACTCGAGATCCGGCAGTTCAATCAAGTGGCGCGGCTCGCCTGGCTCGGCAGGGTGGTCCTCTCGCCCCTCGATCCCGAGGACCCGGAAAATCGCGCCTGGTTGCTGCACCTCGAGCGGCCCGAGGGCATGGCGGCGCAGTTTCTGATCGTCGACGAGAACCTGTATCAGCGGATCCACATCCTGGATGCGGAGCAGGGCGAGCACCTCGCCGCGATACTCCAGCAGGGTGTGCACGAGCGCGCCGGCGCGCTCGATGCCCTCAATCGGCGCGATTTCTACTTCGAGAAGTACTTCAAGCCGGGCGACGCATGATACCGGCGCGCTGGTTCGATCTCGGCTTCACCGATCCCCTGACATTCCATTCGACATACGCCGGAATCGCCGCCGCGCAAATGACGAACCCGACGCCCGCCGTGGTCTGGGGCCGGGCCGGGGCGCACATTTGCCTCGGCCAGAGCCAGGGGACGTGTGAGCTCGCCGACGTTCTCGACGTACCCGTGCTGCGCCGGCCGCTTGGGGGAGGCATGGTGTGGGTGGACGAGATGCAGCTGAGCTATGCGCTCATCGCACCGCTCGAATCGGTTCCGCTGCGGGTCGCGGACTGGTACGCATGGGCGCTCGCACCCGCGATCGCGACATTCCGGGACTTCGGGCTGCCGGTGGAACGCCATGCGGAGGACTTGTGGCTTGCGGGTCGCAAGATCGCCGGCAGTGGCGCGGCGACGATCGGGTGCTCGGCGGTGGTCGCGTCGAGCTTCTTGATGCGGTTTCCGCGCGAGCGTTTCGCGCGCTCGGTCGCCGTCGCCTCGCCGGCGTTTCGGTCGCGCCTGCGCGAAGCGATGGATCTGGCCATGACGGACTGGGCCGAGCACGGCACCGTTCCGGACGTGGACCGCGTGCAAGCTGCGTTTCAAGCGGCACTAGTGAAGCAGTTCGGTTGGCGACTGCGTCCGGGTGCGGTGGATCACGTGGCAGCTGCCGAGATCCAGAGCTGGCGCACCGAGCTCGCCGAGCCGATCGAGGCCGGCACTCGACGCGTCCCCGGGGGAATCAAGCTGAACGCGGCGCTCACGCTTGCTATGGCGGATGGAGCGCCCGTCTTGTCGCGCCGCGAGAGGATCGAGGCAACCGCGTGAGCATTGCCACAAGAATGGAAGCGAGGCAGCGCTGCAGATGAAGCGCCGAAGCCTACTGCAAGGTACCCTGGGCGCCGCGGCTGCCGCGGCCGTGTCGCCGCTGCGCGTGATCCAGGACGCCCTCGCGCTCGGCGCGGTGGAGTCGGGCGTATATCGGATCAAGGGCACGGTGCTCGTGAACAACCGGACCGCGACGGAAAAGATGCCGCTCAAGGCGGGCGACGTGATCGTGACCGGAAGCGGCGCCGAGCTCGTGTTCGTGGCGAACAAGGACGCGTTCCTGGTCCGGGAGAACACGCGCCTCGAGCTTGGCGGATCGGCGGGCGCGGTCATCTTGACCGGTTTTCGCGTCATCACCGGCGCAGTGCTCTCGGTATTCGAGCGCGGCCGGCCGAAGCGCGTGATCACGAGCACCGCCACGGTGGGAATTCGCGGCACGGGCCTTTACGTGGAGAGCGAGCCCACGCGCAGCTACATCTGCACGTGCTATGGCAGGTCGGACATCGAGGCAACCGCGAACGCCAGCCACCGCGAGACCATCGAGACCAGGCACCACGACGAGCCGCGGTACGTGTATGCGACCGGTGCGGCCATGATCGCCAGAGCGCCGATGCAGAATCACGCCGATGCCGAGCTCGTCATGCTCGAGTCGCTGGTGGGACGCGAAGTTCCGTTCGCGCCAGGAGTCTACAAGTAGAACGCGGCGTGGCTCATCCGTCCGTCCCCTCAGTCGCGTCCCGGATGCGGCGCCGCTTCATCCTGATGAGTCGCGATGCGCGACTCGCGAGTGACTTGCGTGCCGCGCTGCCGGAAAAGTGGGAGATGAACACGGTCACGTCGCTTGACGCCGTTGGGGGTTTCGAGGAAATCCTCCAGCATCGCTTCATGCTGCTCGATCTGGACGAAGCGGAGGCCTTCGACCCGCTCGAGGTGCTCCAGGAGCTGCGGGTGGAGCTGATGCTCAATCTGCCGGCCTTTTGCTTCGGCGGCGCGCGGGCCCTGCGAGATGCGGCGCGGCTCGCGCGCGCCGACCGGTTCTTCGAGCGCGCCGAGATCGTCGCGCGCCTGCCGACCTTCTGCGCGCAGTACGCTTGGGGCGCAAGCTGAGTCGCGGTGTCGCGCGACCGGGTTCGCGGTGTCAAGTATCGGCCTCGGGGATCACGCCGTGCCGCTCGTAGACCGGGCGCATGGCCCTGCGCCAGCTCGCGTACCCGCGCACAAATAGTCCCGAGGCAAGAGTGAGCAGCACACCGTAGCTCACGAGCGTCCAGCGCGCGCCGACCCATTCCGCCAGCGCCCCGGCGAGAAAGTTGCCGATCGGGCTCATGCCGAGAAAGATCATCACGTAGATGCTGATGATGCGCGCGCGCTTGTCCTCGTCGGCGATCGTCTGCAGGATGGTGTTGGTCGATGCGGCCGCGACGATCACGCCGAAGCCCAGCACGGGCAGAAACGCGAGCGCGAGCCAGAGACGGGGGGCCACCGCGAACAGCGTGAGGCCGATGCCGGCGGCGAGGCTCGCACCGGCAATCAGCTTGCCGAGCCCGCGCACCGAGCTGCGGAATGCGAGAAAGAGCGTTCCGCACAGCGCACCCGCGCCTACCGCGCCGATGAGGAAGCCGAACGTGCGCGAATCGCCGCCGAAGCGCTCCGCCGCGACGATGGGCATGAGCGGTTGCCACGGCGCGCTGAAGAACGAAATCGCGGCGACGAGCAGGATCAGCCGCCGTGCCGGCATCAGGCCGAACACCCAGCGGAACCCGTCCGCGAGCTCCACGAGCAGGTTCGCGGGCGCGCGCCCGGCAGCGCGGGGCCGCACCCGAACCCGCGCGTACGCGACGAGAATCGCCACGTAGGACACGGTATTCAGCGCAAAGCACCACGCCTCCCCGAATCCGGCGACGATGAAGCCCGCGATGGTGGGACCCACGAGCCGCGCGGTATTGAACATCATCGATTGCAGCGCGATCGCATTGGGCAGATCCTGTTTGGACTCCACCATCTCGAGCAGGAATGCCTGGCGTGTCGGCGTCTCCACCGCGTTGACGAGGCCGAGGGCGAGCGACACGAGGACGACGTGGGTGGGCGTGACCACGTCCGTGAACGTGAGCGCGGTGAGCGTCGCGGCCTGCAACAGCGTGAGGACCTGGGTCGCGATGAGCAGCTTGCGGCGGTCGACGCGATCGGCGAGCACGCCGGCGACCGGCGCGAGAAACAGCATCGGCAGCTGCTGCGCGGCGGCGACCAGGCCGAGGAGAAACGCGGAGCCGGTCAGGCGGTAGACGAGCCAGCTCGCGCCGACGGTCTGCATCCAGGTGCCGAAGATCGAGACCGCCATTCCGGCGTAGAAAATCCGGAAGTTGCGCGACTGAAGCGCGCGCAGCGCCTGCTTCACGGCATGGGCCGATGGACGACCGCCGGCAAAGTCCGCACTTCCGTCAGGATTCGGCCTTCGCCCTGAGCTGCTGGCGCAGCTTGGCGAGCTGCTCGTCGAGCTTTGCGAGCGTCGCCTCGAATCCCGCCAGGCGCTCGCGCTCCTGGGCCACGACGGACGCCGGCGCGCGCTCGACGAAGCTCGCGTTGGCGAGCTTCGCGCGCGCCTTGCCGAGCTCGCCCGCGACGCGCGCGCGCTCTTTTCCCAGCCGGGCGATCTCCGCCGCGACGTCGATCTCGATCTTGAGCATCAGCCGGGTCTCGCCGACGATGGCGACCGGCGCGTCCGCCTCGGGAAGCTTGGCGACGCTGCGCGCCTCGGACAGGCGTGCGAGCACGCGCATATAGGGAAAGAACCGCTCGAGCTCCGCGGCCGTGCCCTGGGCGAACAGCGGAATGCGCTCCCCCGGCGCGACACCCATCTCGCCGCGCAGATTGCGGCACGCGTCGGTCAGCGCTTTCAGCGTGGCGACCTCGCTTTCGGCGGCCGGATCGATCCTTTCCGGCTGCGCCTGCGGGAAAGGCGCGATCATCACGCTCGCCCCCGCCTTTCCGGCGAGCGGCGCGACTTTCTGCCAGAGCTCTTCGGTGATGAACGGGATGAGGGGGTGCGCAAGGCGCAGCGTGGCTTCGAGCACTCTCACCAGGGTGCGGCGCGTGCCGCGGCTGCGCGCCGGATCGGGATCCTGCAGCTGGACTTTCGCGAGCTCCACATACCAGTCGCAGTACTCATCCCAGACGAACCGGTAGACCGCGCTTGCGACGTTGTCCAGCCGGTACTCCGCGAACCCCCGCGCCACGTCGGCTTCCGCGCGCTGCAGCGCGCTGACGATCCAGCGATCGACGAACGAGAGCTCGACCGGCAGGGAGTCATCCGCGCCGCAGTCCTTGCCTTCCGTGTTCATCAGCACGAAACGCGTGGCGTTCCACAGCTTATTGCAGAAGTTCCGGTACCCCTCGCAACGCTTGAGATCGAAGTTGATGTTGCGTCCGAGCGTCGCATAGGCCGCCATCGTGAAGCGCAGCGCGTCGGAGCCGTACGCAGGAATGCCGTCCGGAAATTCGCGGCGGGTCTTGGCCTCGATGCGCGGGGCGTCCTCGGGCCTGCGCAGGCCCGTGGTGCGCTTCGCGAGCAGATCGGGGAGCGCGACCCCGTCGATGATATCGACGGGGTCGAGCGTGTTGCCCTCCGACTTCGACATCTTCTTGCCCTCGGCGTCGCGGATCAGGCCGTGGATGTAGACGTGCCGGAACGGAACCCGCCCGGTGAAGAACGTCGTCATCATGATCATCCTGGCCACCCAGAAGAAGATGATGTCGAAGCCCGTTACGAGCACCGACGAGGGCAGGTAGAGCTCGTAGGCCCGGACGTCCGCTCCCTGCGGATCGGGCCAGCCGAGCGTCGAGTGACAGACCAGGGCGGACGAGAACCAGGTATCGAGGACATCGGGATCGCGCGCGAGCGCGCCGGCATATCCCTTCGCGCGGGCCTGGGCGTGCGCGGCTGCCGCGTCGCGCGCCACGAAGATCTCGCCGCCCTCGCCGTGCCACGCGGGAATCTGGTGGCCCCACCAGAGCTGGCGCGAGATGCACCAGTCCTGGATGTTCTCCAGCCACTGGTTGTAGACGCTCGTCCAGGTCTCGGGGACGATCGCCACGTCGCCGCGCGCGACGGCCTCGAGCGCGACGGCGGCGATCGATTTTCCGGGATAGTGCGTCCCCTCGGGCGCCGGCGCCGACATCGCGACGAACCACTGGTCGGTGAGCAGCGGCTCGACGATCTCGTTCGTGCGGCCGCAGCGCGGGACCATCATCTTGTGCGGGCGCACGGAATCGACCAGCCCCTGCGCCTCGAGGTCGGCGAGCACGCGTTTGCGGGCATCGAAGCGATCCAGACCCCGGAAAGCCGGCGGCCCGTTCTCGTTGATCTTCGCGTCCAGTGTGAGGACGTTGATCGCCGGGAGCGTGTGCCGCTGCCCGACCTGCCAGTCGTTGAAGTCGTGGGCCGGAGTGATCTTGACGCATCCGGTGCCGAATTCGGGGTCGACGTAATCGTCGGCGATCACCGGGATGCGGCGTCCGGTGAGCGGCAGTTCCACCTCTCTACCGACGAGGTCGCGATAGCGGTCGTCACGCGGATTGACCGCGACCGCGACGTCTCCGAGCATCGTCTCGGGTCGCGTCGTGGCCACCACGACGGCGCCCTTGCCGTCGACCCGCGGGTAGCGGATGTGCCAGAGCTTGCCATCCTCCTCGGCGCTCTCGACCTCCAGATCGGACACCGCGCTCTTCAGCTTCGGGTCCCAGTTGACCAGCCGCTTGCCGCGATAGATTAGGCCGAGCTCGTACAGCCGCACGAAGGTCTCGGTGACCACCTTCGACAGCTTCTCGTCCATCGTGAAGTACTCGCGCCCCCAATCGCATGAATCGCCGAGGCGCCGCATCTGACGCGTGATGGTCGATCCGGATTCCGCGCGCCAGGCCCAGACCTTCTCGATGAAGCGCTCGCGGCCGACACTCGCACGCGAGGTGCCCTCGGCTTCGAGCTGGCGCTCGACGACGATCTGGGTCGCGATGCCGGCGTGGTCGGTGCCCGGCAGCCACAGGGTGTTGAACCCCCGCATCCGGTGGTAGCGGGTGAGCGCATCCATGATCGTCTGGTTGAACGCATGCCCCATGTGCAGCGTTCCGGTGACGTTCGGCGGGGGAAGCTGGATCGCGAACCCTGGCGCGGCGTCGGCTGCGCCCGCCGCGAAGTATCCGCGCGACTCCCACACCGGATACCAGCGATCCTCGGTGGCGTGGGGGTCGAAGCTCTTGGGAAGTTCCATGGGGATCGGGGGCGGGATGCGGGGCGCGGCGAGCCGCGAATTATAGCCGATGCCGCTCGGCAACCCGCTGGTTTGCCGAGCGTTTTTCCCCAGGAGCGGCGCGGCGCGCCCGATTTGCGGCGCCGGTCAGGACACTTTCAGGCGCGCGATCTCCTCGCGCACGACCTGAGCGAGGGCTTCGCGCACGGCGCGGCGGACCTCGCTCTCGAGCTCGGCGCTCGCGCGCTGCATGATCTCCTCGACCTTGGCGGTGACGCGCCCATGCACGCGCGCCTCGACCAGGCGCTCGAGCTCGGGGCCTATCAGGTCGAGCAACTGGAGCCGCAGCTCGCGCTCGAGAGCATCGATGTCCACTTCCGGCGCGGCGGGTGGCTCGGGCGCCGCGTTCGCAGGCGCCTGGGAGACCACGTCCGTCAGCAGCGGAAAGTCGAGCGGGGGCTCCGGACGGGGCTGCAGGCGCGCCGCCCGATGCCGCGCGAGGAGCGCGTCCGCCTTCCCCAACACCTCGTCGGCGCGGCCCAGCAGGTCGCCGCTGTCGTCATCGGTCGCCATGACTCAGATTGTGAGTGTATATCTCGTACCCGCGTTCCCGATAGAACCGATAGCGGTCCCGGGCGGCGGCGCGGTCCGCCTCCTCGCGGCCGACGATCTCGACCAGCCGCTGGAACCGCGCGAAATGCGCCGGCCGCTCGGCGCTGAGGTTCACGAGCACCTCGTCGTGCGGGGTCGCATCGGCATCGGCGGCGATCACGACCGGCGTTTCCGGAGCCAGACGATCATGCGTCATGCAATGCGGCAGGAAGCCTGTCGGCGGGGTGGTCCAGAGCAACCGGTCGATCGCGCGCGCGGTTTCCGCGTCCGGGGCGTAGATGAGCACCCGCAGTTTCTGCTGGGCGGCCTTCGCGGCGAGGCGGCACGCGACCTGCAGCCGGTCCGGGGCGTCGTGATAGAAGTCGATGCGCGTCAACGCGGTTTCCCGCTCCGACCGATGAGGAACGTGGAGAGTAGCGGCACCGGGCGACCGGTCGCACCCTTGTTCTTCCCGGAGGTCCATGCCGTCCCGGCGATGTCGAGGTGCGCCCACGAATAGGATTCCGCGAAGCGCGCGAGAAAGCAGGCTGCGGTCACGCTGCCGGCCGGCCGGCCGCCGATGTTCGCCACGTCGGCGAACGGGCTCTTCAGCTGCTCCTGATAGTCGTCCCACAGCGGCAGTCGCCACGCCCGGTCCCAAGCATCCGCGCCGGCGTCGAGCAACTCCTCGGCGAGCTTGTCCTGGTTGCTGAAAAGCCCGCTCGCCACATGGCCGAGCGCGATCACGCAAGCGCCGGTGAGCGTGGCGATATCCACCACGGCCTGCGGCTTGAAGCGCTCCGCGTAGGTCAGGGCATCGCACAGAATCAACCGGCCTTCCGCATCGGTGTTGAGGATCTCGACTGTGCGACCCGACATGCTGGTGACGACGTCGCCGGGCCGGGTCGCCGCGCCGCCCGGCATGTTCTCGGTCGCCGGGATGAGACCCACGACGTTGCAGGCAAGCTTCATCTCGGCGACCGCGCGCAGCGTGCCGAGCACGCTCGCGGCGCCGCACATGTCGTATTTCATCTCGTCCATGTCGCCGGCCGGTTTCAGCGAAATGCCGCCCGTGTCGAATGTGACGCCCTTGCCGACCAGCACTACCGGCTTGTTGTCGCGCTTCGGGGCGCCGTTGTACTGCAGGACGATCAGCTTGGGGGGCTGGCGCGATCCGCGCGCGACCGAGAGCAGCGAACCCATCCCGAGCCGCTCCATGTCGCGCCGCTCCAGGACCCGGACCGCGAGCTTCCACGACTTGCCGAGCTTGATCGCTTGCTCGGCAAGGTAGGTGGGCGTGCAGATGTTGGCGGGCAGATTTCCGAGGTCGCGCGCGAGCGCCATGCCGGCCGCGATCGCGCGTCCCTCGACGAGCCCTCGATCGCCCGCTGCCGCACGCCCCGGCCGCGCGAAAGTGACGGCACGCAGCCTGCGCGCCGGGCTTTTCTTGCTCTTCATCTCCTCGAACTGGTAGAGCGCGTCGGCCGCCGTGACGGCCGCGTGGCGCAGCATCCAATCCATGTCCTTGCCCTCGACATGCTGTTCGGGAAGGCACAGGTGGACGTCACGCACGCCGGTGTCGGCGAGCGCGTTCACCGCCGTCCTGACCGCGTTGCGATATTGCTTGGCGCCGAACTCGTTCTCCCGCCCCAGGCCGACCAGCAGCACGCGCTCGGTCGCGACGCGTGGGACAGACGAGAGCAAATGCGTCGTTCCCGCCCGACCGTCCATATCGCCGCGCTTGAGCACGTCGTGCAACTTTCCCCGTGCCGCCCGATTGAGCGATTCGGCGGCCGGCGTGAGCTTGCGTTTCTCGAAGACGCCGACGGCGACGCAGTCCGAGGCGATACGCTCAGGCGCTCCTGCTTTTATGCTAAATTCCAAGTCAGACTCCGGAGGGTGAACGGCGATCGAACATTATCGGATTCGTTGGCGGATTCGTTGTTCGGGTTCGCTTGTTCGGGTTCGTTTATCGGCTTCGTCGTCTGGCGACGTGCGGCGCAATTATCCCCGCTTTGCTTTGTGCTCGTCAAAGCGGCGCGCTGGCGGCGTGCGGCGTGCTCGCGGATCGCGCGTGATGGACCCGACCCGCGCCGCGCCCCACCCAACGTTGCGCGCGCCGCGCCGCGCGACGTTTCCTACGGACTCCGCGTACCCCAAGTACGATTTGGCGCCGACCGTCCCATGATCTACCAGCGCTCCCTGCTGCGCGAGATGAGCAACTACGCGGTGGCGATATTCGTGGCCCTGCTCGGGCTCGCCGTCACGTCGGTGCTGGTGCGGCTGCTCGGGCGCGCCGCCGGCGGCAGTATCCCGGTGGAGGCGGTGCTCGGACTGGTCGGATTCACCGCGCTCAACTACATCCCCGTCCTGCTCGCGGTCACGCTCTTCGTGTCCGTGCTCGCCGGCATGTCGCGCAGCTACCGCGACTCGGAAATGGTGATCTGGTCGGGGGCCGGTTTGTCCCCGGTCGACTGGATCACGCCGGTTATGAAGTTCGCCGGGCCGCTCATCGTCGTGATCGCGGTGCTCGTGCTCGCGCTTTCTCCCTGGGCCAACGAGCGCGCCGACGAGTATCGCAATCGTCTCGAGAGCCAGGAGGACGTTTCGCTCATCTCGCCCGGCGTGTTCCGCGAGCCGCCCTCCGGCAAGGCGGTGTTTTTCATCGAGTCGATGTCGCCCGAGAAGCAGACGGTCGAGAACGTATTCATCGCGGGGCGCCAGCATGGCCGCGACGGCGTGATCGTCAGCCGACGCGGCTACATCGAGACGAACGCGGACGGCGACCGGTACGCAGTGCTGGTTGACGGGCGGCGGTACGAGGGCGTGCCCGGGACCGCCGATTACCGTGTCATGGAGTTCAAGCGCTACGCGGTGCTGATACAGAGAAAGGACCGCGCCCCCTCCTACCGGTGGCCAGGGTCGGTGCCCACGCTCGAGCTGGTGAACGCTCCGGACAATCGTGCCTGGCGTGCGGAGCTGATGCGGCGCATCGGGCTGCCCCTCGTGGCGCTGAACCTTGCGCTGCTGGCGATCCCGCTCTCGTCGGTCAACCCCCGCGCAACCCGCTCGCTCAATCTGGTTTTCGCCGTGCTCGCCTACCTCGTGTACAGCAACATGCTCAGCATCCTGCAGGCCTGGGTTGCACAGGGTCGCCTGAGCTTCGCGATCGGCTGGTGGGTCCTGCATGCCGGGATGCTCGCGCTGACCGTGCTCCTCTTCTGGCGCCGCTCGACGCTGCGCTTCGGATTGCGGCGCCGCTTATGAGCACGCTGAGAAGGTACTTCGCACGCGAGATCTACCGCGCAACCGCGTTCGCGATGGTCGCTTTCCTCGCCCTTTTCGCCTTCTTCGACATGGTGAACGAGCTCGACGAGCTGGGGACGGGCGGCTACCGGCTGCGCCACGCGCTCGCGTTCGTGGTGCTGTCGATGCCCGGCCACGTCTACGAGCTGTTTCCCGTGGCGGTGCTGGTGGGGACGCTGGTGGCGCTCTCGACGATGGCGGCCAATTCCGAGTACACCGTGATGCGCGTATCGGGGTTCTCACCGCGGGACGCGGCCGGGATGCTCGCGCGCGTCGGATCGGCTTTCGTGATCCTCACCGTCATCACGGGCGAGTTCGCGGCGCCGGCCGCTGAACGCGCCGCGAAGGAACTGCGCATGGCGCGCCTGGGCTCGACGGTCTCGTCGGGCCTGCAAAGCGGAGTCTGGCTGAAATCGGATGCGCGATTCGTGAACATTCGCGACGTCCTCCCGGACAGCACGCTGCGCGGCGTGCGTATCTTCGAGTTCGATTCCGATCTGCGGCTCGTATCGCTCAGCGAAGCCGCTCACGGGGACTACCAGGGGAACAATCTCTGGCGCCTGTACGACGTGACGCGCACCCAGTTCCGGGGTGATGCGGCGTCGGTGAGCAAGCTGGTCGATCAGGACTGGAAATCCGTGCTGACGCCGGACATTCTGGCCGCGCTGCTCGTGCGCCCCGAGAAGATGTCCGCGTGGAACCTGTATCAATACATACGCCTGCTCTCGGAGAATCGGCAGCGCACCAACCGCCAGGAGATCGCGCTCTGGCAGAAGCTCATCTATCCGTTCGCCACGCTGATCATGATGGCGCTCGCCTTGCCGTTCGCCTACGTCCACATCCGATCCGGAGGGGTCGGCGTGAAGCTGTTCGCCGGCGTGATGCTGGGGGTGCTCTTCCACTTTCTCAATCACGTCGGAACGACGCTTGGCGTCCTGCAGACGTGGACGCCATTCATGAGCGCCCTCATGCCGAGCTTGCTGTTCCTCCTGACCGCGCTCGGATTGATGTGGTGGGTGGAGCGACGTTGATATGTAAGGAGTAGGGCGAGGACTCCCAGGACTCGAATCGCGGCAGCGGTCCGTTCCTTTTTGGAAGGTTACCCTCCTTCCCGCTAAGCTAGACCCTGGGCTGAACGAGAACTAGCCGCGTACCGGCAATCTTGTCGTAGAGGCACTGACGGTCGCGATCGAATGCGGCCCAGCCGACGCTGACCACGCCGGGGGCGAGTGCGGTCCAGGCGGCGACCGAATCGGGGTGCTCGCGCAGATACAGGCCGGCAGCGAAGCTCGAGCCGATGGTGATCGCGGCCACGAGATAGCGCGCTAGGGCGCGTCCCGCGGAGACGTTGCCGCCGTCGCGCATGGTCAGCCGCAGGCGCCAGGCCTTCATCGGCAGCGTCTGTCCGCTGCGCCAGAACCAGACGAAGTAGATGCCGAGCACCGTAACGAGGTAAATCTGGAGGATTACCCGCGCTACTCCCGTCACGCGCTCGACCGCCGCGCCGTGAAAGAGGAGCGTTGCGACGAGTAGGATGGCGGCGACAACGAGCGACTCGTAGGTCATCGCGGCGAGTCGCCGGAGGATGCCGGCATGCCTCCTCCCCGCCTGCGACACGGCGTCGTATCTCTACCGCGGCCGCAGGCCGAGCGCTTCGGACCCGGGCGCCATGGGCTCGGCGCCCGGCTCCGGCGCCGGGTTCGCGGCGGCATTGCGCGCTGCCTCGGCCGCGCGCGCTGCTTCGGCGCGCTCGCGCTGGTATTGCTCCCACTGGCGGCGCACGGTCTCCTTGCGGTCCGGCGAGAGCTGCTCGAACTCGCGAAACCGGGAGCGCGCCGCGCTGCGCTGGTCGGGCGTGAGATTGACCCATTCCTGCATGCGCTGCTGGAGCCGCGCCTGTTCGCTCGGGGTCATCTTGCGGTACCGCTTAACGATGTTCAGCCACTTCTGCTTGCGATTCGCATCCAGGTCCCGCCATTCATCCCGGATGGGCGCGAGGACCTGCTGCTGCTGCGGCGTGAGCTGGTCCCAGGTGGGATTCTTCTTGGTGCTGGGACCCGCGGAGAGGGCGGAGGCGGCGAGGAGCAGCCAGAGGGCTACTCCGACGAGCGCTTTAACCATGCCTGAAAACCGTGGTCCAGATAGGCGTCGATCGGCAGCTCGCTTTGCAGGATGCGGGTGTCGAGCTCGGCAGTGTCGGCCGCCGCGCGCGCGCGTTGCTGGCTGTCGTGCCAGTAGTCCAGGCCGATCAGCGCACCCATGATCAGCACCGCGGGGAGCAGCACGTGCGTGAGCCACTGCGAGGGCCCGGCGAGGCGTGCCGTGATTCCGTCGGCAACGGCGAGCGTCCATGAGGGCGCGACGCGGCGTTGCGCCGCGACGGCTTGAGCGCGCGCTGCCTTGAGGCGCGCCAGCACCTCCGCGGGCAAATCGAGCCCGCCGTCCAGGGTCTGCACGATCTTGCGGCCGAATTCCCGTTCGTTCATAGCTCCACGCCCTTGGCTTTGAGGGCGGCGGCCAAGGTGTGCGTCGCACGCGAGCAATGTGTTTTGACGCTGCCCTCCGAGCATCCCATGGCGAGCGCAGTTTCGGCAACGTCCAGGTCCTCCCAATAACGAAGCAGGAACGCCTGGCGTTGACGCGCCGGGAGCTGCCTTACTTCTTTGTCAATTAAATCAATTAGTTGAGACTTCTCCAGCGCCTCGAGGGGGCCATCGGCAGGGGCCAGTCCGCGGTCCGCTTCGAGGGTGTCGAGCGGGTCGGCATCGTCGTCGCCGCGGTTGGGGAAGAGGGCGGACAGCAAGGTGGTCCAGGTCGTTCGCACCTTCTGCCGCCGAAAGAAATCGCGAATGGCGTTCTGCAGGATGCGCTGGAACAGCATCGGCAGCTCTTCCGCCGGGCGAGTGCCGTATTTCTCGGCCAGGCGCAGCATTGCGTCCTGCACGATGTCGAGCGCGGCCTCGCCATCGCGCACGGCGTAGTGCGCCTGCCGGTAGGCGCGGCGCTCGACGCCGGCGAGGAATGTGGCGAGCTCGTTAGGCGAGGCCAGAGGTTTGCCCAGTTCTAGGAGTGACGCGCGGCTGAGAGTGCCGAGCGACTGCGGCAGGATGGTAGCAAACTGGGTGCGGCGGGCGGGCCTGGCGCGCCGGGACGAACGCGTCTGCGCGTCGGCTTGACCAAACGGCGACGACCCCGTAACCTCCACAGTTTTCGTTATATATTCAATAGTTTCGCCGTCATTCATCGCTTTTGGGCGGTTCTTCGTCGCCCTTGAGCGGCTTGCAACCCGTCCTGCAACCCGCCGTCGGGACAACTAGCTGGCTATTCGTCGCATGGAAATCAGTGGGGCAGAGATCGTCGTCAAGTGCCTGCAGGCCGAGGGGGTGGAGTACGTGTTCGGCTACCCCGGTGGTGCGGTTCTCGTGATCTACGATGAGTTGTTCAAGCAGGACAAGGTCAAGCACGTGCTGGTACGACATGAGCAGGGCGCCTCGCACGCCGCCGACGGCTACTCGCGCGCCAGCCAGAAGGTCGGCGTATGCCTCGTCACATCGGGACCGGGAGTCACCAACGCGGTGACCGGAATCGCGACGGCCTACATGGACTCGATTCCGATGGTGATCATCACCGGCCAGGTCCCCACGCACGCCATCGGGCAGGACGCGTTCCAGGAGGTCGATGCGGTCGGGATCACGCGGCCGTGCGTGAAGCACAACTTCCTGGTGAAGGATGTGCGCGCGATCGCCCCGACGATCAAGAAGGCGTTCTACCTCGCCCGGACCGGGCGTCCCGGGCCGGTGCTGGTCGACATTCCGAAGGACATCACGCTTGCGACGTGCGTGTTCGAGTACCCCGAGTCGGTACCGATGCGGTCCTACAGTCCGGTCATCAAGGGGCACCCCGGCCAGGTGAAGAAGGCGGCGCAGCTGATTCTCGAAGCGCAACGGCCGATGGTCTACACCGGCGGCGGCGTCGTGCTCTCGGAGGCGGCACCCCAGCTGATCAAGCTGGTGAAGCTGCTCGGCTTTCCGATCACGAACACGCTGATGGGGCTGGGCGGCTATCCCGGGACCGACCCGCAATTCATCGGCATGCTCGGCATGCACGGCACATACGAGGCGAACATGGCAATGCAGCACTGCGACGTGCTGCTCGCTATCGGCGCGCGCTTCGACGACCGCGTCATCGGCAACCCCGCCCACTTTGGCTCCGTGCCGCGCAAGATCATTCACATCGACATCGACCCGTCGTCGATCTCGAAGCGCGTCAAGGTCGACGTGCCGATCGTCGGACACGTCCCCGACGTACTGGAGGACCTGACGCGGCAGCTCGAGCCGCAGGTCGGGAAGCTCGACGCACAGGCGCTCAAGAGCTGGTGGGCGCAGATCGAGCTCTGGCGCGCCCGCGACTGCCTGCGCTACGACCGCGCCAGCGCGATCATCAAGCCGCAGCACGTCATCGAGAAGCTCTACGAAGTGACCGGAGGCGACGCGTTCATCACCTCGGATGTCGGCCAGCACCAGATGTGGGCAGCGCAGTTCTACAAGTTCGCCAAGCCGCGCCGCTGGATCAATTCCGGCGGCCTGGGGACGATGGGATTCGGTCTGCCCGCGGCGATGGGCGTGCAGCTCGCCAATCCGGGCGCGACGGTGGCCTGCGTGACCGGCGAGGCGAGCTTCATGATGTGCATGCAGGAGCTTTCCACCTGCAAGCAGTATCGGCTGCCCATCAAGGTGATCAACCTGAACAACCGCTACATGGGCATGGTGAGGCAGTGGCAGCAGTTCTTCCATGGCAACCGGTATTCCGAGTCGTACATGGATGCGCTGCCGGATTTCGTGAAGCTCGCCGAGGCGTGCGGTCACATCGGCATGCAAATCGAGAAGCCGGCCGACGTCGAGCCAGCCCTGCGCGAGGCGTTCAAGCGCACCGACGACCTGGTGCTGCTCGATTTCCTGACCGACCAGACCGAAAACGTCTTTCCGATGGTGCCCGGCGGCAAGGGCATGAGCGAGATGATCCTCGCCGAAGAGCTCTGACCCCGCCCAGCGGAACGACCGCGATGCGGCACATCATTTCCACGCTCCTGGAGAACGAATCCGGCGCGCTCTCGCGCGTGGCGGGACTGTTCTCCGCGCGCGGCTACAACATCGAGTCTCTCACGGTCGCCCCGACCGAAGATCCGTCACTCTCGCGCATGACCATCGTCACCAACGGCTCCGACGACGTGATCGAGCAGATCACCAAGCAGCTGAACAAGCTCGTGGACGTGGTGAAGGTCGTGGACCTTTCGGAGGCGCCCCACATCGAGCGCGAGCTCATGCTGATAAAGGTGCGCGCCACCGGCAAGGACCGCGAGGAGATGAAGCGCATGGCGGAGATCTTTCGCGGGCGCATCCTGGACGTCACGGATGCCATCTATACGATCGAGCTGACGGGAAGCGGCGATAAGCTCGACGCCTTCATCGAGGCGCTCGATCGGGCGGCGATTCTCGAAACCGTGCGTACCGGGGCTTCCGGAATCGCGCGCGGCGAGCGGGTACTCAAAGTCTAGTCGGGGCGGGGAGTAGGGGGCAGGGAGGATCGCACCCTCCTCGCTCCTCACCCTTCAGCCCCTCACTCACCAAGGGAAGAAAATGAAGGTCTACTACGACAAGGACGCCGACCTCTCGCTGATCAAGGGCAAGAAGGTGGCAATCATCGGCTACGGGTCGCAAGGGCACGCCCATGCGCTCAACCTGAAGGACTCCGGCATCAAGGTCAGCGTCGGACTGCGCAAGGACGGTGCATCCTGGAACAAGGCCAAGAAGAGCGGCCTGGACGTCAAGGAGATCGGCCAGGCGGTCAAGGGGGCCGATATCGTGATGGTCCTGCTGCCGGACGAGCACCACGCGCAGATCTACCGGGAGGACATCGAGCCGAACATCCGGAAGGGCGGAACGCTCGCGTTCGCGCACGGCTTCAACATCCACTACGGCCAGATCCAGCCCCGCGCGGACCTGGACGTGGTCATGGTCGCGCCGAAGGCCCCGGGGCACACGGTCAGGTCTACCTACGTGCAGGGTGGTGGCGTGCCGATGCTGATCGCGGTCCACCAGTCGCCGAGCAAGAAGGGGCGCGACATCGCGCTCTCCTACGCGACCGCAATCGGCGGCGGTAAGGCCGGAATCATCGAAACGAACTTCCGCGAGGAGACCGAGACCGATCTCTTCGGCGAGCAGGCGGTACTTTGCGGCGGTTGCGTCGAGCTGGTCAAGGCCGGCTTCGAAACACTCGTCGAAGCGGGCTATGCGCCCGAGATGGCGTACTTCGAGTGCCTGCACGAGCTGAAGCTGATCGTCGACCTGATGTACGAAGGCGGCATCGGCACCATGAACTATTCGATCTCGAACAACGCCGAGTACGGCGAGTACGTGACCGGCCCGAAGATCGTGTCCGCCGCGACCAAGAAGGCGATGCAGGAAGCCCTCATGCGGATCCAGACCGGCGAGTACGCGCGGGATTTCGTGCTCGAGAACCGCGCGGGTGCCCCGACGCTGCTCTCGCGGCGGCGCCTGACCGCACAGCACCCGATCGAGACGGTGGGCGCGAAGCTGCGCGAGATGATGCCGTGGATCCGCAAGAATCGGCTCGTCGATCAGTCGAAGAACTAGGCGCCTCGGGACGCTCCGTCCGCTCCGCTTGATGACCGACTATCCCCACCCCATCATCGCGCGCGAGGGCTGGGGCCATGTCGCCGTCACCATTGCGGCCGCGCTGGCGGTGGGGTGGCTCGCAGGCTGGTGGTGGTCGGCTCCGCTGTGGCTCGCGGCGCTCTTCGTGCTGCAGTTCTTTCGCGATCCGCCGCGGCAGGTTCCGGGCACCGAGCGGACGGTCGTCTCGCCGGCCGATGGCCGGATCGTGGCCGTCGAGAAGGCGCAGGATGCGTACCTGAAGCGCGAGGCATTGAAGGTCAGCGTGTTCATGAACGTTTTCAACGTGCACGCGAACCGCTCACCGGTGGATGGCGAGGTGCGGGATCGCTGGTATGCGTCGGGTTCGTTCCTCAACGCGGCGCTCGACAAGGCGTCGCTCGAGAACGAGCGCAACGCGCTCTGGCTCCGCACGGCGGCCGGGGCGGATGTGACATGCGTGCAGATCGCAGGGCTGATCGCGCGGCGCATCCTCTGCTATGCCAAGGCCGGCGATCGCCTGCGCAGGGGCGAGCGCTTCGGGTTCATCCGGTTCGGCTCGCGCGTCGACGTCTACCTGCCGCTCGGCGCCAGGGTGAAGGTGGAACTCGGACAGTCGGTGCGCTGCGGCGCCACCGTTCTCGCGGAGCTCTGACGCCGTGGCCCGGCTGCGTCGTGGTGGAAGAGGTTTCCTGCGCGGCACGTTGCGCCGGCGCGGCATCTACCTGCTGCCGAATCTGCTCACCACGGGGGCGCTTTTCGCCGGCTTCTACGCCATCGTGCAGGCGATGAACTCCCGATACGAGCTGGCAGCCATCGCCGTCTTCGTCGCGATGGTGCTCGACGGCCTGGACGGACGCGTCGCGCGGATGACGCGCACGCAAAGCGAGTTCGGCGCCGAGTACGACAGCCTTTCCGACATGGTCTGCTTCGGTGTCGCGCCGGCGCTCATCATGTACGAGTGGGCGCTGCGGGGGCTCGGACGAACGGGCTGGATCGTCGCCTTCGTGTACTGCGTCGGCACGGCATTGCGGTTGGCGCGCTTCAACACGAACATCGACGTCGTGGACAAGCGCTATTTCCAGGGGCTGCCGAGCCCGGCGGCCGCGGCGTTGGTCGTGGGATTCATCTGGGTCAGCGACGATTTCCAGATCGCGCGGGTGGAGACGGTGCGCTGGCTCGCCGCGCTCTTGACTTTCTACGCCGGGATCACGATGGTGGTGAGCGTGCCTTTCTACAGCTTCAAGGACTTCAACCTGCGGCGCAGCGTGCCGTTCTGGGCGGTCCTGCTCGTCGTGTTTGCGCTCGTCATGGTGTCGGCCAATCCACCCCTAGTGCTCTTCGGGCTGTTTGTCGCCTACGGGTTCTCCGGGTACGCCCTGTGGCTCTGGAGGCGCCGCCGTCGGCTCCCACGTTGACCTAACCGGTTATTGCGCCGGTCCGGGAATGCCGCTATATTCCCTCGCATGGCTGCCAACGCCGCCGTTTCTCGAGTGCCCGGGTCTCACGTGCCCGGGTCTCACGTGCTCCAGGCGCTTCCGCTTCTCTGCGGCGCACTCGCTCTGCTGCTGCGCCCCGCGCGCAGCTAAATCCCTCCCCCAATTCGAGCAGTACCCGCCGCGGCGCCTACCGGGCCCCGCGGAAAGCCCGTGCCGCCCATGTGACCGGAGAAAGCCATGAACGAAAAATTGATCATCTTCGATACGACGCTTCGCGACGGCGAGCAGAGTCCCGGCGCGTCGATGACCCGCGAGGAGAAGCTCCGCATCGCGAGGCAGCTCGAGCGTCTGCGCGTGGACGTGATCGAGGCGGGCTTCCCCGCCGCTTCGAACGGCGACTTCGAGGCCGTGCGCGCGATCGCCGAGGGCATCAAGGACAGCATCGTGGCCGGTCTGTGCCGCGCGAACGACCGCGACATCTCGCGCGGTGTCGAAGCGCTGAAGGGAGCGAAGGCGCCGCGCATCCACACGTTCATCGCGACCAGTCCGCTGCACATGGAGAAGAAGCTCCGCATGACGCCCGATCAGGTCCTGGAGCAGGCGCGGCTCGCAGTGCGTTTCGCGCGCAAGCATTGCGACGACGTCGAGTTCTCTCCGGAGGACGGAAGCCGGTCCGAGGTCGACTTCCTCTGCCGGGTTCTCGAGGCGGCCATCGCGGAGGGTGCCCGGACGATCAACATCGCCGACACGGTGGGCTACGCGATCCCGCAGCAGTTCGGCGAGTTCATTCGCACGCTGCGCGAACGGATCCCGACCTCGGACAAGGCGGTCTGGTCGGTTCACTGCCACAACGACCTCGGCATGGCGGTCGCGAACTCGCTTGCCGGCGTGATGATCGGCGGCGCACGCCAGATCGAGTGCACCGTGAACGGTCTGGGCGAGCGCGCCGGGAACACCTCGCTCGAGGAGGTCGTGATGGCGGTTCGCACGCGTCGCGATTTCTTCGGCCTGGAGACCCGCATCGACACGGCGCAGATCGTCTCCGCCTCGCGGCTGGTCTCCCAGATCACGGGATTTCTGGTTCAGCCGAACAAGGCGATCGTCGGGGCGAATGCCTTCGCGCACGCCTCGGGGATCCACCAGGACGGCGTCCTCAAGGCCCGCCAGACCTACGAAATCATGCGCGCCGAGGACGTCGGCTGGACCACCAACAAGATCGTGCTCGGCAAGCTCTCCGGCCGGAACGCGTTCAAGCAGCGGCTCAAGGAGATCGGCATCGAGCTCGAGTCCGAGGAGGCCGTGAACGTCGCGTTTCAGAGATTCAAGGATCTCGCGGACAAGAAGGCGGACATCTTCGACGAGGATCTTCACGCCCTGGTTTCCGACGAGGCGGTCACCGCCGAGATGGAGCATTGGCGCCTGGTGCACATGAGCCAGGCGAGCGGCATGGGCGAGCAGCCGCACGCGACCGTCGTGCTCGGCGAGGGCGGGGCGGAGCGCAAGGCGGAGTCACAGGGGGATGGCCCGGTGGACGCCACGTTCAAGGCGATCGAAAGCATTGCGAAGAGCGGCGCGGATCTTCTGCTCTACTCGGTGAATGCGGTCACGCAGGGCACCGAGTCACAGGGCGAGGTGACCGTGCGGCTCGCGAAAGGCGGGCGCATCGTGAACGGCGTCGGCGCGGACACGGACATCGTCGTGGCATCGGCCAAGGCCTACGTGAACGCGCTGAACAAGCTGCGGAGCAGCGTGGAGCGCGTGAATCCGCAACTGCAGACGACGCCCTGACGGGGACTCCATGCCCGCTCGCGTCCGCGACATCGCCCCCGACATCTTCCGGCAGCGCCTGCTGATCGAGGGCTACTACTCGAGCGACGTCGGGCGGGAGACGGTCGCGAGATTGCTGCAAGGGCTTGCCGCCGAGCTCGGTCTGCGTGCCTATGCGGAGCCGGTGATCTTCTCGCCGGAAGGAGTGGGGCGCGCCGAGAGCCAGGGCTTCGACGCGTTTCTGCCGCTCGTCGACTCGGGAATCGCCGCCTACTTCTGGACGGGCCGACGCTTCTTCTCGATCGTCCTCTATACCTGCAAGGCTTTCGACGCGAGCGCGGCCGTGCGCTACGCGCGCGCATTTCTGGGTGTGGAGGCGGACCCGGTCGTGTTCCCGTTCTGAGCGTTGCGCCCCGTGCAGTCCGTTCGTCGCGCGATCGGACGCCGGGTACTTCACCTGTCGCGATCCAACACCTCCGCGCCGCCACGTGCCGGCGCCCGATCCGGAGATTCCCGCATGGCTGGTTCACGCATCCTGTTGCTCGCTCTCGCTCTTGGCGCGTTTCCGTGTCTCGCCGCCGAGACCGTCCTGGTCGCGCCCGATGAACGCATGCACGCCGGCGAGCGCTTCCTGGTGCACGTGTACTTCAACAACGACTCGGGCGCGGCGGAATCCCTGGCGATTCCCGGCGAGCTGCGGGCCCGCCTGCGCGGCACCGGGTTCGCGGGCGAGCTGATGCTCACGATCGTGGATGCGGCGCAGGCCGCCCCGGTCACGCTGCCGCCCGGCGGATTTCGCAAGCTCGCGTACGGCGGCGTCGCGCCGCCGGGGGCGCGCGGTCCGGTCACGCTCGAGCTCGTCGATCGCGCGGCGAACAAGCTGCTGCTTGCCGCCATCGAACCCGGGACGCCCGCGACCGCGGCTACCGACTCGGCGCCGGTCGCCCCCGCTCCGCTTGCTGCGGCGCCGGTCGATGCGGCGCCGCCGGACCCGCTCGGCGATGGGTTCAATGCACGCGGGGTGCTGGAGCGGTTCGACGTCTACGAGCCGATGTACTTTGCGGTCGGCACCCGCGAGCGCACGAACGCCAAGCTCCAGATCAGCTTCCGCTATCGCCTGATCTGGGGCTTCAATATCGGCTACACGCAGACGTCGCTTTGGGACCTCCAATCGGCCTCGAAGCCGTTTCTCGACTCCGCCTACAAGCCACGGCTCTTCTGGTATCGCGACGATTTCGGCTACCGCCACGGCTGGCTCAGCCGCGTCGGGCTCGAGGCGGGTCTCGGGCACGAGTCGAACGGCCGGGACGGTCCGAATTCGCGCTCGCTCAACATCGCCTACGTGAAGCCCCGATTCACGTTCGGTGACCCCGATGGCTATCACCTGCTGGTCGCGCCGCGCGTGCTCGGCTACCTGGAGAAGTCCGAGAATCCCGACATCGAAGACTATCGGGGCTACTTCGATCTCACCATGAAGCTCGGCAAGCGAGACGGCGTGCTGTTCGCGTCCGAGTGGCGGCGTGGCTCGCGGGGATCGAGCATGGAGCTCAATCTCTCGTACCCGATGAGGGCGATCACCGGCAATCGCCTGGGCGGGTACCTGCAGCTGCAGTACGTCAACGGCTACGGCGAAAGCCTGCTCGACTACAATCGCAAGCTGCCAGCGCAGTTGCGCATCGGATACATGCTCGTGCGCTGAGGAGTGACAAAGGTGCGGGCGATGGCCACATGCCGCGCGACTTCGACCCGCCTCTAGGACCGTGCCGCCGCGCGGCGCGCATACGTCACGGCCGATCCGAAAAAGACCAGTGCAAGAAACGCCTCGGCCAGCGCAAGCTGGGCCGAGAGGCCGTGGTCGCTCCAGGCGCGCACGGCGCCCTCGGCGAAGTATGCGAGGATGAACATGGCGGCCCACTGGTACGTGCGCCGCCTGCCGGCCAACACGCCGCGCAAGGGTGCGAGGAGCGGCAGGGACTTGAGCATCAGCCACGATCCGCCCGGCCGCAGTGGCGCGAGCCAGATCTCCCAGGCCAGGCAGAGCGCGATGAGCGCGACGAGGCTGCCGACGGCGCCCCAGTAGCTGGTTCGCACGCGATCTATTCCGCGCGGGCGCGCCCGGCAAGGTGGACCAGCCGGGCGCGCACAGCCGGGGCGTCGGGCGCGGGCGGGTCGAAATCGAAACGGAGCAGCCGCCCGTCCGCGCGGACGTCGATGCCGTCACAGTCGACGCCTATCGCGTGCGCGCGTTCAGCGTTCAGGCCGCCGAGCGTGCGGCAGTAGAGGAGGAGCGTGTCCGCGTGCTCGGTGTTCATGTGCGCAAGGATGTCGGCTTCGGCATCCGTCACCTCGTTGGGAGGCGGCGCGAACGCGTCCGCGCCGATCCAGTCGATCCGGCCGAAGCCCTGCACGAATAGCAGCTCGCGCGCGACGATCGCGCGGAACGAGAAATCGCCGAGCGCCATGAGACGCGCGGCGTCCGGGAAGCGTCGCAGATAGCGATCGCATCCCTCGTCCCTCGTGGACAACTCCGTGACGTCGCCGATCAGCGTCAGGCGCGGTCCAGCCTGGACATCTTCCGCATAGGAATGAACGACGAGACTTGCGCGCGGATCGGCCGTGATGTTGCGCGTGTGCTCGGCCAGCGCGCTCGTCAGCAGCACCGGGCGAGCGCGGGCATCGAGCGCGAACGGCACGACCGATCCGAACGGATAGCCGCCGATCCGCGCCGAGTGGGTCGAGAGGGTCCCTGCGGAGTGCGCGCGCAGGAAGCGGCGCGCCGCATCGGCGACGCTCATCGGTCGAGCCTCGCGACGACCTCAGCCAGCCGCCGGCCGAGCGCGACGCAGAGCCGCTTCTCCGTGTCGTCCACCGCGCGGTCGGAGGACGTCCCCGCCAGGTGACTGGCCCCGTAGGGGGTGCCGCCGCTCGTCGTGCTGCTGAGCTCCGGGAGCGTGTAAGGCAAGCCCACGATGAGCATGCCGTGGTGCAGCAGCGGCACGATCATCGAGAGCAGTGCCGCCTCTTGGCCGCCATGCATCGTTCCCGCGGAGGT
>JBFJOO010000032.1:0-38560 GCA_041617635.1 Burkholderiales bacterium | reverse complement strand
TCCTTCCCGCGAAGGGCAGAATCCAAGGCGGAAGGTTACGAACGGGAGGGAGCCGACTGGTTCCCTCCCGCTACCCTCCTTCCCGCGAAGAGCAAACCTCGCGATGCGGGCGAAGTGAAGAAATCCCCGCTGCGGCGGGGATTCTCTTTTTCGGAATCCGGTCGTCGATTGCGCGGCGGGTCATGACAACGTCATTACGCTGCGATATGCTCTCTTTTCTTGTCGTCGGTTCGTTGCGCACCGCGCAAATTTGCGAACGTGGCGACGCGGCGCGAGTCGAAGTTCTCATATGGTTTGCGATCCGACTTGGCCCGCGCTCGCCCGCGGGCGAAGCTTGGATTTCGATCATGAAAGTTGTCGTCCTCGGAGCAGGCGTCGTCGGCACGGCTAGCGCGTGGTATCTCGCGCGCGCCGGCCACGCCGTGACCGTCATAGACCGCCAGGGTGCCGCCGGGCTCGAGACCAGCCTCGCGAACGGCGGCCAGATCTCGGTGAGCCACGCCGAGCCTTGGGCGAATCCCTCGGCGCCGGGCAAGATCCTGCGGTGGCTCGGGCGCGAGGATGCGCCGCTCCTTTTTCGCATGCGCGCCGATGCGCGCCAGTGGGCCTGGGGTCTGCGCTTCCTGGTGGAATGCCTGCCGTGGCGCACCCGGGCCAACACTCGCGAGATCTTCTCGCTTGCGCTCTACAGCCGAGCAGAGCTGCAGCGCCTGCGCGCCGAAACCGGGATCCGCTACGAGCATCAGACCCGCGGCATTCTGCACTTCTATACGGACCGCAAGGATTTCGACCGCGCCGTGCGCCACGTGCAGGCGCTCCGGCAGCACGGCTCCGAGCGGCAGATCAAGACGCCCGACGAATGCGTGGCGATCGAGCCCGCGCTCGCGCACATGCGCGCGCGGCTCGCGGGTGCGACGTTCACCGCGTCCGACGAATCCGGCGACGCCCACAAGTTCACGCAGTCGCTTGCGGCGCTGGCGGAGGGCCATGGAGTGCGGTTCCGTTACGGATGTTCCGTGGAACGGCTGGAAACGGAACGCGGCCGACTGGCGAGCGTGATCGTGCACGACGTGCACGACGGCGCGGAAGAGTCGGTGACCGCGGATGCCTACGTTATGGCCCTCGGCAGCTATAGCCCGCTGCTGCTCGATCGAGTCGGCGTCTCGATCCCGGTCTATCCCGTGAAGGGGTATTCGATCACCGTCCCGCTGGAGGAAGGCGACGAAGCGCCGCGTGTGAGCCTCACGGACGAGGCGGCCAAGCTCGTGTTCACGCGGCTAGGCGAGCAGCTGCGCGTGGCGGGCACCGCCGAGCTCGCCGGTTACGACACCGAGCTTCGCGCGGAACGCTGCGAGTCCCTGCTGCGGCGGACGTTCGAGCTGTTTCCGCGTGCCGGACGCGCCGAGCGCGCCGAGCACTGGACGGGTTTGCGGCCGGCGACGCCCTCGAACGTTCCACTGATCGGACGCACTCGCATTCCGAACCTGTACCTCAACACCGGGCATGGCACGCTCGGCTGGACGCTCGCTTGCGGCTCGGGAAGAGCGCTCGCCGACATCCTCTGCGGCAAGCGGCCCGAACCCGAATTCGGCTTCCTGGGCGTGCCCGAGCGGCGGCGCAGCGCATTCCTCCAGACCGCGCCGCGTTCCGGTTTCTGATCGCCGGCGCTCGGCGCACGAATCGCTTCAGGCGCGCGCGGTTTGCGGCGCGGCGATCGGGCCGCGGCGCGGCACGTCATGCCGCGCGATTTCCTCGGGCTCAAACAGCGCGGCGATGTCATCCACCACCGCGCGCGCCCGGGCGCTGTTGTCCTGCGAGTAGTTGCACGCGAAGATGTCCAGCGTGACGCTTCCGAGCTCCGGCCAGGTGTGGATCGCGAGATGCGATTCGGCGAGCACGATGCACCCCGTGACGCCACCGCTCGCGTCGCCCGCGTCGCCTCCTCCGCCCGGAAAACGGTGAAAGAGCGCGCCGACCACCGTCAACCCCGAGCGGCTGACGGTATCGATGCAGAACTCGCGCAGGCGCTCCGCGTCCACGAGAAAGCGCGCGTCCCCGCGGCAGCGGTACAGGCTCGCGATGATGTGCAAACCGTCCAAAGCACTTTCCCTCAGGCCGTTTCGATCATGTCCCGGACCACCGCATCGATCAGGCGCCGGGCGATGCTGATCCGCTGCGGAAGTCGCGGGAGCGCGCGTACGTTAAACCACCCCGCGGCTTCGATTTCAAGGGGATTTGCCCGCAGCTCGCCGGATTCCCAGTCGCAAACGAAGGCGATCATGAGGGAATGTGGAAACGGCCAGGGTTGGCTCGCGAAATAGCGCAGGTCGCGCACCCGCACGCCGACCTCCTCGAGGACCTCGCGGTCGAGGCACTGCTCGAGGGTCTCGCCCGGCTCGACGAAGCCGGCGAGCGCGGAGTACATGTCGGGCGGAAAGCGCGGACTGCGCGCCAGCAGCACCTCGTCCGGCAGGCGGCGCACCATGGCCATCACCGCGGGCGCGATGCGCGGGTAGACGATCAGGCCGCACGCGGGGCATTCGCGGGACCGCTCGCCCGTCTTGTGCGCGGTCGGCGCGCCGCACCGGCCGCAGAACTGATGCGTGCGATCCCAGTCGACGACTTGCAGCGCGCGACCGGCGAGCGCAAACAGGCTGTCGTCCATCGCGCCGAAGAGCGCGCGCAGGCCTTCCCAGCGCCAGCCCGTGGGCGGCGCGACGCTGCGATCGACTTCCGCGGCGAAGAGCGGCGCACCGCGCAGCCGGCCGAGATACTGCGGCGCGCGTAGCGACTCGAGGCCGAGCGCACGCGGGTCGCGTGCCTCGGGAAGCACGGCGGGTTTCGGCGCCTCGGCGACCAGCAAGTGGCTTTCCCGAAACACGAACCACATTGCGGACCCGGGGACCTCCCCGGGCGGCGCCTGCTCGGCCACGTAGTCGTCCGGGGCGGAGAACGGCATCACGGACGGGCGCGGCGTGTCACTCACGACCGTTGGGCTTTCCGTGTGCGGCAGGCGTCCACTTCCGGCGGGCGCGGGATCCGATCCGAACCGCTAGCGGAGCCGGCGGATCAAACTGGTGGTGTCCCAGCGACCGCCGCCCATTTTCTGGATCTCGACATAGAATCGGTCGATCATCTCGATCGTCGGCAGCTTGGCATCGATCTCGCGCGCCTGCTCCATCGCGATCCGCAGATCCTTGCGCATCCAGTCCACTGCGAAGCCAAAGTCGAACTTGTCGTCCACCATGGTCGTGCCGCGATTCTCCATCTGCCAGGACGTCGCAGCACCCTTCGACAGGCATTCGAGCACGCGCTTCATGTCGAGCCCCGACTTGAGTCCGAAGGCGATGCCTTCGGCGAGGCCTTCCATGATCGCGACGCCACAGATCTGATTGACCATCTTTGCGAGCTGGCCCGAGCCGCTCGGCCCGAGCAGCGTCACGGCACGGGCGAAGCTCGCGATCACCGGCCGCGCCCGCTCGTACGGCGCGGCGTCGCCACCCACCATGACGGTCAGCACGCCGTTTTCTGCGCCGGACTGCCCGCCCGACACGGGCGCATCGAGAAAGTGAAAGCCGCGCTCTCTCGCCCGCGCCGCTAGGTCGCGGGCGATTTTCGCCGAGGCCGTGGTGTGATCGATGTGGATCGAGCCCTTCTGCATCGCCTGGAACGAACCGTCCGCACCGAGGGTCACTTCACGCAGATCCGGATCGTCGCCCACGCAGGAGAAGACGAACTCGGCGGTCGCCACGGCTTTCGCAGGCGAGTCGGCGACCTTGCCGCCGTGTTTCGCGATCCAGCTCTGTGCTTTCGCACCGGTGCGGTTGTACACCGTCACCTCGTGACCCTTTGCGGCCAGGTGCCCGGCCATAGGAAAGCCCATGACGCCGAGTCCGATGAAAGCCACTTTCGCCATGATGTGTCTCTCCGGAAACGTGGTGGGCTGCGCGCCCACTGCGTGCCCCGATCGGGTGCCCCAATGCGTGGATTATAGGGTGCGTGTCTTGCCGCGCGCGGACCCTGCGAAAAGGCGCTACCGGACGAGATCCGCAAGCAGGTACAGTACATCTTGGTACCGAGCCGGACCCCGCGATCGAGCGGTCCCTTGCGCGCGAAATCCCCGCTGCTCGGGGTCGTGACGGGCCCGCTTGACCGGCGCTATGGCAGGGGCGGGCCAAGCCGTGGTACACAGGCGACGCTGGAACCGCGCGAGCGGCAGGCGAGGAGGTGGGCATGACCATCGAGGCATTGATATTCGACGTTGACGGAACTTTGGCCGACACCGAGGAGACGCATCGCCAGGCGTTCAACGCCGCGTTCCTCGAGCACGATCTGCACTGGAACTGGAGCAGCCATCTCTACCTGGAGCTGCTCAAGATCTCGGGCGGCAAGGAGCGCATCAACCAGTACATCGACTCGCTGAAGGTGCCGGTCGAGGACAAGCAGCGCTTGCACGGGAGCGTCGCTGCGATCCATCGCACCAAGACGCGCATTTTCGCGGATCTGATCCGCGACGGCCGCTCGCCGCTGCGGCCCGGCGTCGCACGCCTGATCCGCGAGGCGCGTGAAGCGGGCGTCAAGCTCGGTCTCGCCTCCACCACTTCGCCCGCGAACGTCGAGGCGTTGATCTCCGCGGGGCTCGGCGAAGAGGGCTACCACTGGTTTCACGCCATCGCTTGCGCCGACGAGGTGCCGCACAAGAAGCCGGCCCCCGACGTCTACAACGTCGTGCTGTCGACGCTCGGATTGCGAGCCGCGGCGTGTGTCGCGCTGGAGGATTCGGGCAACGGCGTGCTGGCGGCCAAAGCCGCGGGTCTCTTCACCGTCGCGACGCCGACGATCTGGACGCAAACACAAGATCTGAGTGGCGCGGACCTCGTGCTCTACAGCCTCGGGGATCCCGAGCATCCGCTTGACCCGGGAGCCGCGTCGCGTATCGGGGCGCCGTTCATGGGGCTCGTGCAGCTCGAGGCGCTTCACGGCCGAGCGGCCGCGGCCTGAACAGCCGGCCGCAGAATCCCGGCGGGGTAGGGTCAAAGGAGAGGCCATGTCGGTCCAGCATCCGATCGTTGCGGCCACCGGATCGTCCGGCGCCGGCACCAGCACGGTGCAGAAGGCGTTCGACAAGATCTTCCGCCGCGAGAACATCTCCGCGGTCCATGTCGAGGGCGACGCGTATCACCGCTACGACCGCGCGGAAATGAACAAGCGCATGGCGGAAGCCATTCGCAAGGGGCGCAACTTCAGCCATTTCGGGCCGGACGCGAACCTGTTCGAGGAGCTCGAGGCGCTCTTCAGGGAATACGGCGAGCGTGGCACCGGCAAGGTGCGCTCCTACCTGCACAGCGAGGAAGAGGCGGCGCGATTCGGCCAGGAGCCCGGCACCTTTACCCCGTGGACCACGATTCCGGACAACACCGATGTCCTCCTGTACGAGGGCCTGCACGGCGGGGTCAAGAGCGACAAGATCGACATCGCGCAGCACGTCGACCTGCTGATCGGCGTGGTGCCGACCATCAACCTAGAATGGATCCAGAAGATCCATCGCGACACCAACCTGCGCGGGTACTCGCTCGAGGCGGTCACCGACACGATCCTGCGCCGGATGCACGACTACGTGCACTACATCTGTCCGCAGTTCACCGAGACGCACATCAACTTCCAGCGCATCCCGGTGGTGGACACTTCCAACCCGTTCATCGCGAAAGACATCCCGAGCGCCGACGAGTCGATGGTGGTGATCCGATTTCGCAACCCGGTCGGCGTCGATTTCCCGTATCTCCTGACGATGATCCACAACTCGTTCATGTCGCGGCCGAACAACATCGTGGTGCCGGGCGGCAAGCTCGAGCTGGCGATGCAGCTCATCATCACGCCGATGATCTGGCGGCTGATGGAGGACCGCAAGCGCATGGGCGCCCGGCTCGGGCCGGTCGAGCACGCGATCGGCGTATTTCGTCCAACGCGCGTCTGATCCTGCAACGCGAGCGCACTCGCGTGTGAAGCCTCGCGTATAATTTCGGCTCCGCACGTTTCTTCCACGGTATTTCCTCAGGGCCCCCACGCGATGGACGCTCCCGTTCGCAACGATCTCGCCAATGCGCTGCGCGCGCTTGCCATGGACGCCGTGCAGCAGGCGAATTCCGGGCATCCCGGCATGCCGATGGGCATGGCGGAGATTGCGCTGGCGCTCTGGAACCGGCACCTGCGCCATAACCCGATCGACCCGAAATGGCCGAATCGCGACCGTTTCGTGCTCTCGAACGGCCATGGTTCGATGCTGCTCTATTCCCTGCTGCATCTCACGGGCTACGACCTGCCGATGGACGAGCTGCGGCGCTTTCGCCAGCTGCATTCGAAAACGCCCGGTCATCCGGAATATGGCTGCGCGCCGGGCGTCGAGACGACGACCGGGCCTCTCGGCCAGGGTCTCGCCAACGCGGTCGGCATGGCGCTGGCAGAACGTCTGCTCGCCGCGACGTTCAATCGGCCCGGCCACGATGTCGTCGACCACCACACCTACGCATTCTGCGGCGACGGCTGCCTGATGGAGGGCATCTCGCACGAGGTCTGCTCGCTGGCCGGCACGCTCGGCCTCGGCAAGCTGATCGTGCTCTACGACGACAACGGCATCTCGATCGACGGACACGTGAAGGCCTGGTTCACCGACGACACGCCGAAGCGCTTCGAGGCTTACGGCTGGCATGTCGTGCCGCACGTGGACGGTCATGACGTCGAGGCGGTCGATCAGGCGATCCAGGCGGCGCAAGCGGTCACGGACCGGCCGAGCCTCATCTGCTGCAAGACCACCATTGCCATGGGCGCGCCGCACAAGGCGGACACGCACGAAGCGCATGGCGCGCCGCTCGGCAAGGACGAGGTGGAAGCGACGCGCAAGGCGATCGGCTGGAGCCATCCGCCGTTCGAGATTCCGGCGCACGTCTACTCAGGCTGGGACGCGCGCACGCGCGGCGCGGCGCTCGAGCAATCGTGGGAGGAGAAGTTTGCCGCGTACGAGCAGCAGCACCCCAAGCTCGCGGCGGAGTTCCGGCGGCGGACGGCAGGCGAGCTGCCGGCCGACTGGCCGAAGCAGTGCGCGTCCATCCTGCGCAAGATCAACGCGAAAGGCGAGACGGTCGCCAGCCGCAAGGCGTCGCAAAACGCGATCGAGGCGCTCGGACCGGTGCTGCCGGAATTTTTCGGCGGCTCGGCGGACCTCACCGGTTCGAATCTCACCAACTGGTCGGGCTCGCACCGGCTCGCGGGCGCGAGCGGCGGTGGAAACTACCTCTCGTTCGGCGTGCGCGAGTTCGGCATGGCCGCGATCATGACCGGCATGGCGTTGCACGGCGGCCTGCTGCCCTACGGCGGGACGTTCCTCGTGTTCACCGACTACGCGCGCAACGCGCTGCGCGTCGCCTCCCTCGCCGGGGTGCGCGAGATCTTCGTGTTGACGCACGACTCGATCGGCCTGGGCGAGGACGGTCCGACCCATCAGCCGGTCGAGCACACCGCGTCGCTGCGCCTCATGCCGAACATGTCCGTGTGGCGTCCCTGCGACACGGTCGAGACGGCGGCGGCCTGGATCGCGGCGGTCGAGCGGCGCGCGGGTCCGACCTCGCTCGTGCTTTCGCGGCAGGGCCTCCAGTTCCAGAAACGCACGCCGGCGACCATCGCCGCGATCGCGAAGGGCGGCTATGTGCTCAGCAAGGCGCCGCGCGCGAAGGCGGCGATCATCGCGACCGGCTCGGAAGTGCAGCTCGCGATGGCGGCGCAGGCCAAGCTCATGGAAGAGGGCATCCCGGTGCGCGTGGTGTCGATGCCGTGCACCGACGCGTTCGACCGTCAGGAGGAGGACTATCGCGAGAGCGTCCTGCCGAGACGGATGCCGCGCGTGGCAGTCGAGGCGGGTGTCACGGACTACTGGCGAAAGTACGTCGGGCTCGACGGCGAGGTGGTCGGCCTCGACCGCTACGGCGAGTCGGCCCCGGCCGGAGAGCTCTTCAAACATTTCGGCTTCACCGCCGACCATGTCGCAGCCGCCGTGAAGCGCGTGCTCGAGAAAAAGTCGCGTAAAGGAAGGAAAGCCTAGGTGAACCTGATGCCCACTCCCGGCGGAAAGGAGGGTAACGGGAGGGAACCAGCCGGTTTCTCCCTGTTCGTAACCTTCGCGCCCGGGGAGGGTCTACTCTCAGCGGGGAGGGGGGTAACGGGGGGAAACCAGCCGGTTTCCCCCTGTTCGTAACCTACCGGCGCGCTTGCAATGGCACCGCAAGAACTTCGTGACGGGATAATCTGAGGAACAGACCATGACCATACGTGTAGCGATCAACGGCTATGGCCGCATCGGCCGCAACATCCTGCGGGCCCACTACGAGGGCGGCAAGGGGCACGACATCCAGTTCGTCGCACTGAACGACCTGGGCGACGCGAAGACGAATGCGCACCTGACCAAGTACGATACCGCTCACGGCAAGTTTCCGGGCACGGTCGCGGTCGAAGGCGACAACCTGGTGGTGAACGGCGACAAGATCCGCGTCTGCGCGCAGCGGAACCCGGCCGATCTGCCGTGGAAGGAGCTCAAGGTCGACGTGGTGCTCGAGTGCACCGGCCTCTTTGCGAGCAAGGCCAAGACTGCCGGTCACATCGAGGCCGGCGCGAAGAAGGTGATCATCTCGGCACCCGGCGACAAGGATGTCGATGCGACCGTCGTCTACGGCGTGAACCACCAGACGCTCAAGGGATCGCACACCGTGATCTCGAACGCGTCCTGCACCACCAACTGCCTCGCGCCGATGGTCAAGGCGCTGCACGACCGCATCGGCGTCGTGAGCGGGCTGATGACGACGATCCATGCCTACACGAACGACCAGGTGCTCACCGACGTCTATCACAAGGACTTGCGTCGGGCCCGCTCGGCGACCATGTCGATGATCCCGACGAAGACCGGCGCGGCGTCCGCCGTCGGGCTCGTGCTGCCGGAGTTGAACGGCAAGCTCGACGGGTTCGCCATCCGCGTCCCGACGATCAACGTCTCGCTGGTCGATCTCGCGTTCGTGGCAAAGCGCGCGACGAGCGTCGACGAGGTCAACAAGGCCGTCAAGGAAGCTTCCGAATCCGACTTGAAGGGCATCCTGGAGTACACGGCGGAGCCGCTCGTCTCGATCGACTATAACCACAACCCGTCCTCGTCGATCTTCGATTCGACCCTCACCAAGGTCTCCGGCGGCACCCTCGTCAAGGTCTGCAGCTGGTATGACAACGAATGGGGGTTTAGTAACCGGATGCTTGATGTGACGGTGGCGCTCATGGCGGCAAAGTGACTGGAGCGCTACTATGCCCTCCATTCGTTGCGGCGGAGGCTAACCTCGGGCGTGAGCGCCCGAGGTTAAGCGCAGCGGCCGGAGCACAATGAGTGGGGCGTCACGCGAAATGACCGTGCGGGTCTCGGCTCAAGGACCTGGATCATGAAGCAACTCGGCGCGGCGGCGCTGCTCGCTGCGGCGATCGCCCTCGGCGGTTGTGCGGTCGGCAACAAGCACGCCTACACCGGCGCGACACCCGACTTCGCGGTCGCCGGCAAGCGGATCGCCGTCGTGGCCGTGCGGGACGCGCGATCGTATGTCATGACGGGCAACAAGACCGCGGACTTCGTGGGCCTGTCGCGCGGCGGATTCGGCAACCCGTTCGACATCCTCACCGAAAGCGGGAATCCGCTTGCGGCAGATTTCGGCACGACGATTGCCGGCGCGCTCCGCGCCAAGGGGTTCAGGGCGACGGTGCTCGCGGGCGCAGTTCCGGACAGTCCAGCGGGCATCGCCGCTGCGGTGGACAAGGCAGGCGCGGACCGGATGGCAATCGTGATCATCGTGGAGTGGAAGAGCGACACGTTCATGAATACCGCGCTTGTCTACGACTTGGCCCTGCGCATCCACGACGCCGCGGGGAAGGAGCTCGGAGCCACGCGGCTCACGGGGCGCGAGAACCTCGGTGGAGACGCGGTCAATCCGCCGGGTCATGCGAAAACGGTCGTGCCGCCTGCGTATCGGAGAATTCTCCAGCAACTGTTCTCGGCGCCGGCCATCGTGAGCAGTCTCGAATAGCGCGCCGGCCATGAACGTTCTCAAGATGACCGAGCTGGACCTGCGCGGCAAGCGGGTCTTCATCCGCGCGGACCTCAACGTCCCGCTCGACGAGCAGGGCAAGATCACCGACGACACGCGCATCCGGGCGTCGGTGCCGGCCATCGCGCAGGCGCTTGCGGGCGGCGCCGCAGTGATGGTGACGTCGCACCTCGGCCGACCGAAGGAAGGCGAGCTCAAGCCGCACGACTCGCTGGCACCGATCGGCGCGCGCCTGACCGAGCTGCTCGACAAGCCCGTCCGGCTCGCGCGTGACTGGGTCGACGGCGTCAACGTTGCGCCGGGCGAGGTGGTCCTGCTCGAGAACTGCCGCGTGAACCCGGGCGAGAAGAAGAACGATGCGGCGCTCGCCCGGAAGCTCGCGAGTCTGTGCGACGTGTACGTGAACGACGCCTTTGGAACGGCGCACCGCGCCGAGGCGACGACCTACGGCATTGCGGAGCATGCGCCGGTCGCCTGCGCCGGTCCGCTGATGGGCGCCGAGATCGACGCGCTCTCCAAGGCGCTCGGCAATCCGGCGCGCCCTCTGGTCGCGATCGTGGCCGGCGCGAAGGTCTCGACCAAGCTCACGATCCTCGCCGCCCTTGCCGCGAAGGTGGATCAGCTGATCGTCGGCGGCGGGATCGCCAACACGTTCATGCTCGCGGCCGGGATGAAGATCGGCAAGTCGCTGGCCGAGCCCGATCTCGCCGACGAGGCGCGCAAGATCATGGCTGCGCTGCGCGCCAAGGGCGGAGGCGTCCCCTTGCCAGTGGATGTGGTGTGCGCGAAGGAGCTCTCGGCAGCCGCCAAGGCCGAGACGAAGCCAGTCGGAGATGTGACTGACGACGACATGATCCTCGACATCGGACCCGAAAGCGCGCGAACCCTCGCGAAGCTCCTTGCTGGTGCGGGCACCATCGTGTGGAATGGTCCGGTCGGCGTATTCGAGTTCGATCAGTTCAGTCACGGCACCCGGACCGTCGCCGCAGCGATCGCCGAATCAAAGGCGTTCTCGCTGGCGGGCGGCGGCGACACGGTGGCGGCCATCGCGAAATACGGCATCACCGACCGCATCGACTACATTTCCACGGGGGGCGGCGCGTTCCTAGAATTTCTCGAGGGAAAGCAACTCCCGGCGATCGAAGTGCTCGAGCGCCGCGCCGCAGATTGAACCTCCTCCCGCTTCGCGACGACCAGGACGCAATGCTTTCCCATCAGCAGGACCACGCTGCGCATAAGCGCACTACCAAGATCGTCGCGACGCTCGGGCCCGCCACGAGCGACCGCGCAACGCTCGATCGGATGCTTCGGGCGGGCGTGGACGTGGTGCGGGTGAACTTCTCGCACGGTACCGCCGAAGATCACCTGCGCCGCGTCGAGCTCGTCCGGGAGGTCTCGCGCGAGGCCGGGCTGACGGTCGGCATCATGGCCGACCTGCAGGGCCCGAAGATCCGGATCGGCAAGTTCAAGGACGGTCGCATCACGCTCGAGAGCGGCGATCCGTTCGTGCTCGACGCGACCTGCCCGCTCGGCGACCAGGAACGCGTCGGGCTCGACTACAAGGAGCTGCCGCAGGACGTGAAAGCGGGAGATGTGCTGCTGCTCGACGACGGCCGCATCATTTTCGACGTCGTGCGGGTGGCGGGCGAGGCCGTGCACTGCGTGGTGCGCCATGGCGGCGTGCTCTCCAACAACAAGGGCATCAACCGTCTCGGCGGCGGTCTCACTGCTCCCGCGCTGACCGGCAAGGACATGGAGGACATCCGTACCGCGGCGGGGATGAAGGCGGACTACCTGGCGGTCTCGTTTCCGAAGAGCGGCAAGGACATGGAGCTCGCGCGGGAGCTGATGCGCGCGGCCGGCGGCCACGCCTTGCTCATCGCGAAGATCGAGCGCGCGGAAGCAGTCGACAACCAGGTCTTCAAGGACATCCTCGCCGCGACCGACGGCATCATGGTGGCGCGCGGGGACCTTGCCGTGGAAGTTGGCGACGCCTCCGTGCCGGCCCTGCAGAAGCGCATGATTCGCGCTGCGCGCGAGGCGAACCGGCTGGCCATCACCGCGACGCAGATGATGGAGTCGATGGTCTCGCACCCGGTGCCCACGCGCGCCGAGGTTTCGGACGTCGCCAACGCCGTCCTGGACGGCACCGACGCAGTCATGCTTTCGGCGGAGACCGCGTCCGGCCGGTACCCCGTCCACACGGTCGAGGCCATGAGCCGCGTGTGCGTGGAGGCGGAAAAATCTGCACAGGTCTCGCTCGACCGTGATTTTCTCGACCGGGTCTTCACCCGCGTCGACCAGTCGATCGCGATGGCCGCGCTCTTTACCGCCTACCATCTGAACGTGAAGGCGATCGCGGCGCTCACCCAGTCCGGCTCGACGGCGCTCTGGATGTCGCGGATGGATTGCGGCGTGCCGATCTATGCGCTCACGTCTGAGGCTTCGACGCGCTACCGCGTGAGTCTCTTTCGCGGTGTTTTCCCGCTGACCGTCAGCTATCACGGCCACGACCGCGATCTCCTGCTCGAGGAGGCCGAGGACGTGCTGGTGCGCAACGGGGTCGTGCGGGAGGGCGATCTCATCGTCGTATCGTTTGGCGAGCCCATCGGCTCGCCCGGCGGCACCAACACGATGAAGATCGTTCAGGTCGGCGAGCATCGGCGCGCCTGACGGGGGGAACCAGCCGGTTCCCCGTGTTCGTGACCTTCCGCTCTTCCCCTAACCCAGAAACCGCGCGGCGAAGCGCGGATAGATCTCGGCAACCTCCTCGCGTACGACCTCGTGCATCAGCGCGCGCCGGGCGTCCGTCGGCGCCGGCGTGGCGGCAGGCGCCGGGTCGCGGTCGAAATCGAAGCCGGTCTCCGCGACGATCTCCTCGACCGTATGGCCGGGATGCACGCTCGCGAGCCGGAAGCGCGCGCGTGCCCGTTCGAACCGGAACAGGCCGAGCGGGGTCACCAGTGCGTGCGGACCGCCCGGTCGGTACACGCCGGGGTCGCTCGTTCCCGGCGCCGAGACGAAATCGACCCGCTCCACGAACACGCGGGGGCTGTGCTCCTCGCGAAACAGGATCACACGCGGCACGAGGAAGTACACGAAAGCCGAGCCGAACGAGCCCGGCCAGCGCACGTCGACCGCCGGGTACGCGCCCGCCCCGACCAGGTTGATGTTCGCCTGGCCATCGATCTGCCCGCCCGACAGGAAGAACGCATCGATGCGCCCCTCTGCGATGCAGTCGAAAATCTCGCACGCGCCGTTCGTGAACGCGGAGTAGCGGTTCGTGTCGAGCACCGAGACGCGCAGCGCGCCGGCCGACTCGCGGCGTGCAAGCAGTGCGGCCGTTCCCGGGACCGGTGATCGGGCGCCGACCGCCACGTGCCGGCAGCCGGCGAGGAGGTCGGCGATCACCGAGACGAGCGCCTCGGTCTGATGCTGCCATGCGTTCACGCCCCCTCCGACGCGAGCCATTCGTCGAGGAACGCGCGAAATCCCGCCTCGGTCTTCGCCGCATGCGCGTAGCGCGCGAGCGTCTCGGCATCGGCGGGATAGCGCCCCGCGAGCGCGAGCGGAGCGGCCCCGCGCGGCGCCGCCGCGATTCTGGTCACGTAGAGGTTCGGGATCGTCGCAGCGGCGAGCACCGGATCGTCGAGCAGATTCCGATCGACGATCTCCTCGACCGACACGAACGTCGCCGCCGAGGCATGCGCGACCGTCATCAGCTCGCGATTGCGGCCGATCCACACGTTGCCGTGGCGATCGGCAAGCGGGGCGTGGAAGAGCGCCGCGTCGGGGCGAATGGCGGGCAGCGCGACGATCTTGTCGGCGGGCTGGAAGGGATTGTCGATCACGCGCCAGTCGCGTCGGTGCGCGAGCACATCCGAGCCGATCAGGCCGCGGATCGGGATGAAGGGCAGGCCTTTCTCCGCAGCCTGCAGCGCGCCGTGGATGGCCGGGCAGGTGGCATCGAGCACCTGGATCGAACCGGCGCGGACCGCGGCGGTGAAGCGTGGCGCCGCGCCGTACTCGCCAAGCGTGACGGCGGAGGTCTCGACGGTCCGCACCGCGCCTGCGCCGACCAGGATGTCGACCTGCAGTCCGCATACCGGGACGCCCACGATGTGCAGGTTCTTCACGCCGCGCCGGACGAGGGCGCGCGTCGCGGCCATCGCGACGCCGGAAAAGTCCTTCGGCACCGCGAGCGTCGCGCCGTCGCCGATGCCGGCGACAAGCTCCTCGAGGTTGGACACCAGGGCGCTCATGACGGTCACAAGCCTAGCATTGGTGCGGAGTCTCTATAATCGCCTGGCGAACGAAGAAGGAGCAAGGATGGCGAAGACAGACCTTCCGCAGCGGATCGAGAGCGTAGAGCATTTGGAAGATCTGATGACAGCGCCCACGCCGGCGCTGATCGAGGATCTCGGCCGCGCACCCGGCGACATAATCGTGCTGGGAGTGGGCGGCAAGATGGGGCCCACGCTCGCGCGCCTTGCGAAGCGCGCGGCGCCGGAACGCCGCGTGATCGGGGTCGCGCGGTTCAGCGAGCCGGGCCTGCGCGCGTCGCTGGAGCGGCATGGCATCGAGTGTACGAAGGCCGATCTCCTGAATCGCGCGGAGGTCGAGCGCCTGCCGCAGGCACCGAACGTCGTGTTCATGGCAGGGCGCAAGTTCGGCTCGGTCGGCCGGGAAGATCTCACCTGGGCAATGAACGCCTACGTCCCGGCGCTCGTGGCCGAGGCATACGCCGGATCACGCATCGTTGCGTTCTCCACCGCGTGCGTCTATCCGTACGTCGACGTGCGCGGGGGCGGCGCGACCGAGGAGCTGCCGCCGATCCCGCCACCCGGGGACTATGCCAACTCGTGCGTCGCGCGGGAGCGCATGTTCCAGTACTGGTCGAATCTGCGCGGCACACCCGGGCGGCTGATCCGGCTTTCCTACGCGATCGACATGCGCTACGGCGTGCTGCACGACGTGGCGAAGAAGGTGCTCGCACGCACCCCGATCGATCTGACGATGGGCAACGTCAACGTGATCTGGCAGGGCGACGCGAACAGCCAGGTGCTGCGCGCGCTCGCGCACTGCACGACGCCGACGTCCGGGCTGAACGTGACCGGACCGCAGGTGACGAACATCCGGAAGCTGGCGGTGGCGCTCGGCGAGCGGCTCGGCGTGGCGCCGCGATTCACTGGAACCGAGGCCGGAACGGCCTGGCTTCTCAACACCGGCCAGGCGCAGGCGATGTTCGGTCAACCGGACGTACCGCTCGAGACGCTCATCGACTGGACGGCGGACTGGGTGAAGCGCGACCTGCCCAGCCTGGGCAAGGAGACGCACTTCGACGCGCGGGATGGAAAGTACTGATCACACCCTCGATCCGAGCCATCTGCCGGGATGCCTCGCGCTCTCCGCGGAGGCCGGCTGGAACCAGGTCGAAGCCGACTGGCGGCTGATGCTCCGCGCCGGGCGCGGACTGGGAAGTTCCACGGACGATGGCCGGCTCGTCGCCACCACCATCATGCTGCCGTACGAGCGGCGCTTCGCCTGGCTCAGTATGGTGCTCGTTGCCGAGGGCTTCCGGCGCCGCGGACTCGCGACGCGGCTGATGCAACGCGCGATCGACGAGCTGGTTGCCGGCGATTACGTCCCGCTGCTCGACGCGACGCCGGCGGGGCGCGAGGTCTATCGCCGGCTCGGCTTCGAGGATTGCTGGGGAATGGCGCGGCTCGCTGCCGCGTCCGCGATCGAGCTGCGCGCGCCGATCTCCGGAAGCGGTCCAGGAGTGCAGCGGCTCGGTTCCGATGACTGGACGAGCGTGCTTGCGCTCGACCGTGCCGTTTTCGGCGCCGACCGGGCCGAGATCCTGCGCGACCTTGCGCGGCGCGTCCCGCAAGCGGCGCTGGTCGCCCGGCGCGGTGCGACGATCTGCGGGGCCGCGTTTGCGCGCGACGGGCGCCTCGCGACGCAGATCGGGCCAGTCATCGCGGCCGACGAAGCAACCGCGCTTGCCCTCATCGCCGGTGCGCTCGCGAAGATCACGTCCGCGGTCTTCATCGATGTCCCGGACCGGCACGCTAGAATCGGCACGTGGCTTCGCGAGGCGGGATTCGCGCCGCAGCGTCCGCTGACGCGCATGGCGCACGGGCGCAGCCTTGCTTTCGATGATCCGGACCGACTGTTCGCGATTGCCGGCCCGGAGTTGGGATAGAGAGTGACGGAATACCGAACCTGGGAAGACTGGCCGGCCGACGTGCTGGCGACCTTGCGTCGCGGGACGGTGATCCCCGCGCATCTGCTGGCGCTCGACGCGCATCGCAAGCTCGATGCGCGGCGCCAGCGGGCGCTCACGCGCTACTACGTGGACGCCGGATCCGGCGGGATCGCGGTCGGCGTGCATTCGACGCAGTTCGCGATTCGGGAGGCCGGGCTATACGAGCCCGTCCTCACGCTCGCGCGCGACACAGTCGCGAACTGGGCCGAGCGCCCATTGGTGCTCATCGCCGGACTTGCGGGCCGAACGAGGCAGGCGTTGCGCGAGGCCGATACGGCGCGTGGGCTTGGCTACCACGCCGGGCTGCTGTCGCTCGCCGCGCTCAAGGGCGCGAGCGAGGACGAGATCGTGGAACACTGCCGGGCGGTCGCGCGCGCGATACCGCTCATCGGCTTCTATTTGCAGCCCGCAGTGGGCGGCATCGCTCTGTCGGCCGATTTCTGGCGGCGCTTCGCGGGGATCGAGAACGTGGCCGCCATCAAGATGGCGCCGTTCAGCCGCTACCGCACGCTGGACGTGGTGCGGGGCGTGGTGGACGCGCGGGCGGAGGAGCGCGTGACACTGTACACGGGTAACGACGATCACATCGTCCTCGATCTGCTGACACCGTTCGACATCCGGCGCGGCGAGGAGGCCGTGACGATCCGGATCCGCGGCGGGTTGCTCGGGCACTGGAGCGTGTGGACGCGGGGCGCCGTGGAGATCCTGGCGCGCATTCACGCCGCGATCGATGCGGGCCGGATCGATCCCGATCTCCTCGCGCTCGACGCGAAAGTCACCGATGCGAACAGCGCGTTCTTCGATGTCGCGAACGATTTTCGCGGCTGCATCGCCGGCTGCCACGAGGTGCTGCGGCGGGAGGGGCTCCTGGAGGGAACCTGGTGTCTCGACCCGGAGGAGGGATTGAGCCCTGGGCAGGCGGAGGAGATCACCAGGGTGATGGCAGCCTACCCCGAGCTCGGCGACGGCGACTTCGTGAGGGCGAACCTCGCGCGCTGGCTCGCCTGAGGCACTGAACGCGTAAGAGCTGGAACTTACCAGCCGTCCCCGCGGGGGAGCGGGTCTAGTTCTTGAACTTGTGCACGAGCAGCGCGATCAGCGCCACGAACAGCACGATCAGGTAGTAGTCTAGAAACGACATTTCCTACGCAGCCTCCCGTTCTGACCTAGACACGACGGGGAGCATAGCCTAGCCCCCCGAGCCGCGTCCAGCGCGGCCCGGGGGAAACCGTCAATCCTGTCACTTAGTCATCTTGATCGATTTGTCCAGGAATTCGTTGGTGTAGGTCGATTTCACATCGTAAGGTTTGTCGACACCGACGTAGGTCTTGACCAGCTCATAGTCGTCCGCCATGCGCTTGTCGTCGTGCCAGCCGAGCGCGACCTTGCGCGAGACGTCGTCGCTCATCAGCACCTCGACCAGGGCCCAGTTCTGCATCTCGTTGTCCAGCTTGAGCGCGCTATTCGCCTCGACCAACGCCTCCACGCAGGGCTTCGGGTCCTTCACGCACGCTGCAAAAGCCTTCTGCGTGACCTTGACGAACTTCGCGATCAGCGGCTTGTTCGCCTTCAAGAACTCCTCGTTGACGATGACCGAGTTGCCGTACGGGTTGAGGCCGACGTCCCGCCACGCGACGAAGCCCATGTCGTCGCCCAGCTGCCCCTGGAAGATGTGGTGGATGTTGTAGAACGACGTCGTGACGTCGATCGACTTCGATTTCAACGCGGCGAGCTTGGAGTTCGCGTCTATGTTCACCCAGGTGACCGACTTGGGATCGATGCCATTCGCCTTGGCGATCGCCGGCCACATGGTGCGGGCGGCGTCGCCTGCCGGATTCCCGATCTTCTTCCCGGGGAAATCCTTGATGCCCTTGATCCCCGAGCTCTTGAGCCAGTAGAGGCCCTGCGGCGAGTTGGCGTAGACGTTCAACACGCCCACGACGTTCGCGCCCTTGCCCTTGCCGACAAGCGCGGTGCCCATGTCGGCGAGCCCGACCGGATTAGCGCCCGCGCCGACCTTCTGCACGGCGAGCGCCGAGCCCTTGCCTGGCTCGATGTTGAGGTCGATGCCCTCGGCAGCGTACCAGCCCATCTTCTTGGCGTAGTAGTAGGGCGCGTGGTCGCCCCCGGGCACCCAGTTCAGGAAGAAGTCGATCTTCTGCTGCGCGAACGCCGGGACGGCGAGCGCAGCAAGGCAGAGTCCGGTTACAAACCCGGCGACGATTGCTTTCGGTGCACGCATGAGACCCCCTCTAATCGTGATATTCGTTCCGCGGACTGTGGCCTGGGCGTTTTGGGGCCCGTTCGCGCGAGCCCGAAGTTATGATTTCGGACCATCCTAGCCAAGCGTTCGATGGTCTGTCAAACCGGCCGTGCCGACGCGGGACGCCAGATCACTGCCCACTTTCGTGCCTGCCTCAGCGCAAGGCAGGATATCCTCAGGTTCGTCATGCCGGAGACTGCAATTCTCAAGGAAACGCCCTGGGAGACGCGAAACCTGGGAGTTCCCAGTTTCGCGGTCGCCCCGGGTTTCTTCGGCGCACCCGATTTCGCCGGGTTCGAGCGGGAATTGAAAGCGCTGGAAGCGACGCACGGCCGGCTATTCGTCGCGGCGCGACTGGGCAGGATCGGTCTTCCGCTGGTTCCGCGACTGCAGTCCCTGGGCTTTTACGTCGTCGAGTGCACCGTGTCGCCCACGATGGTGCTCGGCAAGAATCCGGTGCTCCGGGCGTTCGAGCGCGATCCCTCGGGCTTTGTGCCGCGCCGGTATCGCATCGATGAGATCGAGTTCCGAACCCTCGCCGCCGTCCAGCCCGATCAGGTCCCTTTGATCAAGGCGATGGCGCACGACGCTTTCCTGGACGATCGCTTTCACTGCGATCACCAGTGTCCGCGCGAGATCGGGGACCGCCGCTTCGCGTTCTGGATGGACGACCTCGTGCGGGATCCGGAGGTCAGGTTCGATCTCCTCATCCTGCGCGGGACACCGATCGCATTCTTCGCGCGCAAGCGGAGCCACCAGATCGTCTCGGGGTTCGCGCGTGGGCGTGCCTCCTCCGGCCTCGGGGAGTTTTTCTGGCTCTCCACCTGCAAGGCGGTGCAGAGCGAGGGCTACGCCGCCGTGCATTCGATGATTTCGTGCAACAACCTGCAGTCCCTGAACCTGTGCGCGCGCTGCGGCTACCGATTCAAGGATACCGGCTACACCTTCCATTACTGGGTGAACCCGCCCAACGCCAGCTGAATCGCTAACGGTTGGTGCGAGACGGGCAGGCGGCGCCGCGGCAGACCAGATACAGGTCGTCCCCGCCGAGTCGGTACTTCGTCAACACTTGGTCTTTCTCTGCCTGGGGCACTTCGGTGAGGAGCAGCGCATCGTCCCAGGATTCCGGCGGCCACTCGAGCGGCGGCGACGGGAGCTGCAGGATGTCGATGTGAGTCACGACGCTGAGTCCCGTTGCCGTCAGATCATTCACGTACAGGCGCCGGTCGCCGCGGCGCGACAGCACGTCCTTGGCTGCCGCGAGATAGTTTTCGCCGCGATAGCTGGCCTGGTAATAGGGATAGGCGACGAGGACGAAGACTAGCTTCAACACCAGAATCGCGATGAGCCATCGGACCACGAGTCGCAAGGCTTCCTCGCCGGATCGCCATATTAGGCGGGCGAACACCAGCGCGAAGAACGGAAAAATCGGTATCAGGTATCGAATCCCGCCTTGCGGCGCGAGCCAGTAGGGCAGAAAGTTCAAGCCGGCAATGGCCGCCGCCGTCCAGAAATGAGCGCCCGCCACCTCCGGCGCCGTCACTCGCTTGCGCAAGATCAGGTACAGGGCGAGCGCGCAGGGCGGCGAGAGACGGGCCAGGACGTCCGCCGGGTAGGCGACGAGCCTGCGCAGATAGGCGCCGGCGCTCTCGGGCGTGAGTTTGAGGAGAATCTCGTGCAGCATCCATCGCCCGTGACTCTGCTCGCCGACCACGATTCCCAGCCAATATGCGGCCGCGCCCAGCCCCGCCGCGTGCACCGCGATCGACGCGGGTCCGAGGAGAAAATGCCGATACTCCCGCCGGAAAAGCATGACGAATCCGGCGGCCCCGTAGAAAACGTAGGCGGTCAGGGTCTTGGCCAGAAAGGCCGTCGTGAGTGCGGTCATTGCGGCCAATAGCCAGGCCGTGCTGCGCCGCTCGCAAGCGAGCCAGAGCGAAGCGATGGAGCCGAACACGAACAGGCCGAAAAGAGGATCCACGTAGGCGAGCGCGCCCCGCCACAACAATAGGTCGCCGAGCGAGAGGTAAATCGCCGCCGCGAAGGCTGCGAAGCCCGGGTCGCCGAAGAGCCGGCGGGCAAGGCCTGCCAGGACGAGCGCCGTGAGCAGGCCGGAGGCCACCATCAGCAACCGTGAAAGGAGAAGCCCGTGCTCCCAGCCCAACGCCGACGCAAGCGGGATGAGAAGCCAGTTGAAAAGCGGGTTGTGACCGACCGGCAGCCCGTAGATGGTGTGGTGCAGCCAGTCGCCGCGGAACCACATTTCGAGGGACGTCAGCGGCAGAATGGCCTCCTCGCCGACGAAATGGAAATTCAGCGACGGAAGGAAGGACAGGGCGAGGAGTCCGAAGCACAGCCACCAGAACCCCGGGCGGGTCACGGGCAGAGATGCGATGCGCCAAGGTTCCGGCATTCGTCTCTACCCAGTGGTGACCGGCTTCCCCCGCGCGCGGCGCAGGCCCATCGTTCGCTCCGCCGGGCCGCATGAGGCCAGGATTGCGTGGTGCCTTGCGGCGATGAGCCGGTCTGCCGCGGAGACTTCGATGCCCCTTCGGGTCATTCGATGAAGAACGCCTTCACCGCGTCGACGACCTGCTCGACATCGCTCTTGGTGAGATCGTAATAGAGCGGCAGTCGCACTAGCCGGCTCGAGATATCGTCAGTCACGGCCAGCTCGCCTACTGCGCGCCCGAAGCGGCGACCGGCCGGCGAGGAGTGCAGCGGAACGTAGTGGAACACCGCATAGATCCCGCGTGCCTTGAGATGCTCGATCAGCGCCGTGCGCTCGGCGAGGTCGCGTGCGAGGACGTAGAACATGTGCCCGTTCGTGGTCACGCCTTCCGGAGCCGGCTGCGGCAACGCGAGCCGGCCGGATGCCTCGAGCTCGGCAAGGCCGGCACGGTATGCGGCACAGAGCGCGCGGCGCCTGGTGTTGATTTCGGCGGCGTGCTCGAGCTGCGCCCAGAGGAAGGCGCCGATCAGCTCACTTGGCAGATACGAGGAGCCGATGTCCACCCAGGTGTACTTGTCCACCTGGCCGCGGAAGAACTTCGAGCGGTTCGTTCCCTTCTCGCGCACGATCTCGGCGCGCTCGACGAAGCGCTCATCGTTCACCAAGAGAGCACCGCCCTCGCCGCTGATCACGTTCTTGGTCTCGTGGAAGGAGAGGCAGCCTAGATGGCCGATCGCGCCGAGCTTGCGCCCTTTGTATTCCGCGAGGATGCCTTGCGCGGCGTCCTCAACCACGACAAGCCCGCGACGCTCTGCGATCTGCATGATCGAATCCATCTCGCACGCCACGCCCGCGTAGTGCACCGGCACGATGGCGCGGGTGCGCGGGGTGATCGCGGCCTCGATCAAGCGCTCGTCGACATTCAGAGTGTCGCGACGAATGTCGACGAACACCGGGACGGCGCCCCGCAGCACGAACGCGTTCGCGGTGGACACGAACGTGAAAGAGGGCAAGATCACCTCGTCGCCGGGCGCGAGGTCGCACAGGATGGCCGACATCTCCAGCGCGGCAGTGCACGAATGGGTAAGGAGCGCCTTGTGCGCGGCGAGGTTGCGCTCCAGCCAGCCGTGACAGCGGCGCGTATAGGGGCCGTCGCCTGCGATATGACCTTCGCGTACCGCGGCTGCGATGTTCGCGAGCTCGTCGGCGATCGTGAACGGCTTGTTGAACGGAATCTTCATCGCCGCTTGCGCCCGATCAGGAGCAGCGAGCCGCCGACGGACAGGCTCGCGCCTGCGCGGATCAGGGCGCGCTCGACATCGAGCGCCGCCTCCAGCGTCCGGTTGAGCCACGGCGCGAGGCGCAGCTCGGCAGCCGGATCGTAGCGCCCCTTCGGGGCGCGCTGAGCGAGACGCGACAGAAACATCAGCGGCAGCAGCAAGGTGACGAAAGACGTCATTCTAGCGATCTCGAATCCCGCCTCGGCGGCGCGGGTACGCAGTTCCGCGGCGCGGTAGCGACGCACGTGGCCCGCGCGTACGTCGTACTCGCTCCACAGCCGCGGGTGCTGCGGCACGGTGATGAGCAGACCGCCACCCGGCACAATCGCGGCGGCGAGCTCGGACAGGACGGCGCGATCGTCCTCGATGTGCTCGATCACGTCGAACGCGCCCACGACGTCGAACTCCTCCCGAAACGGTATGCGCAGCGCATCCATCTGCACAAGCGTCGCGTCCGGCACGCGCGTGGCGGCGAATGCCAGCCCTTCGGCGGCCGCCTCGCTGCCCGTGAGCTGCAGCTGCGGCCGCGTCTTCGCGATCCCCGCCAGCACGAAACCGGTCCCGCACCCGACCTCCAGCATGCTGCGGGCGCCGGGGAAGAACCGCCCGAGCGCCCAGACGATCAGCCGGTTGCGCGCCCGGAACCAGAAATTATCCGCTTCGAGGCGCGCGAGCTCCGTGAAGTGCGCCGGGTCGTAGCCCGCCGCACCCTGCGCGAGCTCTGGCGCGAACGCCGGGAAACCGGCGATGCGCGCCGGCTCGGTTCCGCACTGCGGGCAACGCCATTCGCTGCCGTCGAACGTTGCGCGGCAGCCCAAACACAGCCTCAACCCTGGCTCCCGACGATGATCCCGGCCGAGATCAGTACCAGGCCGACGATCTTCGGGGCCGTGACTGGCTCGTTGAACAGGAGTGCCGAGAAGACGAGGACCAGCACGAACGCGAGGCTCATGAACGGGTACGCGTGCGACAGCTCGAGCCGCGTCATCGCCGCCATCCATGACACGGCGGCACCGAACGCGGCCGCGAGCGCCAGCACGATCCAGGGATCGACCAGGAGCTTGCCCAGAAACAGGAGCTTGCCGTACGCATCCAGCGGAAAGGCGCCAGCCTCCACCACTTTCCACTTGATGACCACCTGGCCGAAGACGGTGAGAAAGACCGTCAGAAAGACGTACACATAGCTCATCGGCTCCATCGTCCTGTAGGAATTGAGTGCGCGTGCAGGATGTCAAAGTCTCCGCACCGGAAACCGCGGAGACGGCCTTTCACGATTGCCGCGGCTCTTCAGGCTGCGCGGGGAACGTCGACCCGGACACGATGTACAGCGGTCGTTTTTTGGCCTCGTCGAAGGTCTTCCCCAGGTAGATGCCGAGGATGCCGAGGATGCTGATGATGATGCCGCCGAGAAAATAGAGCGAAACGAACAGGCTCGGCCACCCCACTACCGGCGATCCGTACAGGAGCGCCCTCACCAGGATAAACATGCCGCCGGCAAATGCAAGGAGCGACATCAGGAAGCCGAACCGTATCGACAGCCGGAGCGGCTTGTCCGAATACGCGATGATCGTTTCGCCAGCGAGTTTCCAGAGCTTGCGGAAGGAGTAGGTCGATTGCCCCTCGTGCCGCATCCCGTGCTGCACCTCGATCGCCGCAGTCGGGAACCCCATCCAGTGGACCAGGCCGCCGAAGAAACGAAGCTGCTCGCGCATCCGGCGGCAGTTCGTCGCGACCTTCCGGGAGATGATGCGGAAATTACCGGCGTCGCCGTCGTAGTCCATCTCGGAGAGATAGCTGAAGAGGCGGTAGAACACCCGCGACGCAAGCCGCTTGAAAGCCGAGTCGGAGCGCTTGCCGCGCAGCGCCAGCACGACGTCAAAGCCCTCCTGGGCTTTCGCGTAAAGGCGCGGGATTTCCTCAGGGCGGTCTTGAAGGTCGCAGTCCATCACGATCACCCAGTCGCCGTCGCAGTGATCGAGTCCCGCCGTGATGCCGTAGTGCTGCCCGAAATTGCGGCTGAACTGCAGCCCCTTGACCCGCGGATCCGCGTCGGCTAGCTCGCGGATGATCTGCCACGAGCGGTCGCCGCCGCAGTCCTCGACCATGACGATCTCGAAATCGTGCGTGATCCCTTCCAGCGCCGCAACGAGCCGGGCATGGAGTTCGCGCAGGCACCCTTCTGCCCGGTACACCGGTGTCACGATGGAAATATGTGCCATAGCCTCAAGCGCCGCTGTTGCCGGAGCGGCCGGAAGCGGACCCATCCAGCCGGGCTGCGGCGGTCGCAACTCGATGCTCGCTCATGGCCGGGAACAATATCAAACCCCCGCGCAAAAGGGAAAACTGCGGAAAACCGCGCAAAATCGCGGCGCGCTTCGACTAACGGCGAAAAGACCGTGAAATCGATTCACGTAAAATGGCCTGTTCGCTTGGTCCTTCGCATCGTCGCCCGCTGCGACGAGGCCAAGCGGAGGTCTTAGCGCCCGGGAGGATGCCGATGGAGATGTCGAGCGACACGCTGCGCCGCTACTCGCTTGCCGTGCTCGTGCACGTGCTGCTGGTCGTGGCGTGGTATCTCTTCGTGAAGCTGGGCGATGTGCCGAAGTTCGTGATGCCGACGCCAGGGGACACTTTCCTGGCGCTTTTTGCCGGCAACTACGGATGGTGGGAGAGCGTCGCGGTGACCAGCTCCGAGATCTTCGGCGGGTATTTTCTCGCGCTCGTCATCGGCGTGGGGCTCGCGCTGCTCTTCACCTGGTCGCGTTGGCTGGAGGAGCTCGCGATGCCGGCGCTCGTCAGCCTGAACATGATCCCGAAGGTCGCGCTCGGGCCGCTGATCATCGTGTGGTTCAAGTATGGCATCTGGCCCAACATGCTGATCGCATTCTCGATTGCGCTCTTCCCGATCCTGCTCACCACGGCGCGCGGCCTGCGGGAGGTCGAGCCGGAGCTCCTCGACCTCGTGCGGTCGCTGCGCGGCTCGCGCTGGCAGCTCTTCGTCAAGATCCAGCTGCCCGGCGCGCTGCCCTACATCTTTTCCGGCATGAAAGTCGCATCGATCCTGGCGGTGGCCGGAGCGATCGTCGGCGAGTTCCTCGCCTCCGACAGCGGTCTCGGGTACCTGATGCTCCAGGTGCAGGTCACGCTCGACACAGCGGCGATGTTCATGGCGGTGATCCTCATCACGCTGATCGGCGTCACCCTCTACGGCCTGGTGCTGATCCTCGAGCGGCTCTTCGTGCCCAAGGACGCGCGGATTGCCTGATGGACCCCTTCATCCACCTCGACGGCGTCCGCAAGTCCTATCGCAAGGCGAAAAGCGAGTTCCTGGCGATCTCGGACGCGACGTTCGACGTCATGCCGGGCGAGCTCGTCGCGCTGGTCGGGCCTTCGGGCTGCGGCAAGACCACGCTGCTCAAGCTCCTCGCCGGCCTGCAGCCGCACGATGCAGGCACCGTGCGCATCGGATCCGAGGCGCACCCGTTCGACCCGTCGCGCGACGTGGGCATGGTCTTCCAGCAGCCGCTGCTCCTGCGCTGGCGCCGGATCCTGCAGAACGTCCTGCTGCCCACCGAGATCCTCGGCCAGCCCGCGAAGGAGAGCCTCGAGCGCGCCCGCCACCTCCTCGCGCTGGTGGGCCTCTCGGGCTTCGAGGACAAGTACCCCTACGAGCTTTCGGGCGGCATGCAGCAGCGCGCGGCGATCGCCCGGGCGCTCGTGCACGATCCGAAGCTGGTGCTCATGGACGAACCGTTCGGCGCGCTCGACGCGCTCACGCGCGAGAAGATGAACCTCGAGCTCCTGCGCATCTGGAAGGAAGCTGGCAAGACCATCATGTTCGTCACGCACGGCATATCCGAGGCCGTCTTTCTCGGCACGCGCGTCGTGGTGCTCACGGCCGGACCGGCGCGAATGGCGGACAACTTCGAGGTCGGGCTTCCCCACCCGCGCACGCTCGACATGAAGACCCAGGAGAAGTTCGGCGAGTACACCCGCCGCATCTATCGCCTGCTCGGCATGGAGTGAGGGGCGCGTCGCCGCACCTTCCTCGCTCCATTCTCCGCAAGAACCCGTCAATCCCGCGCATGCGGGAATCCAGACTGACACGATCAAGGACTCGCTGGATCCCCGCGCGCGCGGCGATGACTCTATCGGAGCACGCCTATATCGTGCTGAGGATCTTCTTGAACTCCTCGGGCGAGAAGCCGCGCATGGTCTGGGTCCGGACGTTGCCCATCGAGCCGACCTTGAGCAGCGCCGCGGTCAGCGCTTCACCCGTGCCCTCCGCGATCACGACGATGTCGTAGGCCCCAACGGTGTAATAGACGTCCTTGATCTTGAGCCCCTGCTTCTCCGCCAGCGACTTGAATGCCTGCAGCCGGTCGGGCGATTCCTTGACGTTCTTGATCCCCTGATCGGTGAAGCTCGTGAGCGTGATGAATGTCGGCATGATCAACCTCCTTAGGTGAGTTGCGGGCGGCCGCGCCATTGCAGGTCCGGTCCGGAAGATGACCGCCGCCCTTCCAGGCCATGTCTCCTGACGCAGGCCGGGTTCGAGGCGCCCGGCGCACGCGTTTACTTGACTAGCGAGAGATCGAAAAACTTCAGGCCGAGCCCGCCCACCCGCGTCGCGACGTACGCGTTGTCGCCCGCCTTGTTGATCGAGACGCACACTTTCTTGTACCCCTCGCCGCCCCCGAGCCACGTCAGCTCCCAGCAGAGGTTGCCGCCGTCGATGCGCCATTTCCCGTCGTCGGCGCACTTGTCCTTGGGCTTCGCGCCGATCATGCGCGGGCAGAACGTGCCGTCGCCCTTGAAATCCCAGTACGTGCGGCAGCCGTCGGACCCACCCATGCACGCGGCCCAGTTCACGTGCCACGTCTGGTCGGTAACGAGCTTCATCAGCTCAGCCTTGTCGATCGGGTCACCCAGGACGGGTGACGTATGCCACATCGCTGCCAGCAGCAGCGCTCCAGCGAACGTGCGTTTCATGGCGTTCCTCCCCCCGGTCGGGCGCATGGCCGGATCCACCGCACATCCGAGCGCGGTCGGAGGCGCTATTGTGCGGGGCGTGAATCGCCACGCGTCCGTGCTGCGTACGAGTTTCCCAGATTGCCGTGCGGGGTGGGTACAGGCAGTACCGATAGCGGGGCCCCGCGGCCCGAAGGAATGCAAGCGTCAGCCGGTGGGCTGGCTCCTTGTCGTTCTTACGGCAGGAACCCCCCAAGTCTACGCCTGTGACGGATCAGCACAAGAGGGACGCCTCAGGCGGCCCGCTGTCCGCTACGTCCCTCGAAGAGGTCGCGGCCCTTCGCGAGCGCGCGGATCTTGGCGTCGGCGATCGAGCGCTGGAGCATCCAGAAGCCGCAATCCGGGTGGACGTATTTCACGCGTCCCGCACCGATGATCCGCTCGGCGGACTCGATCGCGCGGGCGATCGAGTCGGCGGTCTCGACCTCGGTGCGCTTGATGTCCACGACGCCGAGCCCCATGCCGATCTCGGGACGGAGATCGCGGAACACCGCGAGCTCCTCGGCGGGCCGGTGCGCGCACTCCATCACGACGTGGTCGACATGCAGGCTGTTGAGATAACCCATGAGCTTCGCCCACGACCCCTTCTGGATGGACTGCCCGCCGTAGTTCCCGAAGCAGAGGTGCACGGCGCGGGTGCGCGGGAAGGCATCGAGCACGCGGTTGGCCGCCGCGGCCGCCCATTCCCACTCCTCGGGGCTGCCCGGCAGGTTCGCTTCGTCGAGCTGCAGGACGTCGGCGTCGATGTGCCGGACCTGCTCGGCGAGTGCGCCGGCGATCGAATCCGCGAGCGCCGCGGTCGACGCGAAATGGCGGTTGACGAGCGTCTTCGCCAGCATGTGCGGCCCGGTGACCGTGAACTTGAACGGATGCGTGGCGAGCGCGTGCGCGCGCGCGCAGGCGTGCGGCAGGTCGAGCGCCCCCGAGCCGACCGGCCCGTCCGCCACGCCGGGCGGTCGCGACCGGAATCCCATGCCGCGCTGCGCGCGGTAGGCCACGAGCTCTTTGAAGGTCATGCGGGTGCGGATGCCGTCCATCGGCCGGACGAAGTACTCGATCATGCCGTTCGTCTCGGGATGGTTGACGTCGAACCGGTAGAGCTCTCCGTCGCAGACGACGTCGATGCCGGCCTGCTCCTGCGTCTGCAGGACCACACGGGTCGCATCGATGAGCGCCTGCTCAGACGGCGCCGCAACGAGCCAGTCCGGGACCGGATACGATCCCACCACCGTCGTCCTGATGCGTGGTGCCGCGCCCATAATTTGGACTCCCTCGAAACCTGCGCCGTGCCGCTACGACTCCAAGGCGGTTCTTACGAACAAGGGAGAGAATCTTCCTTGTGTATCCCCGGCCGAACAAGCGGCACGCCCCCTGTATATCCCCTCGCTTGCCGCGGCAATCACTTTCGTTGCGATGGCGCCCGCTCGTTCGAGATTAGTGTATCGGTGGGCGCCGTCACATTGCAAACTTGTAACGGATCGGTTAATAATCTTCCGCGCGTTTTGCCGGCTTCCCGGCCATTCCGACGAGTTCCCGTATGAAAATCGCCCTCTGCAACGAAGTGCTCCAGCCGATGCCGTTCGCCAAGCAGTGCGAGTTCGCCAAGGCGCTGGGCTACGACGGCGTGGAGATCGCGCCCTTCACGTTTTCGGACGAGCCCCATCTCATGATTCCCGCGGAGCGCACCGCGATCCGCCGGGCGGCGCGCGAGGCGGGGATCGAGATCACCGGCTTGCACTGGCTGCTGCTGACGCCGCGCGGAATGTCGATCACGAGCGCGGATGATGCGGTGCGCCGCCGGACAGTGGAGGTGATGCTGCGGCTGATCGAGCTCTGCCACGACCTCGGCGGAAAGGTGCTGGTGCACGGATCGCCCGCGCAGCGCCCAGTGCCGCCGGGCGACAGTCGCGAGGCGGCGCGCGCGCGGGCGCGCGATTGCCTGGCCACCGTCGCCGACCATGCGCACGCGGCGGAGGTGACTTATTGCATCGAGCCGCTGGCGCCGAGCGAGACCCAGATCATCAACACCGTCGCCGAGGCGGCGGCGCTCGTCGACGAGATCGGCAGCCCCGGGTTGCGCACCATGATCGACACCAGCGCCGCGGGTCTTGCCGAGGAAGAGCCGCTCGCCGCGCTCATCGACCGCTGGTTGCCGACCGGGCGGATCGCGCATGTCCAAGTGAACGACCGCAACCGCCGCGGGCCGGGCGAGGGGGAGGACCGTTTCACGCCAGTGTTTGCGGCGCTGAAGCGCGGCGGGTATGGGGGCGTCGTCGCGGTGGAGCCGTTCAAGTACGTTCCCGACGGGCAGGCGACCGCGGCGCGCGCGATAGGCTACATCCGCGGGATTCTGGAATCGCTCGATGGGAACGGCTGATCGCGTGGCGCGCGCGGTTACCCCAGCGCACCGCAACGGCAGACCCGCCGGCGAGCTGCGCGGACGCGATCCGGAGCGCACGCGCGGGCGCATTCTCGATGCCGCGACGCGCGAGTTCGCGCGCTACGGGCTCGGGGGTGCGCGGGTCGACCGGATCGCGGCCAGCGCGGGCGCGAACAAGCGGATGCTCTATTACTACTTCGGCGACAAGGACGCGCTCTTTCAGGAAGTGCTCGAGCACGCCTACGAGAGCATCCGGAGCGCCGAGCAGGAGCTCAACCTCCTCGATGTCGATCCGGTCGGGGGAATGGCGCGCCTCATCGCGTTCACCTGGCATTACTACATCGCGCATCCGGAGTTCCTGACGCTGCTGAACAGCGAGAATCTGCATCGCGGCCGCCACCTGAGGGGCTCGCGACGCATCCGGACGACGAATTCACCGCTCATCGCGACGCTCGACGAGATCCTCGCACGCGGCGCGCGCGCCGGAACCTTCCGCCCCGGGGTCGATTCGCTGCAGCTCTACATCTCGATCGCAGGGCTGTCCTATTTCTATCTCTCCAACAACCACACGCTTTCCGCCGTGTTCGGCCGGGAGCTCTCGGGCGCCGAGGCGCGCGCCGAGCGGCTCGCGCACATGACCGACGTGATCATCGGCTACCTCACGAACACCGGGCCGGCGCCGCGACCGCTCAGGTCCGAGTAGCGCCCGCGCAATTTGACAGCCCGCGCCGGCGTGCGGTAGCCTTCCGAACAATTAACCAACTAGTTAAAACCATGCCGAGGCCGATGACCGTGCCGGGGCCGACGCGACGACCCCCGCCGGGGGCGAGATGAGGGACGCGCCCCGATTCCGGGTCAGCGACGTCGCGCTCCACGAACGGCCGGTGCGACTCCGCGTGCCATTCCGCTTTGGCGTGGTGACGCTCACCGAGGCGCCGCAGCTCTACGTGCGGGTGCGCATCCGCCTTGCGGACGGCCGGGAGGCCTGGGGCGCCGGCGCCGAGATGCTCGTGCCGAAGTGGTTCGACAAGGACCTCGCGCGCACCAACGACGAGAACTTCGACCAGCTGCGACTCGCCGTGCGCATCGCGCGCGACGCCTACCTGGCCGACGCCGCGCCGCGGGCGGCCTTCGAGCACTTTGCCGCCCACTATCGCGCGCAGCTCGACGTCTGCGCGGCGCATGGTTTGAATCCCCTCGTGGCTTCGTTCGGCCCCGCGCAGCTCGACCGGGCGATCCTCGACGCGCTGTGCCGGGCACTCGGCATTTCGTTCTACGCCGCAGTGCGGGCGAACGCACCGGGCATCGCACCCGCGGGGCTCGCGCCCGAGCTCGCTGACTTCGACATGAACGCGTTTCTCGAGACCCTGTCGCCACGTGACCGGATCGCCGCGCGGCACACCGTGGGGCTCGTCGACGCTATCGCTGGGCATCCCCGTCGGGTGAACGACGGCCTCCCGGAATCGCTCGCGGAGGTCGTCGCCGCCTACGGCCACGAGTGGTTCAAGCTGAAGGTCGGCGGCGAGATCGACGCGGACGTCGCGCGGCTGGTCGAGATCGCCGGCGTCCTCGACGCGAGCGGCGTGGCCTATCGCGCTTCCCTGGACGGCAACGAGCAGTACGACGATCTCGCGGCGCTCAGGGCGCTCTGGACCCGGATGTGCGCCGAGCCTAAGCTCGCGCGTCTCGTTGCCGCGATCGAGTTCATCGAGCAGCCGATCAACCGCAAGCACGCGCTCGAGAAGGACGTGTCCGAGTTGTCGGCGATCAAGCCGGTGATCATCGACGAGTCCGACGCGGAGCTCGCGAGCTTTCCCAGCGCACGGGCGCTCGGCTACCGCGGCGTGTCGAGCAAGATGTGCAAGGGCCTCTACAAGTCCGTGCTGAACGCGGCGCGTTGCGCGCACTGGAACGCCGCGTCCGCGAACGATGCGCCGGACACGCGCTACTTCATGACCGCCGAAGATCTCACCACCCAGGCGGGCCTGAGCGTCCAGCAGGATCTGGCGCTCGTGGCGCTCCTCGGCATGACGCACGTGGAGCGAAACGGGCATCATTACGTGAACGGCATGGCCGGTCTTCCGGAGGGCGAGCAGGCGGCCTATCTCGCCGCGCACCCGGACCTCTACGAGCGCCGGCATGGCGCGGTGCGGCTCAAGATTCGCGCCGGCGAGCTCGCCATCGGCTCGCTCGCCGGCGCGGGGTTCGCGAGCGGCGCGCAGCCCGACTGGGACACGATGCCCGCAAGCCCGGCGCCCAGATCGCGCGCGGCGGCGTGAGCGGAAATTGACGGACGAAACATGATCGACGGAGCCAGTTGATGGGCGACAAGCGACTCGGAATCATCATGCACGGGGTCACGGGCCGCATGGGCCTGAACCAGCATCTCACCCGCTCCATCATGGCGATCCGGGCGCAGGGCGGTGTCAGCCTCGCCGACGGCACGCGCGCCATGCCCGACCCGATACTCGTGGGCCGCAACGCCGACAAGATCAAGCAACTCGCGGAGGCGAACGGAGGGCTGCGCTGGACCGCCGACCTCGACGCGGCGCTCGCCAACAAGGGCGACACCGTGTTCTTCGATGCCGCGTCGACCCAGCTGCGTCCAACGCTCCTGAAAAAGGCGATCGCCGCGGGCAAGCACGTCTATTGCGAGAAGCCCACCGCGACCACCCTCGACGAGGCGCTCGATCTGCAGCGGGCGGCCGACCGGGCCGGGGTCAAGCACGGTGTCGTGCAGGACAAGCTCTGGCTGCCAGGCATGCTCAAGCTCAGGATGCTGATCGATTCCGGATTCTTCGGTCGTATTCTTTCCGTGCGTGGCGAGTTCGGCTACTGGGTGTTCGAAGGCGACTGGCAGCCTGCGCAGCGGCCCTCCTGGAACTACCGCACGGAGGACGGCGGCGGCATCACTCTCGACATGCTCTGCCACTGGCGCTACGTGCTCGACAACCTGTTCGGCGAAGTCCAGAGCGTGAGCTGCCTCGGCGCGACGCATGTTCCCGAGCGCTGGGACGAGGAAGGCAAGCGCTATGCCGCGACCGCGGACGACGCGGCCTACGCCACCTTCCAGCTCGCCGGCGGCGTGATCGCCCACATCAACAGCTCGTGGGCTGTGCGCGTGCGTCGCGACGACCTCCTCACGCTGCAGGTCGACGGCACCCACGGCTCGGCGGTGGCGGGCCTGCGCGACTGCCGCACTCAGGCGCGCGTCAACACGCCGAAGCCGGTGTGGAACCCGGACATTCCCCAGCCGATCCGCTTCTTCGACGGGTGGGAAGAGGTTCCCGACAACGTGGCGCACGACAACGCTTTCAAGGCGCAGTGGGAGCTCTTCATCCGCCACGTTTGCGAAGACGCGCCTTTCCGCTGGACGCTCATCGAGGGTGCCAAGGGCCTGCAGCTCGTCGACAGCGCATTGCAGTCGTGGCGCGAGCGCCGCTGGGTGGATCTGCCTTCCTTGACGAAGTGACCGGCGTGATCGAAGGCAGGAGCGATGGGTTGGCTCTGGAAGAGGTGGCAGGTTACGAACGGGGGGAAACCGGCTGGTTTCCCCCCGGGAAAAAGCGGAAGGTTACGAACAGGAGGGAACCGGCCGGTTCCCTCCCGTTACCCTCCTTCCCGCAACACCGTAAGTTTCTGTAGAGGCTTTTGTCCATGAATGCGCCGCAGAAGATTTCCTTGCAGATCAAGTTGCCGACGGCGGAGCGCAAGGTCGAGCCGTTCGTGCTTTCGCAGCCGCGGGAGTTTCCGAAGCTGCAGAAACACGCGTTCAATCGCACGGCGTACTCGGCGGCGCACGTCGCCGGCGATCCGCTGTCCACGCGCGAGCCGTGGCTCGCGTGCGCGGTCGACTGGGACGCGACGATCGCCTACCGACGCCATCTCTGGTCGCTCGGCCTCGGGGTGGCGGAGGCGATGGACACCGCACAGCGCGGGATGGGGATGGATTGGCCCACGTCGTTGGAGCTCATCCGCCGCTCGGTCGACGCGGCGCGCGATTTCCCGGGCGCGCTGCTCGCAAGCGGTGCGGGCACCGATCATCTCGCGCCTTCCGCAACGCTCACCGTCGAGGACGTGGTCGCGGCCTATGCCGAGCAGTGCGCGGCGGTCGAGAAAGCCGGCAGCCGGATCGTCCTGATGGCGAGCCGCGCGCTCGCGGCGTGCACGAGCTCGCCAGACGACTACTTCCGCGTCTACGGGCAGATTCTCCGGCAGGTGAAGGAGCCCGTGATCATCCATTGGCTCGGCGAGATGTTCGATCCGGCGCTGGCCGGATACTGGGGCTACGCGAATCACGACAAGGCGATGGAGGTGGCGCTCTACGTGATCGAGGCCAACGCTGCGAAGGTCGACGGCGTCAAGGTGTCGCTGCTCGACAAGGAGAAGGAGATCGCCATGCGCCGGCGGCTCCCGAAGGGCGTCCGGATGTACACCGGCGACGATTTCAACTACGCCGAGCTCATCGAAGGCGACGGCCAGGGCTATTCGGAGGCGCTGCTCGGCATTTTCGACGCGATCGCGCCGGCCGCTTCGGCCGCGCTCGCCGCGCTCGCCGCGGGGCAGCGCGAGGCGTTCCACGAGATCCTCGCGCCGACGGTGCCCCTGTCGCGCCACCTGTTCGGCGATCCGACGCGCTTCTACAAGACCGGCGTCGTCTTCCTCGCCTGGCTGAACGGTCACCAGGAACATTTCGTGATGGTCGGTGGGCAGCAGAGCGCGCGCCACATCGTGCACCTTGCCGAAGCGTTCCGGCTCGCGGACCGCGCCGGGTTGCTCCACGACCCGGAGCTTGCCTGCCGGCGCATGAAGAGCCTGCTCGCCGTGCACGGCATCGAGGGTTGACGCGCCCCAGGCGATGAAAATCACCGCGGTTCGCGCGCACTGCCTGAGGAGTCCGCTCGAGACGCCGTTCGCCTTCTCGCAGGGGTGGGTCAGGAGCCGCGGAGCGACCATCGTCGAAGTGCTCACCGACGAGGGGCTGGTCGGCTGGGGCGAGGCGCTGTGCCAAGGGCTGCAGCCGCCAGAGATCGCGGCCGCGACCATCGGGAGCGCGCTCGCGCCGCTGCTCGTCGGCGCCGACCCGCGCGACGTCGAGCCGCTCTGGCACCGCATGTACATGTGCACGCGCGACTTCGGCATGAAGGGCGCAGTCGTCGCCGCGATCAGCGGCGTGGACATTGCGCTCTGGGATCTCGCGGGCAAGGCGCTCGGGCAGCCGGTGTGGCGGCTCCTCGGCGGCGCGTTTCGCGACCGCGTGCGCGTCTATGCCACCGGCTTCTACCGGATCCGCGGCCAGGGCGAGGCGCCGCGGCTTGCCGACGAGGCAGCGCAGCGCACCGCAGAAGGCTTCACCGCGATGAAGGTGAAGCTCGGCTTCGGCCTCGCCGACGACATCGCGGTCATGGACGCCGTTGGCGCGGCAATCGCGGGCAAGGGTGTCGCTCTCATGGTGGACACGAATCACGCCTACGGCGTGGCCGACGCGATCCGGCTCGGCCGCGCCCTCGAGCGCCACGCCCTGCGTTGGTACGAGGAGCCCGTCGCGGCAGAGGATCTTGCCGGCTACCGGGAGGTCCGCAACGCGCTGGGCACGCCGATCGCCGGCGGTGAGAACGAGTTCACCGCGCTCGGTTTTCGCAGCCTCTTCGAGCACCGGGCGCTGGACATCGCCCAGCCGGACGTCTGCGCGGCGGGCGGCTTCACCGCCTGCCGCCATATTGCCGCGCTGGCGCTCGCGCACGGCGTCCAGGTGAATCCTCATGTCTGGGGCTCGTCCGTGGGCCAGGCGGCCTCGCTGCACCTCATCGCGGCGCTGCCGATCTCGAATCCTGCCCTCTTCGCAGACGAGCCCGTTTTCGAGTACGACTGCTCCGCGCACCCGTTCCGCGAGCAGCTCGTCGACCGACCGCTCCGCCAGCGCGACGGATGGCTCGAGCGGCCCGCGGGCCCCGGGCTCGGCATCGAGATTGATCGCGCCGCGCTCGCGCGGTTCTCGGCATAGGTGCACAGGAGCTTTCAATGGCGACACGCCCCCGCGAGCCGGATCCGGCGCTGCTGAGCCTCAACACCGCGACCGTGCGGGAGCGGTGGAACCTGAAGCAGATGATCGCCGGGTGTGCGCGCCACGGCATCCGCGGCATCTCGCCCTGGCGCGACAAGCTCGCCGAGTTCGGCGCCAAGGAGGCGGCGAAGATGATCCGCGATCACGGCCTCACGGTCACGGGCCTGTGCCGCGGCGGAATGTTTCCGGCTGCCGACCGGCAAGGGCGCAAGCGCGCGATCGAGGACAATCTGCGCGCGATCGACGACGCCGCCACGATCGAGGCGCGCTGTCTCGTGCTGGTGGTCGGTGGGCTGCCGCAGGGCTCCAAGGACATCGCGGGCGCCCGCGAGATGGTGCGCGACGGCATCGGCGAAGCCCTCGACCATGCGCGGTCGAGCGGCGTGCCGCTCGCGATCGAGCCGCTGCATCCCATGTACGCCGCGGACCGTGCATGCGTGAACACGCTCGCCCAGGCGCTTGATCTCTGCGACGAGCTGGACAGCGGAGCCGGCGGCGCGCTCGGCGTTGCGGTCGACGTGTATCACGTGTGGTGGGATCCCGATCTCGCGCGCGGCATCGAGCGCGCCGGCGAGAAGCGTCTCCTCGCCTTCCACATTTGCGACTGGCTGGTGCCGACCACCGACCTGCTGCTCGACCGCGGCATGATGGGCGACGGGGTGATCGATATCCCGCGCATCCGCGCGTGGCTCGAGGGAGCCGGCTATCGCGGTTTCCATGAAGTCGAGATTCTTTCGGCGCACAACTGGTGGAAGCGCGATCCGGACGAAGTGCTGGCGACCTGCAAGGAGCGCCACGAGCGTTTCTGCTGAGCGCACGGCGCATCGTCCGATTGGCCTATCCCCCGCCGGTTGACACCAAGCAGTCAAGGCGTATGGTGAATGGCGTTCTTCTCCAGACGAGAGAGCGCCCATATGCCGAAGTGCTGTGCATACGGAATTCCGAATGATCCCGAAGGCGACGTCGTCCGGTTCACGCTCTGCACGGCGGACGATCAGCCTTGTCCGCAGTTCGCGGCTTGGAAGAGCCTCGGCAGCTGGCAGGTCGAGAACTGCGCCGACTGCAAGGCACCGGAGGTCAAGCCGAAGCTGAAGTGCTGCGCCTACGGCATTCCCAACGACCCTGAAGGCGACGTCATACGCTGGACGCTCTGCACGCCCGCGAACCAGCCCTGCCCGAAGTTCGCTGCTTACAAGAGCATGGGAAGCTGGGAGGTGGCCGAGTGCGCGGATTGCGCGCCGCCGCCCCAGATCTCTCCGATGCCGAGCATCCTCGACCTGATTCGCCGGATCGAGCGGCTCGTCCTGATACTGGAGCGGCTGCCCGGCCTCGGCCCGCCCCGGCCGTTCCCGCCGCCTGGACCGCGAACCAAGCGGCCTCCCAAGGCCGCGAAGCGCTCGGTGCGTCGCAAGCAGCGTTGACGCGCCGACCGGCAACGGACGCGTAGTCGGCCGGTCGAATGCCGCGCGCGCTGCGCCACCGCTGGGATCTCACGCCGAAGGAGGCGATGGCGCTCCAGGAGCAGCTGCGCGCGCGCGTGGAGCACGCGGACCGGCTCGACACGGTGCGCCACGTCTGCGGAATCGACGTCGGTTTCGAGCGCGGTGGCGCGGTCACCCGGGCGGCGGTGGCGGTGCTGTCCTTTCCCGCGCTCGGCCTCGTCGAGCACGCGATCGCGCGCCGCAAGACGACTTTTCCGTATGTTCCGGGCCTGCTTTCGTTCCGCGAGATTCCCGCCGTGCTCGATGCGCTCGACCGGCTTAAGACCGCGCCCGATCTGCTGCTTTGCGATGGGCACGGCATCGCGCACCCGCGCCGTTGCGGGCTCGCCTCGCACACGGGGCTCGCGGCGGACATCCCCTCCATCGGCGTCGGCAAGACCCGGCTCATCGGGCGCGACCAGGAGCCGCCGGAGCGGCGCGGCGCGTGGGTGCCGCTCGTCCACGATGGGGAGACGATCGGCGCGATCGTGCGCACCCGAGCCGGTGTGAAGCCGGTCTACGTCTCGATCGGTCATCGGGTAAGCCTCGCCACGGCGATCCGGTTCGCGCTCGCGTGTTGCACGCGCTACCGGCTGCCCGAGACGACGCGCCACGCCCATCGTCTCGCCTCGGGCCCGTGACGCCCGCGCTCACGGGCCTTCGGTCACCCGCTCGAGCTCGCCGACCCGCACCCCGACGAGCCGGACGGGCCGGTCGAGGGGCAGGCGCTGCAGACAGGCGAACGCGGCCCGCCGCAGGGTCTCTTCAGTGTCGGTGGCCGCGGGCAGCGTGGTCTCGCGCGTGTGGGTGTCGAAGCCGACGAAGCGGATCTTGATGCCGACGCGCCGGCCGCGGTAGCCGTCGTCGCGGAGCTCTTGCGCAATCTCGCGCGCGAGCGCGGCCACGGTGCGGCGGACGGTTTGCACGTCCAGCGTGTCCTTTTGAAACGTGGTCTCGCGGCTGCGCTGCTTCGGCTCCCAGTGCATCACGAGCTCCCGGTCGTCGATGCCGCGCGCCGCCTCGTACAGGAACTCGGCGCGCGAAGGGCCGAATTCGGCGACGAGCCGCTCGATCCGGAGCCCGGCGAGCTCGCCCACCGTCTGCACGCCGAGCCGGGCGAGGTGCGCCTCGGTCACCGGCCCGATGCCCGGCACCTTGCGCACCGGCAGCGCGGCGATGCGGCTGGCCGCCTCCTCGGGCGGAATGATCGTGAG
>JBFJOO010000031.1:0-39202 GCA_041617635.1 Burkholderiales bacterium | reverse complement strand
GGTGGATTGGGGGGAAATAAGCATCCGCTCGGGTGGGAACTGCGCAATTTGTAATCAGTTGGTCAGGGGTTCGATTCCTCTAGCCGGCACCAGGATTCAAGCCCTGCTCCTGAGCGCGCCTCCGAGAGCCTGACGGGAGTTGCGTATACTTTCTCCGTGTCGCGGAGACTGCAAGGCAAGATCGCCGTCGTCACCGGCGCCGGCGGCGGCATCGGGCGTGCCATCTGTCTCGCCTACGCCGATGAGGGCGCGGCGCTGGTGTGCGGCGATATCGATCACGAGGCTGCCAATGAGACCGTTGCGCAGGTCAAGGCACGGGGCGGGCGGGCCTTGGCGGTCACTGGCGATCTCGCCCGGGAGCAGACCTCCCGCGACCTGATCGCCGCTGCGCAGTCGGAATTCGGCGGCTTGACCACGGTTGTCAACAGTGCGATCCGTGACGCGTCCTATCTACCGGTGACCGAATTGCCCGTGGTGGAGTGGCAGGAGTCGCTCGACGTCAACCTCACGGGCCCCTTTCTGCTACTCAAACATGCGATCCCGGTCATGATCGAGGGCGGCGGTGGCAGCATTATTCTGATCGCCTCGCAACTGGCGCAGACCCCAAAACCCGGCAGGGCCTGGTATTCGTCGCAGAAGGGCGCGCTGATCAGCCTGGTGAAAGCCCTGGCCGTCGATCACAGCGCGCAGAATATTCGCGCCAACACGTTGTCACCCGGCCCGACTGCCGACCAGCGGTTCTTCAGCCAGTGGCCGAATGAGGCGGAAGCCCATAAGCATGCCGCGACCCTGTTCGGGCGTCTCGGCACGCCCGCGGAAATTGCGGCGGGCGCGGTATTCCTGGCGAGCGACGAGTCCTCTTTCATGACCGGTTCGGATCTGTTGATCGATGGCGGCTACACGGCAGTTTGAACGAGACTTTCACGTGGACCGCACCAGGCTAGTCGAGGCAGTCGAGCAGTATTTCGCAGCAGTGGACGCGAAGGACATCGATCGAGTCCTCAAGTTCTTTGTGGCCGACGCCACCTTCACGATCGCCACGTACGACACGGCCTACCGTGGCCGGGACGGGGAAATACGCAGCATGTTTGAGCGCCTGTTTGCCCGCTACGAAGGCATTTGGCACGGCGACTTCGACCATGTCGTGGAGTCACCCAGTCGTCTTGCCTGTCGCTTTCGCGTCGTGAACACCGCCGCGAATGGCGAGCGCTGGCAAAAACACAACTGCAACTTCTTTCGCGCTCGCGGCCAGCTTTTCGACGAAGTATTCGTCTTCATGAGCGGGGACAACGCCCTTCGCTGATCGGGCGCCACCAGAGCAACGGAAACCAGAGGGCCGCCCTTTCTCGGGCGCGTCGAACAGCCTGCGCGAGGCGACTTGCCACAAGAAGGTTAAGCGTTTGAAGCGCTGAGCGTCTGCGCGAGCGCGTCGAGGAGCGGTGCAGGGTCGCCCGACTTGGCGAGCAGTCGATTCGCGCCGGCATCCATGGCGAGCGCGTCGATGCGCGGATCCTCGAGGCCGGTGCGCATGACGATCGGCACGTGCTGGAGCGCCGCCTGCGTGCGCACCTTGCGGCAGAACTCGGCGCCGTCCATCCCCGGCATCACGTAGTCGACCACCAGGGCGTCGGGACGGCCGGCGCTCCCCATCAATTCCAGCGCGGCTTCGGCAGACGGCGCCTCGAGCACCTGATATCCGGCCGCGTCCAGCATCAGCCGGACCAGGAAGCGATCCAGGTCATCGTCGTCGACGAGCAGCACCGTAGCGGCCATGCGATCAGTGTCCATTCGCGGCAACTTTCATTTTCATTTGGGTCACTTCGTGTCCCGGTGGCGTGTGCATGGCTCTCAGCTTTTCGCGCACCGTGGCGAGCGCCGGAGCGATTTCAGCAATCAGGCGGGTGACGGAGGCGAGATCCTTTTCGTCCGCCGCGATCTCGGCGCGCTTGAACAGGACCGCGAGACCGTTCGCGCCAACTTGCATGCAGTTCGACTTGAGGGTGTGCGCGAGGCGTCGGGCAACCGGGACGTCGCTCGCGACCGCGGCCGTGACCAAGGTTTCGAAGAGCGCGGCGGAGCGATCCACGAAAAGATTGACGACCGAGGCGACCATGTCGGGGTGGCCGGGCCGCTGGATCGCGCGCAGCGGCTCGAGCGCCGCTCGATCGAGCTGGGTCGGATCGACGGCCGGCCCCGAATCACGGCGCCGAGCGTCCATTTCAGGAAAAGTTTGCGATTCTGCGTCCCGCGCCTCGGTACCGGACGCGTCGGAGTGGATCGCCAGCCAGGGCCGGATCGTCGCATGCAGATCGGCGGTGCGGAAGGGCTTGGTGAGGTAGCCGTCCATGCCGGCCGCGAGGCAACGCTCGCGGTCACCCTGCACCGCGCTCGCAGTCAGGGCGATGATCGGGACCCGTGGGGCGTGTGCGGCGGTTTCCAGCGCGCGGATGCGGCGCGTCGCTTCGTACCCGTCGACGTCCGGCATCTGGCAGTCCATCAGCACCAGGTCGAATCGCTGGCGTGCAACGGCGCGCACCGAGTCGATGCCGTTCTCGGCCAGGCTGACCTGCAATCCGAGCGCATCGAGCATGCCGCGGGCCACCTCGCAGTTGAGCTCGTTGTCCTCGACCAGCAGTACGTGTCCCGCGAGCGCGGCAAGCGCACCGGGGCGCGGCGCCGTCGCGGCGCTCGCCGGCACGACGGCCTGGTCGAAGCGCGCGGTAAACCAGAATGTCGACCCCTTCCCGGGCTGACTCGTGACGCCGATCTCGCCGCCCATCAGCTCCACGAGCTCACGGGAGATCGCGAGTCCCAGTCCGGTACCGCCATACTTGCGCGCGTGGGAGGCGTCGGCCTGGGTGAATGCCTCGAAGACGCGCGACGTCTGATCCGGGGTGAGTCCGATTCCCGTGTCGGCGACGGCGAAGCGCACCAGAGGCGTCTCGCCCCCTTCGTCCAGAACCGCCGAGACGCGCACGCTGCCACGCTCGGTGAACTTGATCGCATTGCCCACGAGGTTCGTCAGGATCTGGCGCAGGCGCACGGGGTCGCCATGCAGGACCTCGGGCAGCTCCGGGGCGAACGTCAATTCGAGCGCGATTCCTCTGGCGAGTGCGCGTTCGCGCGGGAGCTCCACGATCTCCTCCAGGGTCGCGCGCAGCTCGAAATCCTCGGGATGGAGCTCCACGCGGCCGGCCTCGACCTTCGAGAGGTCGAGGATGTCGTTGATGAGCTCGAGCAGGCTCCCGGCGGAGCGATGCACGGCGCTTAGATAGCGGCGCTGGCGCTCGTCGAGCCGCGTCGCCGAGAGCATCTCCGCCATGCCGATGATGCCGTTCATCGGCGTGCGGATCTCGTGGCTCATGTTGGCGAGGAACTGCGACTTTGCCCGGCTCGCGGCCTCCGCAGCCTCGCGAGCCTGCTCGCGCTCCTCTGCCGTGCGCACGATGTCGAACCGCAGGCGCAGCGAATCGGCGAAGCTGTGCGCCGCGCGCCGCGCGTTGGAGAGCGCAACGAACAGGAACACGCCGGCGACGATGCCGTAGCTGCGGTCGCTCGCCTCGCTGGACATCATGAGCGCGACAAGCGCGGGGGCGAGCGCCATGACGACCAGGCCGGCGTAAGCCGAGAACAGCGCGCCTAGGGTGAAAAGGCCGACTGCCGTCACCGCGAAGATGATCACGATCGGAACGGCCGCGAGAGCATGGCCTTCGGGCGGACGGAAGACCGTGCCGATCAGTCCCCATACGGTTCCCATCGCGACGGTGCCGACGACGAAGAGCACTGCCCAGCGCCGCGCTGCCCCCGGCGCGGGGGCTGCCCGCCGGTAGGCGCGCACGAGCAGGAAGCGGCCAATGACCACGGCGTGGTGGGCAAGCATCCATACCAGCAGCGAAGTCGCGCCGCCCACGACATCCAGAATCAGCCAGGTGAACGTGGCCGACACGATCGCCATCCCCAAGGTGAACGGCGCGAGCCGATAGAGCGTCGCGACCTGCTCGGCGTACACGAGGGTCGCGGTGTCGTCCTTGGCGGCGGCGTCAAGCTTGAACATGTGCGTTAGTGCGCGGTTGCGGTGCCATACGTCGAACCATCGGCGCGCATGCTGCAAGTTCCGCGCCGGTTCATGCCTGGCGGCTGTCCCAGGCTGGCGGGGCGCTGCGGCGGCGTTGAATTGGTCACGGAAACCGCTTCCGGTAAGGGCCGGCCATACCCACGAGCCACGCTGATTCCACTCGGGAATTGCCGCATTTCCGGCCGGCGCGGGCGCGCTGACGTCGGCGGGGCAACACTCCTTGCCGGTTCCTCGGCAGCCGGCGACGAAGGGCGGACCCGCCCGGCTTGGCCCGGGCTCCCGCGACCCGCCGGCACGCGCGTTCGAGTCTGCTGTCAGAATTCCTCCCCTGGACTGAAGAGGCGAGAGGACGCATGCACGACGAGACCAAGATCGTTCACGCGGGACGCGATCCCCAGCGGTTCGAGGGCGTCGTCAACCCCCCGGTGCTGCACGCCTCGACGGTGCTCGCGCGCAATCTCGGGGAGTGGGAGGAGAAACGCCGGCGGCGCGCGCAGGACCTTCCCGGGACGTTCTACGGACTGACCGGCACCGCCACGACGCGCGCCCTCGAGAACGCGCTCGCGGAGCTCGAGGGAGGCCATCGCGCGATCGTGTTTCCGTCCGGCCTCGCGGCCTGCGTCGTCCCGATTCTCGCGTTCGTCAAGGCAGGCGACCACGTCCTGCTGACCGACAGCGTTTACGGTCCGACCCGGCGCTTCGCGGACGGCATGTTGACCCGCCTGGGCGTGGAAGTGTCCTACTACGATCCCCTGGTCGGCCAGGGCATCGAGGGCTTGATTCGCCCGAGCACCCGCGTCGTATTCGTCGAGTCACCCGGGTCGCTCACGTTCGAGGTGCAGGACGTGCCGGCCATCGCGGAGGTCGCGCATCGGCACAAGGCCACGGTCATCATGGACAACACGTGGGCCACTCCGCTGCACTTCCGGGCGTTCGAGCACGGCGTGGACGTGTCGGTGCAGGCGGCGACCAAGTACGTCGGCGGTCATTCGGATCTCATACTGGGCACCGCGGCGGCAACCGAGCAGGCCTGGCCGGCGCTCATGCAGGCGACGTATGCGCTCGGTCAGTGCGCGGCGCCGGACGACATCTACCTTGCGCAGCGCGGGCTGCGCACGATGCACGTGCGGCTGAAGCGGCACTGGGAAACCGGCCTCGCGCTCGCCGAGTGGCTCGCCAGGCAGCCTGAAGTGGAGCGCATCCTCCACCCGGCGCTTCCGGGCGATCCCGGTCATGCGCTGTGGAAGCGTGACTTTCGTGGTGCGTGCGGGCTCTTCGGCGCGGCGCTCAAGCCGATCGGCCGGCCTGCGCTGGAGGCGTTCTTCGACGGGTTCGAGCTGTTCGGGATCGGCGCATCGTGGGGCGGCTTCGAGAGTCTCGTGATTCCGGTCGATCTCGCGGGCTACCGGACCGCCACCAAATGGCTGCATGCCGGTCCGCTGATCCGCATTCACGCCGGTCTGGAAGCGTCCGAGGACCTGATCGCCGATCTGGACGCGGCGTTCGCCCGGCTGCGCGCCGCCGCCTAGCCGTTCATCGCGCGCGCGAATCGCCCGTCAGGGCTTGAGGCCCTGAAAGAGCTTTTCGCGTCCGACCTTCACGTTCTGCTTGCCGTCGAAGAGGAACACGTCGGCGGTCGCGAACGTATCGGCGAACGGATCGGGGATGAACGATCCGGTGCCGATGACATCGACCGGCGCGCGAGTGTTGCCGAACATCTTGCACTTGAACAGATTGAAGCCGGACGATGCCACGATCTTGGCGGCGTTGAAGCCCGCTTGGTCGAGCGTCTGGCGCAGCTTGATCACCGCGGCGACGGACACGCCGGTGCCGAACAAGACGCGGCGCACGCGGTCCTTCACGATGTTCAGCGTGTCGGCGTCGAATGCCTCCTCGCCCATCACGTTGCGCACCGCCTCGTATTCGTTGAGGACGTGCAGCCAGCTCGCGAGGATGTCGACCGAGTCGTCGTAGGTCAACCCCTCGGCGAACCGGTCGCCGTGGGTGTCGATGCGGAGCGACAGCGTGCGGTCCGCAGCGGGCAGGCTCGGGAGATGCTCCTTGAACCACCAACGGCAGACCTCCAGCGCATCGGTGTATTCCTTGCCGTAGTAGTCGATCAGGACCGTGAGATTGTCGCGAGGGTGCGTCTCGACGTACATCTGCGCCGCGCGCAGCGTGGATCCGGCATAGCCGATCAGGCTGTGAGGCATGGTGCCCAGGCCCGCGCTCTGCCCGTAGTACGGCGCCGTGAGGTCCTGCGAGGAGCCGACGAACCCGAGCGCCCCGTTCAGCTTGGCCATGCGTGTGCCGACCGAGGCGCCGTACGCGGCGAGCAGGCTCATGTCGTCACCGGTCGCGTGCCGGGCGTGCATGTCGATGAAGGCGGCCTTCGGCAGGTTCATCGACATGTTGTGGGCGTTATACGCCGACACGCAGGCGGTGCCGACCCGCTGCAGCACCATCGTTTCCAGCTCGAGCAGATGGGCGTACGACCCGGTGTAGGTGAAAATGGCCTTCTGGTCCGGGACGAACGCGCCTTCCTCGTAATGGCGCGTGATGCTGAGCGGCGTGACGTCGGCCGGGTAGTACTCGCGCAGCAGCTCGATCGCCGGGCTGATCGCGCAGATGACCCGCCTGCGCATGAACACCCCGTAGGTGACGGTGCGATCGCCGAAGCGCTCGACGACCGCGCGCGACTTGGTGAAGTACTTGTCGGTCCGGGACGCTACGAACTCGGCCTTCTTGGCCGGGACGATCTCGAACGGCTTCTGCATGGCTGCTCCGGAGCAGGCGATGAGCGCAATCTGCATTCTAGCAAGGGCGCCGGTCACTGGGCGCGGCGCCGGCGTCGGGCTAGAATCGGGCGCATGAGAGGTCGAACGGTCACTTCCCGCCGCATGTCCCGGCTCGCTTGCCGTGCTATTGCCGCCGCCTTGCTCTGCGGCAGCGTGAGCGGTTGCGGCAGCGGGAACTACGCGATGGGCGCGAGCTATGGCGGCACGGGCGCCGTCGCGGCGGGGACGGGCACGAGCAGCACGGTCGCGTCCACCGGCGCGGTCGTCGCCGGGGGCACCGGTCTCGTCGTCAGCGTTTCGCTGGGCACGGCGGCCGTGAACATCATGGCGGCGGCGACCGGCGCTGCGATCTACGCCGCCATGCTCCAGGAAAGCGGCGAGTGGCGCCCGTCGCCATACCCGCCCATGCTCGAGCACCGCGCGATCAACGAGCAGGATTGCACCAAGCCGATCGCCGACCTCAGGTCAAACCTCAAGTGCAAATAGCCGTTCGATCGACAGTAGAAACGCGCGCATGTCCGCGCGCGCGATCCGCAGGAGGAATCGCATGATCCATTTCGTTGTGCACGACGAGCACGACTCGGTCGGCGTCGTCGTCGTGGAAGGCGTCCGCACCGGCCAGGATCTCGAAGGCTGGATCATGGATCAGGACAAGACGCTCAAGATCAAGGCCCAGCAGGACATCCCGATCGGACACAAGCTCGCGATCCGCGCACTCAAGGACGGCGACACCGTCATCAAATATGGCGTCGACATCGGCCGCGTGGTCGCGCCGATCAAGGTCGGCGAGCACGCCCACGTCCACAACATCAAGACCAAGCGCTGGTAGACCGCCGAGTGCGGCCCGCCACCGCGCCGGCATCGAGCCCAACATCGAGGAACATCGAGCATGAGCACCGATCTTTCCAAGACCACCTTTTGGGGCTACCGACGCGAGAACCGCCGCGTCGGCGCGCGCAACCACGTCATCGTCCTGCCGGTCGACGACCTGTCGAACGCGGCGGCCGAGGCGGTGGCGCACAACATCAAGGGCGCGCTGGCGCTGCCGCACCCGTACGGGCGCTTGCAGTTCGGCGCCGACCTCGAGCTGCACTTCCGCACCCTGATCGGCACGGGCGCGAACCCGAACGTCGCCGCGGTGGTGGTGATCGGCATCGAGGAGGGCTGGACGAAGCGCGTCGTCGACGGCATCGCGAAGACCGGCAAGCCCGTCACCGGATTCGGGATCGAGCTGCACGGCGACCATGACACGATCATGCGCGCCTCGCGCGCCGCCCGCGAGTACGTCCAGTGGGCTTCGGAGCTGCGCCGCGAGGAGTGCCCCATCAAGGATCTCTGGGTCTCGACGAAGTGCGGCGAGTCGGACACGACCTCGGGCTGCGGCGCGAATCCCACGGTCGGCGATGCGTTCGACAAGCTCTATCCGCACGGCACGACGCTCGTCTTCGGCGAGACGACCGAGCTCACCGGCGGCGAGCACCTGGTGGCGGAGCGCTGCCGCACGCCCGCGGTCCGCGAGCAGTTCATGGCGATGTTCAATCGCTACCAGGAGGTCGTGAACCGCCACAAGACGAGCGACCTCTCCGAGTCGCAACCCACCAAGGGCAATATCGCCGGCGGACTTACGACCATCGAGGAGAAGGCGCTCGGCAACATCCAGAAGATCGGGCGCAAGTGCAAGGTCGACGGCGTGCTAGACAAGGCCGAGGCGCCGACCGGCCCGGGTCTCTGGTTCATGGACTCGTCGTCCGCGGCGGCCGAGATGGTCACGCTGTGTGCGGCCTCCGGCTTCGCGGTGCATTTCTTCCCGACCGGTCAGGGTAACGTAATCGGGAATCCGATCCTGCCCGTGATCAAGCTTTGCGCGAACCCGCGCACGGTGCGGACGATGTCCGAGCACATCGACGTGGACGTCTCCGGGCTGCTCCGCCGCGAGATGACGCCCGACCAGGCCGGCGACGCGCTGCTCGACTGCCTCCTGCGCACCGCGAACGGCCGGCTCACCGCCGCCGAGGCGCTCGGCCATCGCGAGTTCGTGCTGACCCGCCTCTACGAGAGCGCTTGAAGCACGAAAGTAGCAAGGAGTAAGGGAGTGGGCGAGCCAGCGGGAAGGAGGGTAACGGGAGGGAACCAGCCGGTTCCCTCCTGTTCGTAACCTTCCCGGCCATCGTTTGAGCCGCGTGAACATCTCGAATCTACAGGTCCGGGTATGGCGGGGCGACGCGACCGGAGCCTTCACGCGCTACGAGGTGCCGCGGCGCGCGAGCCAGACCGTGCTGGACGTGGTCACCTACATCCAGCGCCGGCTCGAGCCGGGACTTGCGTACCGCTTCGCCTGCCGGGTCGGGATGTGCGGGTCGTGCGCGATGACCGTCAATGGCGTGGCGCGCTGGACGTGCCGGACGCACGTCGCGAAAGCGGCCGTCGACGGCACGCTGGAGATCGCGCCGCTCGCGAATCTGCCGGTGATCCGGGACCTGGTCACCGACATGCGCGAGTTCTTCGACAAGTGGGCGCGTGCCAAGGGCAGCTTCACGCCAACCGCGACGCGCCGGGACGACTTCCCCGTCGCGCCGCCCCACGCGCCCGAGCGCCGCGCTGCCGACGCCGCGATCGAGTGCATCGGCTGCGGCGTGTGCTACGCGTCCTGCGATGTCGTGCGCTGGAATCCCGAGTACCTCGGACCGGCAGCCCTCAATCGCGCGTGGACGCTCGTGAATGACGTTCGGGATGGCGCGCGCAATGCCCGCCTCGCGGCCGTGGCGGGCGACGCCGGATGCCATGCGTGCCACACGCAGATGGGCTGCACGGAGCGCTGCCCGAAAAAGCTCGCGCCGACCGCCTCGATCGCCGGCCTCAAGCGCGCCACCGCCCTCGCAGCCCTCAAGGGCGAGACTTAGCGGCCTGCGAGTGAGGAGTGAGGAGAACCCCCCGGCTGCTTCGCAGACACCTCTCCTTGCAAAGGAGGGGAGATCCCACTTAAAGCTCTCGCCGTGGCCAACTCGAAGGACGACGCAACTTTCGGGAGTGTTTACTCCCAGCGGGAAAGGGGGTAACGGGGGGAAACCAGGCGGTTTCCCCCTGTTCGTGACCTACAGCCTTTTCCTTGGAGCGAAGTGGAGGGCGCGACTTTGCACGGCGCGGTGAGGTTCGAGATTCTTCTCTGGGTGGCGCAGCGGGCGAGCGCAGCGGTGCTCGCCGTTGCGGTGCTGGTCCATCTCGTGACGCTGACGTATGCGGTGCGCGGCGGCCTCAGTGCGGCGGAAATCCTCGCGCGCACGCAGGGCAGCGTCGGCTGGCTTGCTTTCTACGGGGTGTTCGTGCTCGCCGTCGCGGTGCACGTGCCCATCGGCTTGCGGACGATCGCGCGCGAATGGGCCGGTTGGGGTGGGGCATTCCTCGACGTGCTCGTCACCGCGGTCGCGGTCGTGCTGCTCGCGTTGGGATGGCGCGCGGCGTGGGCGGTCTACGCATGAGCCGCGACTGGCGCGCGCGCAGTCACCCGGCCTACTGGGCCTTTCTGGTCCATCGCATATCCGGGCTCGCGCTCGCGCTGTTCCTGCCGGCCCATTTCCTGGTGCTGGGGCAGGCGCTGCGCGGCGAGGTCGGCCTCGACGGCGCACTGCGCTGGACCGACGCGCCGCTCGTCAAGGCGGCGGAGGTGGCGCTGGTGATCCTGCTGGCCGCGCATCTCACCGGTGGCGCGCGGCTGCTCGCCCTCGAGTTCCTGGCCTGGCGCGACTGGCAGAAGAGCCTTGCCGCGCTGGCCGCGGGGATCGCGCTCGCGTTCGGCCTCGCTTTCGCACTCGCGCTGATCTGACCGTCGCGTGAGCCGGCACTGCAATGGGCGTACGATGCCGGGAATGGGGGACATGGCGTGAACGTCGACCTGAAGGCTGTCGAAGAAGCTTCGAAGGAGCTCTACATCCGGGCACTCAAGCTCCTGCCGGACGACATCAAGCGGGGATTCGCGACCCTGCAGACGGGCGAGACCCACGCGACGGCGAAGAGCGTGCTCGGCACGATGGTGCGCAACATCGCGGTGGCCGAGGAAACCCGGAACCTGCTGTGCCAGGACACGGGCATCCCGATCTACAACGTCGTGATCGGCCGCGACGTCACGGTCGACGGTACGGGGCTCAAGGAGGCGATTCGCCGCGGGTGCGAGCGCGCGACGCGCGAGCACCCGCTCCGCTCCTCGATCGTGCATCCCATCTCGCGCACCAACGCGCACACGTCGACCGGCCGTGAGGTTCCGGTCATTCACATCGATTTCTCGAGTTCGCCGGAGCAGCTCGAGATCGAGATGATCCCCAAAGGATCGGGATCGGAGAACAACTCCTGGCTGCGCATGGCGATTCCCGCCGAGGGCGTGGACGCGATCCGGACCTTCGTCGTGGACTGCGTGCTCGAGGCCGGCGGGAAGACTTGCCCGCCGACCATCGTCGGCGTCGGCGTCGGCGGCACGGCGGACCTCTGCGTGCATCTCGCGAAGCGCGCCGCCACTCGGCCGCTCGGGACGCATTGCGACGACCCGGAGGGAGCGAAGCTGGAGACGGCGCTCTCCGCCGCGGTGAACCGCCTCGGGGTGGGCCCGCAGGGACTCGGCGGCGACTCGACCGCGTTCGCCGTGCACATCGAGCTCGCCGCGACGCACATCACCATGAACCCGGTTGCCGTGAACATGCAGTGCCATTCGGCGCGGCGGGCGCGCGCGACTTTCACGCCATCGGGCGTGGCGTACGGTTTCTGAATGAGGGAGTACGGGGAACGCGCGATGGCCCACCACCAGCTCGCCACGCCGATCAACGAGGCGCAAGCGCGCGCATTGCGCGTGAACGACACCGTGACGCTCGACGGTGCGCTGTTCGGGATTCGCGACGCGACGCAGATTCACATGTTCGACCGCGGCCGCACGACGCGATTCGATCTGCGCGGGCATGCGGTGATCCACACCGCGCCCAATGTGCAGAAAGTGCCGCCGTCGCCCGCGCACCCGGTCGGCTACGCGCCGCTGTGCGTCGGCACGACGACTTCGATCCGCATGGAGCGTTTCACGCGCCCGCTCATGAGCGAATACGGCGTGCGCCTGGTGATCGGCAAGGGCGGTCTCGGCGAGGCATCGAGTGCCGCATTCGTCGATCTGGGCGGCGCGTACCTCGCGATCATCGGCGGCACCGCCGCGCTCGAGACCACGTGGGTCGAGGCGATCGAGGACGTCGACCTCGACGATCTGAACCCCGAATCGCTGTGGCGTTTCCGCGTGCGCGGATTCGGGCCGTTGCTGGTTGCGATGGACGCGCACGGGGCCAGCCTCTACTCCGAGGTCGGCACGGCGGCCCGCCGCGCCCGGGCCGACGTGCTCGCGAGTCTCGGCGTGCAGCCCGAACGTGCGCAGCGTCGCGACTGACATCCTGATCCTCGGCTCGGGCGGCGCCGGTCTTTTTGCCGCGCTCCACGCTCACCAGCGCGCGCCCGCGCTCGACATCACCGTGGCCGTGAAAGGCCTGCTCGGCAAGTGCGGCTGCACGCGCATGGTCCAGGGCGGCTACAACGTCGCGATCGCCCCCGGCGACTCGGTCGAGCGTCACTTCATGGACACCATCGAGGGCGGCGCGTGGCTCCCGAACCAGGAGCTCGCCTGGAGGCTCGTCACGCTCGCGATCGAGCGGGTGCGCGAGCTCGAGAACGAGCTCGGGTGCTTCTTCGACCGCAGCCCCGACGGCACCGTCCACCAGAAGGCGTTCGCCGGCCAGACGTTCGACCGGACGGTGCACAAGGGCGACCTCACCGGCATCGAGATCATCAACCGGCTGGCCGAGCAGGTCTGGGCGCGGCGCATCAACCGTCTCGAGGAGCATCGCGCCGTCGCGCTGGTCCCGGCACGGGACGGGCCGGGGATCGCCGGGGTGCTGATGATCGACATGCGCGACGGCGGTTTCGTTTTCGTGCAGGCAAAGGCGATCCTGCTCGCGACGGGTGGCGGCCCGACGATGTACCGATATCACACGCCGTCCGGAGACAAGAGCTGCGACGGCCTCGCGATGGCGCTCGCGGCAGGCCTGACGCTGCGCGACATGGAGATGGTGCAGTTCCATCCGACGGGCCTGCTCGCCGGGCCGGACACGCGGATGACCGGCACGGTGCTCGAGGAGGGCTTGCGCGGCGCGGGCGGCTATCTTCTCAATGGCGCGCGGGAGCGTTTCATGCAGCGCTACGACCCGCTTCTGGAGCGTGCGACGCGCGACATCGTCTCGCGGTCGATCTTCCACGAGATGCGCGCCGGAAACACCACGCCGAACGGCGGCGTCTACATCAGCATGGCGCATCTGGGTCCCGAGCACGTCCGCCGCTCGTTCCGCGGCATGGTGGAGCGTTGCCGCGACTGCGGGTTCGATCTTGCCGGCGGTCTGGTCGAGGTGGTTCCCACCGCGCACTACCTGATGGGGGGCGTGGAGTTCTCCGCCGACTGCACGACGGCGCTGCCGGGGCTCTTCGTCGCCGGAGAGGATTCGGGCGGCGTGCACGGCGCGAACCGGCTGGGCGGAAACGGCGTCGCGAACTCCACGGTATTCGGCGGAGTCGCGGGGGAGACGATGGCCGAATGGGTCAAGGTCACGGCGCACGCGCGCGAGCCGGACCGTGGCGCGCTCGAGGCCGCAATGGCCGCTTGTCGGTATCCCTTCAGCCGGCCGCAAGGGGATCTAGAGGATATTCGCGAGACCCTCTGGGACTTAATGTGGACGGATGTCGGCATCCTGCGCGATGCGGCCGGACTTGCGCGGGCGCGCGAGCGTCTCGCCGAGCTCGAAGAGCGGCTCGATCGCACGGGCGTCGACGGGTCCGACCTCCGCTTCAATCTCACGTGGCACGATTGGCTGAACCTGAAGAGCCTGGTGCTCGTGAGCCGCGCGATCACCGAAGCTGCCGCGGCGCGCGAGAACTCGTGCGGCGCCCACTTCCGCGAGGATCATCCCGGGCGCCGACCGCCTGAGCAGTCGGCATATACTCGCCTCTCGCTGGAGGGCGGACGTTTCCGGGTGGCGAGCGCGCCGGTCGAGTTCACGCGCGTGCGGCCCGGCGAGACGCTCTTGAGGGATTGACACGGAAGAAGCGAGGAGACGATTCATGAGAGCGCTACTCTTTCTGGTCGCAGCCGCATGGATCGGCGTCGCGCACGGCGCCGAAGTCGCGGGAGTCAAGCTCCCCGACCGGACCCGTGTCGGTGCGGGGGGCCCCGAGCTCGTGCTGAACGGCACCGGACTGCGCACCCGGTTCTTCGTCAAGGTTTATGCGGCGGGTCTCTATCTCGAGAAGAAGAGCCAGACGGAGGCCGCAGTGCTCGCCCTCGCGGGCCCGAAGCGCGTGTCGATGCACTTGCTGCGGGACCTTTCGGCGAAGCAGATCCTGGACGCGCTGCACGACGGGGTCGATGCAAACAACTCGCCTGCCGAGCGGGAGAAGCTGAAGCCGCAGCTCGGCGAGCTCGACGTGGTCATGACCCAGCTGGGCCCGATCAAGGAAGGCGACGTCGTGACGCTCGATTTCGTGCCCGGAACCGGGACGGTCGTTACGGTGAACGGACAGGCGAAGGGCAAGGCGATCGCGGGCGAGGCGCTCTATCAGGCGCTCCTGCGCGTCTGGCTGGGCGACAACCCGGTGCAGGACGATCTCAAGAAGGGGCTACTCGGGCAGTAATCGAGATGGCCTCAAGGACGCGGTGCGAGAATGCCCGAGATCGTCATCAGCGAGTTCATGGACGAGGCGGCGGTGGCGACGCTTACCGCCCGCTTCCAGGTCCTGAGCGATCCGCGGCTGGTCGACGACCGCCCCGGTCTGCTCGCGCTCCTACGCAATGCGCGCGCGCTGATCGTCCGGAATCGCACGCAGGTCGACGCGGCGGTGCTCGCCGCCGCGCCCGCGCTCCGCGTGGTCGGCCGCCTGGGGGTCGGTCTCGACAACATCGATACGGCGGCGTGCGCTGCGCGCGGCATCGACGTCATCCCGGCGACGGGTGCCAACGCGGACAGCGTCGCGGAGTACGTGCTGCTCGCGGCGGGAGTGCTGCTGCGTCAGGCGTTCGCCGCGGACGAGGAGGTCGCCAACGGCCAGTGGCCGCGCGCGAAGTACTCGGAGGGCCGCGAGCTCGGCGGAAAGCTGCTCGGCCTGGTCGGCTTCGGTTCCGTCGGGCAGCGCACCGCAATCAAGGCGCGCGCTTTCGGGATGCGCCTCGCCGCCTACGATCCGCTGCTCTCGCTCGACGACCCGGTATGGCGTGCGCTGGGCACGCTGCGGCTCGGTCTCGACGACCTGATCGCGGAGAGCGATATCGTTTCGCTGCATCTGCCGCTCGTGGAGGAGACCCGCAACCTGTTCGACCGCGGGCGGCTCGGCCGGATGAAGCGCGGCGCGATCCTGATCAACACCGCGCGCGGCGGGATCGTGGACGAGGCGGCCCTCGCCGAGCTGCTCCGCTTCGGCCGGCTCGGCGGCGCGGCGATCGACGTGTTCGCGCAGGAACCGCTTCCGGCGCGTTCACCGCTCGCAGGCGCGCCGAACGCAATGCTCACTCCGCACGTCGCCGGCTTGACTGTGGAGTCGAATCGGAGAGTCTCGATGATGATTGCGGGAAAGATTGCGGAGGTGCTCGCCTCCGCCGGGAAAAATGAGGAGCCAAGCGTGCGAAGTGGAGATGGGGGAGCGTAGCGCGGGACGGAGAGTAACGAGAGGAAAAAACAAAGCCGGTAGGTCACGATCAGGAGGGAACCGGCCGGTTTCCTCCCGTTACCCTCCTTCCCGCTGAGCTGAAAACCGGTAGCTCCGTTCATGGCAAAGATTCCAATCGCTGAACTCGAGGCACTCGCGTGCGCGGCGCTGGAGCGCGCGGGCGCGACGCCGGCCACGGCCGCGTGCACGGCGGCCGCGCTCGTCGCCGCGGATGCCCAGGGGCTTGCCGGGCACGGCGTCTCGCGCGTGCCGCAATATGCGGCCCACCTGCGTAACGGCCGCGCCGATGGAAACGCGGTACCGCGCGTCATCGCGACTCGCGGCGGCGCCGCGCTCGTCGACGCGGGTTGCGGGCTCGCCTATCCGGCCTGCGCGCTGGCGGTCGAGGAGGCGATCCGGCGCGCGCGCGAATTCGGAGTCGCGTTCGTAGGCGTGGCGAACAGTCATCATTCGGGCGCCAGCGCGATTCATCTTGCGCCGATCGCCCGGGCGAACCTGGTCGGGCTGATGCTGACCAATTCACCCGCAGCGATGCCCGCCTGGGCCGGCAAGACGCCGCTCTTCGGCACGAATCCGATCGCGGCCGCGTTTCCGCGCGCAGGAACGGATCCGCTGATCATCGATCTTTCGCTATCCGCAGTGGCGCGCGGAAAGATCATGGTCGCCGCGAACGAAGGCCGATCGATTCCCTCCGGCTGGGCGCTCGATCGCGACGGGCGGCCGACGACCGATCCCGCCGCAGCATTGGAAGGCAGCATGTTGCCGGCCGGCGGCGTGAAGGGTGCGATGCTCGCGCTTGTGGTCGAGCTGCTCTGCTGCGCGTTGACCGGTGCGGCTTTCGGATTCGAGGCCGATTCCTTCTTCGTCGACGCAGGCAACCGCCCGCGGATCGGTCAGGCATTCCTGGCGATCGACCCGGGCGGGCTTGCCGGTGGACCGGTCTACCGCGAGCGCATCGAGACGCTCGTCGGCGCAATGCTTGCGGACGAAGGCGTTCGGTTGCCGGGGGCTCGCCGCCACCGGCTCGCAGATGCTGCAGCGCGAGACGGCGTGGCGATCACGGATGCATTGACTGCCGAGCTGCGTGCCCTGGCGGTAGCAAGGTGATTTGGGCGCGGGGTTTGATGCGCCATCGCTGGCGCGACCGAGGATTCAAAAGTGCTTCCGCGCCGCAACATTTCTCATCGCGCAGTGCACGCCACTGCGGTTGCGGCTATCCCGCTTTTCGGCTATGGTTTCAGGTGCTTAGGTCGGCGCGGCCGCTGATCGCTGATATGTCATGGGCGGCGAATCGGCGCGAGTATGCCGATTACATAGAGACCAGACGGCATTAATTGCCGGTCACTTCCCGATAGGAGGAGCATATGAGGAGTCTACCCAGGAGGCAGCTCTTACAGGCTGTGTGCGCCGCCGCAGTAGCGATCGCGTTCGCCGGGCCGGCGGGCGCAAAGGTCGAAGGCGACACCATCATTCTCGGCTCGGCGATCTCGCTCACCGGCAAGTACTCGTCGAACGGGGTCAACGCGCAGAACGGCTACGACTTCGCCGTCGACACGATCAACAAGATGGGCGGCGTCAAGATCGGCGGAAAAGCGTACAAGCTCAAAGTCGTCTATTACGACGACGAGTCCACGCCCGCTCGGGGCGCGCAGCTCGCCGAGCGCCTGATCCAGCAGGACGGCGTGAAGTACATTCTCGGGCCATACAGCTCGGGCCTCACGAAGGCGATCGCGCCGGTGACCGAGAAGTACAAGATCCCGATGGTCGAGGCCGAGGGGGCCGCGCGCTCGCTCTTCACCCAGGGCTACCGGTACATCTTCGCGGTGCTCTCGACGTCCGAGCAGTATCTCGCGAGCTCGGTCGCGCTGGCCGCCGAGATGGCCGAGAAGCAAGGCAAGAAGCCCTCGGACGTGCGGGTCGCGATGGTATTCGAGAACGATCCCTTCTCGCTCGACGTGCGCGCCGGAGTGGTCGACGACACCAAGAAGTACAACATGCAGATCGTCCTCGACGACAAGATGCCGCGGGATCTGAGCGACATCTCGGCAACGCTCACCAAGGTGAAGGCCCTCAAGCCCGATCTGCTCGTCATCTCCGGCCACGAGAAAGGCGCCACCACCGCGGCGCGCCAGATCATGGAGATGAAGGTGGACGTGCCGATGATTGCCCTCACCCATTGCGAGTCGGGCAAGGTCATCCAGCAGTTCGGCAAGGCGACCGAGGGCTTCCTCTGCCCGACCCAGTGGTCCGAGACGCTGAGCTACAAGGACAAGTACTTCGGCTCCGCGGCGGACTACGACAAGGCGTTCAAGGCTGCCTTCCCGAGCTACAAGACGGTGCCCTACCAGACCGCGCAGGCGTCGGCCGCAGTGCTCGTGTGGAAGGACGCGTTCGAGCGCGCCAACTCCTTCGACACCGAGAAACTGCGCGACGCCATCGCCGCGACGCAAATGGAGACCTTCTACGGGAACATCAAGTTCGCCGCCGAAGGCAACAACGTCGCCAAGCCGATGGTGCTGAGGCAGATCCAGAACGGCGAGTACAAGGTCGTCGCCCCCACGAAGTGGGCCTCGTCGAAGCTCGTCTGGCCGCGCAACGCCGGCGAGTGACCTCAGCTCACCTTTTCTAGCGCTGCATCTGCTGCACTGACGCCCGCTCCGTTTCGGGGCGGGCGTCGGCGCGCTTTTGCGGGGTGCTTTGCATGTTCCAGAACATCTCGCTCCTCATTCAGGCGCCGGTACTGAACATCCAGCTGCTCCTGGATGGCCTGTTCATCGGCGCCACCTTCGCCCTCGCGGCCTACGGCCTCGCGCTGGTATGGGGCGTCATGAACGTCAAAAACCTGGCGCAAGGCGACTTCGTGATGATGGGCGGCTACATCGCGGTGACGCTCGCCAAGGCCGGCATCCATCCGATCCTCGCGCTGCCCATCGCCATCGTCGCAATGTTCGTCTTCGGCTGGGTCGTCTACAAGCTCATCATCCGCTACGTGATCGAGCGGGACCTCTTCACGTCGCTGCTCGCGACGTTCGGCCTGGCGATCGTGCTGGCACAGGGCCTCAATCTGATATTCGGACCCGAAGTTCGCACTGCCGATTCGGGCCTCGAGATCCGCACGCTGTTCGGCGGTCTCGTCACGATCGCCGAGATCAAGCTGGCGTCTTTCGGCCTCGCTGCGGTACTTGCCGCGATCGTGATCGTATTCATGAAACGAAGTCGCATGGGGCAGGCCATCCGCGCCACCGCGCAGGACGCGCGCGCGGCGCGGCTGATGGGCATCGATACCGATCGCGTCTATGCATTCACCTTCGCGCTCAACGCGGCGATCTGCGGGGCGTCCGGCGTGCTGATCGCGATGATCTGGGTCATCCAGCCGTTCTTCGGCATCACGTACTCGATCCGCTCGTTCGTGATCGTGACGGCGGCCGGATTCGGCAATCTGCCCGGAGTGATTCTTTCCGGCTTCGGACTGGGACTCGCCGAGCAATACGCGGGGTTTGTCCTCGGCGCCGAGTTCCAGCAGGCGACGGTCGTCGGCCTCCTCGTGCTGGTGCTCATCTGGCGCCAGATCGAGCAGGCGCGCCACCGGCAGGCCGTCAGATGAAGACGAAGCCCGCGACGCTCGCGCTGTACTCGGCAATCCTCGTCGCGGGGATCGTCGCGCCGGTCGCGTTTCCCGCCTACACGTTTCAGCTCGCGGTGCTGTGGATCATGATCCTCTTCGCGCTCACCTGGGACGTTCTCGGCGGGCAGATGGGCTACAACTCGCTCGGCAACATCCTCTTCTTCGGCGCCGGCATGTACATCTGCGCGCTGACCCAGATCGGCCTCTACTACGACGTCGCCGAGTACACCGCGTCGTCGGGAGAAATCAAGGTCGACTACACCATGGGACAGTACATGCTCGGGCTCGCGCTCGGCACGGTCGCGGCGGCGATCGGGTCGGTGCTGCTCGCGCTCGTGTTCGGTCGCATCGTCTTCGGCCTGCGCGGGCCGTATTTCGCGATCGGCACGCTCGGCGTGGCGCTCGCCGCGGGCGAGCTGATGGGCACCTGGAACTATGTCGGCGGCGGCGGCGGGATCTCGTTGCCGATCTATCCCGGCGATCCGGACGACCGCGCGCTGCTCTACTACGTCCTGTGCTTCCTCGCCGCGATCGCGACCTTCGCGTTCCTGAAATGGCTGTATTCGACGCGCTTTGGCATTGCGGTCAACGCGATCCGCGACGACGAGGAGAAGGCCGAGGCGATGGGCATTCACACCGCGCGCTACAAGACGGTTGCCTGGGCGATCTCCGCCTTCTTTCTCGGCATCGTCGGCGCCGTGTTCGGCAACATGATCGGGTTCATCGAGCCGCTCGAGGTCGCCTTTCCGACCGTCACGTTCGGCATCTTCATGGTGCTGATGGTGCTGCTCGGGGGCAAGGGCACGCTCTGGGGTCCGGTGATCGGCGCGACCCTCTTTCACGTCATCAAGGAGGTGACCTGGACCTACCTCCTGGGGTGGCAATGGATCACGCTCGGCGCGCTCATCATCGTCAACGTGATCTTCTTCCAGCAGGGCATCATGGGCTGGATCCGGGAAAAGTGGCCCGAGCGCTTCGGGATCGTCGTCGACCGGCGTGCGACGATCTCGGCGCGGGAGGAGACGCCGTGAGCGCCGCGCTCATCGAGGTCCGGGGGGTAAGCAAGGCGTTCGGGGGCGTGGTCGCCAACCGCGACGTTTCCATCGACGTCGTCGCGGGCCGCATCACCGGCCTGATCGGACCGAACGGCTCCGGAAAGACGACGCTCTTCAACTCGATCGTCGGCTACCACCCGATCGATGCCGGCTCGATCAAGTTCGAGGGGCGGGAGATTTCGCAGCTGAACGTGCAGAAGATCGCCCGCCTCGGCCTGGTGCGAACGTTCCAGCAGACGCGCATCTACGGAAAGATGGACTGCGTGCAGAACATGCTGATCTCGGTCCCGCATCGCAGCGCGACCTGGCGGGACATGTTCGGCCGCTACGATGCAAAGACCATGGACAAGGCCGAGCACCTGCTCGAGTTCGTCGGGCTGTACGCCAAGCGCCACCTGCTCGCGGGCTCGCTTTCCTTCGGCCAGCAGAAGCTGCTCGAGTTCGCGATGGCGCTGATGAACGAGCCGAAGGTGCTCCTGCTCGACGAGCCGACCGCCGGGATCAATCCGACGCTGATCAACGGGCTCATCGACCGGCTGCGGCGCGCCAACTCGGAGTTCGGCATTACGATGTTCGTCATCGAGCACAACATGCGCGTGATCATGAACCTGGCCGAGCGCATCTACTGCCTCGCGCACGGCACGCTGCTCGCCGAGGGCACGCCCGACCGGATCCAGAGCGACCGGCGCGTCATCGACGCCTACCTCGGGGCGCACTGATGGTCGAGACTCCGTCCGAGAGCGACCGCAAGCGCGCCGGCGGCTATCACGCCGGCGACGTCGACGCGGTCATGTCCGTCGACGAAGTCAACCGCCAGGCCGCGAAGCTGGGCAGCGGCGTCACGCGCGACCTGGTCGCCGAGCTCGCTGACCACGACCCGTACGTGACGATCGAGGGCCTGAGCGCCGGTTACGGCAAGATGGAGATCCTGCACGATTTCAATCTGCAGGTCCCGCGCGGGCAGTCGCTCTGCCTGATCGGGCCGAACGGCGCCGGCAAGTCGACCGTGTTGCACTCGATCTACGGCTTCACGAACATCTTCGCGGGGCGGATCCTGGTGGGCCGCGGCGCGGAGCAGCGCGACATCACCCGGCTCTCGGCGAACCTGAAGCTCAAAGAGGCGGGCATTGCCTACATCCTTCAGGACAAGTCCGTGTTCCCGGACATGACCGTGGAAGAGAACCTGTGGATGGGTGGCTTCCTGCTCGAGAGTCCGGCGCACGCGAAGGAGAAGGCCGAGAAGGTCTTCGAGAAGTACCCGCGCCTCGCGGAGCGGCGCAGGCACGCGGCGAAAGTGCTGTCCGGCGGCGAGCGGCGGCTGCTCGAGATCTCGCGCGCGCTGGTGATGGAGCCGGACGTGCTGCTCGTCGACGAGCCCTCCATCGGGCTCGAGCCGCGCTTCATCGACATGGTGTTCGACATCCTGGGCGACCTGCAGAAGAAAGAGGGCAAGACGATCATCATGGTGGAGCAGAACGCCAAACGCGGGCTCGAGTTCGCCGACATCGGCTACGTGCTGGTGTCGGGCGAGACGGCGATCGCCGCCAAGGGGCGGAAGCTCCTCGAGGATCCCGAGGTCGGCCGCCTCTTCCTGGGCGGCTGATCGTAAACGGAAGACCCGGTCAGATCGCGCCGGACGCGCGCAGCTCGCCGATCTCGCTCGGTGAATAGCCGAGCTCGCGCAACACCGCATCGGTATGCTCGCCGAGCCCGGGAATCGGACCCATCGCGGGTGCGAAATCCGCAAACTCGAGCGGCGGCGCCAGTGCATCGATCTTCCCCGCGGGCGAATCCACCTGGTGCCAGCGCTCCCGCGCGGTGTTCTGGGGGTGCGCGATGAAGTCGGCCATCGTGTTCATGCTCGCATTTGCGATGTCCGCGCGGTCCAGTCGCTCGACCGCTGCCTCGCGGGTGAATCGCCCGAACACCTCGCCGATGAGCGCCTCGAGCTCGGTACGGTGCGCGACGCGCGCCGGGCCGTTCGCGAAGCGCGGATCGCCTGCTATGGCAGGCCGCTCCAGAACTTCGGCGCAGAAGCGCTGCCAATCCCGCTCGTTCTGGATGCTCAGGAAGACGGTCTTGCCATCGCCGGTCGGGAACGGGCCGTAGGGCGCGATCGCGGCGTGTTTCGCGCCCGTGCGCCCCGGCGCGGTGCCGGACTGGGCGAAGTGCATCGCGTAGCCCATCCATTCCCCGATGCCGTCGAACAGGCTCACTTCGAAGGCGCCGCCTTCCCCGGTGCGCTCGCGCTGATAGAGCGCGGCGAGAATGCCCGAGAAGGCGTACATGCCCCCCGAGATGTCTGCGACCGGGATACCCGCCTTGCTCGGCGTCTCGGGCGTGCCGGTGATCGAGAGCAGACCAGCTTCGCACTGGACGAGCAGATCGTAGGCTTTCTTTTCGCGGTACGGGCCGGAAGTTCCGTAACCGGAGATCCCGCACACGATGAGGCGCGGGTAGGCCGCGCGCAGCGCCTTGGCCCCGAGGCCGAGCCGATCGGCGGCGCCGGGCGCGAGATTCTGGATGAACACGTCGGCCCGTGCGAGGAGCTTGTGCAGCACGGCCATCGCCGCGGGACGCTTGACGTTGAGCGTGACACTTTCCTTGCCGCGATTGGTCCACACGAAATGGCTGGAGAGCCCCTTTACGGTCCGGTCGTACCCGCGCGCCGAATCGCCGCCGTCCGGCCGCTCGATCTTGATCACCCGCGCGCCGAGCTCGGCGAGCTGCCGGGTGGCGAACGGGGCGGCGATCACCTGCTCGAGCGCGACGACGGTGATGCCTTCCAGCGGCGCGCGCGGGGGGGTGGTTGCGGGCATGGGCGGTCCGTGTGCGAAGGGGTTGCGATTCGAGCCAGGACGCGCTGCGTCCGGGCGGCACGACCCCATTTTAGCCGCAGGCGCGGCCGGCGCTATTCCTTGACTGCCCCGGTCATCGCCGAGACGTAGTGCTCGACGAAGAACGCGTAGAGGATCACCAGCGGCAGCGAGCCGAAGAGCGCGCCCGCCATGATCGACCCCCAGCGATAGACGTCGCCGTCGGTGAACGCCGTCACGATGGCGACCGGCACGGTCTTGGACTGCGAGCTCGAGATGAACGTGAGCGCGTAGATGAACTCGTTCCAGCAGAGCGTGAAGCAGAAGATGAACGCCGAGATGAGCCCCGGGACGGCGAGCGGGAGCACGATCTTCGTGAGGATCTGCCAGCGGCTCGCCCCGTCGATGAGGGCGCACTCCTCGAGCTCGAACGGGATGGTCTTGAAATAGCCCATGAGCAGCCAGGTCGAGAACGGGATCAGGATCGTCGGGTAGACGAGGATCAGCGCCAACGTCGTGTCGAACAAACCGTAGTTGAAGATGACGGTCGAGAGCGGAATGAACAGGATCGAAGGCGGAACGAGGTAGGCGAGGAAGATCGCCCCGCCGACCCACTGCGCGCCGCGGTAGCGCAGGCGCACGATCGCGTACGCCGCGAAGACGCTCGAGACGAGCGAGAGGATCGTCGCGCCGATCGCGATGTACATCGTGTTCCAGAGCCAGCGCGGGTACTCGGTCTCGAAGAGAAGCGCGTAGTAGTGCTTGAGCGTCGGCGTCGGCGTCCAGAACGGATTCACCGTGTCCATGTCGAGGAGCTGCACGTCGGGCTTCACCGACGTGAGCGCCATCCAGTAGAAGGGAAAGAGGAGCACGACCACGATGATCGCGAGCGGCATGTACGTCGTGACGAGCCTGCGGGGCAGGGTCTCGAGGTACCCCATGCCCTCCTTCGATTCGTCGACTGCAGTAGGGGGCGCCGGCCTGGCGTGCTCAGTCATTGGCTTCCCCATGCTGCCACTTGCGGCGCTGCAGGCCGAACCAGGAGATCAGGATCGCCGCGAGCAGGAACGGGATCATCGCCGTCGCGATCGCGGATCCTTCCCCGAGATAGCCGCCGAGGATCGCGCGCTGATAGGAGAGCGTCGCCATCAGATGGGTCGCGTTGACCGGGCCGCCGCGCGTCAGCACCCAGATCAGCTGGAAATCGGTGAAGGTGAAGAGCACCGAGAAGGTCATCACGACCGCGATGATGGGCGTGAGCAGGGGGTAGGTCACGAAGCGGAACATCTGCCAGCGGCTCGCGCCGTCGATCGTGGCTGCTTCGTAGAGCGAAGGCGAGACCGTCTGCAGGCCGGCGAGCAGCGTGATCGCGACGAACGGCACGCCGCGCCAGATGTTGGCGAAGATCACCGACCAGCGGGCGTTCCAGGTATCGCCGAGGAAGTCGATGTTGGTCTCGAGCAGGCCGAGCTCGCGCAGGCTCCAGCTCACGATCGAGAATTGCGGGTCGTAGATCCACCAGAAAGCGATCGCGGAGAGCACCGTGGGCACGATGAACGGGATCAGCACGACCGCGCGGATCATCGCCTTGAACGGCAGGTGCCGGTTGAGCAGCAGCGCCAGATACAGGCCGATCGCGAACTTGAAGACGCTCGCCACCGTCGTGTAGAGGAGCGTGTTGAAGACCGAGAGCCAGAACACCGGATCGTCGCTCAGCCAGATGTAGTTCTCGAGGCCCACGAACACGCCGGCGCGGCCGATCTTCGTTTCCGTGAAGGACAGCCAGACGCCCAGCCCGAGCGGATAGGCGAGAAAGAGCAGCAGGAAAGCCGCCGCGGGCACCATGAACCAGAACCCGATCCAGTTGCGGTTCCACTTGAGGAGCTCCCAGCGCGAGGGCGCAGCGCCAGCGCCGGCCGACGCTGCCGCTGCCGTGTCGTTCAGGGACGGCACTGCTGACATGCAAGATCACGGGACACGGCGCGCAGGCATTGCCCCCGCGCGCCGTGCAAACGCGCTTTACCGATAGACGCGCCGCGCCTGGCGCTCGGCGAGCTTGATCGCGCCCGCGACGTTTTCTCGCCCCGTGCAGACGTTCGCGAACATGTCGACGACGATGAACTCCGCCAGCGCGGACGCCGCCTTCTCGCCGATGGTGCCGGGATAGCCCGCCCAGAGCGAGCGCTTCGTCGCGTCGCGGAACACCGCCCGCTTCGGATCCTCGGTCCACACCGGGTTGTTGTCGTAGGCGTTGAGCGTGTGGGTCATGTAGCCGACCGAGCCCTGCAGCCACTTGTTGTACTGGTCGGCCTCCATCCAGTAGGCGAGGAACGCCTTGCACGCGTTCGGGAATTTCGTGTAGCCCATCGCCATGACCGGAAAGCAGACCTGGAACTCGGTCGGCTTGCCCACCGGTCCCACCGGGTAGAAGGCGTGGTTCATGTCCTCGGCGATCTCCTTCAGCTTCGGATCCTTGGCGGAGTCGCGCTGGGCGGCGGCGTAGATCGAGATGCCGTTGTTCGTCAGGTGGATCTCGCCGGCGAGGAACGCCTTGTTGTTGAAGGCGTCGTTCCAGGACACCGTGCCCGGGGCGAAGGTCTCGTAGAGCTTCTGGCAGTACTCGAGCGCCTTCGCGGTCTCCGGCGAGTTGATCGCCACCTTGTCGTTCTTGTCGACCAGCGATCCTCCGAACGCCCAGAGCAGCCAGTGCGTCCACGCGTTGCCGTCGCCGGAAGCATGACCGAGCGCGAACCCGCCGGGCGTCCCGCCCTTCTTGAGGGCGGCCATCAGCGCGAGGAACCCGTCGAGATCCTGCGGCACTTCCTTGAACCCCGCCTTCTCGATCGACGACTGGCGGTAGTTGATGTAGTTGCCGCTGATGGTCACCGGCATCGCGATCCATTTCTTGCCGGCCTTGCCGTAGGTCTCGGCGAGCGGCACCCAGCCGCCGTACTTCTTGCCGAGGTAGCCCGCGACGTCGGAGATGTCGAGCGTCTTGGCCGGAAAGAGCTGCGGCGTCGAGTAGATCGCCCAGAACATGTCCGGGCCCTGCCCGGTGTTCGCGGCGACCGAGGCCTTGGGCTGGACGTCGTCGAAGCCCTCTTCGGCGACCGTGACCGCGCAGCCGGTCGCTTTCTCGAAGGAAGCGACGATTGCGCGGAACGCGTCGTCCTCGGACTGCACGAAGCGCTTCCAGCGCGTGAACTGCAGCTTCGCGCCCGGCTCGGGCTTCCAGGGTGAGCCCTGCGCCCAGGCTTGCGCGAATCCGAACAGGTCGGATGTGCCGAGTGCCGCCGCGCCCGCGATTGCGCCGCCGCCCTTGAGCACGTCACGGCGGGTGATTCTTCCGTTCGTCATGATTGCCGTCCTCCTTTGCTTTGTGGTTGTACCTATTGGTCGTACGAGCGCCTTGCGGCGCTAAAGCCGTTTGCCCGTTGCCCTGTCGAAGACGTGCGCGCGGTCGCGGCGCGGGCGCAGCCCGATGCGCGCGCCCGGGGCGAAAGCATGGCGCTCCCGGAATATCGCGACGAACTCCCGGCCGTCGGCACGGGCGACGATCTGGGTCTCGGATCCGGTCGGCTCCACGACGACGACCTCGGCCGGGACGCCGTCGTCCGCAAGCTCGATGTCCTCGGGCCGGATGCCGTAGAGGACCTGCCGCCCGTCATTCGCCGCCGGCGTCGCGCCGAGCGGCAGCCGGATGCCGCCCGCGGTCTGGACCGCGCACGCCCCGTTCGCCTTGAGCGTGCCCTCGAAGAAGTTCATGGCGGGCGAGCCGATGAAGCCCGCGACGAACGTGTTCTCGGGGTGATCGTAGAGGTCGAGCGGCGCGCCCATCTGCTCGACCCGGCCGTCGTGCATGACGACGATCTTGTCCGCCATCGTCATGGCCTCGATCTGGTCGTGCGTGACGTACACGGTGGTGGTCTTGAGCCGCTGGTGCAGCTCCTTGATCTCGGCGCGCATCGCGACGCGCAGCTTCGCGTCGAGATTCGAGAGCGGCTCGTCGAACAGGAACACCTGCGGATTGCGCACGATCGCGCGGCCCATCGCCACGCGTTGCCGCTGCCCGCCGGAGAGCTGGCGCGGATAGCGATCGAGGTAGGGCGTGAGCCCCAGGATCTCGGCGGCCCGCTGCACCCGCTCATCGACGACGTTCTTCGGCGTCTTCCTCAGGTTGAGCGAGAAGCCCATGTTGGCCGCGACGGTCATGTGCGGATAGAGCGCGTAGTTCTGGAACACCATCGCGACATCGCGCTCCTTGGGATGCACGTTGTTCACGATCCGCTCGCCGATGTGGATCTCGCCGGACGAGATGCCCTCGAGCCCGGCGATCATCCTGAGCAGCGTGGACTTGCCGCAGCCCGAGGGACCGACCAGCACGACGAACTCGCCGTCGGCGATCGCGACCGATACGCCGTGCAGCACCTCCGTCGAGCCGAAGGACTTGCGGACGTCGCGAATCGCTACGGATGCCATCGGCCTGGCAATCGACGCGGTGGAAAGGACAGGCCGCCGCCGCGTGGCGCGACGGCCGGGGCGTCACAACACATACTTTAACGTATACGTTATCTGGGTACCTATTCTAGCGCGTCCCTTAACGCATACGTCAACTATCCGTCGATCGCAGAAGCCTCCCGAGCGGTCCGAATAGGAATCATTATCATTGAGGCGTCTGGATCCCCGCTGGCGCGGGGATGACGACATCAGCGGCTCGCTACGCGGCGAAGAAACTCTCCGCGGTGCGCTCGGCGCGCTTGCGCCAGACGACTTCAGATAATGTCATTCCCGCGGAAGCGGGAATCCAGACCGAGCGCGATCGAAGGCTTGCCGCATCCCCGCCTGCGCGGGGATCACTAGAGCAGCGGCACGCTACGCGGCGAAGGAGCTCTCCGCGGTGCGCTCGGCGCGCTTGCGCTCGTGCTCCTTCAGGAAGCGCTTGCGGATCCGCAGCGTCCGGGGCGTCACCTCGACGAGCTCGTCGTCGGCGATGAACTCGACCGCGTACTCGAGCGAGAGCTTGATCGGGGGCGTGAGGAGAACGTTGTCGTCCTTGCCCGCCGACCGGATGTTGGTGAGCTTCTTCGTCTTGATGGGATTCACCACGAGATCGTTGTCCCGCGTGTGGATGCCGACCACCATGCCCTCGTACACCTTCTCGCCGGGCGAGACGAACATCCGGCCGCGCTCCTGCAGGTTGAAGAGCGCGAAGGCGACCGCCTCGCCGTCGTCCTGCGAAACGAGTACGCCGTTGCGGCGGCCCGGGATGTCGCCCTTCAGCGGGCCATAGTCGTCGAACACGTGGCTCATGAGGCCGTTGCCGCGCGTGAGATTCATGAACTCGCCCTGGAAGCCGATGAGGCCGCGCGCGGGGACGCGATAGTCGAGCCGCACCCGGCCGCGCCCGTCCGGGACCATCTCGACCAGCTCGCCGCGGCGCGTGCCGAGCGCTTCCATCACACCGCCCTGGTGCCCCTCGTCGACGTCGACCGTGAGCAGCTCGTACGGCTCGGACGGGACGCCGTCGATCGTCCGCGTGATCACGCGCGGGCGGCCGGCCGCGAGCTCGTAGCCCTCGCGGCGCAGCGTCTCGATGAGGATGGTGAGATGCAGCTCGCCGCGACCCGATACGAGGAAGACGTCGCTGTCGGCGGTCTCCTCGACGCGCAGCGCCATATTGGTCAGCAGCTCGCGGTGCAGCCGCTCGCGGATCTGCCGGCTCGTCACGTACTTGCCGTCCTGGCCTGCCAGCGGCGAAGTGTTCACCTGAAAGTTCATCGTGAGCGTGGGCTCGTCGACCTTCAGGGGCGCGAGTCCCGCGGGCTGCTCGAGGTCGGAGATCGTCGCGCCGATGGAAAGCTCGTCGATGCCCGTGACGAGCACGATGTCGCCGGCAACCGCCTCGGCCATCGGGGTCCGCTCGAGGCCCTTGAAGCCGAGCACCTGCCCCACGCGCGCCTTGCCGCGCAGCTCGTCGCCGTACATGACCGCGACGTCGAGCGCGGGCGCGATCCGGCCCCGGCTCACCTTGCCGATGCCGATCCGTCCCACGTAGCTCGAGTAGTCGAGCGAATGGATGCGGAGCTGCAGCGGCCCGTCGGTATCGTCCTCGGCGGGCGCGGGCACGTGCGCGAGTATCGCCTCGAAGAGGGGCCGCATGTCGCCGCCCCGCTCGCGCGAATCGCGCGTGGCCCAGCCCTCGAGCGCGGACGCATAGACGACGGGGAAATCGAGCTGCTCCTCGGTGGCGCCGAGCTTGTCGAAGAGCTCGAAGGTGTGATTCACCACCCAGTCGGGGCGGGCGCCGTCGCGATCGACCTTGTTCACCACGACCACCGGCCGAAGACCGAGCGCCAGCGCCTTGCGGGTGACGAAGCGCGTCTGGGGCATCGGACCCTCGACGGCGTCCACGAGCAGGAGCACCCCGTCGACCATTCCCAGCACGCGCTCGACCTCGCCGCCGAAGTCGGCGTGCCCCGGGGTGTCCACGATGTTGATGTGCACGCCGGCGTAGTCGATCGCGCAGTTCTTCGCGAGGATCGTGATGCCGCGCTCGCGCTCGAGGTCGTTCGAGTCCATGACGCGCTCCTCGACCTGCTGGTTGGCGCGGAACGTTCCGGCCTGGCGCAGCAGTTTGTCGACGAGCGTCGTCTTCCCGTGGTCGACGTGGGCGATGATGGCGACGTTGCGAATCGGTCTGGGCATGGTTTCCGCGCTGCCGCGCGCGCCCGAAGGGTCTCCGGGCCGGCCGACGTAGCGAGCAAAAAGCCTGTGATTCTAGCAGCTTCGGCACGCGTGGCTCCACCTTTCCGGGCGCGAACGCGCACAAAGTGCCCCCGGCCCCCCGGGAGCGGGGATCGGTCCCGTCCCGGTTGACGCTTGCGCATTGAGCGAATAACGTCGCCAGGCATCGTGAACCCGGTCGAATTCAGCGCTCGAATGCCCGCACCGTTCGGACTCGTCGGCGTCCGAACGGACGGCAAGAGCGTGACGGAAATCGCGTATCTGCCCCGGTCCGCAGGCAAGCTCGCCCCGCAGAACCGCGTCGCCGAGGCGGCGTGCGCGCAGATCGCGTGCTATCTCACCGATCCGGATTTTCCGTTCGACCTGCGGCTCGGACCGGCGGGCACAACCTTTCAGCGCAGTGTCTGGCGGCTGATCGCCGCTATTCCGCGCGGCCGCACGCGCTCCTACGGAGAGCTGGCCGCTGACCTCGGTTCATCCGCGCGCCCGGTCGGCCAGGCGTGCGGCGCCAACCCGTTCCCGCTCGCGATTCCTTGCCACCGGGTCGTTGCGGCGGGCGGCATCGGAGGATTTTCGCACCATGACGCAGGCTTCCACGTCGCGGTGAAACGCTGGCTGCTGCGGCACGAGGGGGTGAAGGTTGCGGCCTGACGGCCGCGTGGCTGCAGGCGCCGACCGGAGCGTGCCGGATGCGGCGCTGCTCGACGAGTTCTGCGATCAGCTCTGGCTCGAAGACGGCCTGGCGAAAACCACGCTGGAGTCCTACCGCCGTGATCTCCGATTGTTCGCCGAGTGGCTTTCCGGGCGCGATGCGACCCTCCTTTCCGCCGGCGAAGTCGACGTGCTGGGCTATCTCGCACATCGCCATGGCGGCGGGGGCGCCGGTCTCAGGGCGTCCAGCCAGGCGCGGCTGCATTCGAGCCTGAAGCGCTTCTATCAGTTCGCGCTGCGCGCAAACCGGATCGGGAACGATCCGACGCTCAAGCTCGAACGACCCAAGCGGGCCCAGCGCTTCCCGAAGACGCTCTCGGAGGCCGACGTCGAGGCGCTGCTCGCCGCTCCGGACACGCGCGTGCCCCTCGGCCTGCGCGACCGCGCGATGCTCGAAGTGCTTTACGCGACGGGGCTACGGGTCTCCGAGCTCGTGGCGCTCACGCTGGCGCAGGTGAGCCTGGACATGGGCGTGGTCAGAGTCATCGGGAAGGGGTCGAAGGAACGCCTCGTTCCGCTCGGCGAAGTGGCGGTCGACTTCCTCGTGCAGTACCTGCGCGATGGGCGCCCCGCGATCCTCAAGGCGCGCACGTCGGATGCGATGTTCGTCACGCCGCGCGGCGCAGCCATGACGCGCCAGGCCTTCTGGGCGCTGATCAAGCGGCACGCCGCCCGCGCGATTCCCGGCCGCTCGCTCTCGCCGCACACGCTCCGCCACGCCTTCGCCACGCACCTCATCAACCACGGCGCCGACTTGCGGGTCGTCCAGCTCCTCCTCGGCCACGCGGATATATCTACCACGCAGATCTACACCCACGTTGCCCGCGAAAGGCTGAAAGCCCTGCACGCCAAGCACCACCCGAGGGGATAGGAGTAGAACGCTTCGATGAGTGGGAAACTGAGGGGGAAACAGGTGGTTCTTTGGGGCAAAAGCGTAAGGTCACGAACAGGAGGGAACCGCTGGTTCCCTCCCGTTACCCTCCTTCCCGCTGAGCTGAGAACCGCGATTTCTTTTCAGCGCTTTCCCGGTCATGAGCAAGCGTGATCATGTATCCGAGACGCCGGCGACCGCGTATCTGAGGAAGCACGGGGTCGCGTTCACCGAGCACGTGTTCGAGTACGAGAAACACGGCGGGACGCGGGTGGCGGCGCGCGAGCTCGGCATCGACGAGCATGCGATGGTGAAGACGCTCGTGATGGAAGACGAGCGCAAGGCGCCCCTGATCGTGCTGATGCACGGCGACCGGTCGGTGTCGACGAAGAACCTCGCTCGCCAGGCGGGCGCGAAGCGCATCGAGCCGTGCCGCCCGGACGCGGCGCAACGCCACTCCGGGTATCAGATCGGCGGAACGTCGCCGTTCGACACCCGCAAGGTCATGCCGGTCTACCTGGAGAAGACCGTGGTCGAGCTGCCGAAGATCTACATCAACGGCGGCCGGCGGGGGTACCTCGTCGGCATCGCGCCGTCCGAGCTTGTGCGCGTGCTCAAGCCCACGCTGGTGGAGGTCGGACTGGCGGATTGACCCGGGCGTTGCTTCAGGTCCAGGAACCGTTGCTCAAGTCATCCCCGCGCAAGCGGGGATCCAGTAAGCCTGTGCGCGGGTTCGGTCTGGATTCCCGCGTGCGCGGGCATGACGCGCTTCTTCAGCGTTGCTCAGGACGCGGACCGCGAGCGCTCGATGGTCACGCCGACGCGCTTCACGCCCTTGATGATGCCGAGCTTCGCGACGGCCACGCGGACCCAGGGTGCGCGGTACTCGTCGATCAGCACGCGCGCGATGAACTCGGCGAGCTCTTCCACGAGGCCGAAGCGCTGCACCGCCAGCTCGTCGCGCAGCCGCTGGATCACGACCGCGTAGTCGACCGTGTCGGCGACCTTTCCGGTCTGGAACACGGCGTCGCTCGGCAGCGCGATGTCGAGATCGAGCTCGATCAGCTGGCTGGTGACGCGCTCGCGCCGATAGATGCCGACCTTGGCCTCGAGCTTGATCTCGCGCAGGAAGATGCAGTCCATGGCCTGGGAGGTGAGGGTGTGCGTGAGGAATGACGAGTGAGGTCCGGGATTGGCGCGCAGCACGTTAGGCTAAACTCTTCGCGGTCCAATCTCCCCTTGCAACGATGGCCACGGCAGTCGCTATTCTAATCGGCTATCTGATCGGCTCACTTTCCTTCGCCGTGATCGTGAGCCGGCTCCTCCGCCTGCCCGATCCGCACACCTACGGCTCGGGAAATCCTGGTGCGACCAACGTGCTGCGCACCGGCCACAAGGTCGCGGCGCTGCTCACGCTGGCGGGTGACGCCGTGAAGGGCTGGATTGCAGTCTGGCTCGTGCGCGAGTTCGGACCCGCCTACGGCGTGCACGAGGCGGGCGCCGCGCTGGCGGGGCTTGCGGCGTTCCTCGGCCACCTCTTTCCAGTGTACTTCGGGTTCAAGGGCGGCAAGGGTGTCGCGACCGCGGCCGGAATCCTCCTTGCCATCAGCCCATGGCTCGGGCTCGGCACCCTTGCGACCTGGCTGATCATCGCGATCTTTCTGCGCTACTCGTCCCTCGCGGCGATCGTTGCGGCGTTGTTCGCGCCCTTTTGGGCCTTGTTCCTGAACTCGTTCCGATTCGACGCGACGATCGGCGCAGTCGGAGCGATGTCCGCGCTGCTCGTCTGGCGGCATCGCGCCAACATCCGCAATCTACTGGCTGGCAAGGAAGGCCGAATCGGGGAGCGCCGGACCGGGAGCAAGCCGCCCGCGGAGGCGCCCTAGTCGGAGGCCCGCTCGTCGAGCGTGGCGAGGTCCCAACGCGGGCGGACTGTGAATGCGCGCTCGAGGCGCGGCTGGCCGCGAGCCACCTGATCGGCCAGCCGCAAGGCCCCGGCCAGCGCAATCATCGCCCCGTTGTCCGTGCAGAGCTCGAGCTCGGGATAGACGACGCGAAAGCCGTCCCGCGCGCCCGCCTGGTCGAGCGTGTCGCGGAGGTGCCGGTTCGCGCCGACCCCGCCCGCGACGACGAGCTGATTGAGTCCGGTCTGCTCGATCGCCGCGCGGGACTTCGCCACGAGCACGTCCACGACGGCGGCCTGAAATGCGCGCGCGATATCGGCCCGGTCCTGCTGAACGAGCGCTTTACCGCGCACCTGCGTCATGACCGCCGTCTTGAGACCGCTGAAGCTGAAGTCGAGGTCGCCGCTGGCGAGCATCGGGCGTGGGAGGACGAGCCGGCCGGCGCGACCCTGATCGGCCAGCGCCGCGAGCGCGGGCCCGCCGGGATAACCGAGTCCGAGCAGCTGAGCGGTCTTGTCGAACGCCTCGCCCGCCGCGTCGTCGAGCGTCTCGCCGAGCAGCGCATAGCGTCCGACGCCATCGACCTCCATGAGCTGGGTGTGCCCGCCCGAGACGAGCAGGGCGACGAATGGAAACCGTGGTGCGTCCCGGGAAAGCAGCGGCGAGACCAGGTGCCCTTCCAGATGGTGGATGCCGATGGCGCGGATCCCGAGCGCGAGCGCCAGCGCTTCGGCCACGCTCGCGCCGACGAGGAGGGCGCCTGCCAGCCCCGGACCTTCGGTGTAGGCGATCGCATCGAGCGCCGCGAGCCGCACACCTGCGCGCGCGGTCACGTCGCGCACCAGCGGCAGCAAGCGGCGCACGTGGTCGCGCGACGCGAGCTCCGGAACCACGCCGCCGTACTCGGCGTGCATGGCGACCTGCGAGTGCACCGCGTGCGCGAGCAGCCCCCTGGCGCTGTCGTAGACCGCAACGCCGGTCTCGTCGCAGGAGGTTTCGATGCCGAGTACGAGCATGGGTTGCCGGTGGGTCAGTGGGGTCGGTGCTGGGGCAGGCCGAGGCCTCGTGGCGCTCGGGATCGGGCGATCCGCGCCCGACCGGCGATTATGGCACCCCGACCCGAAACACCCCGGTCGGGCCGCCCCCGCGGGCTTGAGCGGTCGGCCGGGATGCGCCGAGCGGTAGCCTCCAAGTGCTTGTTCTTTGTTATACTTCGCGTCTTTTCGCTTTTCCGAGGAAACGAGCCCTTCATGCCGACCGTTCGCGTCAAGGAGAACGAGCCCTTCGAGGTGGCGCTGCGCCGCTTCAAGCGGACCATCGAGAAGACCGGGCTGCTCACCGAGCTGCGCGCCCGCGAGTACTACGAGAAGCCCACCCAGGAACGCAAGCGCAAGCTTGCCGCGGCCGTGAAGCGCCGCTACAAGCGCCTGCGCAGCCAGCAGCTCCCCCCGCGCCTCTATTGAGCGCGGCGCAAGCGAATGAGCGGTGCGGCGCGCCCACCGCGCCCTCGACCGGGTTTCCCGCCTGCCCCTGACGGCCCCCCTTCCCGAGAATGAGCCTCAGGACGCGCGTCAGCGACGACATGAAGGCCGCGCTCAAGGCGAAGGACACCCAGCGCCTCTCGGCACTGCGCCTCTTTCTCGCCGCGATCAAGCAGCGCGAAGTGGATGAGCGCAAGGAGCTCTCCGACGCCGAGGTCGTCTCCGTCATCGAGAAGATGCTCAAGCAGCGGCGCGACTCGATCGAGCAATATCGAAACGCCGGCCGGCAGGATCTGGTCGATACCGAGGCCTTCGAGGTGCAGGTGCTCACGGCCTATCTCCCGCAGCAGGCGAGCGACGTTGAGATCGCCCGGGAAATCGACGCCGCGATGGCGGCCACGGGTGCGGGCGGCATGGCCGACATGGGCAAGGTGATGGCGCAGTTGAAGGCCAAGCTCGCCGGCCGCGCCGACATGGGCAAGGTTTCGGCCGCCGTGCGGGCGAAACTGGCTGGCCAGTGAGTGCTTGCTAACGGTACGGCGATCCTTGCGCGACTGGCTAAATCGCCTATAAATACAAGGAAGAGGAGTTCGGCCTCCGGCCGGACCGAAGATGCCCCGGGCGCCCGCCCGGGCCTTTGCGGAGAGAGGGGCGGTATTCCGGTCCGGATGCGGCGCGAAGCGTGATTCCCGAGTCGTTCAAGAACGATCTGCTCAACCGCGTCGACATCGTCGACGTCATCAACGCCCGCGTTCCGCTCAAGAAATCCGGCGCGAACTTCGTCGCCTGCTGCCCGTTCCACACCGAGAAGACCCCTTCGTTCACCGTCAGCCAGCCCAAGCAGTTCTATCACTGCTTCGGGTGCGGCGCGCATGGCAACGCGATCGGCTTCCTGATGGAATACGCCGGCCTCGGCTATGTCGACGCGGTGAAGGATCTGGCGGACCTCGTCGGCATGAAGCTCCCCGAGTTCGAGCCGCGTCGCGGACCGCGCGAAGTCCCGCAGGGGCCCGATCTCTACGAGCTGATGGACCGCGCTGCGCAGTTCTACCGGGACAGCCTCAAGCAGGCGCCCGCCGCGATCGAGTACCTGAAGGGCCGCGGCCTCACCGGCAAGATCGCTGCCCGGTTCGGCATCGGCTACGCCCCGGCCGGGTGGCAGAACCTGCAAGCGGTATTCCCGAATTACGCCGAGAAGCCGCTCGTCGAGTGCGGTCTGGTGATCGAGAACGAGCAGGGCAAGCGCTACGATCGATTCCGCGATCGGATCGTCTTCCCGATCCTCAATCAACGCGGTCTGGTGATCGGCTTCGGCGGTCGGATCCTCGGCGCGGCGCAGGGCGACGACGGGGGCGAGCAGGCCGGTCCAAAGTACCTCAATTCACCCGAGACGCCGCTCTTCGAGAAGGGGCGCGAGCTCTACGGCCTGGTGCAGGCCCGCAACGCGATCCGCACCGCGGGCCGCGTCGTCGTGGTCGAAGGCTACATGGACGTGGTCGCGCTCGCGCAGAACGGCTTGGAGAACGTGGTCGCGACGCTCGGCACGGCGACCACGCCGGTTCACGTGCAAAGGCTGCTGCGGCTGACCGACGAAGTCGTCTTCTGCTTCGACGGCGATGCCGCGGGCCGGCGCGCGGCCTGGCACGCGCTGGAAGTGAGCCTCGCCTGCCTCGCCGACGGCAAGACCGTGCGATTCCTGTTCCTGCCGGAGGAGCACGACCCGGACAGCTACGTGCGCGCCCTGGGGCGCGATGCCTTTCTCGAGCGGTTGGCGGGCGCTCAGCCGTTGTCGGCGTTTCTGCTCGCTGAGCTCGGCGCGCGAACCGATCTCGCCACGCTCGAGGGCCGCTCGCGATTGATCTCGGAGGCGCGCCCCCATCTTCAGCGGCTTGCGGCGCCGGCGCTGCAGCTCCAGCTCGTGCGGGCGCTCGCCGACCTCGCGCGCATGGATGCCCAGGAGGTCGGACGATTGTGCAGCGTGCGCGTCGCCGGCGCGGCGGCCGGCGCGCCCCCGCGTCCGACCGCGCGATTCGTGGACCGCAGCCGGGGCATGCGCACCCGCGAGCTCGAGCGGACGGTCCTCGGATGTCTGCTGGTCAAGCCCGCGCTGGTCGGCGCGCTTCCAGCGGATCTCGATCTCGATGATGCGCTCGAATCGCAGGCGATCGGTGCGCTGGCCGCCTATCTTCGCGAGCACGACGGTGCCGTCGCCGGGGGCTCGCTCGTGGACGGGTTCGCCGACACGCCGTTCGCGGGCCTCCTCAAGGAGCTGCGCGCCGGGCTGCTCGAGATGCGCACCTCCGACGAGGACGCCGAAGTCCTCTTCGCGGAGGCGCTGGTGCGGTTACAGAGCCGGCGGCTCAAGCGCGCGATCGAGGCGCTCGAACGGCGGCAGGTGGAGCAGGGACTCTCGGTGGACGAGCGCCACCGATATAACCGCTTGATTCAGGAGCAAAAAGGTCTTGAGCAGGCGGCCTTGAGACCGGCGCCGGGAAGCCCAATGTAGGGTGTTATAATCCAAACCTTTTTGCTATCCGAAATCGCAATTGCATTCTGACCGAGGGACGCACGAGCATGGCGAAGCCTAAAGCGAAAGCGAAAGCCAAAGCGACGACCAAGGACAAGGCCAAGGCCAAGGCCGCCAAGGTGAAGCGGGCCGGCGTGCGGAGCGCAGCCAAGGCGCGTCCGACGCCGAAGGCCAAGACCTCCGGCCGGGCGAAGCTCGCGTCATCGGTCAAGGCGAAAGCGAAAGCACCGAAAAAGGCGCCGGCGGCGAAGGCGAAGGTTCTCGCAAAGGGCGCAAAGGCCAAGCCGCCCGTCAAGGGCAAGGCTCTGCCGAAAGACAAGGCGAAAGCCAGCGCAGCGGCAGCCGCGCAGCGCAAACCGATCCTCCCGCCGCAGATCGCGCCCAAGAAGCAGAAGATCAACCGGACCAACCGCGCCAAGGCGCGCGAGGCCGAGCGCGCGCTGATCGCGCGCGCCGAGCAGCGCCCCGAGGACGCCGAGGCGCGCCGCACCAAGCTGAAGGCGCTGATCAAGCTCGGCAAGGAGCGCGGTTACCTCACCTATTCCGAGATCAACGACAACCTGCCCGACGTCGTGGACGCCGAGCAGATCGAGTCGATGATCACGACGTTCAACGACATGGGCATCCAGGTCTACGACGAGGCGCCCGACGCCGAGACGCTGATCCTGTCGGAGAACTCGCCCTCCACGGCGGCCGACGAGGACGTCGAGGAAGAGGCCGAAGCGGCGCTGTCGACGGTCGATCCCGAGTTCGGCCGCACCACCGATCCGGTCCGGATGTACATGCGCGAGATGGGCTCGGTGGAGCTGCTCACCCGCGAGGGCGAGATCGAGATCGCGAAGCGCATCGAGGACGGCTTGCGGCACATGATCCAGGCGATCTCGGCGTGTCCGACCACGATCGTCGAGATCGTGGATTACGCCGGCAAGGTCGCGCGCGACGAGATGCGCATCGACGAGCTCGTCGACGGCCTCATCGATCCGAACGCGAAGGAAGAAGAGGAGCCGCCCGCGCCGGAGGCAGCCGAGGCCGCCGATTCCGACGAGGACTCGGACGAGGACAGCGACGACGACGATGAAGAGGACGACAGCGCCGCGATCACCGCGAGCCTCCTGCAGTTGAAAGAGGATGCGCTCGAGCGGTTCGGCAAGATCAACCGCTTGAACGAGAAGCTCAAGAGCGCGCTGGCGAAGCACGGCCATCGCTCGAAGGAATACGTGCGGGTGCGCGACCAGATCGGGGCGGAGCTGATGATGATCCGCTTCACCGCGCGCAGCATCGAGCGGCTCTGCGACAACGTGCGCGGCATGGTCGAGCGGCTGCGCAGCCACGAGCGCCACATCCAGTCGCTCTGCGTGGCGCGGGGCGGCATGCCGCGTGCGCACTTCATCAAGGTGTTCCCGGGGAACGAGACCCGGCTCTCGTGGGTGAAGAACGAGATCGCCGCCGGGCACAGCTACAGCTCGCAGCTCTCGCACTACGAGCCGAACATCCTCGAAGAGCAGCAGAAGCTGATCGAGGTCCAGAAGCGGGTCGGCATCCCGCTCAAGGACCTGAAGGAGATCGCCCGCCAGATGTCCACCGGCGAGGCGAAGGCGCGCCGGGCGAAGCGCGAGATGACCGAGGCGAACCTGCGCCTGGTGATCTCGATCGCCAAGAAGTACACCAACCGCGGCCTGCAGTTCCTGGACCTCATCCAGGAAGGGAACATCGGTCTGATGAAGGCGGTGGACAAGTTCGAATACCGCCGCGGCTACAAGTTCTCGACGTACGCAACGTGGTGGATCCGGCAGGCGATCACGCGTTCGATCGCCGACCAGGCGCGCACGATCCGCATCCCGGTGCACATGATCGAGACGATCAACAAG
>JBFJOO010000030.1:0-39777 GCA_041617635.1 Burkholderiales bacterium | reverse complement strand
GGGGGCCGCCCGCGACGGGTCCCGGGTGCCAGGGTCATTCCCCCTTCGGATTGCTCGGCCCGCGGCCGCGCGTCAGAGCCAGTAGACCACCACGAAGAGCAGCAGCCACACGACGTCGACGAAGTGCCAGTACCACGCCACGCCCTCGAAGCCGAAATGATGCTCGGGCTTGAAATGGCCTGCCATCGAACGCGCGAGGATGACCATCAGCATGATGCACCCGACCGTCACGTGGAAGCCGTGAAATCCGGTCAGCATGTAGAACGTCGATCCGAACACGCCGGTGGTCAGCTTGAGGTTCAGAGCCTGGTAGGCGTGCCCGTACTCGAAGACCTGGACAAATAGGAACGCGATGCCAAGCGCGACCGTTGCGATCAGCCAGGCGACCAGCGCGCGGCGCTGGTTCACCCTGAGCGCCCAGTGCGCGAACGTGACGGTGACGCCGGAGGCGAGCAACAGCAGCGTATTGATCGCAGGCAACCCGAACGCTTCGATCGGGGTGAATTGATTCTTGACGTTCGCGGGCCCGAAGCCGGCCGCGGGCCAGGCCGCCGAGTAGTCGGGCCAAAGCAGCTTCTGTTCGGCATCCGCCAGCCACGGCACGGAGAACGCGCGGATATAGAACAGCGCACCGAAGAATGCCGCGAAGAACATCACCTCCGAGAAGATGAACCAGCTCATCCCCCAGCGAAACGAGAAGTCGACCTGCTCGTTGTAGCGGCCGCCCTCGGACTCGCGCGCCACGGTGCCGAACCAGCCGTACAGCATGTAGGCAAAAATCGCGAAGCCGATTACGAGCAGGACATAGCCGAACGCCAGCCGGTTGACCGCGAACGCCGCGCCGAAGCCGAGAAAAAGCATGGCGCACGCCGCCTTGATCGGCAATAGCGACGGCTCCGGAAGGTAATAGCGACCTGGGGAGTGGGTGGTGCTTGCCATGCGACTCTCCTAGAGACTGGTCCCGTACTCGTCTTGCGATCAACGGCTCAGGAGCTGCACGACCGACACGATCGCAAGCACGAACAGCGCCGCGCCGATCACCGCGGCCACGATGATCTGGCGCGGCGTGAGGCGCATCGCCGCCTGGTCTCTGCCGCGCCGCACGCCGAAAAATGCCCAGAGGACGGTCTTCGCGGCGTGCAGCGGCGCGCCGCGGCGATGTGGATTTCCGGAGTTTGCGACCACGCAATCCATCCTCAGCTCTTGCCGCCGGCACGCGGCGCCGCCGCTGCGGGGTTCACCTCGAAATACGTGTAGGACAGGGTGATGGTACTCACGTCGCGCGGCAAATCACCGTCGAGCACGAACTGCACCGGCATCCTGCGCACCTCACCGGGCGCGAGACGCTGCTGGCGGAAGCAGAAGCACTCCAGCTTCCGCACGTACTCGGACGCGCCCTTGGGCGCGTAGCTGGGGATCGCCTGTCCGACGACCGGCACGCTCGACACATTGGCAATTTCGTACTCGACGACCACCATCTCGCCCGGATGCAGGCTGACGCTGCCCTGCACCGGCTTGAACCGCACGGTCGTGCCCATCGTGTTCGCGTCGAATTCGAACCTCACTGTCCGCGTTGCGTCGACCTGAGTATTGACCGGTGCCCGGTCGGCGTTGAGCAGGTTGTTGAGCCCGGTCACATCGCAGATCGCCTTGTAGAACGGCACCAGGGCGAAACCGAAGCCGAACATCCCCACCGCGACGACGGTGAGCTTGACGAGCATCTTCCGGTTTTCCGCCGCGCGACTCATCGGGCAAGAAACATGTACTTTGCCATGATCGCGAAGAAGAAGAGCGCGACGATTCCCCAAAGCACCGCGGCGGTGATCCGGCTGTTGCGCGCAGCTCGGCTGCGATGCGCGTCGCCGCTCATGTCACTGTCGGCGGAGTCTCGAAGCTGTGATACGGCGCCGGCGACGGGAGGTGCGTCCACTCGAGGCTATCCGCGCCGTCCCAATGCCTGTCGTCCGCCTGCTTGCCGCTGCGTATCGTCGACACGACGATGTACAGGAAAAGCAGCTGGGACAGCCCGAATCCCCACGCCCCGATCGAAGAGATGACATTGAACTCGGTGAACTGCAGGCTGTAGTCCGGAATGCGGCGCGGCATTCCCGCAAGACCCAGGAAGTGTTGCACGAAGAAAGCCACGTTGAAGAAGACGAACGTGAGCCAGAAATGCAACTTCCCGAGAGTCTCGTTGTACATCCTCCCGCACCACTTGGGCAGCCAGAAGTAGATTCCGCCGAACGCGGAGAAGAGCGCGCCCGCGACCATCACGTAGTGGAAGTGGGCGACCACGTAATAGGTGTCGTGCAGCTGCACATCGATCGGCACGATCGAGAGCACCAGGCCGGTGAACCCGCCCATCGTGAAGAGAAACAGGAAGCCGCACGCGAAGAGCATGGGCGTCTCGAAGGTGAGCGAGCCGCGCCACATGGTCGCCACCCAGTTGAAGACCTTCACGCCCGTGGGCACGGCGATCAGCACCGTGGCATACATGAAGTAGAGCTGACCCTCGACCGGCATGCCGACCGTGTACATGTGATGCGCCCACACGAGGAAGGAAAGCACCGCGATCGATCCGGTCGCGCCGACCATCGATGCGTAGCCGAACAAGGGCTTGCGTGCGAACGCCGGGATGATCTGCGAGATCACGCCGAATGCCGGGATGGCAATGATGTACACCTCGGGGTGGCCGAAGAACCAGAAGATGTGCTGGTAGAGCACGGGGTCGCCGCCGCCGGCCGCGTTGAAGAACGTGGTGCCGAAGTGGCGATCCGTGAGGGTCATCGTCACCGCGCCGGCGAGCACCGGCATCACCGCGATCAGCAGGTAAGCCGTGATCAGCCAGGTCCAGCAGAACATCGGGATGCGCATCAAGTCCATTCCGGGCGCGCGCATGTTGAGGATCGTCGTGATGATGTTGATCGAGCCCATGATCGACGACGCGCCCAGGATGTGAATCGCGAAAATCGTCAGGTCCATGGACATCGGCGCCTGGACCGTCAACGGCGCGTACATGGTCCAGCCGACACCCGCGCCGCCGCCGGGGGTGAACTGCGCCGCGACGAGCAGAAGCGCCGCGGGAGGCAGCAGCCAGAACGACAGGTTGTTCATCCGCGGGAACGCCATGTCGGGCGCCCCGATCTGCATCGGGATCAGCCAGTTCGCGAATCCCACGAACGCCGGCATGATCGCACCGAACACCATGATCAGCCCGTGGTAGGTCGTCATCGCATTGAAGCGCTCCGGATCCACGATCTGGATCCCCGGCGCGAAAAGCTCGGTCCGGATGACGAGCGCCATGATTCCGCCAACGAGGAACATGACGAAGCTGAACCACAGGTACATCGTGCCGATGTCCTTGTGGTTGGTCGTCGTCAACCAGCGCATGATCCCGTAGGGATGATGCGCGTGGTCGTCGTGCTCGTGCGTGTCGACAACTGCACTCATCGGCTTCTCCTGATGCGAAAGCTTACTTGCGGGCCGCCTTGATGTCGGCAGGCAGCACCGCGTCGCCGGTCTCGTTCGCCCAGCTGTTGCGGGTATACGTGATCACCGCCGCGAGCTCCACGTCGGAGAGCCGGCCGAAGGGCGCCATCGACGTGCCCGGCTTGCCGTTCAGGATCAACGCGATCTGCGGATCCGTGGGTCCGGTGACGACCTTCGAGCCCGACAGAGCGGGAAAGGCGGGCGGCTGTCCCATGCCGGTCGGCTGGTGGCACGCGACGCAGTTCGCCTGGTAGACCTTTTCGCCGCGCGCCTTGAGCGAAGCGAGATCCCAGGTCTTGTTGAAATCGTCGGCGAGCGTGGCCATCTTCTTCTTCTGGTCGCCGACCCACGCCGCGTATTTCTCGGCCGACACCACCTCGACGACGATCGGCATGAAGCCATGGTCCTTCCCGCACAGCTCGGCACACTGGCCCCGGTAGGTGCCTTCCTTGTCGGCGCGGAACCACGCATCGCGAATAAAGCCGGGGATTGCATCCTGCTTGACCGCAAGCTCGGGGACATACCAGGCGTGAATGACGTCGGCGCCGGTGACGAGCATGCGCACCTTCTTGCCGACCGGCACGACCAGCGGATTGTCCACCTCGCGGAGGTAGTTCACCCCCCTCGTCGCCGTGCCGTAGATCTGGTCCATCGGCGTGGAGAGGTCCGAAACGAATGAAATGCCCTCGCCCTCGCCGTTCAAATAATCGTAACCCCATTTCCACTGATAGCCGGTGGCCTTAATCGTGACATCGGGCTGCGCCGTGTCGCGCATGGCGAGCAGCGTCTTCGTGGCCGGCCAGGCCATGAGGATGAGGATGACGAACGGGACGATCGTCCAGAGCATCTCGACCAGGGTGTTCTCGTGGAACTGCGCGGCGACATACCCCTTCGACTTGCGGTGCGCAAACATCGCGTAGCCCATCACGGCGAACACGCCGACGAATATCACGACGCAGATCACGAGAATGATCGTGTGCAGTTCGTAGATCGTTTCACCGAGCTTCGAGGCGGGCGTCGGCAAGTTGAGCTGGTAGGCGGCATGCGCCGCCGCGCCCCACGCTGCCATGCTCAGCCCGGCGACGACTCTGGCGAACTTTGCGGACATGCTCACCTCTTCTGGTAGCTGAATAACCGTTGCTCGAGCAGCGCCGCGAGCTCGCGCCGCCCCGCCTCGGGCAGATGGCGGCCGATCTCGAGCTCGCGCCCGTGCGAGCGCAGCGCGAGGCGGCGCTCCCGGCCATGCTCGCGCAGCACGAGCCGCGCCCAATGCGGGTTGAATTCGTACGCGCGGATCCGGCCTGCGTCGCGAATCTCGATCTTCAACTGTCCCTGCTCCTCAACGAACTTTTCGTAATCACCGGCATGGCGACTCATGCAGTAGAAGGCTGCGGTGAGCGCCGCCATCTCCAGTCCAGCGAAGGGCAGGATGACCCAGGCGCCAAACATAGCGAAGCCGATCCCGATGCCAAACGACACGCCGGCAGTCGCGCCCAGCAACCACCACAGCGCGCGCGGCGCAGACGAGCAGTTACGCCGGATCGTCAGCTCGAGGGCCCTGCGCGGCCCCGGTGGCCGCGAATCGGGGCGGTTCTCGTCCCACATCGGTGTGCCTGCTTGGTCGCGGACGGGGGAACCGCCACTTTCTTGCAGTGCGCAAATTTTACCCCATGCCATCAATCGCGGACAAGCGCGCACCGCTGCACACGAACGCGAGCGGCGTCACGCTCAGGATTAATCTATCTACCGACGCGGGGGCGCACGATCAAATTTGATTATCTGCCTACCGTCGGAAGCAACCCGGGGTTGCAGCCTCCATGCGTGCCCGTACACGATCTCGAAGCTCGCCGGCACCCGCCCATCTTGCGCCATCTGCGCGTAAGCGCGCCGCGCGTGCTCCCAGACCCGCCGGCCGGTGAGACCGCGGCGGCGACTCGCGAGCGCGTTGAGCTGACCCGACGCCCGCAAGTCCGCGATCAGCTCCTCAAACCTTGAATACGTGAGGGTCACGACTTCCATGTCCATCACCGGATCGCCGAAGCCCGCGGTCACCAGCATGTCGCCGAGATCGTGCATATCCACGAAGGGATGCACGTGCGGCTGCCGATCGCTCGCGAACGCGGCCCGCATCTCCTTCAGCGTGTCCGGGCCCAGCGAGGAGAACATGAGCAATCCGTCGGTCGCCGTCACCCGGCCCCACTCGTGCAGCACCGCGGCGGGGTCGTCGCTCCGCGCGAGCGCGAGGTTCGACCAGAGCAGATCACACGAACCGGAAGCGAGCGGCAGCTGCCCGATGTCCGCGATCATCGCGAGCTTGAGCGGCGGCCGCGGAGCCAAGTAGCGCCGGATGCGCGCATGCCAGGCGATGTGGCTTGCGGGAGCGGACGCGGCGAACGAGAGACCGACCGAGAACGCCGTGGCGGCCGGATAGCGCGCGCGAATCTTATCGGCGTCCCCACCCACGTCGACGATCCGTTGCGGTGCGAGCTTCACGTATTCGAGCCGCTCGAGCATGCGTTGCGCGATCTCTTCGGCCAGGGGGTCGCGAAATGCGCCACGCCGCGCGGCGCGCGCATTCGCGCGCCGCGCGGCGGCGCGATCGAGCCAGCCCGACGCGGGGGCCGGCATCAGCGACCTCTCCGCAGCGCTGTCATGGTCGCGTCGACGTTCAAGGAGCGCGATACTCGCGGACCCGTGGATCTGGTCAGCTGGGCCTCAGATCTTCCTGGCTGATGCAGCGCATGCCGAGCTTGGCGAGCAGCGCGCGGTCCCTGGCCGCCTCCGGATTGCCCGTGGTAAGGAGCTTGTCTCCGTAGAAGATCGAGTTGGCGCCGGCGAAGAAGCACAGCGCCTGCATGGGCTCCGGCATTTCCTGGCGCCCGGCTGACAGCCGCACGTAACTCCGGGGAATCGCGATCCGCGCGGCCGCGACCGTGCGGACGAACTCGCTCCAGTCGAGCGGGTCGGTCGCCGCCAGCGGCGTCCCGGTAACCCGGACCAGCATGTTGATCGGCACGGACTCCGGCGGCGGATCGAGCTCCGCGAGGGCGGCGATCAGCCCCGCGCGCGCGTTGCGACTCTCGCCCATGCCGATGATGCCGCCGCAGCAGACCCGGATCCCGGCCGAGCGCACCCGCCCGAGGGTCTCGAGCCGGTCGTCGTACGTGCGCGTCGAGATGATCTCCGCGTAGTACTCGGGCGCCGTATCGAGGTTGTGGTTGTAATAGTCGAGCCCCGCATCACGGAGCCGCTCGGCCTGGCCTTCGCGCAACAGGCCGAGCGTCGCGCACGTCTCGAGCCCGAGCGCCTTGACCTCCCGGATCATGGCGAGGACCGGTTCGAGGTCCTTCTCCTTGGGCCCGCGCCAGGCGGCCCCCATGCAGAACCGCGTGGCCCCCGCCGCGCGTGCGGCTCGCGCCGCCGTGGTGACCTCTTCCAGCCCAAGCACGTCCTGGTCCGGAACTCCGGTGGCATACCGGGCGGACTGGGGACAGTACGCGCAGTCCTCCGGACAACCGCCGGTCTTCACCGAAAGCAACGTCGAGAGCTGCACCGCGTTCGCGTCGAAATGCGCGCGGTGCACGCCATGCGCGCGGTAAAGAAGGTCGTTCAGCGGCAGCTCGAACAGCCGCTCGACGCCCGCGCGCCCCGCAATGGGCGTGGCGCCGCCACGCAACTCGGCAGGTTTGACGGTGGTAGGCGGCACGGCTACGCTCGTCGCGAAAAGATCGATGGTGTCCGAGGCTCCTGCAGCTGTCAAACCATGGCGACACTCGCTTCCAGGATCTGGTACGCCGCCACCCGGGCAGTGCTCGCACCCGAATGCCTGCTCTGCAGCGCGCGCGCCGGGGAATCGATGCTTTGCGAAGCGTGCGCGACCGGGCTGCCGCAGCTTCCGCCGTCCTGCCCCGTCTGCGCGTTGCCGAGTCCGGAAGCCTCCGTGTGCGGCGGATGCCTCGCGCGACCGCCGCCGTTCGATGCGTCGCTCGCGGTATGGCCCTACGCGTTTCCGATCGACCGGCTGGTACAGGCCCTCAAGTACCAGGGCAACCTCCCGGTCGCGCGCCTGTTCGGTGCGGCGCTTGCGCTGCGCGTGGCGGAGCGCGCAGTCGACGTCGTGGCCCCGATGCCGCTCGCACGCGCCCGGCTCAAGGCACGCGGATTCAATCAGGCCACGGAGATCGCGCGCTCGACGGTCGGGCGCTCCGCGCTGGCGCCGTTCGGAATCGAGCGCACGCGCGACACGGCAAGCCAGGCCGATCTGCCCTACTCCGAACGCGCCCGCAACGTGCGCGGCGCGTTCGTCTGCACGGGCCCGCTCCGCGGGCGGCGCGTCGCCGTCATCGACGACGTCATGACCACGGGCGCGACGCTCGCCGAGCTTGCCGGGACCCTCAAGCGCGCCGGCGCCGCGTGGGTGGAGAACTGGGTGATCGCGCGCACCCTGCCGCGCGATGTTTGAAATCGTCCTCTACCAGCCGGAGATTCCGCCGAACGCCGGAAACGTGATCCGGCTCGCCGCGAACACCGGCGCACGCCTGCATTTGGTCGGCCCGATCAGCTTCCGGCTCGACGAGCGGTCGCTGCGGCGCGCGGGGCTCGACTACGCGGAGCTCACCGCAGTGGAAGTTCACGCGGACTGGAAGCGCTGCGCGGAGCGCCTGGCCGGGCACCGCCTGTTCGCGCTCACGACCCGCGCCACGCGGCGCTATGTGGAAGAGCGTTTTGCGCCCGGAGATGCCTTCGTGTTCGGCCCGGAAAGCCGCGGGCTGCCGGCGGACCTGCTCGCGGCGCTGCCGTCCGAGCGGCGACTGCGGCTTCCTATGCTCGAGGGCAACCGGAGCCTGAATCTCAGCAACGCCGTTGCCGTCGTCATCTACGAGGCCTGGCGCCAATTCGATTTCGCAGGTGCCGATTCCGGGCCGGGCTGAGCGCAGCGTCGGCGCGATCCGACTATCATGGCCCTGGAGACCGCGCGTGCGGAACTCGCAACCGGCGAAAAGGAGGAAAACATGGCGAAGAGGCAAGGCTCAAGCGAAGCCGTCTACAGGGTCGTCGAAGTGGTCGGCACGAGCCCCGTGTCGTGGGAAGACGCCGCCAAGCGGGCGGTAAGCACCGCATCCGAATCTCTGCGGGATCTGCGAATCGCGGAAGTGCTGCAGATGGACATGAAAGTGGAGAAGGGCAAGGTCACTGCCTTCCGCACCCGCGTTGCGCTCTCGTTCAAATACGCGCCGGAGTAGACCAGCGGAGCTAGCTCTCCGCCTTCGGGTCGCGCGCGAGCAGCTGTTCGACGGCATCGCGGGGCGCGACGCCGCGAAAGAGGACGTCGCACACAGCGCCGGTGATCGGCATGTCGATCCCGGCGGCGTGTGCACGCGATTCGACTTCGCGCGCCGTGTGGACGCCCTCGGCCACATGCCCCAGACCGGCGAGTATTGCATCGAGCTGCTCGCCCCGGCCCAGTGCGAGGCCCACCTGGCGATTCCGCGACAGGTTCCCGGTGCACGTGAGCACGAGATCGCCTGCGCCCGCCAGCCCCATGAACGTTTCGGGTCGACCACCCAGCCGCACACCGAGGCGCGTCACTTCCGCCAGTCCGCGGGTGATGAGCGCTGCGCGCGCGTTCAGCCCCAGTCCGAGGGCCTCGGAGATCCCGGTGGCGATCGCCATCACGTTCTTGACCGCTCCGCCGACCTCCACGCCCACCAGGTCGGCGCTGAAATAGACGCGCAGGTGCCGCTGGTGCAGCGCCTGGGCGGTAGCACGGGCGAACGCGCCGTCGGTCGACGCGAGCGTGACGGCGGTGGGCAGGCCGCGCGCGACTTCCAGAGCAAAGCTCGGCCCCGAGAGCGCCCCGCAGCGCGCGCCCTCGCCCAGGGCTTCCGCCGCAACTTCGTGGGGCAGACAACCAGTCGCTTGCTCGAACCCCTTGCACCCCCAGACAACGGGCAAGCCGGCCGCCGCCTTGCGTACCTGGGCAAGCGCATCGCGCAGTCCCGCGATCGGCGCCGTCACCAACGCGAGCTCCGCTCCGGCAAGGGCCACCGCCGCGTCCGCGGTGACTTCCACGGCGGCGGGGATCGGTACGTCCGCGAGATACGGGCTGCGGCGGCTGGCCTCCATGTCCGCGGCGCGCTTCCGGTCGCGCGCCCAGAGCCGAACGATGTGCTGACCGCATAACGCGCTGGCAAGCGCCGCGCCCCATGCACCTGCGCCGAGGATCGCGATTCTCATGGGCCTGGCACGCGACGCGGCCCCGCCGCGCCGCTCAGATTCCCCAGACCTCGGAGAGGCGCACGAAACCCGTGGTGCCGTCGCGGTGGCGCACGTGCACCCAGCCGATGGGGTCGAGATCAACCAGCTCCAGCAGGACACCCTGCTGCGCCCGGAACGCCAGTGGCGCCTGCACATCGGCCTTCTCACGGACATCGGCGACCTGGGCGGTCACGACCACGGTGCGTTGCTCCGAAAGCGCCTTTCCGTCGATCCAGGCAAGCTCGCCGGAAACATCGCGCACCTTGACCCAGGTCCCGTCGCTGGCGATGAGCTCCACCGGCGCCTGGCGTCCGATCACGTATAGCTTGGTCGCCCGCACCGAGGGTGCATCGTAGAGCACCGCCGGCTCGGCGATCGAGCGGTAGTCTCCGGCGGCCGCAGCGCCGGCGACGAAGAGCAGCAGCGCGGCAATCGAGCGTTGCATCAGTGCGAGGCCTCACTGGATGGTTGGCCGGCCTGCGCTTCCTGCTGGGCCTGCAGGCGCTGCATGTAGATCGCCTCGAAATTCACCGGCGAGAGGTGCAACGCCGGAAAACCCGCCCGCCCGACGAGATCGGCGACCGTCTCGCGGGAATAGGGAAACAGGATGTTGGGGCACGCGATGCCGAGGATCGGCGCGAGATCCGGCTCCGGGACGCCCGAGATCTCGAAGATGCCCGCCTGTGCGACCTCGACGAGGAAGCACGTCTTTTCCCCCTGCTTCGCGGTCACGGTCACCATCACGACCACCTGGAAGATGGACTCGTCGAGACGCTCCGCGGAGCTCTCGAGCTGGACCTCGATCTGCGGCGTGTTGGGCTCCATGAACACGCGCGGCGCGTTCGGCAGTTCGACCGAGGCATCCTTCACGTAGATCTTCTGGATTCCGAAAGCCGGTTGCGTGGGCTGCTGATCACTCATCGCTGCTCCAAGTTGTTGGCGCCCGAATGTCGGCCGGTCAGGCCGCGACCCCGAGCAAGGAATCGAGACGCCCCGCGCGATCGAGCGCCGCAAGGTCGTCATAGCCGCCGACATGCCGGTCGCCTATCCAGATCTGCGGGACGGTACGGCGACCGGATTTCTCCATCATCTCGCGCCGCCGCTCGGGTTGCAGATCGACCCGGATTCGCTCGATGTCCGCGATCCCCTTCGCGCTGAGCAGGCGCTCGGCACGCTGGCAATACGGGCACTGCGCCGTGCAGTACATCAGGATACGCGCCAATTACTTCTCCATGGGCAGCCCGGCCTGCTGCCAGGCGCCGAGCCCGCCGGCGAGGTTGTACACCTGCTTGAAGCCCAGTTTTCTCAGGGTTGCCGCGCCACCGCGCGAGCGATTGCCGTTGTCGCACGTGACGATCACGGGTTTTTCCTTAAAGCGCGCCAGCTCCTTCACCCGCGCATCGAGCTCCTTCAGCGGCACGTTGCGCGCGTTGAGAATGTGTGCGACGGTGAACTCGCTCTGCTCGCGGACATCGACGACGACGGCGTCGTGCTTGTTGATGAGCTGCACCGCATCACTGGCGTTGACGCGCGGCCCCCCGCCTCCGCGACGCAAGATCGGCCAGACGAGCATCGACCCGCTCACCAGCGCGACCACGACCAGGTAGATGTTGTCCATCACGAACTTCATGTCTGAACGGCCTGTTAGCGTAGTGATTGAGGTATGAGGGTACGCAGTAGTGAGGAAGCCGAGGGCGCGCCAGCCAAAGCTTCCGGTACGAATCGACGCGCCTGCCGCGGCAGGTCGCGTACCGATGACCGAGCGGCCCAGATTCTAACGAACCAAGGGCCCGCAGAACACTTCGCGCATCATCCCGATCAGTTGCAGCACGCGCACGTCGCCAACCCGGTAGTACACCCGATTCGCGTCCCGGCGCGTCTTCAGCACGCCCTTGTCCCGCAGGATGGCGAGATGTTGCGAGATGTTGCTTTGCGACGTGCCGACCGTGTCGACGATATCCTGCACGCTAATTTCCTGGTCGCCCAGCACGCACAGGATCTTCAGCCGCAGCGGATGGCCCATCGCCCGCAAGGAGCGCGCCGCGAGCTCTATCTGGTCCTGCTTGTCGATCAGGTCGATGACGTCCCGTTTCATGAGATGGGCCTGCGGAAGGGTAAATTGAACAGCATATTATAAAATCCCCATATTGGACGGGACAAGGACGGGCCGTGAATAAGATCGTGCTTCTGCGCCATGGCGAGAGCGTCTGGAACCGGGAGAACCGCTTCACGGGGTGGACCGACGTCGGCCTGACCGACCAGGGACAGGAAGAGGCGCGCCGCGCCGGGCAGTTGCTCCGCGACGAAGGGTACGTCTTCGACGTCGCCTACACGTCCGTCCTCAAGCGCGCCATCCGGACGCTGTGGATTGCGCTCGAGGAGATGGACCTGATGTGGATCCCGGTCCACAACTCGTGGCGTCTGAACGAGCGGCACTACGGCGCGCTTCAGGGTCTCAACAAGGCCGAGACGGCGGCAAAGTTCGGTGAATCGCAGGTCCTGGCCTGGCGCCGGAGCTACGATGTTCCGCCCCCGCCGCTCGAACCCGGCGACCCGCGCAGCCCCGCGGGCGACCCGCGCTATCGCGAACTCACGCCGGATCAGCTGCCGGCGACGGAATGCCTGAAGGACACCGTCGAGCGCTTTCTCCCCTACTGGCTCGAGACGATCGCGCCGGCGGTGAAGGCCGGGCGCCGTGTGATCATCGCGGCGCACGGGAACAGCCTGCGCGCGCTGGTGAAGTACCTGGACGCGCTCGGTGACGAGGCGGTGGTCAAGCTCAACATCCCCACCGGGATTCCCCTGGTCTACGAGCTCGCCGATGACCTCAGCCCCCGGAGGCATTACTACCTGGGCGATCCCGCGTCGATCGATGCCGCGACCCAGGCGGTTGCGAACCAGGGAAAGGCGCCCGCCTGAGCGGATACCTGGCGCGTTCCGCGTTGCTGGCGCTCTCCATAGCCGGGGGCCTGGCCAGCGGTCCGGCGAGCGCCGCGCGCGAAAAGGAGGCGCTGGAGCAGCTGCGCGGCCGGATCGAGCAGGCGCAGAAAGCGCTCGCGGCCGCGGAAAGCGCGCATTCCGAGGCTTCCGACCAGCTACGCGCCAGCGAAACCGCCATTTCCGAGGCCAGCCGCGCCCTGCGGGAGCTCACCGAGCGCCAGCGCGAGACGCGTGCCACGTTGCGCGGCCTTGCATCCGACAGCCGGAAGGTGCGCGGGCAGATCGAAGCCCGGGAGGCGCAAGTGGGCGAGCTGCTGCGCGCCCGCTACTTCACGGGAGATCAGCGGGTGCTGAAGCTGGTCCTTTCGGGGGACAACCCGAACCGGATCGCGCGCGGGCTGACGTATTACGAGTACGTTTTCCAGGCGCAGGCGGAGTTGATTCGGGAGCTGCACGACCGGATGGACCGCATTGCCGCCCTGGAACAGCGCTCCCGGGAAGCGAGCGCGACGCTAGCGGACCTTGAGCGCCAGGCGCACGCCGAGCGCGCCCGGCTCGAGGCGACGGGAGCGGAGCGGCGCAAGGTGCTTGCAAGCGTGTCGCGCCAGATTGGCGACCAGCGACGCGAGATCCAAACCCTGCAGCGCAACGAAAAACGGCTCACGCGGCTGATCGACGAGCTCGCCCGGGCCCTGCGGTCGGTACCGCCCCCCGGGCGTTCCGGCACCCGGAACGAGCGTTTGCCGGCGGCCGGGGACGCGGGACCGTTTTCGCGGGCCAAGGGGGAGCTGCGACTACCGGTGCGCGGGGAACTTGCGGGTCGGTTTGGCGCTCCCAGGCAGGGTAGCTCACTCGCCTGGAAGGGCGTCCTGATCCTCGCCCCCGAAGGCGAGGAAGTCCGGGCTGTGGCCGCGGGGCGCGTGGTATTCGCCGACTGGATGCGCGGGTTCGGAAACCTGCTCATCCTCGATCATGGCGAGAACTACTTGACGATTTACGGGTACAACGAGGCACTCCTGAGGCGAGTCGGTGAACCAGTTCACGCCGGGGACGTGATTGCGACGGTCGGCGCGACCGGCGGAGCGGGTACTTCGGGTTTATACTTTGAGATGCGGCACGAGGGTAAGGCGTTCGACCCGCTCACGTGGGTTTCATTGAAATAATCAAGCGGCAATCATTGCAGTACTAGCGCTAAGGTAGCTCAATGTCCCAAATCTCTATGGGCAGCAAATTCAAGCAGATCAGCCTCGTGCTGTTCGGCGTGTTGGCGGGCGTCCTGCTCTCGCTCAACTTCTCCGCGGTCGCGCAGCGCGAGGAGGCACGGTACCCGCTGCCCGTGGACGAGTTGCGCGCGTTCGCCGAGGTGTACGGCGCGATCAAGACCGGATACGTCGAGCCGGTCGAGGACAAGAAGCTCATCACCGAAGCGATCAACGGGATGCTCACCGGCCTGGACCCGCACTCCGCCTACCTGGATCAGGAGGCGTTCAAGGAGCTGCAGGTTGGAACGCAAGGCGAGTTCGGCGGACTCGGCATCGAGGTCGGCATGGAGGACGGCTTCGTGAAGGTCGTGTCGCCGATCGAGGACACGCCGGCGTTCCGCGCGGGGCTGAAGCCGGGCGACCTGATCATCCGGCTGGATGACACGCCCGTGAAGGGCATGACCCTCAGCGATGCGGTGAAGCGCATGCGCGGCAAGCCGAAGACGCCTATCCGTCTCACCATCGTGCGGAAAGGCGAATCGGCGCCGTTCGAGGTCACCGTGGTGCGCGACATCATCCGCGTGCAGAGCGTCAAGTCGAAGACCATCGAGCCGGGGTACGGCTACCTGCGCATCTCGCAGTTCCAGGAGCATACCGGCGAGAACATGGTCAAGCATCTGAACGAGCTGTACAAGAACGGCGCGTTGACCGGGTTGGTGCTCGACCTGAGGAACGATCCGGGCGGCTTGCTGAACGGCGCAGTCGGCGTCTCGGCGGCATTCCTGCCGCGCGACGCGATCGTCGTGACAACCGATGGGCGCACCGAGGATGCGAAGCGCAAGTACTCGGCCACGCCGGTGGATTATCTGCGCGGCCGGGGCGACGACTACCTCAAGAAGCTTCCGGCTGCGGTCAAGACCGTCCCGATGGTGGTGCTGGTGAACGGTGGTTCGGCCTCCGCCTCGGAAATCGTGGCGGGCGCGCTCCAGGATTACAAGCGGGCGACGGTGATCGGCACGCAATCGTTCGGCAAGGGCTCGGTGCAGACCATCATGCCGCTCAACAACAGCACCGCGATCAAGCTCACGACCGCGCGCTACTACACGCCGAACGGCCGGTCGATCCAGGCGAAGGGCATCACGCCCGACGTCATCGTCGAGGAGCCCGGCGCGCCGAGCGACCGCATCCGCGAAGCGGATCTCATCAAGCACCTGGAAGGCACGGACGAGGCCGATCAGAAGAAGTCCGGCGGGGCAACCGACGCGCAGAAGGCGAAGCCTGGGGATTCGGGACCCAGGACGCCCGCCAAGCCGATCGAGCTCGGAGGCCCCGACGATTTCCAGCTCAAGCAGGCGCTCAATCATCTGAAGGGCCTGCCGGTCATCGCGAAGCTGGAAGACCCGGTAAAGCAGCCCGGCACGGCGCAGGCCGAGACCAAGAAGTAACGCCCTCCGACCCGCGGCGCGCACCGCTCGGTGCGCACCGCGGGCCGTCTGCCACTCGCGCGCAGGACTCGCGCCTCGCTCATGAATGACCAGCAGCTCCTGCGCTACTCCCGCCACCCCATCGAACAAGGGGGCGGGCCCCCTTGTAGATCCCCCAAGTTTGCCGGTCGTGCGCAGGACACGCGCCTCGCTCATGAATGACCAGCAGCTCCTGCGCTACTCCCGCCACCCGATCGAACAAGGGGGCAGGCCCCCTTGTAGATCCCCCAAGTTTGCCGGTCGTGCGCAGGACGCGCGCCTTGCCCATGAATGACCAGCAGCTCCTGCGCTACTCCCGCCATATCTTGCTCCCCGAATTCGGGATCGAAGGCCAGGAAAAGCTGCTGCGCGCGCGTGTGCTCGTGGTCGGCGCGGGCGGTCTCGGTTCCCCGGCCGCCCTCTATCTCGCATCGGCAGGCGTCGGCAGCCTGACGCTGGTCGACGGGGACGAGGTCGACCTCACGAATCTGCAGCGGCAGATCCTGCACGTCACCGCATCGGTCGGCCGCGCCAAGGTTGAATCCGGCCGCGATGCGCTCGCCGCGCTGAATCCGGAAGTGCAGGTGATCGCGCGCCGCGAGCGCCTCGTCGGCGCGCGCCTCGAAGCGCTCGTCGCCGAGACGGACCTCGTGCTCGACTGCTCTGACAACTTCGCCACGCGGCACGCGGTGAACCGGGCCTGCGTCACGAACCGCAAGCCCCTGGTATCGGGCGCCGCGGTCCGGTTCGACGGTCAGATCAGCGTTTTCGATCTGCGCCGGGCCGACAGCCCCTGCTATGGCTGCCTGTTTCCAGAAGACGCGGGCGCGGAGGAACTGCGCTGCGCCGTGCTGGGCGTCTTTGCGCCCGTAACTGGCATCGTGGGGACGACTCAGGCCGCCGAAGCGCTCAAGGTGCTGGCCGGCGTTGGCGAGCCGCTCATCGGCCGCCTGATGATCTTGGACGCGCTCGCGATGGAATGGCGCGTGATTCGGCTGAAGAAAGACCCGGGCTGCAAGGTCTGCCGCGAGATTACGGCCTGATCAACCGCGCCGCCCGCGCTGCGCATCGGCATCGCTTTCGGCTCGCTCCTCAGAGCATCACGGGCCACTGCTGCTCCCACTGCTCGGTCGGCTTGCGCTTGAACCCGCTCTTGGCAAAGAAATGCCAGCGGCCCACCACGTAGCAGAGCAGCAGGTTCGCGCGGGCCGCCAGGTCATCCGTGCCCGACGCCACTTCCCCGCCGGGCTCGCGCGGCGCCTGAGTCGCCGCGATGCGCAAGCACTGCTTGAGCGTCGCCTCGAGCCGGTCTTGTAGCTGATTGATGCGGGCCTGCAGCCGATCGTCCTCGTTCACCAGCGCGTCGCCGATGAGGACCCGCGTCATGCCGGGGTTCTTCTCGGCGAAATTGAGCAGCATGCCCACGATGGCATGCGCCTGCTTGAGCCCGTCACCTTCCTCGGCCGTGATCTTGTTCGCCAGGCCGAACACCGTTCCCTCGATGAACTCGATCAGGCCTTCGAACATCTGCGCCTTGCTCGCGAAATGCCGATACAGCGCCGCCTCGGACACGTCGAGCCGCTTCGCTAGCGCGGCAGTCGTGATCTTGTCGCCCTTCGGGTCCTGCAGCATCTCCGCGAGGACCTGAAGTATCTGGAGCCTCCGCTCCCCCGGCTTGGTCGCCATCGCAGCCTCCTCTTCTGCACTGGGACCGGCCACGCGCCCCCTCGCGCGCGGCTCGCTCATCTTCGATCGCCTGCGGTTCATCCCGTCCTGGTCGGACTCCCTTCCGGTAGGCGGCCGTGCAGCACGACGGCGTTCCCCGGGGGACTGGCGGCAGGGAGGGGGATTCTAGCCGAACGAAGCGGACCGGGTGAGCGCTTGCTCGCGCGGCCAGTCAAGGCGGGCTAGGTAACTGTTTCGGCAGTGACCTTAGCGCGCGAGGCCGAGACGGTCGAGCACCCGCGGCAGCTGGCGTACCGAGGTGACCTTGACGGTCACGTAATCCGGGGTCCGAGGCAGACCGCTTACCCAAACCGTCTTCATGCCCAGCAGGCGCGCGGCCCGCAGATTCGGCAGCGAATCATCCACCATCACGGCGCGCTCCGGCACCACGCGCTCGTTGGCGATGAGGCGGCGGAAGCCCCCGGGCAGCGGCTTGGGCTGGTAACGGACCTGCTCGATCGCGTACACCGCGTCAAAGAGCGGCGTGAGACCCAGTATGTCGAGCACGGCGTGCGCGTAGTGCGCGGGCGAATTGGAGAACAGGATCTTGCGCCCGGGCAATCGCCGCAACGTCGCCAGGGCGGCGCGCTCGCCGACCACCATCCGGTGCAGCTCGGGGAATTGGTGGGTTTCGCGGAGAAAGTGATCCGGGTCGGTGCCGTGATGGCGCATCAAGCCGAGCAACGTCGCCCCGTAACGATGCCAGTACCTCGCGCGAAGCTCGCTCGCGCCGGCCTCGTCGAGCAGCAGATGCTCCTGCAGGTAGGCAGTCATGCTGCGATTGATGTGCGGGAATATGTGAGGGGTGGCGTTGTGCAGGGTGTTGTCGAGGTCGAACACCCAGGTCCACCGGAACGAACGCGGTCTCATGCTGCGGCCAAGCGGCGCGGTGCGTCTAGAATGACCCGGTGCGCACCAGTTCCTATCCGAAGCGGCTCTCGCGTCACATCACGCTCGCCGGGCTCACCCGCTCGGATGTCGCGCGCCAGAGAGGCATCGACAACACGCCGCCCCCCGAGCTCATCGGCAATCTCCGCATGCTCGCGCGAGGCCTCGACCAGGTGCGACGCTTGCTCGGACACCGGCTGCGCATCAACAGTGGCTATCGCTGCGCGGAGCTGAACGCGGCAGTAGGCGGCACTCACGCGTCGCAGCATACCGCCGGTCTTGCTGCGGATATCGAGTGTCCGGCGTTCGGCACGCCACTCGAGATCGCTACGGCGATCCATCGCTCGCCGATCGTCTTCGATCAGTGCATCCTCGAATTCGGTCGCTGGGTGCATCTCTCCTTCAGCGCGACGCCACGCCGTCGGGTGCTCACGATCTACGACCCACGGGAGGGATACCGTGAAGGCTTGTGGGACCGAGCCGGGCAGAGGATGCTCTAGGGAGTCCCCCGGCCCATCAGCGGGTGGCGTCGTTCCAAATTCGCGCCGCCCGCGCGAGCGCGGCTTCATTTGCTCCGTATCAACGTGCCGACACCCTCGTCGGTGAAGATTTCGAGCAGCAACGCATGCTCCACCCGCCCGTCGATGATGTGCACGCTGCGCACGCCCGAGCGGGCCGCGTCGAGCGCCGAGGCAATCTTCGGGAGCATCCCGCCGGACAGCGTGCCCTCGGCAACCAGCTCGTCGACACGTTTCGGCGTGAGGCCGGTCAGCAGCTTGCCGTCCCGGTCGAGCACACCCGGCGTGTTCGTGAGCAGGATGAGCTTCTCGGCCTTCAGGACCTCTGCCAGCTTGCCGGCGACGAGATCCGAGTTGATGTTGTACGACTCGCCCTGGGATCCGACGCCGATCGGCGCGACCACCGGGATGAAATCGCGCGACTCGATGAGCGCGACGATCTCGGGGTCGATGGACGCGACCTCGCCGACCTGCCCGATATCGAGCATCTCGCCCTTCTTCTCGGCGTCCGGCACCAGGAGTTTGCGCGCGCGAATGAAAGCACCGTCCTTGCCCGAAAGTCCGATCGCGCGCCCGCCCGCCTGGTTGACGAGGTTGACGATCTCCTTGTTCACCAGTCCGCCCAACACCATCTCGACGAGGTCCATCGTCTCGGAGTCGGTGACCCGCATGCCCTGGATGAACTGACCCTGCTTGCCTACCCGCCGCAGCAGATCGTCGATCTGGGGACCACCGCCGTGAACCACGACCGGGTTGATCCCGACGAGCTTCAGAAGCACCACGTCGCGCGCGAAGCTGTGCTTGAGCTGCTCGTCCGTCATGGCGTTTCCGCCGTATTTCACCACCACCGTCTTGCCGTGAAAGCGGCGGATGTACGGCAGCGCCTCGGCGAGGATCTGCGCTTTCTGCGCGGCGGTCATGGGCGAAATGGACATGGGGTGATTCTAACCGCCGCGATCGGGCGCGTCAGCGCCGCACCCGCTGTCGTCGCCCCGGATGCCTAAGAACCGTAGATCACGAACAGGAGGAAACCGGCTGGTTTCCTCCCGTTACCCTCCTTCCCGCTGAGAGGTGGCCGTGCCGAAGCAGGGCCAGCTCCGGCCACTCACGCAACCGCGATCTGCTTCCGGGTCGCGGCGGCCTTCTTCGGCAGGGTGAGTTCGAGGATCCCGTCGTTGTACTTGGCGACCGACGCGGCCTCGTCGATGTCCTGCCCCAGACGGAAAGCCCGGGATAGGTTCCCGTAGTAGCGCTCCGAGTGCACGACGCGATCGCCGTCCTTCACGTCCTTCTCCTGCTTGACCTCGGCGCTGATCGCCACCTGGTCCCCGTCGATCTCGATGCGAATGTCGTCCTTCTTCACTCCGGGAAGCTCGGCACGCACCTTGTAGGCCTTGTCCTCGTCGCTTACTTCCAGCTTGACGCGCGGTGCCGCCGACGCGGCTTCAACCCCGCCAACGGGGCGCACCAGGAAACCCTTGAAAAAATCGTTGAAAAGATCCTCGAAGGGATCGTAACGTCGAACGTTTGCCATGATCATCTCCTCTGAGCAGCCATCGTGGTGGGCCCTCGGCCCGCTATCACCAAAATGGGGGGCTGGTCGTTCGATTTCAAGCCGGCAGTTGCAGGACCCGGGCGAACGGGCTAGATTGACCCGCATTTTCGCCCGCCTCGCCAATGACTCAGCCCGCAATCTCCATCGACAGTCTTGAACTGGACAAGCACCGCCCGCATTTGGTGAAGTTCGCGATGGTGCAGCTTCGCAACACGACCTACGCGGAGGACGTGGTCCAGGAGACTCTGGTCGCCGCCGTGCAAGGCGCCGAGCGATTCGCCGGGCAATCTTCGGTCCGCACCTGGCTGATCGGCATCCTGAAGCACAAGATCATGGATCATTTTCGGCGCCAGAGCCGCGAGGCGCCGCTGCCGAATCTCGACGAGGAGACTTCGCTCGAAGACCTCGACGCGCGCTTCAAGCCCGACGGCCATTTCATCGATGATCCCATGGAGGTGCCCGGGGCGGACTGGGGCGACCCGGAAGCCACGCTCTCGCAGAGCCGGTTCTTCGAAGTGCTGGAAGAGTGCATGGCGCGGCTGCCCCAAAACACCGCGCGAGTGTTCAATATGCGTGAAATCATGGGGATGGAAACCGAGGACATCTGTAAGGAGCTCGGTATTTCCCCGACGAACAGCTGGGTATTGCTTTACCGCGCGCGCATGGCGTTGCGGGAGTGCCTGCAGGCGAAGTGGTTTGCGGGCGAGCGACGTGCGGAAAACTGACACCGGATTCCACGATGCTGAATTGCAAGGAAGCCAGCCGACTCATGTCCCAGCGGCAGGACCGGGAGCTGTCGGTCGGCGAGCGCCTGGCGCTGCGCATGCATCTTGCGCTGTGCGGGCCGTGTGTCCGGGTGTCCGAGCAAGTCGAATTCCTCCGCAAGGCGCTCGCGCGGTACGCCGGGCGTAGCGTGGGCCGGGACGACGATCGCTGAGGCCGCGCGAGGGCTTCCCCCAGGTGGCAGGCACACCGGTCGTTCTTGCATCCAGCGGCGGGAAGGACAGCGTGCTCGCGCTCGCGGCGCTACGTGCCACTTCGCAATGGGACGTTCGCGGCATGCTCGTCACGCTGACCGACGACGATCGCACTGTCGTCATGCACGGTGTCCCGCAAGATCTCATCGCGCAACAGGCGTCCAGCCTGGGACTGCCGTTGCTTTCCGTACTGGTGCCGCGCAGCCCCGCGAACGATGTCTACGAGTCGCGCATGGCCGCCGCGCTCGCGCACCTGCGCTCGGAGGGCGTCCGGCACGTTGCGTTCGGCGACATCTTCCTCGCGGACGTGCGTGAATACCGCGAGCGGATGCTCGCGCGCTGCGACTTCGTCGGCGTCTTCCCTCTCTGGCGCCGCGACAGCGGCGAGCTCGCCGGCGAGTTTCGGCGCGACGGCTATCGCGCGGTTGCGGTCTGCGTGGACGGACATCGCGTCCCGCACGAATTCGCGGGACGCGATCTCGACGATGGATTCTTCGCCGACCTTCCGGCCGATGTGGACGCGTGCGGCGAGAACGGCGAGTTCCACAGCTTCGTTTACGACGGCCCGGGCTTCAGTTACCCGGTGCGATTCGCGAAGCGGCCGCAGCCGCCGGCGGAGCGCTTCCACCGCTGCTCGCTCGCACCGGTCGCGTCCGACCGGTGCGCGCACTGCGGGGCGCCGTTCGAGTGCGGGATGCAGGCTGGCCTCGCCGAGTGCTGGTGTGCGAAACTGCCGCCGGTTGCGCCACCCGACACCGCCGCGGGCTGCTATTGCCCGCGCTGCCTCGCGGAGATCGCGGGGGCGCAGACCGCCTGAAGTGCGCGGCGATCGGGGAATACGCCGTTGCTGGATTCCCGCTTTCGCGGGAAGACGGAGTTCTTCAGCGCTTCATCAGAGGACGTAACGTGCGAGGTCCTCGCTCCCAGCGAGATCCTTGAGTCGCGCGTCCACGTACGCCGGGTCGATCACGATGGTGCCGCCGGGCTTGCGGCCGGCATCGAACGAGATCTCCTCGAGCAGCTTCTCCATCACGGTATAGAGCCGGCGTGCGCCGATGTTCTCGGTCTTTTCATTGACGGAGTGCGCGATCTCGGCGAGCCGGCGGATCGCCTCGGGGCGAAAATCGAGGATGACGCCTTCGGTCTCGAGCAATGCATGGTACTGACGAACGAGGCACGCATCGGTTTGCGTGAGAATGCGCTCGAAATCCGTCGCCGAGAGCGAGTCGAGCTCGACCCGGATCGGAAAGCGTCCCTGCAGCTCCGGGATCAGATCGGAGGGCTTGGCGAGGTGAAAAGCGCCGCTCGCGATGAAAAGGATGTGATCGGTCTTCACCATGCCGTACTTGGTCGCGATCGTGGTGCCCTCCACGAGCGGCAGCAGATCGCGCTGAACACCCTGGCGTGACACGTCCGCGCCTTGCAGATCCGAGCGGCTCGTGACCTTGTCGATCTCGTCGAGAAAGACGATGCCGTTCTGCTCGACGCTCGCCAGCGCCTTGGCCTTCAGGTCCTCGTCGTTGATGAGCCGCGCCGCCTCTTCCTCGGTGGCGATTTTCATCGCCTCCCGGATCATCAGCTTGCGCTGGCGCTTGCGGCCACCGCCGATGTTCTGGAACATCGATTGGATCTGTTGGGTGAGCTCCTCCATCCCGGGCGGCGCGAAGATCTCCATCTGCTGCGGATGAACCGCCGAGACCTCGAGCTCGATCTCGCGATCATCGAGCTCGCCTTCGCGCAACCGCTTGCGAAACTTCTGGCGGGTGGCGGACTCCTCGGGCGGCCCGCCGCGTGCGGCGGACCCCAGCTCGCGTGCGGCGGGTAGCAGCGCGTCGAGGATCCGCTCCTCGGCCGCGTCTTCGGCACGCGCGCGCACATCCCGCATGGCGGCTTCGCGCACGTCCTTGATCGCGATCTCCATCAGATCGCGCACGATGGTATCGACATCGCGTCCCACGTAGCCGACCTCGGTGAACTTGGTGGCCTCGATCTTGATGAACGGCGCGTCGGCCAGACGGGCGAGGCGCCGGGCGATCTCGGTCTTGCCGACACCGGTCGGTCCGATCATCAGGATGTTCTTGGGCACGATCTCGTGACGCAGTGGCTCGGCGACCTGCTGGCGTCGCCAGCGGTTGCGCAAGGCCACCGCCACCGCACGCTTCGCCTTGTCCTGGCCGATGATGTGCTTGTCCAGCTCGTGGACGATTTCCTGGGGGGTCATCTTCGACATGGCGGGGCTTACTCGAGGGCTTCGATCACGATGTTCTGGTTGGTGTAAATGCAAAGATCCGCCGCGATGGCGAGCCCCTTGCGCACGATCTCGTCGGCGGCAAGGGCAGTGTTGTCGAGCAGCGCGCGGGCCGCAGCTTGCGCGAACGGACCACCGGAGCCAATGGCGATCAGGCCATGCTCCGGTTCGAGCACATCGCCGTTACCGGTGATGATGAGAGAGACTTCGCGGTCCGCGACCGCGAGCATCGCCTCCAGCCGCCGCAAGATCCGATCGGTGCGCCAGTCCTTGGCCAGCTCCACCGCCGAGCGCAGCAGATTTCCCTGGTGCTTATCGAGCTTGGCCTCGAACCGCTCGAACAGCGTGAACGCGTCGGCGGTGCCGCCGGCGAATCCGGCCAGGATGCGATCCTGGTAAAGCCGCCTGATCTTGCGGGCGCCCGCCTTGATGACCACGTTGCCGAGCGTGACCTGGCCGTCGCCGCCCAGGGCGACCCGCCCGTTGCGGCGCACGGAAAGGATCGTCGTACCGTGAAATTGCTCCATTTGGCCCCCAGTCGACCGTTGCCAGGGTGGTGTGGGACTCGGTGACCCCGCCAGCGGGGAAATGCGAGGCTTTCCGAGAATGCTTTCCGAGAATGCCCGTATTGGGGCGATAGCGCCCGATCTCAAGGGATATCGTTCGACTACCGGCCGACCGTCGCAGGTCGGGTTGCACGCGTCACTTGCGCGGAATGACGCGCGCGATCTTGGTGATGCGCATGACGGCCAGGAGCGCCGCCACCATTTCGCCCACGCCGCGGATCACGATCGAGCGATCGCGCGTCTTGAATTTTTCCAGACTGTTCAGCAGCCTGCCGGCGTTGACGAAATCGACCCGGCGCGTACGCGACATGTCGATGACGATCGGGCTCGCCGTCTCCGCGTAGGTCGCGAGATCGGCGAAGAGCGCGTCGTTCGATCCGGCGACCTCGCCCTCGATGTAGTAGGCGTCCGACGGCGCGGCGTCCGCCTCCGGCACCTCCGCGTCGGGCGGCGGTCCCGACTTGGGCGGCGGGGTCTCCCACGATGGCGGAGAAACCTCGTAGGTGACGGCGAAGTCGACGGCCGTCTCCTCGAATGCGTCCTGCATCCCCAGTTGCAGGTAGAGCTCGAGCAGCAGCTGCCATACCGCCTGGTTCACGCTCGGTTCGCCGGGCTTGGCGCGCTCGCGCAGGAGCTTCAGTCCCTGCGCCTCGCCCGAAAAATACACCTGCTTCTTGGCCTTCTTCATCGCGACCAGCACATCGTGCAGCAACCGGCATCCGTCGTCGTCGACGCCCTGCAGCTTGGCGAAGTCGACGCGCAGCTTGGACTGCTTGTCCGCCATCTTGCGCAACTGCTCGAGCGCGTTGGCGCTCGCCGCCGATAGCGTGCCCGACAGCGCGACGTGCGCGGCCCCGCCGGTGCGCAAGGCGGAGGGCGCCTTCTCCACTTTCGGCGCATCGGTCCAGGCGGGCGGCGAGCGCTCGAACTTGACCACGAACTCCAGCGCCTTTTCCTCGAAGCGGGCCTTCTGGCCGAGATGCTGAAGGACGTCGAACAGCATCAGCCAGACCTGCAGCTGCCATGCGCCGAGACTCCCACTGGCCAGCCCCGCTTCCAGGCTGGCGAGCGCCTGGTCCGCCTGGCCGTTCGCGAAGAGGATCGCACCCTCCTCGATGACCGACGGCATTTCCGTTACACCGTCCTCGACCTCGATGCACATGATCGAGTCGATGTCCTGCTTGGACTTGCGCGGGGGCTTTGACGGCTCGGTGGGCTTCGCGGGAGCGCTCGGCTGCGGCGCGACAGCCGGGGTGGCAGGCTTCAGGTTGGCGGCGGGTGCGGCTGCAGGCGTGGCGTCGCGCGACGGCGCCGCGGCCGGTAGGTCGCCGAAATCGAGAATCGGAGCGGCCGGCACGGCCGCCTTTGCTTGCGCGGGCACGGGCTCGGGAGCGGGTGCTGATGGGGCGTCGACCCGCGGTGGAGCGGAAGGTTCTGACCCCGGTGGCGCATAGTTCGAGAAGTCGAGATCCGGCGCGTCATCCGGAAGTTCGGATTCCGGCGGCGGCGCGGCGGGGGTCCTCGCGGCGGGAGTGGCGGCCGGCGAAGCGGGCTTCTTGGGCGGCGGTTTCTTTTCCGCCGGCTTCTTGCCAAATAGGGAGAAAGCCAAAGGCGATCCGGCAGTTAGCTCAGGGGCAGCGAGTGCTGCGCCACTTGCCCCGTCGTTCTACCACAGGCCGCCAGCGCCGAGCAAACGAACCCGTCAATTTGGCCCGGCATGGAGTCCCGCGATTGCGCAAGAGTGTGCGTTTTTCAGCCGCTTTCGAGCCGAAACACGACCGGCACCAGGACCCAGGCGTCGATCGCTTCCTCCGCACGGCGCGCCGGGACGAACTGCCATGCCTTGACCGCATTCAGCGCGGCGCGATCGAGCGTGTCGAATCCGCTCGACGTCTCGATTTCGACTTGCCCGGGCGCACCGGCCGCCGTCACCAGCACCTTGAGCATAACGGTCCCCTCGATTCCGTCGCGTCTGGCGCGGCGCGGATAGGCCGGCGGCGGATTGCTGAGGTACTCGGCCTGGAATCTGGGCGGCGTGGTCATTGCAACGGCAACCGTGCGTGCCGGTTCCCTTGCAACGGCCTCGATAGTCGCAGCGGGCAGGGTGCTTGGCGCGGCGGAATGCTTCCGCCGCACACTCGGACTTGTATGCGGACTCGCAGGCGGACTCGATGACGGACTCAAGGACAGCGGAGGCGCTGGCGGCGGTGCGGCCGCGACCGTCGCAGGCACGGACGGCGCAGGACGCGGGCGCGCAACCGGCTTCGCCACCTCCGCTGGTCTTGATTTCGGCGCCGCGACGCGGCGCTCGGAGAGCACGATGCGCTTCTCGCGCGGCGCGGTCTGCGCCACCGGTTCGACCCGATCGGGCGATGCGAATTCGTCCGGCCACGCCTCGGACGCGCCGGGCGCAGCGCGCAAGCTGACGCTCAAAGGCGCGGGCGGATCGGCGAAATCGGTCGCGAAGGGCGGGACGAGAGCGAATGCAGCGGCGTGAATTCCGAGGCTCGCGGAGAGGCTCGCAACGACGAGCCACAGCTCGCGCCGGTTCCGCGGATCAACGAGCACGCCAGAGTCGCTCATCATTCCAGTGCTTGCCTGGATGCGCCGGCGGCGCGCGACGCCATGCCGCCCGCACGCCGGCCGCTATTCGCCGTACAGCTTCTGCTTGAGCTCGCGGCGAGCCTGAGCCTCGACCGACAATGTCGCCGTGGGTCGCGCGAGCAGACGCTGCAGCCCGATCGGCTCGCCGGTCTCCTCGCACCAACCGTAGCTGCCGTCCGAGATGCGCGCGATCGACTCGTCGATCTTGCGCATGAGCTTCCGCTCGCGATCACGAGTGCGCAGCTCGAGCGTGTGCTCTTCCTCGATGGTCGCGCGGTCCGCGGGGTCGGGGACGATGTCGTTCTCGCGCAGATGCTCGGATGTCACGTCCGCGTTCTCGAGCAGTTGCTGCTTCATCACGATCAGCATCTCGCGAAAGTAGGCGAGCTGCTGGCTGCTCATGTAGTCGTCCGCCGGCATGCGGAGCAGATCCGCCTCGGTCATCCCCGCGTAGATGGGCATCTCGGAGGGTGATTTTTCGCTCCGGCGTGGGCTCGGCGCTGGGGGCGGAATCTCCGGTCGTGGCGCCGGACGTGGCGGGACGGGCTGAGCCGCGGGACGCACCACCGGCGGCGCGGCGGGTCGCGGCGGGATGACGCCGGTCGGCCGGGCTGCCGGGCTGGGGGGCTGCACGACCGGTGCCTTGGCCACCGGCACGGCGCTTGGCACGGGCCTCTGCGGCAGCGACCGCGGCGCCTTGGCCGGCTTGACGGCTGCCTTCCGCGCAGGCGCTTTGGGCTTGGCGGTGGCCTTGGTTGCAGGTTTGGTCGCCGCCTTCTTGGGAGGCGTCTTCGTGGACTTGGCGCGCGCCGCGCCGCCGCGTCCCTTCGAGGCGGAAGCTTTCACCCGCTTAGTTCCGGCACGCTTGGCCGTTTTTCCCTGTCGCGCCATGACTTGCCTAGTCGTCCGGGTTCACCGGCGCTCCTCCTACCACGTTCCCTGCACGATTCTGACTCGGGGACACCGCCTGGCCGAAGCTCCCCGGAGACGCAGCACGCCTTTATACAGCAGCGACCGGGGCTCGTAAACATGCTGCGCCCGACAAGGTTTTCCGGCCGATTCGCCCGCTGTCATGCGGGCCGTGCGAAGCTGCGTGCAGCGGGCCCGGACACGCTCAGATCCGCCGCAGCAGGAGGCCTTTGAGATACTCGCCCTCGGGAAACGACAGCAGGATCGGGTGATCGGATGCCGCGTGAAAGCGCTCGACGATCTGCGCATCGACGCCCGCGTCCTGCGCCGCCCCGGCGACGATCTTCTGGAAGAGGTCCGCGCCGACGCCGCCGGAACACGAGAACGTCGCGAGGAGCCCGTCGGGCTCGAGCAGCCGCAGCGCCCAGAGATTGATGTCCTTGTACGCGCGTGATGCTTTCTCAACGTGCGCGGCAGTGGGCGCGAACTTCGGCGGGTCGAGCACGATCAGGCCAAACTGCCGGCCCCGATCGCGCAGATTTCGCAGCGTTTGGAAGACGTCGGCCGCGAGCCACTCGGCGCGGTCGCTATCGAATCCGTTCAGCGTCGCGCTTTGTCGCCCGATCGCAAGTGCGGCACCGGAACTGTCCACCGAAAGGACCGAACGCGCGCCGCCCGCCAGTGCGGCGAGCGCAAAGCCTCCCGTGTACGAGAAGCCGTTCAAGACATCGCGATCGCGCGCCAGCGCCCGGATTTGCGCGCGATTCTCGCGCTGATCCAGGTAGAAACCGGTTTTCTGTCCCGCCACGACATCGACCAGGTAACGCACGCCGGCCTCTCGGATCTCGACCGGCGCGGTCGGAGCCGCGCCGCACAGCACGCCGGTGCGCGCAGTGAGGCCCTCCAAGGTGCGGACCTCGACGTCGGAGCGCTCGAAAACCTGGGGGCAGCCGGTCGCGTCGACCAGCGCCTCGACAAGCGCGTCCCGCCAATGCTCCGCGCCGGCCGAGGTGATCTGGAGCACTACGACGCCGGCATACCAATCGGCCACCACGCCGGGGAGGCCGTCCGACTCGCCGTGCACGAGTCGACGCGCTTCCCCGGCTAAGGTCGTGAGCGCGGGGCGCCGCGCCAGCGCGGCGCGGACGCGCTCGCGAAAGAACGCCGCATCGATCGCCGTTTCGCGGCTCCACGTCCAGACGCGCGCGCGGATCTGCGAGCGCGGGCTAAAGGCGGCGGTCGCGAGCCAGCGCCCGTCGGCGCCGACGACCGCAACGGTCGCACCGTCCGCCGGCTCGCCCTGAACTCGGTCCACGGCGCCCGAGAACACCCATGGGTGGCGGCGCAGCAGCGATTTCTCGCGTCCGGGTTTGAGATGAATCGCCTGCATTGTCGAGATCGGGCGCCGCTCGTCCGTTGACGCACGCGGCGCCGGTGTGCTCAGGACTTCTTGCGCGCGCGCGGATGCGCCTGATCGTAGGCCTTCGCGAGATGCTGGAAGTCGAGCTTCGTGTAGATCTGGGTCGTCGCGATGCTCGCATGCCCCAGCATTTCCTGCACTGCGCGCAGGTCTCCCGACGACTGCAGGACGTGGCTTGCGAACGAGTGCCGCAGAACGTGCGGATGCAGTGGCGCGCCGAGCCCCGCACGCAGCGCCCAGCGCTTCACGCGCGACTGGACCGCGCGCGGCGAGAGCCTGCGGCCGCGCTCCGACACGAACAGGGCCGGCTCGTCGGATCTCGCCAGCCGTGGCCGCGCTTCGAGCCAGGCTGCAATCGCCTCGCACGCCTTCTTTCCGACCGGGACGGCGCGTGTCTTGCGCCCCTTTCCGATCACGGTGACCTCGGCGTTCCGCAGCATCGCATGAGCGTCGGCGACATCGAGCCCGATCAGCTCGGCGAGGCGCAGGCCGGACGAGTACGCAAGCTCGCAGACGGCCTTGTCGCGCACATCGAGCACGTCGTCACACGATCGCTCGAGCAGCTGCTGCGCGGCGTCGGGCGACAGAGCCTTCGGCAACTGCTTGGGGCTTTTCGGCGCCCGCACGCCGGTGCACGGGTTCGCGCCGAGCCCGTGGTGACGCACCATCCACCCGAAGAATCCGCGCCAGGCGGACAGCATGCGCGCGAGCGACTTGCCCGAGAGCCCACGCGCATGCAGCTGGGCGATCGCCCGCCGGATCGCATGGCCGCCGAAGCGATCGAGCGACAGCTCGGGAGCGAGCGCGAAGAGCAGCTCGATGTCGCGCGCGTAGTTCGTGCTCGTGTGCGCCGACAAGCGGCGCTCGTGTGCGAGTCCACGCAAGTAGTCCGCGAGCAGAACGCGACGCGGATCGGGTTGGGCGGCGCGTCCGCGCCCGGCGGTTGTCTCAGTCGCCACGCGGCATCTTCAGATGAACCGCATCAGCGCCGCGCTGACGAGATCGCCGATGCGCGTCAAGTAGACGGTGCCCATCTCGGGATAGAAGCGTTGCGGATCCTCGCTCGCGAGCAGCAGCAAGCCGAAAGTCTCGCTCTTGTCGCGCAGCGGCATGAACGCGACCGAGCGGACATGCGGAGCGGACTCGCCCAGCCATGCGACGGCCTCGAGGCCGGTGTTCGGGCCACAGTACGGGTGATCGAGCTCCGCGGCGAAGGACTGCACGGCGTCGCTCACCGGCGAGAACTCGGGCTGATCGGCCGCGCCCAGCCACACGCGCAGCGCGGCGTGCGGAACGGCGAAGTCCTCACGCAAGTTGAAATAGATGGCCGAGAGCAGCGTTGCCAGCCCGGCTGCGGACAACATCGCCACGCTGAGACGATGCACCTTGTCGCTCACGGCATCGTTCTCTTCCCCGAAGCGGATCAGCTCCGACAGCTTGGACTCGAGCGCGCGGTTCTTCTCGCGCAGCGAGATCACCTGGCGGTCCGACAGCGGAATCGCATGGGACCCGTGCGGATGCTGGACGTTGATCTGCGATAGAAGCTCGGCGTGCTCGTCGAAGAAAGCCGGGTTCTCCTGGAGAAATCGTGCGACGTCTGCGGGATTCACGTCTTAGGCCCTCATAGATTTTCGGTATCGATCTCGCCTTCGAACACGGTTTCGGCAGGGCCGGTCATCCACACGGGATTGTCCGCGCCCTGCCACGTGATCGTCAATTCCCCGCCGCGCGCCTCCACCTCGACCGGCGACGCGAGAAGTGCGCGCCGGATCCCCGCGACGACCGCGGCGCAGGCGCCGGTCCCGCACGCAAGCGTCTCCCCGGCACCCCGCTCGTACACGCGCAGTCGGATGCGATGGCGATCGATTACTTGCATGAACCCTGCGTTCACGCGCTGCGGAAATCGCGGATGCCGCTCGATCTTCGGCCCGAGCGTCGCCACCGGGGCGGTCGCGACATCTTCAACGACCTGCACGGCGTGGGGATTGCCCATGGAGAGAACCGTGACGCTTACCGCGATGCCGTCCACGTCGAGAGATTGCAACAGCGCATCGGAGTCGGTCTGAAACGGAACCCGCGCCGGATCGAATGTCGGGCGCCCCATGTCCACCGACACGCGCCCGTCAGGCTCGAGCTTCGGCACGATGATCCCGGAGAGCGTCTCCACCCGGATCTCGCTTTGCGCGGTCAAACCCTTTTGGCGCACGAATCGCACGAAGCAGCGCGCGCCGTTGCCGCACTGCTCGACCTCACCGCCATCCGCGTTGAATATGCGGTAGCGAAAGTCGACTCCGGGCGCGCTCGGCCGCTCGACGATGAGTATCTGATCAGCGCCGACGCCGAAGTGGCGGTCGGCGAGCCGCCGCAATTGCGCTGGCGTCAACGCGACCCGCTGCCCGATTCCGTCGAGCACGACGAAGTCGTTGCCCGCGCCCTGCATCTTGGTGAATCTGAGCCGCATCCCCGCACCGCCGGCAGTTGAAATCCGCTTACGCCGCGATGGTACCGCACGCGGGTCACGCCACGGTCGTGGCGGCAATCGCAGGCAGCGCTAGTTGTCCTCGTAGACGGGCAGCTCGCCGGGCGGCCGGGTCTTGAATCGCTTGTGGATCCACCAGTATTGCGCCGGGATCCGGCGCACGTTCTCCTCGATGATCTCGTTCATGCGGCGCGTGTCCGCCTCCACGCTGACACCCGGGAATCCGTCGATGGGTCGTCCGATCCGCACGACGCAACCCTCGCCGTCCGCGGTCTGTTCGGCAACCACCGGCAGCACTGCGGCGCCGGTGATACGCGCAAGCCGCGAAAGTGCGGTGGTGGTCGCCGTAGCGACGCCGAAGAACGGCACGAAGATCGAATCGCGCGGGCCAAAGTCGAGGTCAGGTTGGAGAAAGAGCGGCATGCCCTCCTGCAAGGCACGCAGCACGGGCCGCGCGCCGGACGCGCGCGGAATCATCCGGATCGCGCGGAAGCGCGTACGGCGCGCGACGAGGAATCGGTCGAAGACCGGGGACTTCTGGGTGCTGTACATCGCGACCGCGGCGTGTTCGATCGACAGGCGAATGGCCGCGGTGTCCAGGCTCACGAAATGCGGCGCGAGCAGTATCCGCGGCCGATCCCGCACCGCGAGCAGGTGCGCCAGGCCCTCGACGCGGACGGTGGCCTGGATCTCCTCCGCCGAGCGGAACCATGCTGTGCATGCGAGCGCGAGCCCCCGTCCGAGCGCGCGAAAGTGATCCCGCAGCAGCACGGCGCGGGCGGTATCCGGGAGTGTCGGAAAGCACATGCGGAGGTTCAGATCCGCCACCGTGCGCCGCTCGCGGCCGACCCGCATGAACGCGATCGCAAGCGCTTCGCAGACGCGCCGTCGGAACGCGGGCGCGAGGCGGGAGAGCAGCCAGGCGAGGCCGATCGCGAGGCGGGTCACGACCCGGTCCGCGGCCGAACCTGACGCGCAAGTGCCGGAGGCGACGCTCGCCGCGCGCGAATCAAGTGCCGTCTCCGCCCGAACCTGGGGGCGCAACGCCGTCGGGCACCTTGTACCGGTTGTACGACCAAAGATACTGCTCGGGTTTTCTCCGAATGAGATTCTCGAGCGCCCGATTGAGATGGCGGGCGGCGGTTTCGCCTGGCTCCGGGTCGGGCAACTCCGCAAGATGAATCCGGTATCCCGCAGCGCGCGGGAGCCGCTCACAGAAGGCGAGAACGACCGCGGCGCCCGTCGCGCGCTGCAAGCGGCTGGCGAGCGCCATGGTATAGGCCGGCCGGCCGAAGAATTCCGCCCATTCACCCTCGCCCCGGCTCGGCACCTGGTCCGGCAGGATCCCGACGGCCTCCCCGTTCCGCAGCGCACGCAGCAACGCGAACACACCCTTGCGGTCTGCGGTGGCGATGCGGACGTTGCCGCGCGCCCGGCCGACGCGCAGGAGCGGCTCGAGGATCCGCTGGCGCGGCGGTCGATACATGACGGTGATCGGCGAATGCAGCGCGGCGAACTGCGCCGACACCTCGAAGCAGCCCAGGTGCGGCGTGAGAAAAATGATGCCCTTGCCCCGCTCCTTCGCCTGCAGGAAGAGCTCGGGACGCTCGACATCGAGAACGAGCTGCGCCACTTCTTCCTGCGGTCGCAGCCAGATCCAGGGCAGCTCGAGCAGCGTCTTGCCCGACTCTTCGATGACCGACCGTCGCATGGCCGGATCGGGGTAGCCGGCACGGCGCAGATTCTCGTCGAGCCGGCGACGCTCGCCACCGGCCACGGCGATCGCGATGCGCGCAAGCAGCGCGCCCAGCGAATGGACCGCCGCCAGCGGAAGCGCGGCGACCAGGCGGCAGAGCAGCAGCATTCGGCGTGGGATGGTGGGTGGGCGGTGGGCGGTGGGACAGCCCACTCGCGAGTTCTGCTATCCTAATCGGCCCGATTCGCCCATCCGACACCCACACTTATGAGCAGCTTTCAATTCACTTCCGAGTCTGTCTCGGAAGGGCACCCGGACAAGGTTGCCGATCAGATTTCCGACGCGATTCTCGACGCGATTCTAGCCCAGGACAACCTCTCGCGCGTCGCGGCGGAGACGCTCTGCAACACCGGCCTCATCGTGCTGGCGGGCGAGATCACCACCAACGCGATCGTGGACTATGCGCAGATCGCGCGCGGCGTGGTGAAGCGCATCGGCTACGACAACGCGGAGTACGGGATGGACTTCCGTGCCTGCGGCGTGCTCGTCAACTATGACCGCCAGTCGAATGACATCGCACAGGGCGTCGACAAGGCGCAGGACGATCCACTCAACCAGGGCGCCGGCGACCAGGGCCTGATGTTCGGTTACGCGTGCGACGAGACGCCGCAGCTCATGCCGCTGCCGATCCATCTCGCGCACCGCCTGGTGCAGCGGCAGTCGGAGGTGCGACGCGACGGCCGCCTGCCGTGGATCGGCCCGGACGCCAAGTCCCAGGTCACCGTGAAGTACACCGACGGCAAGCCGGAATCGATCGACACGGTCGTGCTTTCGACCCAGCACCTGCCGGATGTCGACTACAAGCAGCTCTCCTCGGCGGTGATCGAGGAAATCATCAAGCCCGTCCTGCCCAAGAACCTCGTGAAGGGCGACGTGCGCTTTCTCGTCAACCCGACCGGCCGATTCGTCGTCGGCGGTCCGCACGGCGACTGCGGTCTTACCGGGCGGAAGATCATCGTGGACACCTATGGCGGCGCGGCACCGCATGGCGGCGGCGCGTTCTCCGGCAAGGATCCCTCGAAGGTCGACCGCTCGGCCGCGTACGCCGCACGCTACGTGGCGAAGAACATCGTCGCTGCCGGACTCGCCGCGAAGTGCCTCGTGCAGCTCTCCTACGCGATCGGCGTGGCGCGTCCGACGAGCATCATGGTGACCACCTCGGGCACGGGAAAGATCTCCGACGACAAGATCGCCGAGCTCGTGCAGCGGCACTTCGACCTGCGACCCAAGGGCATCATCAAGATGCTCGACCTGCTCCGCCCAATCTACGAGAAGACCGCGGCGTATGGGCACTTCGGCCGCGACGAGCCCGAATTTACCTGGGAGCGGACGGACAAGGCCAAGGCGCTCGCCGCCGAGGCCGACATCAAAGTCGCGGCGTAGCGGCGCGCTACCGCTGGGGGCTGTGCCACGGCCCGCGCTCCGGCATCCGTCCGAATGCGACGGAAGCGGGGCGGATGGTATATTCCCCGGCGATCCGACCCACCGCCGAAGAGCCCGACGATGAGTTCGTTTGCCCACATCCAGGAAACGCTCGTCAGCAAGTATGGCGTGAAGCCCGAAGTCATCAAGCCGGAGGCCACTTTGACCGAGCTCGGGCTCGACTCACTCAGCATCGCGGAGCTGATGTTCGACGTCTCCGACCACTACGAGATCGAGATCCCGGACGAGCGGGCGAACTTCAACACGCTCGGCGAGGCGGTGGCGCTGGTCGACGAGTGCGTCAAGGCGAAGGGTGGCTGACTCCGGCGCCAGCCGGCGTCGCGTCCTCGTCACCGGCATCGGTCTAGTCTCGCCCCACGGGAGCGAGCCCGACGCGGTGTTCGAGCGCCTCTATCGAGGCGAGTCCGCGATCCGCAAGACACGCACCGGTACCGATGAGCTGGGCGGCGATGCGCTGCTGGCGCAAGCCGACTTCGATCCCAAGGACGTCATCCCCAAGCTGCAGCTCGTCGTCATGGACCGCGTCTCGCAGATGGCGGTGATTGCGGCGCACCGGGCGCTCGCCGCGGCCGGCCTCCTCGCCGACGATCGCGGGCCCGCGGACATGGGCGTGTACATGGGCTGCGGTCTGGGCGGATCGCAAGCGCTCCAGGATTCCTACCGTATCTACTTCGAGCGGCGGAGCCGCAAGCCGAAACCGGCGACGGTGCCGCTCATCATGGCAAATGCACCCGCGGGCCACATCTCCCTGCGTTACAAGCTCAAGGGGCCGTCGCTCACCTATTCGATCGCCTGTTCCTCGTCGGCCGCCGCGATCGGCGAGGCATTCCGGGCGATCCGCGACGGCTACCTCGACCGCGCGCTCGCGGGCGGGACGGAGGCGATGCTCAACGACGGCTCGGTTGTCGCTTGGGAAGTTCTGGGCGTGCTCGCCAAGGAGCATCGCGACGGGCCGGGCGCCTCGAGCCGGCCGTTCGCCAAGGACCGCACCGGATTCGTGCTCGGGGAAGGCGCAGCGGTGATCGTGCTCGAGTCCGAGGCGGCCGCGCGAGCGCGCGGCCGCGCGCCGATCGTCGAGATCGTAGGCTATGGAAGCGCGAGCGACGCGCACAACTTGACTCAGCCGTACGCCGACGGGCAGGTGCGCGCGATGCGCCTGGCGCTCGCCGACGCAAGCGTCGCGCCGGACGCGGTCGGCTACATCAATGCGCACGCCACCGCCACGACCGCTGGCGACCGGATCGAGATCGACGCGATCAAGCAGGTGTTTGGCGATCACGCGCGCAAGCTTGCCGTCAGCGCGACGAAATCGATGCACGGGCACCTGGTCGGGGCGGCGGGGGCGCTCGAATTTGCGATCACGGCGCTCGCGCTCAGCCAGGGACGCGTTCCGCCGACCGCGAATCTCACCGAGCCGGACCCGGAGTGCGATCTCGACTGCGTGCCCCGCGTGGGGCGTGAGATACCCGATCTCTCGGTCGCGCTGTCCAACTCCTTCGCGTTCGGCGGCTCGAACGCGGTGCTGGTGGCCCGACGCGTATGACCAGGCAGGATCCGCACCCCCCTCAAGGCGGTCGACGGGGTGGGTACGCGCCCGTCCAGGCCCTTCACGCCCTGCCACGACCCGCCACGCAATGGCCGCGTCCCGGCCTGGGCGGTCGCGCGGCGCCGGGACCCGGGTTATAATCGCGCCCTGCTGAGGAGCGCTGCGACCGACCCGAACCGGGCGGCCAGGCTCAGCGGAATCAACGGCGCTCGCATCTCACCGAGATGCGAGCGTTTGTGTTTTCGGGCCTTCGAAGCCCGCTTGCAACATGTCCGACCACCCCGCCGAGGGGCGCTGCAGCAGGCGCGGTTTCCGCCCTGTCAGGCTCGGCGGGGCCGCGTCCCTGACGCGAACGGCGCCCGCTCGTTGTAGGAGACCTCTATGAGCGCAGTGCTGCAACCCAAGAATGACTACCGCGTGGCGGATCTCGGTCTAGCCGACTGGGGCCGCAAGGAGATCCGGATCGCCGAGACCGAGATGCCCGGCCTGATGGCGATCCGCGAGGAGTACGCCGCGCGGCAGCCCCTGAAGGGGGCCCGCATCACCGGATCGCTGCACATGACGATCCAGACCGCGGTGCTCATCGAAACCCTGCAGGCGTTGGGCGCCGAAGTGCGCTGGGCGTCGTGCAACATCTTCTCGACCCAGGATCACGCTGCCGCCGCGATCGCGGCCGCCGGCACCCCGGTGTTCGCCTACAAGGGCGAGACACTCGAGGAGTACTGGGAGTTCACGCACCGCATTTTCGAGTGGCCCGACGGGGGTCTCTCGAACATGATCCTGGACGATGGCGGCGACGCGACGCTGCTGCTGCACCTCGGCGCACGGGCGGAGAAGGATGCCAAGGCCCTGGACAAGCCGGCGAGCGAGGAGGAGCGCGCGCTATACGCCGCGATCAAGAAGCGCCTGGGCAGCCAGGCGGGCTGGTACTCCAAGCGGGCAGCGGCGGTGAAAGGCGTCACCGAAGAGACGACGACGGGCGTCCACCGGCTGTACCAGATGGCAAAGGAAGGCCGGCTGTCGTTCCCCGCCATCAACGTGAACGACTCCGTGACGAAATCGAAGTTCGACAATCTCTATGGTTGCCGCGAATCGCTGGTGGACGGCATCAAGCGCGCCACCGACGTGATGATCGCCGGGAAGATCGCGCTGGTGTGCGGGTACGGCGACGTGGGCAAGGGCTCCGCGCAGGCGCTGCGCGCCCTGTCCGCGCAGGTCTGGGTGACCGAGATCGATCCGATCTGCGCGCTGCAAGCCGCGATGGAGGGCTATCGCGTGGTCACAATGGAGTACGCTGCCGACAAGGCCGACATCTTCGTCACCGCCACCGGCAACTATCAGGTGATCGGCCACGATCACATGGCGCGGATGAAGGACCAGGCCATCGTCTGCAATATCGGCCACTTCGACAACGAGATCGACGTCGCCTCGCTCGAGAAGTACCAGTGGGAGGAGATCAAGCCGCAGGTCGATCACATCATCTTCCCGGATGGCAAGCGCATCATCCTGCTCGCCAAGGGCCGGCTCGTGAACCTCGGCTGCGCGACCGGCCATCCGAGCTATGTGATGAGCTCCTCTTTCGCGAACCAGACCATCGCGCAGATCGAGCTCTTCACGAACACGGCGAAGTACCCGGTGGGCGTCTATACGCTGCCGAAGCACCTCGACGAGAAGGTCGCGCGCCTGCAGCTGAAGAAGCTGAATGCCGTGCTGACCGAGCTGACCGACGAGCAAGCGAAGTACATCGGAGTGGCGAAATCCGGGCCGTACAAGTCGGACAGCTACAGGTACTGATCGCTGCGCGTTGGAGCGTCGCGCGATGACGCGACGATCAACGCGCGATGCGCCGTTTGGAGAGTTCCCAGGCACGCGCACGTTCGAGGCACCGGAAAGCCATCCGCGATGGAAAGCCAAAAGCGCCACCCGCGCACGTTCAGCTTCGAGTTCTTTCCGCCGAAAACGCCGGACGGCGTCGAGAAGCTGCGCGCGGCGCGCCGCGAGCTCGCAGGGCTCAAGCCGAAGTTCTTTTCCGTGACCTACGGCGCGGGCGGCTCGACGCGCGACCGCACGCTCGAGACGGTGCTCGAGACGCAGGCGGAGGGCAGCGCCGCCGCGCCGCACTTATCGTGCATCGGATCGACGCGCGACGATCTCCGCTCGGTCCTCAAGCAGTACAAGGCGCATGGCATCCGGCACATCGTCGCATTGCGTGGCGATCTGCCGTCGGGCGCGGCGAGCGCCGGAGAGCTGCGCCATGCGAACGAGCTCGTCCGGTTCATCCGCGAGGAAACGGGCGACTGGTTTCGCATCGAAGTGGCGTGCTACCCGGAGTTCCACCCCCAGGCGCGCAGCGCGGACGAGGACCTCAGGCACTTCAAGCGCAAGATCGAGGCCGGGGCAAACGCCGCGATCACGCAGTATTTCTACAATGCCGACGCCTATTTCCGGTTCGTCGGCGCCTGCGAAGCGCTCGGCATCGACGTGCCGATTGTTCCGGGAATTATGCCGATCGGAAACTTCAGCCAGCTCGCGCGCTTCTCCGACGCGTGCGGCGCCGAGATTCCCCGGTGGCTGACGCTGAAAATGCGCGGGTACGGCGACGATGCGGCGTCGATCCGCAGCCTCGGGCTGGATGTCGTCGCCGAGCTCTGCGGCCGGCTGCTCGCCCAGGGCGCGCCAGGCCTGCACTTTTACACGATGAACCGCGCCGACCTCACGACCGAGCTCTGGCGGCGCCTGGGCCTGTAGCGCCCTTTGTTACACGATGAACCGCGCCGACCTCAGGACCGAGCGCTGGCGGCGCCTGGCCCGGTAGCGCCCTTTGTCCGGTTGGTGCGATGTTGCGATGCAGCATCGGCCCATCTCGCCAGTGTCGAGCATCCCACGATCCCCGCCGGTAATCCGCCGCCAGTGCCCACCCATCGGCCCCGGCCGCCGGGCCCTGCCCGACGCAACGGTGCGGTGCTAACATGGTCTCAACAACAACAAGACAAACGATGAGAGGGGCAACGTGAAAATTCTGGTGGTCGATGGCCACCCGCTCATCCTTGAGGGGCTTCATCAGCTTCTCAGGCAGCTCGACAGCGAGGTCGAGGTGCTTGACGCGCAATCGGGCGATGAAGGCCTGCGCCTCGCCGAAGCGCATCTGGACGCGGACATTCTGCTGCTCGGCGTGGAGATGCCCGACCCCAAGGGGCTCGCGCTGCTCCGCACGCTCTGCGAGCGCCATCCCTACATGCGGATCGTGGTGATGTCGACGACGGTGCGTCGCGAGGATGTCGTGCAGGTGATGGATCTCGGCGCGATGGGCTTTCTGCCGAAAAAGTCGCCGCGCCTGCTAATGCTGCACGCACTGCGGCTCGTCATGATGGGTGGCGTCTACGTCCCGCGCGCCACGTTCAGCAACCCGGCGGACGAGACGCTGGGCCCCGCGATGTCGGCGCGCCGGGCAGGGCGCAAACCGGTGACGGCGCGCGAGCTGGGGCTCACCGATCGGCAGGCGCAAGTGCTCGGCCTGATCATGGAAGGCAAGTCCAACAAGGCGATCTGTCGCGAGCTCGGGCTGGCCGATGGCACGGTGAAAATCCACGTTGCCGCAATCCTGCGCACCCTCAACGTCGCCACGCGCACCCAGGCGGTGATCGAAGCGGCGCGACTCGGGCTCAGCATCGATCGGGGGCAGGACACCGTCGATCAGCCGGCGCGTTCCCAGCGAGTATGAGCCCCGGGCGGACGAGGCCACAAGTGTTGCGATGTGAAGGATAAGAACCCCGGCATCGCGCCGATGGCGC
>JBFJOO010000029.1:0-40315 GCA_041617635.1 Burkholderiales bacterium | reverse complement strand
CCCGCCACCACCGCCCGGCTGGACTCTGACGACGACACCGGGGACGGTGCGGTTCGAGTACCAATCCGTCCCCCCGTCCGGGGTTGACCTCTATGACTGCACCGTCGATGCGACAGTCATTGATTGCCGGAGACGTTGAGGGCGCAACGAGCATGCACGGAGAGCGTCGCGGCAAGAGGGCGCTCGGCCTGCCGGCAGGTCGAGCGTCGCGGTCGTCGCGTGAGCGCTGATGCGAACGACCCCATTGACGAAACGACGTGAGGCGGAGGTCGCCGACGGGCGCAGCGTCCTCTTCATCTGCACCGGCAACATCTGCCGGTCGCCGACGGCCGAGGGCGTGTTCAGGAAACTGGTCGCCGACGCGGGGCTTGCCGACGCGATTCGTGCGGGCTCGGCCGGGACGCACGCTTATCACACCGGTGAGCCGCCCGACACGCGGGCCCAGGCCGCTGCCCGGGCCCGGGGCTACGACCTCTCGGGAATCAAAGCGCGGCGGATCGAGAGTGGAGACTTCGCCACGTTCGACCTGATCCTCGCGATGGATCGCGATCACCACGCGATCCTCGCGCGGCTCGCGCCGCCGGACGCACGCGCCAAGGTCGGATTGATGCTGACCTATGCGCGCCGCGCACAGACGCTCGATGTGCCCGATCCCTACTACGGAGGTCCGGAGGGCTTCGCGCTGGTGCTGGACCTGATCGAGGACGCCGCGGAAGGCCTGCTCGCTTCGTTGGGGGGCGAGCAGGCCGGGCGCAGCTAAGAGAAAGGTCCGCGGCGCTCGTCATTCTCGCGGAAGCGGGAATCCACGCCAAGCATATGGATCCCCGCTTACGCGGGGATGACTCCGGAACGCTTACTTGCGCGTTTCCACCTGCTGGAGCGGTTGATCGGCGTCGGGAGGCGGCGCACGGCGCTCACGCGGGGCGCGGGGCGTCGCCGGGACGTCCTCTACCGTCGCCTCGACGGCTTGCGCCTTGGCGGGGCTTGTCTCGACCAGCACCAGACCGCTCTGTCGCAGTGCATCGTCCAGGCTGGGCTGAGGCGGCGGGGGCGCGACCGCTGCTGCGGGAGCCGGCTGCGGCGGTGCCACAGGCTCTTCTTCAACCAGCGGCGCGGGAGCGGGTTCTGCAACCACGGACGGCGCGCGGATTTCCGGCGCCGGCGCAACGCTCTCGGGCTCTTTTGGCGGGGCTATCGGTGCGTTCGCGGATCCACCCAGCGTCGTCAGAACCGGTTCCTCGGCGGGTTGATAAGTGCTTTCGTCCGCATCGCGCGCTTCCGCGATCGGGGGCATCCTCAAATCGGTTGCAGGCAGCGCGAACTCTGCGCTCGGCGCGGACTCCGCGACGTCGTGCACCGGAATCGATTCGCGCGCCAGGGCGTCGGCCCCGGCGGCAGCAATCCCCGCGCTCGCCGGATCGGTACTCCCGAGATCACCGGTCGGCCGCGGCGCGCGCTCGGCGCGATCACCGCCGCCCCCGCGGCCCCGACGCCTCCGGCGGCCGCCGCGACGCTCGCCCTCCGCACGCGCGCCCTCGGGCGCACCGGCTTGTGGCGTGGCCAATGCGGCCTGCGAAGCGCGCGGCTCCTGCGCTTCCTGCTCCGGCCGGCGCTGGCGCTCCTCGCGACGTGGGTCGCGCTGCGACCGATCACCTTGATCGGCACGCTGGTCGCGCCGGCGCTGGTCGCCTTGCTGCCGATCGCGACGCTCGCCGCGATCACCCCGATCACCGCGGTCACCACGGTCACGATGGGGGCGATCTCCCCCGCGGCCGCCTTGCTGGCGACCTTCCTGGCGATCACGGCGCTGATGACGGTCGTGCCGATCGCGGTGCTCCCGGCGCGGTTCTGCCGGAGCGGGGCGGGTCGGAAGCGCCGCCGCCGTTGGCTGCACGGGTTGCCGGAACCAAGCGAAGATGCGATCGATGATGCCCACCGAGGCGGGCGCCGCCGGCACCGCGACCGGCGCGGGCGCACGCGGAATCGGCATCGGCGCCGGCTGCTCCGGTGTGACACCCTTCACCACAGCCTCGGGACGCAACGACTTCGCATCCGGCGCGAGGAGCTTCTTCTCCTCTTCGGCGGGTGCCTCCACCATCTTGTAGCTCGGCGGGAGCACGCCCTCCTGGTTCAGATCGTCGTGGCGCAACCGCTCGATGCGGTAATTCGGCGTCTCGAGGTGGATGTTCGGCAGCATCACGATGTTGACTTTGAGCCGCGTCTCGAGCGCGTGGATGTCGTCGCGCTTCTCGTTCAGGAGATAGGTCGCCACGTCGACGGGCACCTGCACGTGCACCGCCGCGCTGTTCTCCTTCATCGCCTCCTCCTGCATGATCCGCAGGATGTGGAGCGCCGAGGATTCGATCGAGCGCACGTGGCCGGTGCCGTTGCAGCGTGGACAGGCCTGGTGGCTCGTCTCGCCGAGGCTCGGGCGGAGCCGCTGGCGCGAAAGCTCCATCAATCCGAAGCGCGAGATCTTGCCCATCTGCACCCGCGCCCGGTCGTGATGGAGCGCGTCGCGCAGCCGATTCTCGACCTCGCGCTGATTGCGCTGGCTCTCCATGTCGATGAAGTCGATCACGATGAGCCCGCCGAGGTCGCGCAAACGCAGCTGGCGCGCGATCTCGTCGGCCGCCTCGACGTTGGTGCGCAGCGCGGTCTCCTCGATGTCCGCGCCCTTGGTCGCGCGCGCCGAGTTCACGTCGATCGAGACGAGTGCCTCGGTGTGGTCGATCACGACGGCGCCCCCGGACGGGAGCGGGACCTGACGCGAGTAGGCGGTCTCGATCTGATGCTCGATCTGGAAGCGCGAGAAGAGCGGCACATCGTCGTGGTAGCGCTTCACCCGCTGCACGTTGTCGGGCATCACGTTGCCCATGAACGCGACGGTCTGCTCGTGGATCGAGTCCGTGTCGATCAGGATCTCGCCGATGTCGGGCTGGAAGTAGTCGCGGATCGCCCGGATGACGAGGCTCGACTCCTGGTAGATGAGAAAAGGCGCGGGGTTGGCACGATCACCGACCCGCAGCGATGCGCCGCGGCGGTTCGCTTCGTCCACCTCCGCCTCGGTCCAGCGATGCGGCTCGGCCGCCTCGACGACCTTTTCCCACAGCTTGAGGAGGTAGGTGAGGTCCCAGGCGAGCTCCTCGGCGCTGCGGCCGATGCCGGCCGTGCGCCCGATGATGCTCATCCCCTGCGGGACGACGAGCTGATCCATCGCTTCGCGGAGCTCGGTGCGCTCTTCGCCCTCGATGCGCCGGGACACGCCCCCGCCACGGGGGTTGTTCGGCATCAGGACGAGGTAGCGCCCGGCGAGGCTGATGAACGTGGTGAGTGCGGCGCCCTTGGTGCCGCGCTCGTCCTTCTCGACCTGGAGGAGGACTTCGGTCCCGTCTGCGACCGCGTCCTGGATCCGGGCACGGCTCGGATCAACGGACGACCTGAAATAGCTGCGGGAGATTTCCTTGAAAGGCAGGAACCCGTGGCGCTCGGCGCCGTAGTCGACGAATGCTGCTTCGAGGCTGGGTTCGACTCTGGTGATGATTCCTTTGTAGATGTTGCCTTTGCGTTGTTCCTTGCTGGCCGATTCGATGTCGAGATCAATGAGCTTCTGACCTTCGACGATCGCAACACGGAGTTCCTCGGCCTGTGTTGCGTTAAACAGCATGCGTTTCATCTAGTTCTTCTCCTGCGCCCAGGCAGGACAAACCAACGCCGCTGAAGTTTTGGCTCTTCAGGTTTGCATGTTCGCCGTCATTCCGGAGTTGATCACGGAGGGAGGTGTGGTTTGTCGTCGCAGCCCCGTTGGCGTATGTCGCCGGGGCCTAGGGTTCTGCCGCTGTGTCTAGCGCGCTAATCCAATTAACATCGCTACTTGTGGTGAGCGAAACGACCAGTTGAAGGACGCCACGTGCGCAAGCACCGGCCCCCTTCGCAACATTCGAGTCGGAACGACCGGCGGCGCGGATGTTGGAGTGATTCGATGGCGCGTCTGGTCTCGAATGCGCCACAAGTCACCACCCGGCCGCTGTCCCGGATTCCGAAGGTAGCCGACGGAGTATAAGGAGAATGAAGGGGTTAGGCAACGCAAGGGTGCACATTCTGATGGTTGACGACGCCCAATCCGGCCAGCGCGTGGACAATTTCCTGCTGCGCGAGCTGAAGGGCGTGCCGCGGAGCCGCGTCTACCGGCTCGTCCGGTCCGGCGAGCTCCGGGTGAACAGCCGCCGGGTGGACGTCACGTACCGGCTCCAATCGGGCGACCGCATCCGGATCCCGCCGGTGCGCATGTCCGCCGCAGACGCATCGCGCCCGGCGGTTCGCCCGGCCGAGTTCCCCATCGTTCACGAGGACGATGCCCTGCTCGTCGTCGACAAGCCGGCCGGCGTGGCCGTGCATGGCGGGAGCGGCGTCAGCGCAGGGGTGATCGAGCATCTGCGCGCCGCCCGGCCGGAAGCGCGCTTCCTCGAGCTCGTCCACCGGCTCGACCGGGACACGTCGGGGCTCCTCATGATCGCGAAGAAGCGCTCGGCGCTGCTGGCGCTGCACCGCGCGCTGCGGAAGGGGACGGTGGACAAGCGTTACCTCGTCCTGGTGAAGGGCGGGTGGACACGCGTCTCGCGGGACGTCACGTTGCCTTTGCGCAAGTACCTGACAGCCGCCGGCGAGCGGCGGGTCAGCGTCGATCCCGCGGGCCGTGAATCGCGCACGCGCTTCGAGCTGGTCGAGCGTATCGGGCGCTACAGCCTGCTCGCGGCGATGATCGAGACCGGACGAACTCACCAAATACGGGTCCAGCTCGCGCAGCTGGGATTTCCAGTCGTGGGTGACGACAAGTACGGCGACTTCGACCTCAACAAGTCGCTCTTCAAGGAAGGCGCGCGGCGCATGTTCCTGCATGCCGAGCGGCTCGTGTTCGAGCATCCGCGCACAGGTGTCCGGCTGGAACTCACCGCCCCGTTGCCGGCCGAACTGCAGACGTTCCTCGACCGCATACGCGTGAATGCGCCGCATGCCGAAGCGCTTTGAGTTGCTCGTCTTCGACTGGGACGGAACGCTGATCGATTCCGCGGATGCCATTGCGACCTGCATTCAGGAGGCGGCCCGCGATCTCGGCCTGACCGTTCCCGACGCAGAGCGCGCTCGGCATGTGATCGGTCTCGGACTGCGCGATGCGTTGGCGCACGTCGTTCCGGAGCTGCCGCCATCCGAGTACGGCCGGATGGCCGAGCGTTATCGCCATCATTTTCTCGCGCGGGACGCCGCGCTGCCGCTATTCGCCGGCGCGCGGGAGCTTTTGGAGACGCTTCAGGCACGGCGTCACCGGCTGGCGATCGCCACCGGCAAGAGCCGGATCGGCCTGGCGCGCGCCCTGGAGCATCTCGGCGTGGGCGGCTTCTTCGCGGCCACGCGCTGCGCCGACCAATGTGCGCCGAAACCGGCGCCCGACATGCTGATCGAACTGATGCAGGAGCTCGCCACTGAACCCGCGCGCACGCTGATGATCGGCGACACGGCGCACGATCTGGCGATGGCAGCGAACGCGGGCGTCGCGGCGGTTGCGGTCGGATACGGCGCCCATCCGGCAAAGCAGCTGGCGGCGCTTGAGCCCTTGGCGCTTGCCGGATCTACTGCGGAGCTTGCGGCATGGCTGGACGAACACGCGTGATTTGCGCCTCGGAGGCGCTGGTGGAGGGCGGTGACGGCGTCCGGTTCGAGGTCGAGCGCGGCGGGGAGCGAATGAGCGCATTCGCCATCCGGTACGAGGGCGTCGCCCACGCCTATCTCAACCGCTGCGCGCACGTCGGCGTGGAATTGGACTGGCAGCCGGGCAAGTTCTTCGATTCCGAGGGGCTCGTTTTGATATGCTCCTCGCATGGCGCGTACTACGGTGCCTCGACCGGCACGTGCCTTGGCGGACCGTGCAACGGCGGGGGCCTGGAAAAGCTCACCGTCGAGGAGCGCGACGGCGCAGTTCACTTGAAGGGATGATCACGTGATATTGGGTGGTAACGACGGCGGCAATGACGCCGGCAGCAACTGGGAGCGCGGCGTGCTCGAAAAGCTCGCGTTCGCTGCGATCAAGGAGCAGCGGCGCGCGCGGCGCTGGGGCATTTTCTTCAAGCTGCTCGGGTTCGCGTACCTGACCTTCCTGCTCGTCCTGCTGTTCGACTGGCCGGGCGAAGACGGCCTGACCAAAGGCAAGCACAGCGCGCTGGTGGACATCACCGGCGTGATCCAGGCGAAGGGCAACGCGAGCGCGGACAACGTGACCGCGGCACTGCAGGGCGCGTTCAAGGACAAGAACACGCAGGGCGTGATCCTGCGCGTCAACAGCCCGGGCGGCAGCCCGGTCCAGGCGGGCATCATCTACGACGAGATCGGCCGGCTGCGCAAGAAGTATCCGGACGTTCCGATGTACGCGGTCGTCGAGGACATCTGTGCGTCGGGCGGCTACTACGTCGCATCGGCGGCGGACAAGATCTACGTGGACAAGGCGAGCATCGTGGGATCCATCGGCGTGATCATGGATCAGTTCGGCTTCACGGAGACCATGCAGAAGCTCGGTGTCGAGCGGCGCGTGGTGACCGCCGGCGAGAACAAGGCGTTCCTGGATCCCTTTTCGCCGTTGAATCCGGATGACGTCAAGCATGCCCAGAAACTCCTGAACGACATCCATGGGCAGTTCATCGACGTCGTGAAGAAGGGCCGCGGCAAGCGCCTGAAGGAGTCGCCGGAGATCTTCTCCGGCCTGTTCTGGACCGGCACCAAGAGCATCGAGCTCGGACTGACCGACGGGTACGGCAGCGTCGAAACCGTGGCGCGCGACGTCATCAAGGCCGAGCAGATCGTCGACTACACGCGCAAGGATAACGTCGCCGAGCGGATCGCCCGGCGCTTCGGCGCGGCATTCGCCGACGCGTTCGGCTTTTCCACGGGCGCTAGCGGCCCGCGGTTACGCTGACGCGAGCAGCAGGAAGACGGTCGGGCGCTTGCCGATCGTCACGGCCTGCCGGCGCCATTCGGCAACCGTCGTGGTCCGCACCGACTCGGTTGCGAGCGTGAGATCCGTGGCGAGACAGACGAGCGTTTCCGGATCGCAGGTGCGCACCAGTGCTGCCATCAGCCGGTCGTTCCGGTAGGGTGTCTCGATAAAGATCTGCGTCTGACGCAACTTGCGCGAGTCGGCCTCGTGCTCGCGCAAGCGACGGTCGAGCTGGCTCTTCTCGACCGGCAGGTAGCCGTGAAAGGCGAACCGCTGGCCCTCCAAGCCCGAGGCCATCAAGGCGAGGAGCACGGCGGACGGGCCCACCAATGGCACGACGCGCAATGCCCGCGCATGCGCGAGACGCACCAGCGCGGCACCCGGATCGGCCACGGCGGGCGCGCCGGCTTCCGAGATCAATCCGCCGTCCTCGGCCTCGAGCGGCTGCAGCAGCGACGTCAGCTCTTCCAGCGGCGTGTGCTCGTCCAGCGTCGCGATGCGCGCTTCGGCGATGGGGCATCCGAGGTCGATCTGCTTGAGGAACGCGCGCGCGGTGCGCGGGCGCTCGGCGATGAAGTAGCGCAGCGCGCGCACGCGCGCCTGCACGCCCGCCGGCAGGATGTCGCCGATGTCAGCGGGACCGAGCGAGCTCGGAATCAGGTACAGCGTCCCTGCCATGACTGACGTGGTTGATCCGTTCAAGTCCGTCATTCCCGCGAATGCGGGAATCCAGAGCGAGTCGATGACTGGATCCCCGCTTGCGCGGGGATGACTTCCTCAGAGGTTCTTACAGGATTTCGTATCCATGCTCTGCGAGAAGCTCGACGAGCGCGATGAGGGGCAATCCGATCAGCGCGTTCGGGTCATCGCCTTCCATGCGGCGAATCAGCGCGATGCCCAACCCATCGGCTTTCGCGCTGCCCGCGCAATCGTAGGGCTGCTCGGCGCGCAAATAGCTCTCCAGCTGCTGGTCGCTGAAGCTGCGAAACTCGACCGCGTATCGCACGGTTCGCGAGACCGTCTTCGCGGTCGCCTCGCAATGCACGGCGAGCGCCGTGAGAAACTCGACGCGTCGCCCGCGCATGCGCCGTAGCTGGGCAACGGCACGGTCGTGCACCTCCGGCTTGGAAAGCGCTTCGCCATCGAGGGACGCCACCTGATCCGAGCCAATGACCAGCGCCGAGGGGTGCGCCTTGGCCACGGCCTGCGCCTTCGCGATGGCCAGGCGGTGTGTCAATGCCACCGGGGATTCGTTCGGGAGCGGGGTCTCGTCGACACCGGGCGCGACGACGTCGAACGGCACGCGCAGCCGTTCCAGCAATTTGCGCCGGTACGGAGAGGTGGACGCGAGCACCAGACGGGTTGCGGAACGGGGCTGATCCATGGTCGGCGCGCGCATCGCAAAACCGCGCTACCTCTATGTTTTTTTTGACAGAGTGACCCGAAAATCATATCATGCCGCCCCTATGTCGCAAGGCGGCGTCATCGACGGGCTCGCGTTCGCCCGCGCCGGCGCAACGCTTGCGGGGGCGCTGGAACTCGCTGATCTGCCCCGGCTTTCCGAGCTGGGCTGCAGTACGGCCCAGATTCGCTACACGATCCGGGGCGGCGCGACCACGCAAGCGAGGCCTGCCCTGCAAGTCGAAGCATCGGGCGGGGTGGAGATCGCCTGCCAGCGCTGCCTCGAGACGCTCGCGGTGCCGGTGGCAGTGCGCACCGAGTTGGAGCTGGCGGCGTCGCAGGAGGCGATCGACCTCACGGACGACGATGTCGACCGGGTACTGGCGAGCCGGTCGATGGCAGTAGCCACTTTGGTGGAAGACGAGGTCATCCTCGCGCTTCCGATGGTGCCGATGCACGCGCAGTGTCCGGTACGGGTGGATGGCTTGGCCGACGAGCGTGCGTCGCCTTTCGCCGCCCTGGCGGCATTGCGAACGGGCCGGACGAAGAGCTGATCGCTCCCGGCGCTTGGTTGATCACTGAAGGGAGTCTCAAGATGGCTGTCCAGCAGAACAAGAAATCCGCTTCCCGGCGCGACATGCGCCGGTCCCATGACGCCCTAGGCAAGCCGGCGCTCGCGCTCGAGCCGTCCACGGGCGAGGTGCACCTGCGGCACCACGTGAGCCCGAGCGGTTTCTACCGCGGGAAGAAGGTCGTCAAGGTTAAGAGCGACGAGTAGTCGGCGCTCGCCGATCCGCACACCCTGCCTGTGGGAGCTGTCGCAGGAGTCGCGCTCGCTTCGGAGCGCGGCAGCGCTTGCCCGTGACCAAATCCGTCACGCTCGCGATCGACTGCATGGGCGGTGATCACGGGCCGCGCGTCACGGTGCCCGCCGCACTCGCGTTTCTCGAGGCTCATCCGGGCGACCGCCTCATCCTGGTGGGCCAGCAGGCGTCGATCGCGGGCGAGCTGCAGCGCCGGGATGCGGCCCGCGACGAGCGACTGACCGTGCAGCATGCGGCGGAGGTCATCGCGATGGACGAGCCGCCACGGCAAGCGCTGCGGGGCAAGAAGGACTCGTCGATGCGCGTCGCGGTGAGCCTCGTGAAGACCGGTGCCGCCGACGCTTGCGTCAGCGCGGGAAACACCGGCGCGCTGATGGCGATTTCGCGGTTCGTGCTGAAGACGCTGCCGGGCATCGATCGTCCGGCAATCGCGTCGGTGCTGCCTACCATGAAGGGCAGCACGTACATGCTGGACCTCGGCGCCAACGTCGACTGCACCCCCGAGCACCTGCTCCAGTTCGCGGTGATGGGCACATCGCTCGTCGCGGCGGTCGAGCACACGGAACGCCCGACGGTCGGGCTGCTCAACATCGGGGAGGAAGCGATCAAGGGCAACGAAGTCGTGAAGCAGGCGGCCGAGCTGCTGCGCGCGAGCGGCCTCAACTTCATCGGCAACGTGGAGGGCGACGGAATCTACCGCGGCGCCGCGGACGTCATCGTCTGCGACGGATTCGTCGGGAACGTCGCGCTCAAGACTTCCGAGGGGCTCGCGCAGATGCTCGGCAGCTTCCTGCGCGAGGAGTTCACGCACAGCATCCTCGCCAAGCTGAGCGCGCTGATCGCGCTTCCCGTGATCAAGCGCTTCCGGCGACGGGTCGATCATCGCCGCTACAATGGGGCCACGCTGCTCGGCCTGCGCGGCATCGTCGTCAAGAGCCACGGCTCGGCCGACAGCTATGCGTTTCAGCGCGCGCTGGAGCGAGCGGCGGAGGAGGTCCGGAACGACGTGCTTGCGCGTATAGTCGGGACGACGCAACCCGCGGGTGCAGAGGTCGCAGCGTGATCTACACACGAATCGTCGGTACCGGGAGCTACCTCCCGCCGAACGTGGTGACCAACGACGAGCTCGCGCGGCGGGTCGACACGTCGGACGAATGGATCGTCACCCGCACCGGAATCAAGCAGCGGCACATCGCGGATCCCGACCAGGCGTCGAGCCATCTCGCGGTCGAGGCGGGGAGGGCGGCGCTCGCGGCGGCAGGGGTCGGGGCGGATGAGCTGGACCTCATCATCGTGGCGACGTCGACACCCGATTTCGTGTTCCCGAGCACTGCGTGCCTCGTTCAGGCGCGCCTCGGGATCAAGGGCTGCGCCGCGTTCGACGTCCAGGCGGTCTGCAGTGGATTCGTGTACGCGCTTTCGCTCGCCGACAGCCTGATTCGCGTGGAGCAGGCGCGCTCGGCGCTGGTGATCGGAAGCGAGGTGTTCTCGCGGATCCTGGACTGGAACGACCGCAGCACGTGCGTGCTGTTCGGGGACGGCGCAGGCGCGGTGGTGCTGCGCGCCGATTCGCGCCCCGGCGTACTCGCGTCGCTCCTTCACGCGGACGGCAGCCAGGCGGAAATCCTCGCCGTGCCGGGAAACGTCAGCGGCGGCGCGGTGATCGGGACGCCGTTCCTGCGCATGGACGGTCAGGCGGTGTTCAAGATCGCGGTCAAGGTGCTCGACGAGGTGGCGCGCGAGACGGTCGCGCGATGTGGCCTCGGCCTGAACGACATCGACTGGCTGATTCCCCACCAGGCCAACGTTCGCATCCTCGAGGCGACCGCGAAGCGGCTGAAGCTGCCCCGCGAGCGGCTCGTCGTGACCGTTGATCGCCATGCCAACACCTCGGCGGCATCGGTGCCGCTCGCGCTCGACGTCGCCGTGCGCGACGGGCGCATACGCCCCGGGCATCGGGTGATGCTGCAGGGGGTCGGGGGCGGATTCACGTGGGGCGCGGCGCTCGTCGAGATGTAGCGCGAACGGGACTCGCAAGCAGATGAACACGAAAACGGGTTCGGAAAGAGGAGCGCGATGAGGCTTGCCTTGGTTTTCCCCGGACAGGGTTCGCAATCCGTCGGCATGCTGCAGGGCTACGGGGAGTCGGCCGAAGTCCGCGAGGTCCTGGCGATTGCGTCCGACGTGCTGCAGCAGGACATTGGCAAGCTGATCGCCGAGGGACCTGCAGAGGAACTCAACCGGACCGTGAACACCCAGCCGGTGATGCTCACGGCCGGCGTGGCAGCGTATCGCGTTTGGCGGGCATCGGGCGGCCCGGAGCCGGAAATGGTCGCCGGGCACAGCTTGGGCGAGTACACCGCGCTCGTCGTGGCCGACGCCATCGATTTCGCCGCCGCGCTGCCGCTCGTTCGCTTTCGCGCGCAAGCGATGCAGGAAGCGGTCCCGCAGGGCGAAGGTGCGATGGCTGCGATTCTCGGCCTCGACGACGACGCCGTCCGGGCGGCCTGTGCCGAGGCGTCCGAGGGGCAGGTCGTCGAGCCCGTCAACTACAACGCCCCGAGTCAAGTGGTGATCGCGGGGCACGCCTCTGCGGTGCAGCGCGCGATCGCCGCGGCCAAGGCCCGCGGCGCGAAGCGCGCGGTCAACCTGCCCGTGAGCGCGCCGTTCCATTCGTCGCTGCTCGCCCCGGCTGCGGCCCGCCTGCGCGAAGTCCTGGCGGGCGTCGCGGTGCGCACCCCGCGGATCCCGGTGCTGCACAACGTCGACGTGAAAACGCACAGCGAGCCGGACCAGGTGCGCGACGCGCTGGTGCGGCAGGCGAATCATCCCGTGCGTTGGGTGGAGACCGTGCGTGCCATGGTGGCGAGCGGCGTGTCGTGCATCGCCGAATGCGGCCCCGGCAAGGTGCTCGCGCCACTCGTGAAGCGCATCGCCGAAGGCGTGGAGGGCATTCCGCTTACGGATCGGGAAGCGATCGAGGCGGCCATCACCCGCGTCAAGGGAGGCTGAGGTGCTGAATGGACAGGTAGCGCTCGTCACCGGCGCCACGCGCGGCATCGGCCGGGCGATCGCGCTCGCCCTCGGGGCGGCCGGCGCGACGGTCGTGGGCACGGGAACCACCGATGCCGGCGCGGCGGCGATCAGCGACGCGCTCGCGCAGGCGAAGGTGCCCGGCCGTGGTGCCGTTCTAAACGTGACGGACGCACCAGCCGTCGATCGGCTGCTCGCGGAAGTCGAGCAGGAGTTCGGGGCGGTGGCGATACTGGTCAACAACGCGGGCATCACGCGCGACAACCTACTGCTGCGCATGAAGGACGACGAGTGGGACGCGGTCATGGACACGAATCTCAAGTCCGTGTTTCGCCTGTCGCGCGCAGTTCTGCGCGGGATGATGAAAGCGCGCGCCGGAAGAATCATCAACATCACGTCGGTGGTCGGGGCGAGCGGCAACGCGGGCCAGGTGAACTATTCCGCCGCGAAGGCGGGCATCGCCGGGTTCACCCGGTCGCTCGGACGCGAAATCGGGAGCCGCGGCATCACGGTGAACTGCGTCGCGCCGGGCTTTATCGACACCGACATGACACAGGCATTGCCCGAGGCAGCACGCACGGCGTTGCTCGGCCAGATTCCGCTCGGTCGACTCGGCCGGCCCGAGGACATCGCGGCCGCCGTGGTGTTCCTCGCCTCGCCTGGCGCGGGCTACATCACGGGCGCCACGCTCCACGTCAACGGCGGAATGTACATGGGCTAGCGGGGCGTCGCGGCCCAGCCGGCGAAGATTTCGTTGCCCAGGTGATGTCCCGCTTGCCGCGGGGCGGCGCGACGATTCTGCTAGAATTGCGCGGCTCGGAGCAGCCCGTGCGAGGCACGCAGGTACTGCAGGCACATAAGGGGAAGGAGTCAGCATGGAAAACGTCGATCAGCGCGTCAAGAAGATCGTCGCCGAGCAACTCGGCGTGAACGAATCGGAAATCAAGAACGAATCCCGGTTCGTCGACGATCTGGGCGCGGATTCTCTCGACACCGTGGAGCTCGTCATGGCGCTCGAGGAGGAGTTCGAGACCGAGATTCCGGACGAGGAGGCCGAGAAGATCACCACCGTACAACAAGCGATCGATTTCATCGTCGCCCACACCAAGAAGGCCTGACCGGCCCACTGCCTGTTTCGCCTCCCCGTCGCAGCAGGAAATCCCTGGGGACCGCACTTTGTCGCGCCGCCGCGTAGTCGTCACTGGAGTCGGGATTGTCTGCCCTGTCGGCAATACGGTCGAGTCGGCATGGGCGGCGATTCTTGCCGGGACATCCGGTGTCGGGCGCATCACACACTTCGACCCGGCGGCGTTTCCCAGCCAGATCGCCGGCGAGGTCAGGGGATTCGACGCCACCGCCTACCTCGGCCCGAAGGAATTGCGGCGGTTCGACAAGTTCATTCACTTCGGCATTGCCGCGTCGATCCAGGCGTTTCGCGATTCGGGGCTCGACCCCGCGAAGATCGATCTCGAGCGCGCCGGCGCCAACATCGGCTCCGGGATCGGCGGCCTGCCGCTGATCGAAGATACCCAAGAAAGCTACCGGACGGGCGGCGCCCGCAAGATCTCGCCGTTCTTCGTGCCGGGAACCATCATCAACATGATCGCGGGCCAGCTCTCGATCATGCTGGGTCTCAAGGGACCCAACCTCGCCATGGTGACAGCCTGCACGACCAGCGCGCACTCGATCGGTGACGCGGGCCGGTTGATCGAGTATGGCGACGCGGACGTGATGATCGCCGGCGGCTCGGAGGCGACCATTTCGCCGCTGGGCGTGGGCGGATTCTGTGCGGCACGTGCGCTCTCGACGCGCAACGACGATCCCGCCTCAGCGAGTCGCCCGTGGGACAAGGGGCGCGACGGATTCGTGCTCGGCGAAGGGGCCGGGTGCGTGGTGCTCGAAGAGTACGAGCACGCGCGGAACCGCGGCGCACGAATCTACGCGGAGCTCGCCGGTTACGGGATGAGCGCCGACGCGTTTCACATCACACAACCGGCGGAGGACGGTGAGGGCGCCGCCCGGTGCATGACGAACGCGCTCAGGAACGCGCGTCTGAACCCGGATCAGGTCGACTACATCAACGCCCATGGCACCTCCACGCAGCTCGGCGACATCGCCGAAACGGTGGCAGTGAAGCGCTGCTTCGGCGATCACGCGAAGCGCCTTGCCATGAGCTCGACGAAGTCCATGACGGGTCATCTGCTGGGTGCCGCGGGCGGCGTCGAGGCGGTGTTCTCGGCCCTTGCGATCCACCACCAAATGGCGCCGCCCACCGCCAATCTCGTCGAGCAGGACAGCGCCTGCGACCTGGACTACGTGCCGCGCGAAGCGCGTCCGATGACGATACGCGCCGCGCTCTCCAATTCGTTCGGTTTCGGCGGTACGAACGGCACGCTGATTTTCGTTCGTGTCTGACCGCCCGATCGAACATCTTGCCCGTGCTGATCCGACCATCGCCCCTAGGCGCCGTGCTGGTGGGGACGGTTCATTTCTTGGCCGCGGGCGCCGCGCTGGTCGCGCTGCCCGCCGCGGCGGCGCTGGTCTGCGCAATCGGGCTTGCATTGTCGGCTGGCACGCTGGTGAGCGGGATGCTCCACTGGCGGCGCGATTCCGTGCAGGAGCTCGCGCTTCGACCAGATGGGTGCGCCGAGTGGCGGGACGGGCATGGCGTGTGGCACGCGGCACACCAAGTAACCGGCGGGGCGCTTGCTTCATGGGCGATAGCCATCGGCTTGAAGGAAGCGGGCGGGCGGCTGCGGCCGCTGCTCTTGCTGCCGGACGCCCTGGACGCTGCAGGGCGCCGCGAGCTGCGGCTCTGGCTGCGGTGGCGGCCCCAGTCGCGTCGCAAAGTCCGAATGGGCGTAATTTGAGGCACTTGGTCCGCAAAGACCCCTGCCCGGACTGAACTAATTGAGTTGCTCCATGTCATTACGACCGAGGTCGTGTGCGGTGCCGGCGATTGCGGCCGCGCCTGGACTGATCGGGACTAAACGCCTGAAGCTGAAAGCGTTTGCCCGGCGCTGGGGGGCGGATGCGTGATCGCGAGATCGATCAGCAACTGGTGGAGCGCGCGCAACGTGGCGACAAGCAGGCGTTCGAGCTGCTCGTCACCAAGTATCAGCGCAAGCTGTGGCGATTGCTGTCGCGGTTTATCCGAGACCCTGCGGAGGTGGAAGACGTTGCCCAGGAATCCTTCATCAAGGCCTACCGGGCACTTCCCTCGTTCCGCGGCGACAGCGCGTTCTACACGTGGCTGTATCGGATAGGCATCAACACGGCAAAGAACTATCTCGTGGCGATGGGGCGCCGAGCGCCCACCACGACGGAGTTCGACTCCGAAGAGGCGGAGTCGTTCGAGGACGGCGACCAGCTGCGCGACATCAATACGCCCGAGAGCGTGCTGATGTCCAAGCAGATCGCGGCGACGGTGAACGAGACGATGGAAGAGCTGCCCGACGAGTTGCGCACGGCCATCACCTTGCGCGAGATCGAAGGACTGAGCTATGACGAGATTGCAGGCATCATGAATTGCCCGATCGGAACGGTAAGATCGCGGATCTTCCGCGCCCGCGAGGCGATCGCAGCTCGGCTGCGCCCGCTGATCGATACCCGCAAGGACAAGAGGTGGTGAGAGGTGGTGACGCGATGAAGGAACAACTTTCAGCCCTGATGGACGACCAGGAAGACGGCGCCGAGTGCGGGCGCTGCTTAGACCGATTGAAAGAGGACGGTGAGCTGCGCGAGCGCTGGAACATCTATCACCTCATCGGCGACGTCCTGCGCGACACCAATGGGGAGGCGTTACCTGATTCCTTCGCGAGCCGCTTGGCCGCCGAGCCCACGGTCGTCGCGCCCCGTCGCGCGATCGGCGTTTCGCGCAGCCCGCTGCGCTACGCGCTGCCTCTCGCGGCGAGCATCGCGGCCGTCGCGTTCGTAGCGTGGGTGAGTCTGCCTCAACTGAGCTCCTCGCCGGTGCTCGAGGCGCGCAACGCGACGGCACCGGTGGCGGCGGCTCCGGTCGTGCCCGTGGCGACCGCTCCCGCGGCGCCGGTCGTGCCCGTCGCGCAGGATGTGGGCGACTATCTCATAGCGCACCAGCGATTCTCGCCGTCGTCCGCCATGTCCGGTGTGGCACCGTACGTGCGGACCGTTTCCGAGTCCGGGCCGGCACGTTGAGCATGAGGGCGCTCGCGGTTGCGGCGGCGTTTGCGGCGACATCCCTGATCCACGTCGCCGATGCGGAGGCCGACGAGCGCGATGCGGTCGAATGGCTGGGGCGAATCTACTCGGCAAGCGAGCGGCTGAGCTACCGGGGCACGTTCGTCTACCAGCACGACGGAGAGGTCGAAACCTCGCGCATCACGCGAGTGGTCGATGCGAACGGAACCCAGGAGCGGCTCGAGGCGCTGGACGGAACGCCGCGCGAGATCATCCGGGTGAACGACGAGCTGAAGTGCTATCTCCCCGCGACGCGAACCGTGAAGGTCGAGCGGGGCGCGAGCGCCAAGCCATTTCCCTTGCGTCACGCGGACGTGAGCGTCATCGCGGAACAGTATGACATCCGAAAGGGCGAGGTCGAGCGGATCGCCGGTCGCGACTGCCAGGCGGTCATCCTTGTGCCGAAGGACAACCTGCGCTACGGGCACAAGCTCTGCGCCGATCTGGAGACCGGGCTTCTGGTCACGGCCAAGGCGTTCGACGGGCGCGGCAAGATGGTCGAGCGTTTCTCGTTCACGCAGCTGACGATCGGCGGACCGATCGACAAGGAGCACTTGCGGCCGCGTTATGCGAGCGCCGGGGACAACTGGCGCATCGAAAACCTCGCCTCGGCAACCGTCGACATGGCTGCTCTCGGATGGGCAATCAACGCGCTTCCAGCGGGGTTTCGCCAGATCACCACGCTCCGGCGCGACGCCGGGAGCGGCCAGACTGTCGGTCAGATCGTGGTCTCCGATGGCTTGGCTGCGGTGTCGGTGTTCATCGAGCCGCTCGCCCTGAGGGGGGCGCAGCCGCCTTACCTGGGGCTCTCCCGGCGGGGGGCGGTCAATGTCTACAGCCGCAAGCTCGACGAGCACCTGGTGACCGCAGTCGGAGAGGTGCCCGCCGAGAGCGTGCGGCTCATCGCCGATGCCGTCGAGCGTCGCGCGTCACGGTGAGCGACGCGCGCCTCACAGCCGGCTAGAATCTCCATCAACGCCATCAACGTACTACCCCGGGAACCATAATGATCAAGTCACTTCAAGCGGCCGCCCTGTTTCTGGTCGCCGGCCTCGCGTTCAACGCAGCAGCCCAGGGTCGGGACCTGCCGGATTTCACGCAGATCGTCGATCGGCACGGTGCCTCGGTCGTGAACGTCAGCACGACGCAGGCACGGCCCACCCAGGGCCAAGGACCAGGTCAGCCGCGCGTGCCCCAGCTGGACGAGAATGATCCGTTCTACGAGTTTTTCCGCCGCTTCATTCCGCGCGGACCGCAGGGCCCGCAGGGGCCGCGCGAATTCGAGAGCCAATCGCTCGGATCCGGGTTCATCATCAGCCAAGACGGCTACATTCTCACGAACGCCCACGTGGTGGACTCCGCGGACGAGATCACCGTAAAGCTGAACGACAAGCGCGAGTTCAAGGCGCGCGTGATCGGAGCGGATCGCCGGACCGACGTGGCAGTCATCAAGATCGAGGCAAGCGGGCTGCAGGCGGTCACGCTGGGCGATGCGAATAGCGTGCGGGTCGGCGAATGGGTGCTGGCGATCGGCTCGCCGTTCGGCTTCGAGAACACCGTCACCGCGGGCATCATCAGCGCGAAGGGACGGTCGCTGCCGCAGGAGAACTTCGTGCCGTTCCTCCAGACGGACGTGGCGATCAACCCCGGCAACTCGGGTGGCCCGCTGTTCAACCTCAAGGGCGAGGTGGTCGGGATCAATTCCCAGATCTACAGTCGCACCGGCGGATTCATGGGGCTCTCGTTCGCCATCCCCATCGACGTCGCGATGGACGTCCAGAACCAGCTCAGGGCGGCCGGACGCGTGAGCCGTGGCCGGATCGGCGTGGTGATCCAGGAGGTCACCAAGGAACTCGCCGATTCGTTCGGGCTCGAGCGGCCGCGCGGCGCGCTCGTCAATGCAGTCGAAAAGGGCGGGCCGGCCGAGAAAGCAGGCGTCGAGACCGGAGACATCATTCTCAAGTTCAACGGCAAGGACGTCGAAAGCTCGATGGATCTGCCGCGCATCGTGGCGGCCACGCGCCCAGGAGCCCGCGCCGGGGTCCAGATCTGGCGCAAAGGCTCGCCGCGCGACTTGACGGTATCCGTCGGTGAAATCCCCGACGACCGCGTCGCCGGTGTGCCGACACCTCGCGGGCAGGAAAAGCCGGCGCTCGCCGCAAACCGGTTGGGCCTGGTCGTGAGCGACCTGTCGCCGGACAAGCGCCGCGAGCTCGCGCTGAAAGGGGGCGTGCTGATCGACGAGGTGCGCGGGGAGCCGCGCGGCGACATCCGATCGGGCGACGTGATCCTGTCTCTGACCGCGAAGGGCGTGACGACCGACCTGACCAGCGCCGACCAGTTCAACAAGCTGCTCGCCAAGCTCGAGAGGAGCACCACGCTCACGCTGCAGATCCGGCGGGGCGAGATCAACCTCTTCGCGACCATCAAGGGCGACCCGCGCGGGTGATCCCGCGCGAGGCCTCGCGCTCCACCGGAAGTCCTGCCGCCTTCCGCGACGATCCTGGTCGGGAGCGTGCCTATTCGGCGGAAATCCGCTAGAATTCGAAGGCTTAGCTAGGCTCAAGGGGTGCCACCGGCACCCTTTTTTGCATCCTTGATTCGGGCAGCCTGCCTGATGCAGCACATCCGAAATTTCTCCATCATCGCCCACATCGATCACGGCAAGTCCACCCTTGCCGATCGTTTCATCCAGCTTTGCGGCGGGCTCTCCGACCGGGAGATGTCGGAGCAGGTGCTCGATTCGATGGATCTCGAGCGCGAGCGCGGCATCACGATCAAGGCGCAGACGGCTGTGCTGCGTTACGTCGGCCGCGACGGCCAAACCTATATCCTGAACCTGATCGACACGCCCGGTCACGTCGACTTTTCCTACGAAGTCTCGCGGTCGCTCGCGGCGTGCGAAGGAGCGCTCCTGGTCGTGGACGCGACCCAGGGCGTCGAGGCCCAGACCGTCGCCAACTGCTATACGGCGATCGAGCAGGGGGTCGAGGTCGTGCCAGTGCTGAACAAACTCGACTTGCCTTCGGCAAACCCCGAGCGCGCGATCCAGGAGATCGAGGACGTGATCGGAATCGCGGCCCAGGACGCCGTCCGGGTGAGCGCGAAAACCGGAGAAGGCGTGCTGGATGCGCTCGAGGCGGTGATCACTCGCGTGCCGCCGCCAAAGGGCGATCCGGATGCGCCCCTCAAGGCGCTGATCATCGATTCGTGGTTCGACAACTACGTCGGCGTGATCATGCTGGTGCGCGTCGTGGACGGCACGCTCAAGCCCAAGGATCGACTGCTGCTCATGTCCTCGCAGGCGAGCTACCTCTGCGAGCAGGTGGGCGTGTTCACCCCTAAGGCGCAGGACCGGGAGCAGCTTTCGGCGGGCGAGGTGGGATTCGTGATATCGGGCATCAAGGAGCTCCAGGCGGCCCGGGTCGGAGACACCGTCACGCTTGCCGAGCGGCCGGCCGCCCAGCCGCTGCCCGACTTCAAGGAGATCAAGCCGCAGGTTTTCGCCGGCGTCTATCCGGTCGAGTCGAACCAGTACGAGGCGCTGCGCGAAGCGCTGCAGAAGCTCGAGCTGAACGACGCTTCGCTGCACTACGAGCCCGAGGTGTCCCAGGCGCTCGGATTCGGATTCCGGTGCGGGTTCCTCGGACTCCTGCACATGGACATCGTCCAGGAACGGCTCGAGCGCGAGTACGACATGGACATCGTCACGACCGCTCCGACGGTGGTGTACGAGGTCGTGACCGGCGACGGGGCGCTCGAGCGGATCGAGAACCCGGCCAAGATGCCCGACCCGTCCCGAATCGCCGAGATCCGCGAACCGATCATCACGGCGACGATCTTCGTGCCGCAGGAGTTCGTGGGCAACGTGATGACGCTCTGCACGCAGAAGCGGGGCACGCAGCAGAACATGCAGTACCACGGCCGCCAGGTCATGCTGGTGTACGAGATGCCGCTGAACGAGGTGGTGCTGGATTTTTTCGACAAGCTCAAGTCCGCCACACGCGGCTACGCCTCGCTCGACTACGACTTCAAGGAGTACCGGCCGGCGGACATGGTGAAGCTCGACATCCTCATCAACGGCGAGCGGGTAGACGCGCTTTCGCTGATGGTGCACCGCTCGACCTCGCAATCGCGTGGCAGGGAGCTGGTGACCCGCATGCGCGCCCTGATTCCGCGGCAGATGTTCGACGTGGCCGTGCAGGCCGCGATCGGCTCGCACATCATCGCGCGCGAGACGGTCAAGGCGCTGCGCAAGAACGTGCTTGCGAAGTGCTATGGAGGAGACATCACGCGGAAGAAGAAGCTGCTGGAGAAGCAGAAGGCGGGGAAAAAGCGCATGAAGCAGGTCGGGACCGTCGAGATCCCGCAAGAGGCGTTCCTCGCGATTCTGCAGCTAGAGGGAAAGTGACGCGATGAATTTCGCGGCGATTCTTTTCGCCCTGCTACTGGTGACCGGCGCGTTCGTGTTGCTCGACCGGCTCTACCTCGCCAAGCGGCGCGAGCCGGGCGCGAAGGAGCCGTGGTGGATCGAGTATCCAAAGAGCTTTTTCCCCGTCATCCTGATCGTGTTCTTGCTGCGCTCGTTTCTGGTCGAGCCCTTCAAGATCCCGTCCGGGTCGATGATTCCCACGCTGTTGATCGGAGACTTCATCCTGGTCAACAAGTACACCTACGGAGTCAGGCTGCCGATCCTGAACACCAAGATCCTGGAGGTCGGCCAGCCGCAGCGCGGCGACGTCATGGTGTTCCGCTACCCAGAGGACCCGTCGCTCGACTACATCAAACGCGTGGTCGGCCTGCCCGGCGACAAGATCGCCTACCGGAACAAGCGCCTCACGGTCAACGGCCAGGAGATTCCGCTGAAATCGGACGGGGACTACCAGTACCTCGACCGTCGAACGTTCGCGCGGCAGTTTCTCGAGATGTTCGGCGAGCGCGGGCACCGGATCATTCTGGAGGAGGACGCGCCGGCCGTTCCTCCCTTCGTGAAGCAATTCCCGTTTCGCCAGAATTGCACCTACAATACCGACGGATTGGCCTGTACGGTTCCGCCAGATCACTATTTCGTGATGGGGGACAATCGTGACAACTCCAGCGACAGCCGGGTATGGGGCTTCGTCCCCGATGCCAACATCGTGGGCAAGGCATTCTTCATCTGGTTCAATTTCGGCGAGCCGCGGCGCATCGGTTCGTTCCAGTAGAGAGGAAACAATCATGCGACGACGTCAATCGGGGATGAGCGCGATCGGGATCCTTATTGTCCTGATCCTGGTCGTGTTTGCCGCGCTGATCGGCATGCGCGTCACGCCCGCCTATATCGAGTATTTCGCGATCAAGAAGGCGATCGCCTCCATGACGCAGAGCGGCGAGCTTCGCGGGGCGACGGTCGCCGACGTGCGCAAGGCATTCGATCGGCGCCAGGCGATCGACGACTTCACCGCGGTGGGACCGAACGATCTCCAGATCAGCAAGGAGGGCGGCGATGTCGTCATCTCGTTCGCCTACGAGAAGCGGGTTCCGCTCTTCTACAACATCAGCCTGCTGATCGATTTCGCCGGCTCCAGCCAGCCCGGGCGCACCAGGGGTCGAGGAGAGTAGCGCCGGCATGCGCGGCACGGGATGAAGCGGGACGCACTGGAGCGGGCGCTCGGCCACCGTTTTGCCAATCCCCGTCTGCTCGAGCAGGCGCTCACCCATCGCAGTCACAGCACGCCCCACAACGAACGGCTCGAATTTCTCGGCGACGGCATCCTGAACTTCGTCGTCGCCGCGGAGCTGTTTGCCCGGTTCCCGGCCCTCGAGGAAGGACGCCTGACGCGGATGCGCGCGAGTCTCGTCCGGGAGGAGTCACTTCACCGGGTCGCGCTCGAGATCGGACTGGGCGACCACCTGCGGCTCGGCAAGGGTGCGCTGAAGAGCGGCGATTTTCGGCGCGCGTCCGTGCTGGCCGACGCGCTCGAGGCAGTGTTCGGCGCGGTGTTCCTCGATGCGGGGTTCGAAGCGGTGCGGGAGCTGATCGTGCGAGTCCTGGCGCCCGCGCTCGACGTCTTGGACCCCAAGGCGGTGTCCAAGGACGCCAAGACCCGACTCCAGGAATGGCTGCAGGGGCGCAAGTATGCCTTGCCGCAGTATGCGGTGGTCGCCACCCACGGCGCCGGGCACAATCAGCTTTTCGAGGTGGAATGCTTGGTGGGCGAGTTGGAGATCCGAACGGTCGGCACCGGCGCGAGCCGGCGTGCGGCGGAGCAGGACGCCGCGCGCCAGGCGTTCGCCAGGATCCAGCCGTGAAGCGGGATGAGCCGATCGCGGTCGCCCGCAGCGGGATGGTCGCCATCGTCGGGCGCCCCAACGTGGGCAAGTCCACCCTCTTCAATCGAATGGTGGGCCAAAAGGTGAGCATCACCTCATCGAAGCCACAGACGACGCGCCACCGAATCGCCGGCATTCTCACCACGGGTGTCGCGCAAGCGGTGTTCGTCGATACGCCCGGTTTCCAGGTCCGCCAGGGGGGCGCCCTGAACCGGGTGCTGAACCGGACCGTCGTCCATGCGCTCGAGGGCGTCGACCTGGTGCTGGTCGTGATCGAGGCGGGGCGGTTCAACGCCGAAGATCGCCGGGTGCTCGCGCTGCTTCCCAAAGCCGTGCCGGCGATGCTGGTCGTGAACAAGTCCGACAATCTGCCCGAGAAGGCGCGCATGATGCCGTTCCTGCAGGCCGCGGCCAAGGAGCACGACTTCGCTGCGATCGTTCCCGTGAGCGCGCGGACCGGCCGCAACGTGAGCGAGCTCGTGCGCGCCCTGGTCAGCCGGCTGCCCGAGCAGCCGCCGATCTATCCTACCGATGAGCTCACCGATCGCGACGAGCGTTTTCTCGCGGCGGAGCTGGTGCGGGAGAAGCTGTTCCGCTCGGTCGGCGACGAGGTGCCCTACGGCAGCACGGTCATCATCGAGAAGTTTGCGCAAGAAGGAAGGCTGCGACGCATCCACGCGGCGATCATCGTGGCGAAGCCCGGGCACAAGGCGATCGTGATCGGACGCGCCGGCGAAAAATTGAAAGCGATCGCCAGCGCGGCGCGCGTGGACATGGAGAAGCTGTTCGGGGGCAAGGTGTTTCTCGAGGTGTGGGTGAAGGTGAAGCAGGGCTGGAGCGACGACGAAGGGAAGATTCGCCAGCTGGGATACGGGCATGCGTGACAGGCAGCGCGTGGACGGCGAACCGGCGTTCGTCCTGCACAGCTACCCGTTCCGGGAGACGAGCCTGCTCGTCGAGCTCTTCAGCCGGCGGTTCGGACGTGTCGCCCTGCTCGCCAAAGGCGCGCGGCGGCCACGCTCGGCGTTGCGCGGCGCATTGCTTGCGTTTCAGCCGCTCGGCGTCGGCTGGGCGGGAAAGGGCGAGGTGCGCACGCTGATCAAGGCCGAGTGGCGCGGCGGGCAACCCCTCCTCGCGGGGGAGGCGCTTTTCTGCGGGTTCTATCTCAACGAGCTCCTGCTGCGCCTCCTGCCACGCGAGGACGCGCACGACGCGCTGTTCGACGCCTACGCCGAGGCCCTCGAGGGATTGGCGCGCGGCGCGGTACCGGCGCCGGTGTTGCGCAACTTCGAAAAGCGCCTGCTCAAGGAACTGGGCTACGCCTTGACGCTCGATCGCGAGCCGATTTCGGGCGCCAGCGTCGATCCTGGCGGGATGTACCGGTACGAACCCGAGCGCGGACCGGTGGCGGTCGGGCCGAGCGGCGCGCAAAGCGCAGCGGAGGGTCCGCTCTTCAGCGGGCGCGCGTTGCTCGAGATCGCGCGCGAGGACTATCGGGATCCGCAGACGCTTCAGCAGGGTAAGCTCCTGATGCGACTGATCATCAATCACCGGCTCGATCAGCGTCCGCTCCAGAGCCGGCGCGTGTTCGAGGCGTTGCAGGAGCTGTGACGGCATGATCGAGCTCGGCGTAAACATCGACCACGTGGCCACGGTGCGCCAGGCGCGGCGCACCTACGAGCCGGATCCGGTCTGGGCCGCGGTCGAGGCGCACCTCGGCGGCGCCGACGGGATCACCGTGCACCTGCGCGAGGACCGCCGGCACATCCAGGACGAGGACGTGCGGCGGCTGCGCGAGCTGACCCATATCAAGCTCAATCTGGAAATGGCCGCGATTGAAGAAATGATCGGAATCGCCTGCCGCCTGAGACCGGAAATGGCGATGCTCGTGCCTGAAGGGCGCCACGAGGTCACGACCGAAGGCGGCCTGGACATCGTGGCGCAGGAGGCGAAGGTCGCCGCCGCGGTCCGGCGGCTCGGCGACGCCGGGATCGTGGTGAGCGTGTTCATCGACGCGGACCTGCGCCAGGTCGAGGCCGCCGAGCGGGCAGGGGCTTCCGTCTGCGAGGTCCACACCGGCCCGTACGCGCATGCGTTTCACTCGCGCGGTCGCGACGCGGAGAGCCCGCCAGTCGTGGCCGAACTCGCGAAACTTGCCGACGCCGGCCAGGCCATTCGCGCGCTTGGAATGCGCTTCAACGCCGGCCACGCGCTCAACTATTTCAATGTCGACCCGGTCGCGCGGCTGCCGGGCGTTCGCGAGCTGCATATCGGACACGCCATCGTGAGTCGCGCCGTGTTCGTCGGGATGCGCGAAGCGGTGCGCGAAATGAAGACGCTCATCACTCAAGCGGCCTGGCGCCCGGGGCGGGACGAGCCGCGGTGATACTCGGCATCGGCACGGACCTGGTCGAGATCCCGCGCATCGAGCAGGCGCTCGCGCGGCACGGAGAGCGCTTTGCGCGTAAGATTCTGGTCCCGTACGAGCTGGAGCGATTTGCCGCCCACCGCAAGCCGGCCGCTTATCTCGCGAAGCGCTTCGCGGCCAAAGAGGCCTTCTCCAAGGCCATGGGCACCGGGATCCACTTTCCGGTCAACTGGCAGAACGTCAGCGTCGCCAACCTGCCTTCCGGAAAGCCCTGCCTGCGGTTCTCCGATGCGCTCGCGATGCTGCTCGCCACGCGCCGGATCCGCGAAGTGCACGTCAGCCTGACCGACGAGCGCGCCGTGGCCGCTGCATTCGTCATCCTAGAGGGAGATCAGCATGCCGCTTGAAATGCCGTTGGGTCCAGTCATGCTCGATGTCGCGGGCCTGACGCTCGACGCGGCCGATCGGGAAGTCCTGTCTCATCCGGCGGTCGGCGGGGTGATCCTATTCAAGCAGAATTTCTCGTCGCCGGCGCAGCTCGACCGACTCGCCAGCGACATCCATGCGCTGCGTTCGCCTCGGTTGATGATCGCGGTCGACCACGAGGGCGGAAGAGTTCAGCGGTTCCACGAGGGCTTCACCCGGCTGCCGGCGATGCGTGCCCTGGGCGAAGTCTACGACCGGGACCCGGGCCTCGCCGAGAATCTCGCCGGGGCGATCGGCGTCGTGCTTGCCGCGGAGCTGATCGGTCACGGGATCGACTTGAGCTTCGCGCCGGTCGTCGATATCGATTTCGGGTCGAGCAGCGTCATCGGCGACCGGGCGTTTCACAGCACACCGCAGGGCGTGGCCCGCCTCGCGGCGAGCCTGGTGCGGGGCATGGGCCGGCTCGGGATGGGCGCAGTCGCCAAGCATTTCCCCGGCCATGGCTTCGTGCGGGCGGATTCGCACGTCGCGGTGCCCGTCGACGAGCGCGAGCTTGCGGAGATCGAGGCGAACGACCTGCTCCCCTACCGGACGCTGATCGCCGCAGGGCTCGCGGGCGTGATGCCGGCGCATGTGATCTACCCGAAAGTGGATGCGCGCCCGGCTGGTTTCTCCAGCGCCTGGCTCGCGCAGATCCTGCGCGGCAGGCTCGGATTCGAGGGACTCGTGTTCAGCGACGATCTGTCGATGGAAGGTGCCAGCGTGGCGGGCGGCATCGTCGAACGGGGGCGCGCAGCACTCGGCGCGGGCTGCGACATGGTGCTCGTCTGCGGAAACCGGGAAGCGGCCGGCGCACTGCTAGCCGGATTGAAGGCGCCGCCAGTCCCTCCCGCGCGAATCGCCCGGTTTCAGGGCGCGCCGGCGGCCGATGCCAAGAGGGGTTACGACACGGCGCTGCGCGCACTCGCGAGCGCGGGTGAATCGGGATTGCTCGCCTGAAGTCCCCGAAGCGGTTAGGAAAGCTTCGCAGGAGCCCGTCATTCCCGCGTAAAGCGGTAATCCAGGCTGAGTGTATTCGAGGGCTTGCTGGATCCCCGCTTGCGCGAGGATGACCCGATCAGAGGTTCCTTACGCGCGCTCCATGTACACGCCTTCGTCGGTATTGACCTTGATCTTCTCGCCGGTCTCGATGAACGGCGGCACCTGCACCGCGATGCCGGTCTCCAGGCGCGCCGGCTTGAACGACGTGGTGGCGGTCGAGTTCTTGATGTTCGGGTCCGTCTCGACGACGGTCAGCACGACGCTCGGCGGCAACTGCACGCCGATCGGGCGCTCGTTGTGGAAGTTGACCTGGACGTCGGTGTTGGGCAGCAGGAAGCCCGTCTGCCCCTCCAGCATCTCGGCGGCGATGTTGAGCTGCTCGTAGCTCTCCTTGTCCATGAAGACGAACGCTGCGCCGTCCTGGTAGAGGTATTGCATCTCGCGCGGCTCGACGTAGGCGCGCTCGACTTTCTCGTCGGTCCGGAAGCGGACGTTCGTCTTGGTGCCCGCCTCGATGTCCTTCATCTCCACCTGCATGAACGCGCCGCCGCGACCGCCGACATGCACGTGATAGGATTTGAGCACGCGCCAGACCCGCTTTTCCCACTCGAGCAGGTTGCCGACGCGAATCTCTGTTGCCAGTACTTTAGCCATGAGAAGACTTGCCTGTGCCGGGCGTCAAAACCATCAATTTTACCGGAAACAGGCACCACGAGACATGGCCACGTGAGGCATTCGACGTCGATTGCCGCGACTGCCCGAGGCTCGCGACCCTCCTCCAGGGCATCCGGCGTGAGCGGCCCGACTACCATGCGCTCCCGGTGCCGCCGTTCGGCGATCCTGCGGCGGCGCTGCTGGTCGTCGGACTCGCGCCGGGGATGCATGGCGCGAACCGCACCGGCCGTCCGTTCACCGGCGATTTCGCGGGGGTTCTCCTTTACCGTACGCTGCACCGGTTCGGCCTTGCGAGCCATGCGGGCTCCGCTGATCCGAACGACGGGCTGACCCTGGCCGGCTGCCGGGTCACGAACGCGGTGAAGTGTCTCCCGCCGCAGAACAAACCCCTGCCGGCGGAGATCCGTTGCTGCAACCATTATCTTACGGCGGAGATGGCGCAGCTCCCGCCGCGGGCGATTCTTGCGCTGGGCCGCATCGCGCATGCCGCGGTGCTCAGCGCCCGGGGACTCGCCGCCGGCAAGTACCCATTCGCCCACCATGCCGTGCATGACCTGCCCGGCAGGGTGCGCTTGTTCGATAGCTATCATTGCAGCCGATACAATACGCAGACGAAGCGCCTGACAGAAGCCATGTTCGAGGCAGTCCTGCGTGACATCGCGGAGTTCCTGGGCGCGCCATCGCGGCGCGACTAGGGGCGATGGGCGTCCAGCAGCGTCGCATGTCCCGTTCCGACACTGACGTGTTCGACAGCGCGAACCTGATTGCGGGGCTGCCCCACCTGCCCGGCGTGTACCGGATGCTGGACGCGGGGCAGAGCGTCCTGTACGTGGGCAAGGCGCGCGATCTCAAGAAGCGCGTCGCATCGTATTTCCAGAAGTCGGATCACGGGCCGCGCACCCAGATCATGCTTTCCCAGGTGGCGGGCGTCGAGGTGACGGTGACGCGCTCGGAAGGGGAGGCGCTGCTGCTCGAAAACAACCTGATCAAGTCGCTCGCGCCGCGCTACAACATCCTCTTTCGCGACGACAAGTCCTATCCCTACCTGATGATCAGCGGCGGTACCTATCCGCGCCTCGGGTTCCATCGCGGCACGCTCGACCAAGACAACACGTACTACGGGCCGTTTCCAAGCGCAGCCGCCGTCCGGGAGAGCATTCAGCTCCTCCAGAAGGTGTTTCGATTGCGGACCTGCGAGGACTCCGTGTTCCACAACCGCTCGCGACCCTGCCTCCTGCACCAGATCCGGCGCTGCTCTGCGCCCTGCGTCGGCCTGATCCAGCCGGACGAGTACGCCGCGGACGTGGCCAACGCGGCGCTCTTCATGGAGGGGCGCGAGGACGACGTCCTCACGACCTTGGCAGGCCGCATGCAGGAGGCGTCGGAACGGCGCGAGTACGAGCAGGCCGCGATCCATCGCGATCAGATCAAGTCGCTCTCGGGCGTGCAGCAGACGCAGTACGTCGACACGGCAAAGTCCGCGGACGTCGACGCCGTCGCGTGCGTCACGGAGGCCGAGGTTGCGTGCGTGAATCTCGTGATGGTGCGCAGCGGGCGATGCCTGGGAGACAGGAGCTTTTTTCCGGAGCACGCAGAAGCGCACAGCACCGATGACGTGGTGGCGGCGTTTCTCGCGCAGCACTATCTGCAGGCGCCGCCTCCGGCGGTGATCGTGATCGAGGCGGGGGGCGACACGGACGAGCTCGCTCAGGTACTCTCGCAGCATGCGGGAAGACCGGTGCAGATCGTCTCGCGGCCGCAGACGGAGCGACGCGCCTGGCTGGAGATGGCGGCGCGCAACGCGGAGCTCGCGCTCGCGCAGCGCACGCGCGAGCGCGGAACCCAGGAGACGCGACTCGCCGCGATGCGCGACGCGCTCGGTCTCGCACCCGCGGTGCAGCGCATCGAATGCTTCGACGTGAGCCACACGATGGGCGAGGCGCCCGTCGCGGCATGCGTGGTCTACGATCACCTGCGTCTGCGCAACGGCGAATACCGGCGCTACAACATCACCGGGATCACGCCCGGCGACGACTACGGCGCCATGCGCTCGGCCCTGCAGCGGCGTTACGAGAAGGTTACGCGCGGCGAGGGCGTGGTTCCCGATCTCGTGCTCATCGACGGCGGGAAGGGGCAGGTCAGCACCGCGAAGGAGGTGCTCTCGGAGCTCGGCCTCTCGGACGTCTACCTGATCGGCGTCGCCAAGGGGCCTGAACGCAAACCGGGCCTTGAGGAGTTGGTTTTGGCGGATAGCGATCGAACGCTGCAATTGGCGAGCGATCATCCCGGGTTGCATCTCATCCAGCAGATTCGCGACGAGGCACACCGATTCGCGATCACCGGCCATCGCGCGCGGCGCGGCAAGTCGCGGGTCACCTCCACCCTCGAGGGCATCCCGGGTGTGGGCGCGAAGCGCCGCCGGCAACTCCTCGAGCGGTTCGGCGGGCTGCGGGGCGTCGCTGCGGCGAGCGTCGAGGACATCGCGCAGGTGGAGGGCATCAGCCGCGTCCTCGCGGAGCGAATCTATCGCGACCTGCATTGACACCCTCATGCGGATGAACCTGCCGAACTTCCTGACCTGGTTGCGGATCATCGCGATTCCGTTGCTGATGGCGATCTATTACGTGCCCGGGCACTGGATGAGCATGTCGGAGCGCAACCTGTTGGCCACCGTACTCTTCGTCGCCGCAGCGCTGACGGACTGGCTCGACGGCTATCTCGCGCGACGTCTGAACCAGCAGTCCGCATTCGGCGCGTTCCTGGATCCCGTGGCGGACAAGCTGATGGTCGCGGCGGCGCTCATGATGCTGGTGGAGCTCGACCGGGTGAGCGCGCTCGTAGCAGCGGTGATCGTGGGACGCGAGATCGCCATCTCGGCGCTGCGCGAATGGATGGCCAAGGTGGGGGAGGCGAAGAGCGTCGCGGTCAACTACCTCGGGAAGATCAAGACGGTCTCCCAGATGGTCGCGATCCCGATGTTGCTCTATGCAGACCCGATCGGGAGCTGGTTCCAGCCCTTCCCGGTCGGAACCTGGCTGATCTATCTGGCAGCCGTATTGACGCTCGCGTCGATGTTCTATTACCTGAAAATGGCCCTCCCGCGTGCTTTCCGGGACGGCTGACGCGTTGACACGCCGCTCGCCCCCGCGGGTATAATTTCGGCCGCAGCGCGGGAATAGCTCAGTTGGTAGAGCGCAACCTTGCCAAGGTTGAGGTCGCGAGTTCGAGACTCGTTTCCCGCTCCAGAATCGTCAGGGACCTCGCGTGGCGCGATGCGGACGCGGGGCCTCCGGAGGGGAAAGCACAGCGCGCTTTCCCTTTTTCGTTCTAGGGCCTGTCCGTCGGTCGAGCTGCCGCGGCGCGTGACAGGCCGGCCCCGCGGCGGGGTGGCAGAGTGGTCATGCAGCGGCCTGCAAAGCCGTGGACGCCGGTTCGATTCCGACCCCCGCCTCCAGATTCTTCCGTCTCTTGTGTGTTGCATCTCCGCGGTCGAGGTGTCTCCGCGCGGGGACGGTGTATTTGTACCGACCAGGGCGTGTCCGACTGGGACGGCCGAGACAAGGCCGAGCGTCCCGAAGTAACAGTTGACGCCCCGCACCGGTCACGCCACGCTTTGGTTGCGCGGCCCGGATGGCGAAACTGGTAGACGCAAGGGACTTAAAATCCCTAGCCCGCAAGGGCGTGCAGGTTCAAATCCTGCTCCGGGCACCAGCGCATCGCGGATGGTCGCTTTGCCCTGTCAAACGCGCCCCGCGCAACCCAGCTGCCAACTCCTCCGCATGACGCCGCCGCGGCAGGGTCGGCACATCGTGCACTCCGTCTCAAATTCCCGCTGCAACCGCTTATTTGCGTTGCAGAAAGCGTTCCCCGGTCGCTACCATAGCGGGCGATCGGGGAGCCCCCTCGGGCGCATGCGCCAAACCTGCCAGAAATGCCCACCAGGAGAGGATCTGAATGGCAACCAAAGCCGGAACTGAAGCCGTCGCCAAGGGAGCGGCGCCCCAGCAGGCTCCCACGGGATCCCAGGCCACGACCGGTGCGCGCGTGCGCTGGAAGACGGACAACGTCAAGAGCTCCTATGCGAACTTCTGCAACGCGTCCAGCACGCGCGAGGAGGTGGTGCTCAATTTCGGCGTGAGCCATGACTGGGAGCGCCAGCCCCAGGACATGGAGATCGAACTTTCGCACCGGATCGTCCTCTCACCGTTCGCCGCGAAGCGCCTTTCCCAGCTGCTCGGCAAGCTGATCGCCGAATACGAGACTCGCTACGGCGAGTTGCAGCAGTAATTCCCTCCCTTAGCATCGCGCATCCCCTTGCGAGCCCTCATGTCCTCACGCGCAATCGGCGATTCCGGTTCCGGCAGCGTTACAGCGATCACCCCTGGCGCCCGGCCGACCGGTTCGGCTCAGGATTCCGCGCAGTGGGCGGGTCTCGCCGGGTCGGCTGATGCGCAGGTCTTCACGCAGAGCTGGCTCGCGATCCAGTGCCGGCTGATACCGGGCGTCGTCGGCGGCCTGGTGTTGCTGCGCGTCGAGCGCGACGGAAACTACGCGCCCGCCGCGGTGTGGCCGGACGTGCGCCGCGATATGCGCTACCTGACTCCCGTGGCGCAGCGCGCGCTGGCCGAGCGGCGCGGATTCACGACGCCGCGACCCGCCGGAGGCGAAGCGATCGGCGGCGAATGCGTCGCGTACCCGATCGAGGCCGTGGGGATGCTGCAAGGCGTGGTGGTCCTCGACCTCTCCTCGCGTCCTGAGGCGGACCTCCAGTCCGCGCTGCGGCAACTGCATTGGGGCGCCGCAGGGCTCGAGCTGCTCTTTACACGCGACGCCGTTGCAAAGATCAACGCGCGGCGCGAGCGCCTTCAGTCGGTGCTCGAGATCGTCGCTGCCGGCGCGGTGCAGGAACGCTTCGCCGCGGCGGCCATGGCGGTCGCCAACGAGCTTGCGACCCGTTTGCGCTGCGACCGCGTGAGCATCGGGCTCTTCCATGGCCGGCGGCTGCGGATCGACGCGGTCTCACACAGCGCCCAGTTCAAGGAGCGCACGAACCTCATGCGGGCAGTCGCCGCCGCGATGGAGGAGGCGATCGACCAGGGGACAACCGTCTCTTTCCCGCAAATCGGGCGCGGCTCGCCCGCAGTGGCGCGCGCGCACGAAGCGTTGATGCAGGGCCACGGAACCGGGGCATGCGTGACGGTTCCGCTCACCGCGGACGGCAAGGCGATCGGCGGGATCACGCTCGAGCGTCCGGCGCAGCGTCCGTTCGACTCGGAGACGGTCGAGATCTGCGAGGCGGTTGCGGGCCTGGCGGGCCCGATGCTCAATACGCATCGCCGCGAGGATCAATGGCTCATCGGGCGCGCCGTGGAGCAGGCGGGCGAGACCATGCGCAAGCTGTTCGGGCCGCGCCACGCGGCACTGAAGCTCGGCGCGATCGTGCTCACCTTGCTGATCGCGTTCATGGCGATCGGAAAGAGCACCTTTCGCGTCGCGGCGACGACCACGCTCGAGCCGCTCGTCCAGCAAGCGGCCGTCGCGCCGTTCGACGGCTACATCAGGGAAGCGCCGGCGCGCGCCGGCGACGTGGTGAAGCAGGGTGCGGTGCTTGCACGGCTCGACGACCGCGAGTTGCGGCTCGAGCGCCTCAAGTGGATGGCCCAGCAGGAAGAATATTCCAAGCAGTTCCGCCAGGCGATGGCGGATCGCAATCCCGCCCAGGTGCAGATCGTCACCGCGCAGCTCGAGCAGGCACGCGCACAGGCGGCAAGGGTTGCGGACCAGCTCGAGCGGACCACCGTCGCCGCGCCGTTCGACGGAATGGTCGTATCGGGTGATCTCACCCAGCAGCTGGGCGCGCCGGTGGAAAAAGGCAAGGTGCTCTTCGAAGTCGCGCCGCTCAGCTCCTTCAGGCTGATCCTCCACGTCGACGAACGCGACGTCGCCTACGTGAAGCCCGGGCAACGCGGCACCCTGCTGTTGGGGGCGCTCTCGCAAGACCCGGTGGGTTTCACCGTGCAGCAAGTCACGCCGGTGTCGGACCCGAAGGACGGGCGGAACACCTTCCGAGTGGAGGCTCAGCTCGATCAGCACTCCCTTCACCTGCGCCCCGGCATGCAGGGGGTCGGCAAGGTGGAAATTGAGGAGGCGCGCTACCTCTGGATCTGGACGCGCGAGATCGTGAACTGGCTGCGGCTCGCCGCCTGGCGCTGGCTCCCGTAGCAGGGCGGTGCAGAATGCGCGCCGTGTCGACTTCGATTCACGAATTCAGGATGCCGGGCAAACCCTGGACGCACGAACAGCGGGGAAAGCTCCCTTGTATATCCCCTCGCGCGCGTGCGCGGAGTTGTTTGGCTGTCCGCTAACGGCATGTCACAGTCGCTTTTCAGCCCATCCTGGTATCGCGTCGCCAAGCTGACGCCGTCGCTGCGCGCGCATGCGCAGATCCATCGCCAGGAGTATCGCGGCGAGACCTGGTACGTGTTGCAGGACCCCACCTCCGAGCGTTATCACCGGTTTTCACCGGCCGCGTATCTCGTCCTCGGGCTGATGGACGGAAAGCGCCTTGTGCAGGAAATCTGGGATGTCGCGTTGCGCAAGCTCGGCGACGACGCGATCAGCCAGGACGAGTTCATCCAGCTGCTTGCCCAGCTGCATGCGGCGGACGTCCTGCAGTGCGACGTCTCGCCCGACACGCACGAGATGTTCCGGCGGCGCGAGCGCTTGCGGCGCAAGAAGTGGCAGCAGAAGGCCATGAGCGTGTTCGCGTGGCAGATTCCCCTTCTCGATCCCGAGCGCTTCCTGGAGCGCTTCGTCGGACTCGTCGCGCCGTTCTTCAGCAAGATCGGTTTCGTGCTGTGGCTGCTCGTGGTGGGGACCGCCGTGCTGGTCGCAGGCAGCCACTGGGACGAGCTCGGCCGCAACACGCTCGACCAGCTGCTGGCGCCGCACAACCTGCTGATGATCTGGCTGCTGTTCCCGCTGATCAAGGCGCTGCACGAGCTCGGTCACGGGTTCGCGGTGAAGGCGTTCGGCGGCGAAGTGCACGAGATGGGCGTGATGATCCTCGTGCTGACGCCCGTGCCTTACGTCGATGCGTCGGCTGCATGGGCGTTCCGCAGCAAGTGGCAGCGAATCGTGGTCGGCGGGGCGGGCATGGCGGTCGAGCTCGTCGTCGCCGTCATCGCGCTGGCGATCTGGGTGAACGCGGAGCCGGGCCTGACGCGCTCCATCGCCTACAACACGATGCTGATCGCCGGACTCTCCACGGTTCTGTTCAACGCGAATCCGCTCCTGCGGTTCGACGGCTATTACATGCTGATGGATTTCCTGGAGATCCCGAACCTGCGCACGCGCGCAACCCAGTATCTCGTGTACCTCGCCGAGCGGCATCTGTTCGGACGGGAGGACGCCGAGCCGCCGATCTCGACGCGCGGCGAGCGCGCCTGGTTCGTGGGGTTCTCGGTCTCATCGTTCTTCTACCGCATTGTGGTCGTGATCGCGATCTTCGTGTACGTCGGCGAGATCTCTTTCGCGCTGGGCTTGATCTTCACGGTGCTCACGGCGATGACCTGGTTCGGGATCCCCGCGTTCAAGATCGTCGACTATCTGGTGAACAGCCCGCGAATCCGGCGGGTGCGATCCCGCGCGGTCGTGACGACCGGGCTCGTGGTTGGCGGCTTGGTGGCGCTCATCTTCGCGGTGCCGGCACCGCTTCGTACAATGACCGAGGGCGTCGTCTGGGTTCCCGACGAAGGGCTCGTGCGAGCGGGCGCGGACGGGTTCGTGCAGAAGGTCATCGCGAAGCCGGGCGATTGGGTGAAAAAGGGCGACCCCCTGCTGGAGATCTACGACCGGGACATCGCCACGGAGGTCCTCGTCCTCGAGGCACGCCTGCAAGAGCTCCAGGCGCGCCACCGGGAGCAGGTGGTCACGGATCGCGTCAAGGCTCAGATCCTGGAAGAGGAGATGGGCTACGTGCGCTCGAAGCTCGCGCGCGCGAAGGAGCGCTCCGAGGAGCTCGTCGTGACGGCGCGGGCCGACGGACGTTTCGTGTTGCCCCGCGCCGTCGATATGCAGGGCCGCTACCTGCGCAAGGGCCAGCTCGTGGCACACGTGGTGAACATCGAGACGGTGGCGATCCGGGCCATCCTGCCGCTCGAGGACGTCGACCTGGTGCGCGGTGGCACGCGAAGCGTCGACGTGCGTCTGGCGGAGCGTGTGGGCGCACCGTCGCACGCCGAGATCGTGCGCCTGGTCCCTGGGGCGAGCGAGCGCCTGCCCAGCCCCGCGCTGGGCACGGCCGGCGGTGGGCCGCTCGCGGTGGACCCGAGCGATTCATCCGGCCAGAAAACGCTGCAGAAGTTCTTCGAGATCGAGCTCAAGCTGCCGGCGGAAGAGCGCACGCTGAACGTCGGGGGCCGCGCATACGTCCGGTTCCACCACGGGTGGGAGCCGATCGGGTTCCAGTGGTACCGCGACGCGCGCCAGCTGTTCCTCGCTCGATTCAACGTCTGATGCGCGCCCGCGACGAGTCCCGGTGCCGAGCGCTGCTGAACTGACCCTTGCCAGCGCTTCGCCGCTGGCCGCGTACCCCGAGCAGATCGTCGACCGCCCAGGCTGGCTCGATCGGGCGGCGCAACGCCTCACCGCCCCGATCGAGCGATCGCTGGCGGTGCGGCGCGCGTTGCGCACGCCGATCGTGGACATGGTGGAACGCGCCGGCAAGGAGCTGAAGGGCAAGGGCCTGAACGAACTGCGGCGAGCCGCCGAGCGGCTCAAGGCGACGCTGCGCCGGGAAGGCATGCGCGACGAGCTGGTGGCCGCGAGCTTCGCGCTGGTCCGCGAGGTCGCCGGCCAGACGGTGGGCATGCGGCACTTCGCCAGTCAGATCCGCGGCGGGTGGATCCTACTGAACGGCATGATCGCGGAGATGGAGACCGGGGAGGGCAAGACGCTCACCGCGACGCTGCCGGCCTGCACCGCGGCGCTGGCGGGATTTCCGGTGCATGTCATCACCGTGAACGACTACCTGACCGCGCGCGACGCCGAGCTCATGCGTCCCGTCTACGCTGCGCTCGGGTTGAGCGTCGGCGTCGTCGTCCATGGCGGCGACCCGACGAGCCGCCGCGCCGCCTACGGCTGCGACATCGCCTACTGCACGAACAAGGAGCTCACCTTCGACTATCTGCGCGACCGCATCGCGCTCGGGTCGCACACCAACCGCGTGCAGCTGCAGGTCGAGAAGATCGCGGGAACGGAAACGCGCGCCTCGAGGCTCGTGCTCCGGGGGCTCTATTTCGCCATCGTCGACGAGGCGGATAGCGTGCTCGTGGACGAAGCTCGCACGCCGCTCGTCATCGCGGGCAAGGGCGATTCGGGCGGCGCGCGCGAGATGTACGAGGGTGCCCTCCGCCTGGCGGGGCGGCTCACGACAGGCGAGGACTTCATCCTCGACACTCGCGAACGCCAGGCGCATTTCACCGAGGCCGGCCGCGAGAAGCTCGAGGAATGGGCAGTGGCTCTGCCAGGCGTGTGGAGCGGGCGCCGACGCCGCGAGGAGATCGTCGGCAGGGCGCTCGCGGCCCTGCACCTCTTCGAGCGGGACAAGCAGTACATCGTGCAAGACGGAAAGATCCAGATCATCGACGAGTCCACCGGACGGGTGCTGCCGGACAGAAATTGGGAACTCGGCCTGCATCAGATGGTGGAAGCGAAGGAGGGGTGCGAGCTCAGCGACCAGCAGACGTCGCTCGCGCGGATGACGTATCAGCGCTTCTTCCAGCGCTATCTGCATCTCGCCGGCATGACCGGAACCGCGCGCGAGATCGCGGGCGAGCTGTGGTCGACATACCGGCTTCCGGTCGTGAAAGTGCCGACCAACCGGCCGGTGCAACGCAGGGACCTGGGCGAGTTGGTGTACGTCAGCGAGCGCGAGAAGTGGAACGCGATCGCGCGTCGCGTGCGCGAGCTGAATCAGCAGGGCCGCCCGGTGCTGATCGGCACCCGATCGGTCGCGGCCTCCGAGCTCCTGAGCGCGATTCTGACGACCCATGGCGTGAGCCACCGGCTGCTCAACGCGCGGCAGGACAAGGAAGAGGCGGAAGTGGTCGCCCAGGCCGGGAAGCAAGGCAAAGTGACGGTCGCCACGAACATGGCCGGGCGCGGCACGGACATCGCGCTCGGGCCCGGGGTCGTCGAGCTGGGCGGACTGCATGTCATCGCAAGCGAGCTGCACGAATCCCGGCGCGTCGACCGTCAGCTGTTCGGCCGCTGCGCCCGCCAGGGAGACCCCGGCTCATTCGAGGCGATCGTATCGGCCGAGGACGAGCTGCTGCGCACCTATCTCGGTCCAGCCGCCCGCTGGGCCTCCCGCCACCGGGGCATCACGAGTCGAAAACTGGGCCAGCGATTGCTGCAGCGCCTGCTCAGGGCAGCGCAACAGCGGGCCGAGCACAGTCACGCGCGGCTGCGCCGGGACCTGCTGAAAATGGACGAGCAGCTCGGCGACATGCTCGCCTTCTCGGGTCGCGGCGAGTAGCGCCGCGGCGGGCCGAAAGATCCGGGCTAGCGGTTCGGACGCGCCGTGGCAGCGGGTGCCGAGGCCTGCGCACCCGCGAAGAAGCGCACCTTGCAACGCGCGCCCGCAGGCAGCTCCTTCTTCGCGTTGGGAAGCTCGAGCCTGACGCCGAAAGTGCCGCTCGCCGCGTTGATGACCTTGTCGACGACCACAACCTTCGCGTCGTACGTGCCCTTGGGCGTCTCCGGCATGACATCGGCGTGGTCGCCGATCTTCACCGAGCCGTACAGGCTGGCGGGAATGATCACTTCGACGTTGAGCGGGTCGATTTCGGCGAGCCGCATGATCGGCTCCTTCACGTTCGTGCTCGCGAGCTCGCCCGTCTTCATGTTGCGCTCGACGACCACCCCGCCGATCGGGCTCCTGATGGTGCGCAGGTTGACCGCCTCAGTGGCGCGCTTCACCTCGAGCTCGGCGAGGCGCTGGCTCTCACGCGCGACCTTCAGCTCCGATTCCGCGAGCATCCGCTCGGTGCGCGCCTCCTCCAGCGCGTTGGACGACACGAAATTCTGGCGGCTGAGCTCCTCGGCGCGACTCTCCTTGCGCTGCGCGAGCGCGAGCTTCGCCTCGGCGGCCTTGACCGCGCCAGCCTGCTCGGCGCGCGACTTGGCGACGGCGTGCGCCGCGCGTTCCGGGCCCGCTTCGAGCGTGACCACCACCTGGCCGCGCTCCACGGTATCGCCACGCTCGACGTGGATCTTCTCGATCAATCCCTCGACCGGGCTGCGGATTTCCACCATCTGGCGCGCCTCGATGATGCAGTCAAACGCACCGTCGGATTGCTGCGCGCGCGCGGTGGCCGAGCAGGCGAGGGCGAGCGCGATGAGGAGGAGGTTGAGCGCCGGTAAACGGACTGCGGGAACCATATGCGTGAGCTTTCGATCAGACCTGCAGCGTAACATCGAAATGACGCCGTAAAGCTCTGATCCGCTGATGGATGGTGATCTCTGGCACGGTCGATGCTCAATGCTGAGCTAGAATGGGTGTGTTGTGATCTTACTGAACGTCGAGTCTGCGTGATCGTCTTCGAGCTCCAGTGCCGACAGCTCCACCGATTCGAGGGATGGTTTGCGTCCCCGGACGCGTTCGAGCGCCAGCATGCCGCCGGGGGGATCGCATGTCCCGTGTGCGCGGACCCCGAGGTCTTGAAGGTCCCGTCGGCGAAGATCAAGCGCCCCAAGGCTTCGCCGGCGGAGAATTCCTCCTCAACGCCGGAGGCCAACGGACCGCCGGCGCGCAGAAAACCACCGACGAAGCCGGCAGCGGGACAGCAGATGACGCTGGCGGCATTCATCGACCACGTGCTCGTGAACAGCGAGGACGTCGGGACGCGCTTCGCCGAGGAAGCCCGCAAGATCCATCGTGACGAGGCGCCGCGGCGAAGCATCCGCGGCCAGTCCACGGCAGCCGAGACGGAGGCGCTCCTCGACGAAGGCGTGCCGGTCATTCCCTTGCCGATCCCGCCAAAGGACAGTTGGCAGTAGCCTTATTAGCCTGGGTCGGGCCAAGGCTGATTTGGGCGTTTGGTGCGTATAATGTGTATTATGTAAAATAGTGTACAGGGGATGATCCTCGCTTGGATTCGGTCCCCGGCCGGCCCTTTCCCTCGCGTCTACTCCTTGGCGCCAGCGCGCTTAAGCATTTCCAGGATCTCGCTGTTGCCGGCTGCCGACGCCCATTGCAGAGCGGTGCGCCCCGTATCCGTTTTCGCGTTCGGATCCGCGCGCGCCTCGAGAAGCGCCTTTGCCGCTTCTGCGTGACCCTCCCTGACCGCCATCATGAGGGGCGTCGTGCCGTTCGGTGCGGGGGCGTTGACGGGCGCGCCTTGCGCGATCAGGTACTGGCAGATTCGCACGTGGCCGCCGAAGGCGGCGTAGTGCAAGGGCGTCCATCCAGGCTGATCGAGCTGGGCTCCCGCCTTGCGCAGTTGCTGAACGATCTCGTAGCGACCGGTCAGTGCGCCGATCATGATCGCCGTATCGCCCACGGCATTCTGGGCGTTCACGCGGACTTTCCGCCCGATGAGCAAGCTCACGATCTCCGGTTTCCCCTCGCGGGTCGCCTCCATCAAGATCGAGTTTCCGCCCGGATCGGTGGAATTGACGTCCATGCCCCGGATCAGGAGCTTCTGGACCTCGGCGGTATCGCCCAGCCGCACAGCCCTGAATAGATCGTCCAGCGTTGGCTGCGCCAATCCGATAGAAGGCGCGGTGACTAGCGTTAATAGAATTATAAATAATGACTTATGCATTGTAATTAATGTATGTTGTTAGATTATGTGGTGAAAAGATTGAAAAAATTAGAAGAAGTGGATTTCGCGACCTCCTCGAGGGAAATCCCCCGGATCCGCGCGAGCTCCTCAGCAACGAATTTGACATAGGCTGGCTGGTTTCGCTTTCCGCGGTGTGGCGTCGGCGCGAGGTAGGGCGAGTCCGTCTCGACCAGGATGCGCT
>JBFJOO010000028.1:0-40577 GCA_041617635.1 Burkholderiales bacterium | reverse complement strand
GTCTCGAGTACGTCGTGCAGGATGTGACCCGGCTTGTGCGGGAAACCGGCCTTGCCGCCGGCCCTGTAAAACTCCCCGCCAGAGAACCCGCTCATGCGCAGCGGCGCGTACGAGAACCAGTTGTGGCCGGCGACGTCGGCGTCGAAGCGGCAGTCGCCGTCGGTGAGGATGTCGAGCCCCGCGGTTTCCTGGTCGCGCAGATAAGCGGACGCCGCATCCAGGTACTGCTCGCGGTAGAACTTGTCGACCATCGCCTCGCGAAAGTTTCGCTTGCCCAGGTTCTCCGTGTACCAGCTGGGCCGCGGCAGCGAGCCGATGATGGTGGTGGGAAGGACGATTCCGGCGGTGGCCTTGTACATGGGCGAACGTTTCCTGTTTCTCGAAAGTGTGCCGCCCGGGCGCCGAGCTTGGCCCGAGCTCTCGATCGGGGCGACGTTGCGCTGCGCAACGCGCGACCCGAGGTCGTTGTTTTTCGCGCAGTGAGCTAGCCTAGCACCGGAGAAGCGCGCGAAGCAACGCGAGCGGTCGCCACGTCGCGCGCGTCGTGACCCGTGGGAAGATGCCCACGTGCAGTTCACGGACCGGCACGTGGGTCGTGTCCCAAAGCTGGCGCGCTGGCCATCGCTGGACGGTTCGGTTACAGCTTGAGCAGCCGCGCCGAGTTGCCGCTCAGGACCTTCACCTTGTCCTCCGCCGACAGCGCGATGCGCTCCATCCACTGCGTGCCGAGCTTGCTCGAGTCGACGAAGGGCCAGTCGACGGCGAAGAGGATGTGGTCGATGCCCATCTCCTGCATGCAGCAGAGCATCGCGGGGTCGGAGAAGAAACCGCTCGTGGTGACGTAGAAGTTGTTGCAGAACGTGTCGCGGAAGCGGTTCGGCGCGTTGCCGGGGCGCGACAGCGCATGGTCGATGCGCCAGACGAGGTAGGGCAGCGTCTCGCCCAGATGGCCGAGGATGACCTTGAGATCGGGATACTTGTCGAACACGCCCGAGAGCACCATGCGGATCGCGGCGGTCGCGGTCTCGATCGTGAAGCCCCAGCCGGCATTGAGCAGGCCGGGAAACTTCTCGTGATAAGGCTTGAGATAAGTCTCGATGATGGCGGGGTGCGGGATCGCCGGGTGCAGGTAGATCGGCACGTCGAGCGCCTGCGCACGCTCGAAGATCGGCCAGAAGCGCGCGTCGTCGACGAAGTGCTCGCCGCCCGTGAGCCCGTGGATCATCGTGCCCTTGAAGCCGAGCTCGTTGACGGTGCGCGCCAGCTCGTCGGCAGCGGCCTTCGGATCGGCAGTGGGCAGCGCCGCGAACGCCGCGAAGCGATCGGGATGCGCCTTCACGAGCTTGCTCAAGCGGTCGTTCACGCCGCGCGTCACGCTCACCGCCGACTTGGCGTCGAGCTTTTGCGTCGCGGGGGCGCCATGCGAGAGCACCTGCACGTCGACGCCGGCCTCGTCCATCTCCTTCAGACGCTGCGCGCCCACCTCCTCGAGCCGCTCGCGCAGCTTGCCGCCGGTGCGCGCGTCCAGGCCCGTGAAGAGGGCCGCCAGCTCCTTGTCGTAATAGTGTTCCTCGATCGCGATGACGCGCTGCTTGGCTTGGGTCGTCATGGTGAATCTCCTCCTGCGAGACCGTCTTGGCTGTGAACTTTAGCAGGGTGCCGAGCGCCCTGCCGCAGGCGCTCTTAAGCCCGGCTTAAGGATTGCGTTCCAGGATTGCAGAGGTGAGCGGCAAGCCGCTGCGCTCGCCGGACGATTCCGGGCGCGCCGCGCTACGCCTGCGGCGCGCCGAGGCCCGAATCTTCGTGCCTGTCCAGATCGGCTAGTGCGCGAAGTTCCCTCCGGGGCTTCTCCCTATCCTCGGAGCGGCTTGGCCCGCGCGGCTCCGGCCGCGCGGGCGCTTTTTGTTCTGCCTGCTTTCCAATCCCGGGTTCACTGCTGCGGGATGACACGCGCATCGGGTCCGGAGCCCTCGACGTATACGCGTTGCCCGTTGCGCAGACTCGGGTTGCGTGCCTGCGTCACCACGACGAGTACGCCGCTATTGAGACGGACGACGATCTGCTGTCCCTCGCGCTTGCTCTCGTAGTGGTTCTGCGCGTATTGACCGCCGACCGCACCGGCAATCGCGCCGATCGCGATGGCGACGTCACGACCGGTGCCTGCGCCGATGAGGGAGCCGATCCCCGCGCCGCCCGCGCCGCCCAGGATCGCGCCGACGCCGAGTTGATGCGGATGCTGAAGGGGCACTTCCGTGATCTGCTCGATCTTTCCCTGGCGGATCTCGGGCGATGGCGCATAGCCGCCGCCACCCATCCCGCCGCCGGCGCATGCCGTGAGCGTTGCGACCAATGCTGCAACGAGCAGCGTGGAAAGGAGCGCCTTCATCGAGTTCTCCTGTGCTTATGATCCGGTTCTTCGCGATCGCGCCACCGCGGCGCGCCCTGTCCTACCTGTTGAGCTGCATGCCCTCGCGCTCGCGCGCCGCCTCGTCCGCGGGCATGTTGGCGCGCATGTCTTCGCGCTCGCGCGCCGCCTCGCCCGCAGGCGTGTTCAGCCGCATGTCTTGTCGTTCGCGCGCGGCCTCGCCGCTCGGCATGTTGAGCCGCACGTCCTCGCGCTCGCGCGCCGCTTCGTTCGCGGGCATGTTGGCGCGCATGCTCTCGCGCTCGATCTGCCGCTCGTTGTCCGGCACGAACGCGCGCCGATCGCGCGCCGCGGACGGGGCGACCGGGACTGCGCTCTGCGGCAGGGTGCCTGGGGCCTGGCCGGCGGGATATTGCTGCGTCGGAGCCATGGGCGTCGCGGGCTCCTGCACAACAGGGGGCGTCGGGGTCTGCGGCCTCGCCGACGGCGTCATGGTGTGCGCCGTGTACGGCGTTCCCGTCGGCGGCGGCCGATCCGAGAAGACGGTGCGTCCCTGCGGGTCGACGTAGCGATACATCTGCTGCGCGAACGCGACGCCGGCGCAAACTGACAAGGCGGCGATGAACAGGATTCTGAGCATGGCGCGTCTCCGTGCGGGCGATTCCGCGTATGCAGATGGGATAGTCAATATATCAGACTATCAGAGGCCTTCCGACACCGCGCGAGGTCAGTGCGCGGCCGCGGGGTTCTCGATGAGCAACGCGATGCCCTGTCCGCCGCCGATGCACGCGGACGCCACGCCGTAGCGCTTGCCGCTGCGCCGCAGCTCGCGGGCGAGCGTCACCGTCAGGCGCACGCCGGTGGCGCCGAGCGGATGGCCGATCGCGATCGCGCCGCCGTTGACGTTCAGGCGATCGCGCGGAATGCCGAGCTCCCGGATCACCGCCAGGCACTGCGCGCCGAACGCCTCGTTGATCTCGAAGCGATCGATGGCGTCGAGCGCGAGGCCGCAGCGCTCGGCGAGCGTGCGAATCGCCGGCGCCGGGCCGATGCCCATGATCTCCGGCGGCACGCCGACCACCGTGCCCGCGACGACGCGGGCGAGCGGCGGCTTGTCGCGCGCGCGCGCGTACTCGCCCGAGGCGATCAGCGCGGCCGCCGCGCCATCCACGATCGCCGAGCTGTTGCCGCCGGTCTGCACGCCGCCGAAAGCGGGGCGGATCTGCGCCAGCTTCTCGAGCGACGAGTGGCGGATGTGCGTATCGGTATCGAGCCGCTCGGTCTTCGCCCCGAGGCGGATGCCGCGCGGCCGGTAGCCCGCGAGCTCGAAAGTCTCGTTGATCACCGGTGTGATCTCGCCGGCGAGGAAGCCACTCTGCTTGGCATGCTGCGCGCGCTCGAAGCTCTCGTAGGCGAAGCGGTCGGTTGCCTCGCGGCTGATCTCGTATCGCTTGGCGAGGTTCTCCGCCGTGTCGCCCATCGTCGCGTTCGGCGCGGGGTCGAGCAGGGATTCCCACAGGAAGTCCTTGAACTCCACCTGGCCCATGCGGAATCCGCCGCGGCTCGTATAGGTCGCCACGGGATTGCGCGACATCGACTCGGTGCCGACACAAAGCCCGAGCGCGATCTGGCCGAGCTTGATGCGATCGCCCGCTTGCATGACGAGCTCGATGCCGGTGCCGCACACGCGCTGGGTCATGGTGGCGGGCACTTCGACCGGCACTCCCGAATAGAGCCCGACGTGGCGCGGCAGGCAGTACACGTCGTAGCTCGCCTGCGCCATGTTGCCGGCGAACACGTGCCCGACGTCGGCGGGATCGACGCCAGACGCGCCGAACGCCTCGCGCGCGGCCTTGATGCCGAGGTCGGTCGGCGATACCTGCCCGAGCGGGCCGTTGTAATCCACGAACGGCGTGCGCAGCCCGTCGAGCAGCCACACGTCGTCGTACTGGGTAAAGATGCCTGCGTGCTTCGCCATCACACCTTTTTCCGCCTTCGTCCCCGCGTTGTCAAGGCGCGGCAGAGCCGGCCACGAACACGCGCGCCGACGGCACGTCCGCGTAAAGCTCTTCCACGAGCGCGGCGCGCTGCGCGAGGACCGCGCGTTGGTTGATCGATCCCTTGTCGGTCATCTCGCCCAGATCGATCGAGGGCGGTTCCGCGAGCAGCATGCCACGCGCGACCCGGCTCGCGCTGCCTTCGGCGCCGTCACGCAGCGAATCCAGGAGGGTCTGAAACCACGCCCGCACTGCCGGGTCGGCAGCGATCTCGGCTTGGCCAGCATTCGGCGGGAGCGTTGCGCTGAGGCCGCGGCACGAATCCACGTGCGGAAACACCAGGATCCCCACTTCGCGCCGGTCGAGGCCGCAGATCACGACGTCCTGAACGTGTGGTGCTCCGGCCGCCATTATCCGTGCTCGCAGCGGGCCGACGCTGACCCAGGTGCCGCTGTCGAGCTTGAAGTCCTCGGTGATGCGCCCGTCGAACATCAGGCCCTGATCAGGGTCCGCGGGATCGGCGAAGCGCACCGCGTCGCCGCTGCGATAGAAGCCCTCATCGTCGAACGCGGCTTGCGTCAGCTCGGCCTGGCGCCAGAATCCGGGCGTGACGTTCGGTCCGCGATAACGCGCTTCCAGCTTGTCCTCGACGGGCGCCAGCTTCAGCTCCAGGCCGGGGGCGGGAATGCCGACCAGCCCGGAACGCCCCGCTTCCCAGTTTGCGCACAGCGCGAACGGCGCGGTCTCGGTCATGCCGAGGCCGGTGATCATCAGGATGCGCTCGCCGCAGGCTTTCTCGGCGACGCGGTGCAGGCGGTCCCATATCGGCTGCGACAGCCCTGCGGCGGCATAGAAGAGCATCTTCACGCGGCTGAAAAAGTGCTTCGCAAGCGCGCGGTCCGCGTCGAGCGCCGCGGCGATCTCCTCGAAACCGCGCGGCACGTTGAAGTAGACCGTGGGCGCGATCTCGCGCAGGTTGTCGATCGTCTTGCCGATCAGTTGCGGCACCGGCTTGCCTTCGTCGATGTAGAGCGTGCCGCCGTTGTAGAGCGTGAGCCCGAAATTGTGGCTGCCTCCGAACGTGTGATTCCAGGGCAGCCAGTCGACGAGCACGGGCGGCTCCTCCGCGATGAACGGGAGGCATTCGACGATCTGCTGCAGGTTGCTGCAGAGCATCCGCTGAGTGTGAATCACCGCCTTCGGCGCGCCGGTCGAGCCGGAGGTGAAGAGGAACTTCGCGAGCGTGTCGGGCCCGACTGCGGCATGGGCGGCATCGACACGCGCCGTCGCTTGGGTTGCCGCGAGCGAATCGAACGACGTGGTCGCGCGCTCCGCCGGCGGCGCTTCCGTGACGACGAGCTCGATGTTCGCGGGGAGGGCGGCGCGCAGCGCGCGCTCGTAGCGCTTTCCGTCGGCAACGAACACGAGGCCTGGCGTCATGAGCTCGAGGATGTAGCGCAGCTTGCCGAAGTCCTGCGAGATCAGCGAGTACGCCGGCGACACCGGCGCGAAGGGCACGCCGATGTGCAGCGCGGCGAGCGCGAGCATCGCGTGCTCGAGATCGTTCTCCGAGAGGATGACGAGCGGGCGCTCCGCGTCGAGCCCGCGGTCGAGCAGCGCCTGGCCGATCCGGCGCGCGGCGTCGAGCGCCCGCGCGTACGTGAGGGTGCGCCATTTTCCTGCGCCGTCCCGCTTGGCGAAGAGCGTCCGATCGGGCGCTTCGCGCGCGAACTTCACCAGACGCTCGGTGAGCTTCTCCGGATACGGCCCGAGCGGCGCCGAAGTCCTCATCCGCAGGACACCGTGCGCAGCGCGGTCCATGATCACGCGCCCGCGGCCGAGCGCGATGCGGCGCGTCGGCGCGGTCACCGGCGCTTCCCCGGCGCCCGACTGTGCGGCGCGCCTGGTCCGGCGACGCGATCGAGCAGCGTGAGCAGCATGGGAGGCGGAGGCTCCACGGGGTCCAGCAAGCCTCTGAATGTGCTCAGTCTGATTCCCGCTTGCGCGGGAATGACGGTGGATCTAGCCGCGCTTGTAGACGATCTTCTTCGTCCCGCCGTCGCAGCTGCCGACAACCTGGCCGTCCTTCACCTCGTCGGCCGGCACGATCTCGAGCGTGTAGACCGGCACGCCGTTCGCCTTGATCTTCGCCTCGATCTCGGATTTCAGTTCCTCGCAGTCCTTTCTCGCAAGCGCCGGGGATGCGGCGAGCATCAGCGCGGCAAGCAGCACGATCGCTCTCATCTGGATTTCTCCCTTGGTCGTCGTGTCCGGGCGACGGGACGTCGCGCGCGCATTATGACGCGATCATAGCGGAGGGGAAAGAACCGATTCCTAGCCCCACACTTCCTTGGCGGTCTCCACGACGAGCTTGACCTTTGCCGTCTGCGCCTCGCGCATGATCTCGTTGCCGTGCACGGTGCTGGAGAATCCGCATTGCGGCGACAGGGCGAGCTGCTCGAGCGGCACGATCTTGGCGGCCGCGTCGATGCGGCGCTTGAGGTCGTCTTTCGACTCGAGCTCGCCGAGCTTGGTCGTCACCAGGCCGAGTACCACGATCTTGCCCTTCGGCACGTGGCGCAGCGGCGCGAAATCGCCTGAGCGCGCGTCGTCGTACTCGAGGAAGTAGCCGTCGACGGCGAGGTCCCGGAACAGCGCCTCGGCCACCGGCTCGTAGCCGCCTTCCGCGACCCATGCGCTCTGGAAGTTGCCGCGGCAGAGGTGGATGCAGACCGTCATGTCCTTCGGCCGGTCGGCGATCGCGGCATTGATGAGCTTCGCGTAGCGGCGCGGCAGCTCGTCCGGATCGTCGCCGCGCTGCCTGGCGCCCTCGCGCAGCTTCGGATCGCACAGGTACGCGAGATTCGTGTCGTCGAGCTGAACGTAGGTGCAGCTCGCGTCGCCGAGGGATTTCAGCTCGTCGCGATAGCATTTGGCGACGTCGGCATAAAACGCCTCGAGATCCGGATACGACTCCTTGCTGATCGCCTGCCGCCCGCCGCGAAAATGCAGCATCGTCGGCGAAGGGATGGTGACCTTGGCGACGCCGCGCCCGGTGACCGACTTCAGGAACTCGAAATCGGCCCGCTGGATCGGTTTCGCGTGCTTCACCTTGTTCACCACGTGCAACACTTGCGGCGCAACGCTGATGTCCCCTCCGGCCCGGTGAAACTTCGACGCGATGCCGCCCCGCACCTCGACGCCGTCGAGCTGCTCGAGGAAGTCGATGTGAAAATAAGTGCGCCGGAACTCGCCGTCGGTGATCGCCTCCAGCCCGAGGTCCTCCTGATACTTCACGATGTCGCGGATCGCGGCGTCTTCGACCTTGCGCAGCGCCGCGCGCGTGATCGCGCCCTTCTGCTGCTGCGCACGCGCCTCGAGGAGCTCTTTCGGGCGCAGGAAGCTGCCGACGTGATCGGCGCGGAACGGGGGCTTGTTGCGGTGAGGCATGGTCGTGCTCCTGTGGGCGTATGGCGCTTCGCGACGACGAGCCGCCGATCCTGCGCCGCCTTCGGAGCGACCCCGCGTCAGCCGGTCAGGTCGAAGCTCTCGTTCGGCGCGTCGAGGCGGAAGCGGCCGGAGGCGACATTCTCCATCCACCGCGCGGTCTGTGCAAAGCCGCCGAACGTGAAGTAGTGCAGGCCGGCGATTCCCAGGCCCTCGCCGTCGAGCGCCACGCGCCGGACGACCTTTTCCGGCCCGTGCTGGACCACCAGCCGGGTGAGCGAGATCGCCTGCGTCCCGATGGCGCGCAGCGATTCGCCGATCCCGCACCGCATCCCGTAGTTGAGCAAGGAACGGATCGTCGCGGGCCCGGCCACCCCCACGCGCACCGGAATCGCGACGCCGCGCGCCCGCAGGCCCCGCAGCCAGTCCACGATCACTGCGCCGTCGAAGCAGAACTGCGAGACCATGAAAAGGTCGATGTCGGCGCGCTGCGCGGCGCTGATCTTGGCGTCCAGCGATGCCTGGACGACCGGCGCCGGAATCTTGCGATGGCCCTCCGGGTAGCCGGCGACGCCGACGCTGCGGATGCCGTACTCCTGCAGCAGCCCGGTCTCGATGAACGCGAGACTGGAATCGTACGGACCGGCCGCGGCCTGGCTGTCGCCGGCGATCGCCAGCACGCGCTCGACGCCGGCCTCGCCCTGCAGCCGACCGAGAAAGTCACGCGCGGCGGCAGCGTCGGTGATCCGGCGCGCCGAGATGTGCGGTACCGGATTGAGTCCCGCGCGTCGCAGGTGCCGGGCCACCGCCACGAGATGGTGGTAGGGAGCAGCCGGCAACCAGGGCGTGAAGACGTCGGTTCCGGCGGGCAACAGCCCGGCATAGCCGTCGATCTCGGCGAGATTGCGCGTCGAGGATTCGAGCGAGGCGGCCCCAGCGAGCTTGCTGATGGACGCAGCAAGCCCCGGGGATGTCGGTGCGGCCAAGTGTTCCTGCGCCTGAACCATGGGCTTGGCTAGTCGCGCCGCCGCGAGATTATGTAGGACTCGTCCCAGAACCAGAGTCCGCCATGCTTGTGCAGCACGTCGCGCGTGACGTTCAGGTACTTCCGATCGGTCAGCACGCCTTCCAAGCGGGCATCCTCGATCTGCCCGACGTACACCGCGGCGTTCCACGCGGCGAAGAGCGTCGAGGTGCCGATCGATTCGGAGATCTCGGTCGGCAGCGTGTGCATGTCGTAGCGGAAGAGCGACCGGGCATCCGAGTACGCGTTGAAGTTCAGATTGCGCGCGGCGCTGCCGAGTGATTCCTTCACGGCCTTGAGAATGCTGTGCCGGTCGTGCTGAAACGGCTGCTCGTCGGGCCACATGCCCTGGATGATCTCCATGCCCGGATCGTTGCCGTGCGAGTGGATCCCGAGCAGGCGCCCGCCCGGGCCGAGGCTCTTGGCGAGCGGGGCGATCACGCGCTCGGACTTGAACTCGAGCGGCGCGCGCAGGCGGTAGGGCTGCGAGGCCATGACGAGATCGTAGTCCGCGGCCGCGCCGCCGCGGCGCGGGATGATCGGGTCGAGCAGGAAGCGATGATCCTCGCGGTAGATCACGAGCACGGCGGGGCGCTCGTACACCGGATTGCCGCTACTCGGGCTCACATGGGCCCGCCAATGCTCGGCGAGAAACGGGCCGAGCGCGGTGATCTGCTGCTCGAACTCGTGGGCGGTCGTGCCGGAAAGTGCAAGCTCGTGCCACGCGAGGCCGGTCGCGGCGGCCACGGAAGAGGGCACGAGCCACGGCGCCTCGCGGTAATAGAGGTTGGTCATCACGAGCACCGTCGACGGGTGCTCGTAGTACCGGTCGGGCATCTTCTCGAGCGCGAGCCGGACGTCCTCCAGGCTGATCTCCTTGCCGACGATATAGAACGGCATCGTCGGAAAGCGGTTGTGCATCGCGCGCATGACGCGCGTCAGCACCGTGCCGTCGCCGACCCCCGCGTCGAAGACGCGCACTGCCGGCGGCCGCGGATGGATGTTCGCCAGCTCCATCGCCACGCGCTGGGCCACGACGCCTTTTTCAGAGCAGGTGTTGACGAAGAGAAGATACTTCTGGCGGTTGTCGAAGAACCGGAAGTTCTTGTCCTTCGGGGTGACGGGTACCGACGCCACGGCGGGCGCGCCGAGGGCGGCGGTCGGGGTAATGGCAAGCGGCCTTGGCGTGGCGACTACCTTGCCATCGCGATGGGCGCGCACGTTGCTCGCCATGAAGGAGCGCACGCGCTCGAGCGTCGTGGTGGTGATGCGGCCGCCGTCGCGCAGGCGATTGACGAACTTCCCGTCGTTGACGACGAGGCGTCCGAACGTGGACTCTGCGACCCCGGTATTCCGGCAGTACTCGGTGATCTCGCGAAGCAGCGACTCTGCCTCCATCTCCCCTCCCCTAGGGATTCGCGATCACAAGATTGCACGCCTGACCCGAGCGGCTGTCAATCGGATTATCGCCCACGAATAAGGTGGGATGAGAGTTGGGCAACATGAAATAGTATATATTACAATGTAGTAATTATATTCTTCCGCCTCGAATCCCACCTGTAGCGGCGCGTTTGGGACATACCCCACGATTCGTCCCACACACGAGCGCGGAGTATCGAGCTACTCCACCAACCAGGCGAGGATCTCGCGCCAACGATCGAACGCCAGGAAATGGCCGGCGCCCGGCACGCGGTGGAAACTCGCATGCGGGACGATCCGGGCGAGCGCTTCCGCCCCGGCACGCGGGATCATGCGGTCCGCATCGCCGTGCCAGAGCGCAACCGGTGAATCGATGCGCGCCGGATCGAACGGCCACGGCGCCGCGATCAGCGCCAGGTCCTGCGCGAACGCCGCGCCCGACTGCGCGAACGCCTCGCGCAGATCCTCCGCGAACATGGCACGCACCGCCGGGCGCGCGAGGATCTCGCGGTCGGCGGCGTTCATTCGCGCAGCAACCGCGTCGACGTAGCGCTCGGGGGCGCGCCGCGCGAGCGAGCTGGCGGCGAGCACGAACGGGCGAATGCTCCATTGCGCCCGCAGGGCGAGGGCCATGCCGGCACGGATGAAGAGCGAACGTGATGCGGGTGTGCTGCCGGGCGGCCCAACCCCGCTGACGACCGCGGTGCGAATCACCCGCGTGCCGAGCGTCGCGGCGCACGCGAGCGCGTAAGGAGCGCCTGCCGAGACGCCGGCCACGCGTACCCGGTCGAGCCCCAGCTCGTCGCAGACGTGTTGCACGTCCGTTGCCCAGGTGAGAAGCGTGCGGGACGCGTGCGGATCGGAGCGGCCGAAGCCGGGCCGCTCGAGGTGCAGCATGCGGGCGCGGAGCGCCACGGGGATCGAAGGATCCGGATGGCGCTGGAGGCGCGAACCCGGCAGGCCGTGGAAGGCGAGCACCGGCGTCCCCCGCGGATCGCCGTACTCGGCGATGCCGAGCCGGCGACCGTCCGGCAGCGAGACCGTGCGATCGACTCCCGGGTTCATTGCAACGACAAGATAGGAACCAGCGGCACGTGCGCGAGTTCTCGGTGCCGAGACCGCGAGTATTGGCCTCCGCCGGAGCTACTTCACGGCCGTGCCGCCGAGATCGCGCACGACCGACTCGTACTCCGGAGACCCGCGCAACAGCCGGCCGGCCGCGTGGCGCAGCTGGTCGACGTCCTCGGCCGGGAGCACGAAGCTCGTGGGCAGGTTCATGAAGTAGGCGCGTTCCTTCGGATCGCTCAGCCCATCGAAGCTGACGTCGAGCACCGCCAGGCTGATTTCCGCACGCTCGCCTCCGCTTGAGCCTCGGTCGCGCCCGCGAGGCGCGCGCGCGCGACCAACAGCTCGCGCCGCCACTGCGTGATCTCGGCGCGATCCTTCATGAGCTCGACGGTCTCGAACGAGTAGCGGTCGATCGGCACGACCGAGGCCTGCAGCAGCTGGGCGACGAAGCCGGGCGGCGACTCGCTGCGGTCCCAGTCGGTGCTGGGCGACGAGCGGGCGTTCACGACGATCAGCACGATCCTGCGGACCACGCCGAACCCGACTTCCCCGCGGAACGCAGCACTCGCCGCCAGCTCCTCGAAGGCTTCCAGCACGCCGCGTACGCCGATGTTGTCCGCGACGCCGCCGTCGACGAGGTGGATGTACGGACGGTCCTTGCTATTCTGGAAATCCTGCATCTCGAGGTAACGCTGCAGCGCGCGCGCCGCTGGCCTGACGCGGGCATCGGGGTTGGCGACGTCCTTCACCCAGGCCGGATACTGATAGCCGCAGGTGCCGCCGTAGTTGTTGAATGTCACCGCGGACAGGACCACCGGAACCGCGGAAGATGTTGCGGCCGCCCGTGAGAGACGCACCGTGTTCAGGTCCGAGCAGAGCAGGTCGAAGTCGTTCTGGAAGAAGGCGAACCGCGATCCGGTGGAGATGTCGGTCCCGGTCGCGATCGCGATCGGCCCACTCTTGTCGAGCAGATCGCGAAAGGTCGCGCCTTCGAACAGGATCTCGTCGTAGTACTCCGCGGCGAGCTCCGAACGCCCGGCGGTTCCGCCGACGAACTTCCACCAGTTGAACGGATTCAGGCTGCGGGCGAGCAGATCTCCCTGGACGTCGCGCTTGAGGAACCGCGCCTCGTACTCGGAGAACAGGCGGTCGCCGTAGAGGGCGTACGCGAGCGCGGTGAAGCTCCCGCCCGATACCCCGGTGATGATGTCCACTTCGTCGATCAGACGGCGGCGGTGTCCGCTCGCCGTGATCTCGGTGCGGCGGAGCTCCTCCAGGACGCCGTAGGAGAATGCCGCTGCCCGCGTGCCGCCGCCCGAGAACGAGAGCACGAACAGCGTGTGCGGGTCGTTGTTCTGACGCTTCGGGATCAGGAGATCGGGACGGTACCCGGCTTTCGGATCGACCTGCGCGATCCGCTCGTTGATCGGCCGGCTGGCGCAGCCGCCGAGCGCCGCCACCGCGAGTATCCACGCAATCACGCAGGCAGTAGCACGCATGCCCCCTCCATCGTCACTTCGCTGACGCTCACCGCGGTCGTAGCGGGAGTATAGCGTCGCGCCAGAGGCATCCGTCCCGCCAAAGAAAAAGGCGGGTGCCTGTGGCACCCGCCTTCTGAAGAGCTCTCGTGGGCTCTTGCCCTGCGTGGGGATATTCCGGTCACGCTCACACGTGGTAGGCCGCCTCCCCGTGGTACGTGGTGTCGAGGCCTTCGCGCTCTTCGTCCTCGGCAACGCGCAGCCCGACGATCATGTCGACGATCTTGTACGCGATGTACGCGACCACGCCCGACCAGATGATCGTGACGATGACCGCGATCGCCTGGGTGCCGACCTGGGACGCGATCGAGAAGTCGGCCGCGCCGCTGCCGCCGAGACCCGGCGCAGTGAACACGCCGGTCGCGAGCGCGCCGAGGATGCCCCCGACGCCGTGCACGCCGAATACGTCGAGCGAGTCGTCGGCGCCGAGCATCCGCTTCAGCCCGCTCACGCCCCAGAGGCAAACGGCACCGGCCAGCAGGCCGATGACGACCGCCCCCGAGGGGCCGACCGATCCGCAGGCCGGTGTGATGGCAACCAGGCCGGCGACCGCGCCGGAAGCCGCACCCAGCATCGACGGCCTGCTCTTGACGATCCACTCCGACGCCGTCCAGCCGAGGATCGCGGCCGCGGTGGCGAGAAGCGTATTGAGGAGCACCAGCGTGGTGGTCGCGTTCGCCTCGAGATTGGAGCCCGCGTTGAAGCCAAACCAGCCCACCCACAGGAGCGACGCTCCGACCATCGTGAGCGCGAGGTTGTTGGGCGCCATCGCCTCCTTGCCGTAGCCGACCCGCTTGCCGATCACGTATGCGCCGACCAGCCCGGCGATGCCGGCGTTGATGTGCACCACCGTGCCACCCGCGAAGTCGAGCGCGCCCAGCTTGAAGAGGTAGCCTTCGCTGAACCAGACCATGTGCGCGATCGGAGCGTAGCAAAAGGTGAACCACAGCGCGGAGAACAACAGCACCGCCGCGAACTTCATGCGCTCCGCGAACGCGCCGACCACCAGCGCGCAGGTGATGCCCGCGAAGGTCGACTGGAACGACACGAAGATGTACTCGGGGATCTTGACGCCCTCGCTGAAAGTATCCGCCAGCGTTTCCACGTTCACGCCGCTCAGGAAGATCTTTTCCAGCGAGCCGAAGAAGGCGTTGCCTGCCGAGAACGCCAGGCTGTACCCGTAGAGGAACCAGAGCACGATGATCAGCGAGAACACCACCAGCACCTGCATGAGGACCGACAGCATGTTCTTCGCGCGCACCAGGCCGCCGTAGAACAGCGCAAGGCCCGGCACGGTCATCGCGATCACCAGGATAGTGGCGACCATCATCCAGGTGATGTCTCCCTTGTTGACGCTCGGCGCGGGTGTTGCCTCGGCCGGTTTGGCCTCGGCCATCGGAGCGGCTGGCGCCTGTGCGAGCTGGATCGGCGCGGCGCTCGGCGTGTCGTCCGCCACCGCCACCGCCGGCGCCGCGATGCCGACGAGGCCGACGAGCGCGATCAATGCGAGTATTTTACGAATCACAATTGTTCTCCCTTACAGCGTTACAGCGCGTCCGCGCCGGTCTCGCCGGTGCGGATGCGGATGACCTGCTCGAGGTCGGCCACGAAGATCTTCCCGTCGCCGATCTTGCCGGTGTTGGCGGACTTCTCGATCGCCTCGATGACCTGCTCAAGCAGGTCGGACTTGATGGCGACCTCGATCTTCACCTTGGGCAGGAAGTCGACGACGTACTCGGCGCCCCGGTAGAGCTCGGTGTGGCCCTTCTGGCGCCCGAACCCCTTCACCTCGGTGACGGTGACGCCCTGCACGCCGATGGCCGACAGCGCCTCGCGCACTTCGTCGAGCTTGAATGGCTTGATGATGGCGGTGACGAATTTCATGTTGCTTCCCCTTGTGATGACCGGACCTGTGCGGCGCCTCAGAACGTTTTCTTTACGTACAAGACGAGCTTGCTCTTCGCCCAGTCCCTGCCGGCCACCGTGTACACGCCGCGATCGATATCGGTCGTAGCAGAGTAGTACGCGCCCAGCTCGGTGCCTTTGAACGCGGTGCTTTGTACGGTGTACGACCCGCCGACGTTCCAGTCGTAGTAGCTGGGGTCGGCGCCTGGCGCGTAAAATCCTTTGACGTTCAGGAAGCCGTAGTGGGCGAAGACGGAGAGGCCCGTGTCGGGGATATCGTATTTGGCTTTGAGATCTAGATACCACGTGCCATCGGTCTTGGAGCCGCGGATATCCCGGATTCCGAAGTAGTCGCTGAGCGAGTAGCTGTACTTCGCCGAGAGCCACTTCCACGATAGCGCGCCATACAGTTCGGTTGTGTTGGCGGAAATGGTGCCTGGGGCTTTGGTACCAGGGTAGTAGTAGTAGATGAGGCCGACGTCATACCCGAAGTCGCTGTTGCCGAACTTGCCGTTGACGCCGCCGTAGAAATCCCACTCGAGGCTCGACCTGGTGTACAGGCCGGAATCCTCAAGCCAGCTGACGTTCGATGCCCATGTGCCGGCGTAGAGGTTCACCGGCCCGGCAGCGTATCCATAGTCGAAGCCCCCCTGGAGCGCCGGCTCGCCGCTGGTCTGGGATATGCCGCGGAACAGATAGTCGCCGTACAGGCCGACGTTGGCGCTCCAGGAATGCGGCGAGGTCGCCTGCGCGAGCACCGACGCGGCCGGCAGTATGAGCAGGCTAGCGGCCGCGGACGCGAGCAGAAGTTTTTTCATGACGGTACCTCCGAGTGAGAGCGAAGTGTGCGAACCACCGAGCCCCTCTGCACAGGGTGTGCCAGAAATTTTTCCGTCGCCTGCTCAATATGTTGCGTAGCCAGACCCACCGGATGCCGCGCGCGGCGCCCCATCCGAGTGCAAATCGGCGGTCGCGACGCACCAGCGCGGTGCGGGGTTTCGCCGCGCGCGTGGCGACCAAAATCGCCGTGCTAGACTCGCTCAGGATCCCTCGCTGCTGACCCCGCAATCCGGCCCGTCGCCCCGAATTTCGCCCGCGCCATGGAGCCCGCCCGACTCATCGAAGAGGTCAATGCCCGGCTGAGCGAGCTCCTCGCGGCCAGCCCGGCGCAGGACATCGAGCGCAATGTGAAGGCGCTCGTCGTCTCGGCCCTCGAGCGGTTCGAGCTCGCGACGCGGGAGGAATTCGACGTGCAGGCCAAGGTGCTCGCGCGCACGCGCGAGAAGCTCGCGGCCCTCGAGGCGCGCGTCGCCGAGCTCGAGCAGCGGTTGCGATCGGGCGGCTGAGCGGCGCCTAGGGAAAGTCTGCAAGAGCCCGTCATTCCCGCGCATGCGGGAATCCAGGCTGAGTATCTTCGAAGGCTCGCTGGATCCGCGCGTGCGCGCGGATGACTTAGGCAGCCCGTCCCCCGGTCATCGCGGCCGGGTCACGGCGCGTTCTAGGAGCACCCTTCCTCGCCCATTGGCTCAGACATGTCCTTGGCGGTCGTGCGCAGCCGTGCCCTTGCCGGGCTCGATGCCCCGCTCGTGACGGTCGAGGTGCACCTCGGCAACGGGCTGCCGAGCTTCACGATCGTCGGTTTGCCCGATACCGAGGTGAAGGAGAGTCGCGAGCGGGTGCGCGCCGCGCTCGTCAACTGCAACTTCGAGTTTCCGTCGCGGCGCATCACCGTCAATCTCGCGCCGGCGGAGCTGCCCAAGGAGAGCGGGCGCTTCGATCTGCCGATCGCCCTCGGCATTCTCGCCGCGTCGCGCCAGGTCCCTGCCGAGTCGCTCGCGCGCTACGAGTTTGCCGGCGAGCTTTCCCTTTCTGGCGAGCTGCGCCCGGTGCGCGGCGCGCTGGCGATGACCTTGCGCGCGGCGCGCGACGGCCGTGCGTTCGTGCTGCCAGCCGAAAGTGCGCGCGAAGCGGCGCTGGTCGACGGCGCGAGCGTTCATCCGGCAGCAAGCCTCCTCGCCGTGTGCGCCCACCTCTCAGGCATGATGCCGCTTGCCGCGCAGCCGCCGTGCGAGCCGGCACCCGTCGAAGAGCATCTCGATCTCGCGGACGTGAAAGGCCAGGCGCATGCGAAGCGCGCACTCGAAGTGGCTGCCGCCGGGGGGCACAGCCTGCTGATGATCGGACCACCGGGCACCGGGAAGTCGATGCTCGCGGCGCGGCTGCCCGGCGTGCTGCCGCCGATGACCGAGGCCGAGGCGCTCGACTCGGCGGCGGTGCGCTCGCTTGCGACGGGCGGCTTTCGTCTGCACGAGTGGCGCCGGCGGCCGTACCGCGCGCCGCATCACTCGGCATCGAGTGTCGCGCTCGTGGGCGGCGGCGGCGACCCGCGCCCCGGCGAGATCTCGCTCGCGCACCGCGGCGTGCTCTTCCTCGACGAGCTGCTCGAGTTCGACCGCCGGGTGCTCGAGGTGCTGCGCGAGCCGCTCGAGTCGGGCCGCGTCACGATCTCGCGCGCGGCGCGGCAGGTCGATTTCCCGGCGCGGTTCCAGCTGGTCGCGGCGATGAACCCGTGCCCGTGCGGCTATCTCGGCCACTACAGCGGAAAGTGCGTCTGCACGCCGGACCAGGTCGCGCGCTATCGCGGCAAGATCTCCGGCCCGTTGCTGGATCGCATCGACATCCAGATCGAGGTCCCCGCCGTGCCGCAGGATGAGCTCATGCGTCAATCGAGCGGCGAGACCTCCGCCAGTGTGCGCGCGCGCGTCGAGCAGGCACGCGCAACGCAACTCGCGCGCCAGGAGAAACCGAACAGCGAGCTCGGCGCGCGCGAGCTCGACAGGCACTGCCGCACCGGTCCGGCTGCCCAGACGCTCCTGAAAAACGCGATCAGCCGCCTCAATCTCTCCGCACGCGCGTACCATCGCGTGCTACGGCTCGCGCGCACGATCGCCGATCTCGACGGCGCCGAAGCCGTCGGTGCGGCACACATCGCCGAGGCGGTACAGTACCGGCGTCTAGACCGCGCGGGCTGACGCGCGGCATTCCGCGTAGGCCGGGATGCGTCCGGGGATTCGGACGCAGGGCGCCTTGCGGCAGGAGATGAAGAAGAACGATGGCGGTGCCCGAGCAGACGCAACCCCGCAACGCCTCCCAAACACAATGGCCCATTGTGTGGGTCGCGTTCGCCGCGGGCGTGGTGGCCGCGGCCCATATCGGCAAGCTTCCCCCCGCTCTTCCGGAGATTCGCGCCGAACTGGACGCGAGTCTCGTCACGGCGGGCTGGATCGCCTCGATGATCTCCGCCACGAGCTTTTCGCTGGGCCTCTTCGCCGGCGCCGTCGCGGACCGCATCGGCCATCGTCGCGTGCTGGTCTTCGGCTTGATCATGCTGGCGGCCGGCAGCCTGCTTGGCGCCTACGCGTCTTCCAGCGAGTTGATGCTGGCGTCGCGCTTCGTCGAGGGGCTCGGCTTCACCTCTTCGGTGGTCGCCGGCGGCGCGATCATCGCGCGCGCCACGACTCACACGGACCGGAGGTGGGCGCTGGGCGTCTGGGCCGCTTACATGCCGGTGGGATTCGCCGGCATGCTGGTGCTGTCGGCGCTTGCGCTCGACTGGTTCGGATGGCGCGTGCTCTGGGGAATCATGTGCATCGGCACGCTCGTCTGGGCGGTCGTCTTCTTGTATGCGACCGCGGGCTGGCAGCGCGCCCAGGCGCGCATTGCACAGCGCGATTCGATCATCCGGAGCGTCGGCCGCAGCATCGCGATTCCGGGCGCCTTGCTGGTCGCGGCCACGTTCGGCCTCTACGCCGCGCAGCACATCTCGATGATGAACTGGCTGCCCACCTACATGATCGAGGCGCACGGCACCAGCACGCTCGTCGCGGCCGCCGTCCCGGCGCTGGTGCTGGCCTTCAACGCCGGGGGCAGCTACCTTGGCGCCTGGGCGATGGGACGCGGCGCACCGATCTGGTTCCTGCTCACGGTCGCGTCGGTCGGCATGGCGCTCACCGAGATCGGCATCCTGTCGGGCGCGCTGCCCAACGAGCTGCGACTGGTCCTCGCATGCGTGTTCGGCATCGCGGGCGGCATCATTCCGGCGGCGGCGCTCGCGGCGGCGCCGGTGTATGCGCCGTCGCCCGCCCTGATCGGAGTCATGGGCGGCCTCATGGTCATGGGATCCAACACCGGGCAACTGTTCGGCCCACCTGCACTCGCCGCCGGCCGGGAGTACGCGGGGAGCTGGGAAGGTACACTCGGATTTCTGTTGAGCCTCGCCATCGCGGCCGCGATCCTGTCGCTCGCGACCCGTCCGATGGAGCGTCGCACCTCGGGCGCGACGCAATCTACCGAAGCGGTAAAGTAACGTCGGTCAGGCCGAGCGGGACGCGCGACCGGCATGCCGGGCTGCGGCATTCGCGCCAACGATGGAGATTCGTCTATGCGCACACAAGTCGGCATCGTCGGAGCGGGCCCCGCGGGTCTCCTCCTCTCGCACCTCCTGCATTTGCAGGGAATCGAGTCGGTGGTGCTCGAGATTCGCACCCGCGCGGAGATCGAGGCGACGATCCGCGCCGGCGTGCTCGAGCAGGGGACGGTCGACCTGCTGAACGCGATCGGCGTCGGCGAGCGCATGCGGCGCGAAGGCTTCGTGCACAAGGGCGTCGAGCTGCGGTTCGACGGGCGGGCACATCGGATCGACCTGGAGGGGCTCACCGGCGGGCGGGCGATCACCGTGTACGCGCAGCACGAGGTGATCAAGGATCTCGTACAAGCGCGACTCGATGCGGGTGGCGCGATCGTCTTCGAAGCGCAGGACGTGAACATCCACAATTTCATGGCCGAGAAGCCGGTGATCCGCTACGAGCACGATGGCGCCGAGCACGCGCTGGAGTGCGACTTCATCGCCGGCTGCGACGGCTTTCACGGCGTTTGCCGGCGCTCGCTCCCGAAGGGTGCGCTCACCGCGTACGAACGCACCTATCCGTTCGGATGGTTCGGCATTCTCGCCAAGGCGCCGCCGTCCACGGAAGAGCTCATCTATACGCTGCATCAGCGCGGCTTCGCGCTGGTCAGCACGCGCTCCCCCGAGGTGCAGCGCCTCTACTTCCAGTGCGATCCGCTCGACAATGTGGACAACTGGTCCGAGGACCGGATCTGGGAGGAGTTTCAAGCGCGGCTCGCGACGCGCGACGGCTGGAAGCTGATCGAGGGGCCGATCTTCCAGAAAGGCATCATCGCGATGCGGAGCTTCGTCGCCGAGCCGATGCGCTTCGGTCGGCTCTTCCTGGCCGGCGATTCGGCGCACATCGTTCCGCCGACCGGCGCGAAAGGATTGAACCTTGCCGTCGCCGACGTCAACGTGCTCGCCAAGGCGCTCGTCGGCCACTACCGGGAGGGAAGCGACGCCGGGCTCGACGCGTATTCCGCGACCTGCCTGCGGCGCATCTGGCGGGCGCAACGCTTCTCGTGGTGGATGACCTCGATGCTGCATCGCTCGCCGGGCGGCGACGCCTTCCAGCACCGCGTGCAGCTCGCCGAGCTCGACTACGTGACGAGCTCCGCGGCGGCGTCGACGAGCCTCGCCGAGAACTACGTCGGCTTCCCGATGGACTAGAGGACTGCTCACGCATGGAGACGCGCGTTGCCCACATACGCGATCGGTGATGTGCAGGGCTGCTTCACCGCGCTCGAGCGGCTGCTCGACGAGATCCGCTTCGACGCGGCGCGCGACCGGCTCTGGTTCGTCGGCGATCTGGTGAATCGCGGCCCGCAATCGGCCGCCGTCCTGCGTTTCGTGAAATCGCTCGGCGACGCCGCGGTCACCGTGCTCGGCAATCACGACATCCACCTCTTCGCCTACGTGGCGGGCTACGGCAAGCAGCGTCCGGACGACTCGTTCGGCGACGTGCTCGCCGCGCCGGATCGCGATGCGCTGCTCGAATGGCTGCGGGCGCGGCCCATGCTGCACGTCGAGGACGGGTACGCGATGGTGCACGCGGGGCTGCTGCCGGCGTGGTCGATCGAGCGGGCCCAGGCGCTCGCGTCGGAGGTGGAGGCGGCGCTCCGCGCGCCCGACTACCGTGCATTCCTCGCGGAGCTCTACGGGAGCAAGCCCGATCGCTGGGACGAGACCTTGCGCGGAACCGACCGGTTGCGCGTGGTGGTGAACGCGATGACGCGCATGCGCTTCGTGAATGCGGACGGCGTCATGGACTTCCGCGTGAAAGGCGAGGTCGAGAAGGCGCCGCGCGGCTACCGGCCGTGGTTCGACGCGCCCGGCCGCGCGAACGCCAACATGCCGATCGTCTGCGGGCACTGGTCGGCGCTGGGGCTGCTCATCCGTCCCGATCTTCTCGCGCTCGACAGCGGTTGCGTGTGGGGCGGGCGCCTCACTGCGGTCCGTCTCGAGGACCGGAGCGTCTTCCAGGTGTCCTGCGGGGCGGCGCCAGATTCAAGGCGCGGGCGATAGCCGTCTCCGCATACTCGGCCAGGTCCTTACGGTGGCCGCTGCGCGCGGGGATCGCGGGCGCGAAGTGCAACACCGCGACGAGCGCGCGTGCCGACACGATGCGCCAGATCGATTCGACGAGCGACATGTCGCCGATGTAGGCCGGCGCGTCGGTCCACACGCCATCCGGGTCGGTATAGCAGATCCCGACCGGCTGCAGCACCGCTTCGGCGTCCACCGCACTCTGGAAAAGCGCCCGGTGAAAGTAATTGAGCGACCGGCCATCGGTGGTCGTTCCCTCGGGGAACATCGCGAACACGCGCCCCGCCGAGAGCGTGTCCGCCACCCGGCCGTTGATTTGCTTCGCGTGCTGGCGATTGCCGCGCGCGATGAAGAGCGTGCCGGCTCCCTCGCAGAGCGGCCCGACGACGGGCCAACGTCGGACATCGTCCTTCGCGACGAAAACCGCCGGGTGCACCGCGAAGATCGTCATCACGTCGAGCCACGACACGTGGTTCGCTACGAGGACGCAGCGTGGCGGCAGCACGGCGGGCGCGTTGAGGCAAGTCACCTGCACATTTAGAATCGCGAGCAGGCGTCTCGCCCAGCGCCGAATTTCGCTATCCTGACCGGCCGCGTCGAGCCGCGGAAAGCGCACCCGGGTCACCCACAGGCCGCGGACGATGTGGGCGATGACGCGCGCGATGCGGACGCAGCGGACGGGAAGGCTGGCAGGGTGGTTGTGCATCGCGGGGCGGATTGTGGACTGTAATGGCGTAACGGGGAGGATCTGATGTCGGATTGCGTGTTTTGCGGGATCGTGGCGGGCAAGATTCCCGCGAGCGTCGTCCACGAGGATGGCGACACCATCGCGTTCATGGACATCGGCTCGGTGAATCCGGGCCATGTGCTGGTCGCGGCCAAGCGGCACGCGGAGAACATCTTCGCGCTCGACGAGGCGACCGGCGCCGCGGTCGGTCGGACGCTCGTGCGCGTCGCGCGCGCGATCGGCGAGGCCTTCGCGCCGGAGGGGCTCAGCCAGTACCAGGCGAACGGCAAGCTCGCCGGGCAGACCGTGTTCCACTACCACGTCCATCTCGTCCCGCGCCGGCGCGACGACGGCATGAAGGTCGACTGGCCCGCGCGCAACCCCGGGCGCGATTCGCTCGAGGCCGACGCCGCCGCGATCCGCAAGGCCCTGCAGCAGAAGACTGGCGGGGGCTGAAATGGCCTGCGACCTCGTCATCCGGGGCGGGCTCGTTGTCGACGGCACCGGTCAACCCGCGCGGCGGGCGGACATCGGCATCGCGGGCGGACGCATCACCGAGATCGGCAAGGTCGCGGACGGCGCGCGGCGCGTGATCGACGCGACGGATCTCGCCGTCGCGCCCGGATTCATCGACCCGCATACGCACTACGACGCGCAGATCTGCTGGGACGGCGCCGTCACGCCGTCGTCGTGGCACGGCGTCACGTCGGTCGTGATGGGCAACTGCGGCGTCGGCATCGCCCCTTGCCTGCCCGCGACGCGCGAGGTGGCGATGCACGACCTCGTCAACGTGGAGGCCATTCCGTTCGAAGTGCTCAACCGCGGCATCACGTGGGACTGGGAGAGCTTTCCCGAGTATCTCGACGCGGCGGCGCGGCGCAAGCCGGCCTTGAACCTCGCGTTTCTCGCGCCGCTCACGCCGTTTCGCCACTACGTGATGGGCGAAGCGTCGATGGAGCGTGCGGCGACGCCCGAGGAGACGGCGCGCGTCGCGAGCCTGCTCGGCGCGGCGGTCGATGCCGGCGCGTTCGGATTCTCCAGCACCATCCTCAACCAGCACCTCGGCTTCGGCGGGCGGCCGCTCGCCTGCCGCAACGCCAGCCTCGCGGAGCTGAAGGCGTATGCCGGAGCGCTGAAGGCCCGGCAGAAGGGCGCCATCGAGATCGCGCTCACGCGGCAGATCGCCGTGCTCGAGGACGACGGTCTCGAGATCCTCGATCTCCTGGTCACGGAGAGCGCGCGGCCCGTGACGTTCATCGCCATGTTCGATCGCGACGACCTGCCGGATGCGGTGCGCGACACCCTGCGCAAGGCCGCGCCGCTGATCGCACGCGGCGCGCGGCCGCAGACCTCGCCGCTGCCGCTCACGCGCGAGATCAACATGCGCAGCCCCTTCTCGTTCGCCGCGTTTCCGTCGTGGAAGCGCGTGTTCGAGGACAAGTCGAAGGAGGCGCAGGCCGCGGTCTACCGCGATCCCGGGTTCCGCAACCAGTTTCGGGAGGAGCTCAAGCGGCCGCTCTCCTTCGGCAACTGGGCGCGCATCACCGTGCACGAGGTGCAGGCGCCGGCGCTCAAGCGCTGGGAAGGCATGACGGTGGCGGAGGTCGCCGCCGCGCAGGGCAAGGACGGCGTGGACGCCTTCCTCGATCTCACGCTGGCCGACGACCTCGCGAACGAGTTCACCATGACCTCGTTCAACACGCGCGTCGATCGCATGGCGGAGATCCTGAACGACCCCGCGATGCTCATCGGCCTTGGCGACGGCGGCGCGCACGTCGACATGCTGTGCGACTCGGGCTATCCGACCTACGTGCTCGGCACCTGGGTGCGCGAGCGCAAGGTGCTGACGCTCGAGCACGCCGTGCAACGGATGACGTCGGATCCCGCGGATTTCTTCGGCATACGCGACCGCGGCCGGCTCGCGCCCGGCCGCGCCGCGGACATCGTGATCTTCGATCCGGCCACCGTGGGCTCGGCCGGACGCCCCGAGCGCCGCTACGACCTTCCCGGCGGCGCGAAGCGCGTGGTCATGCGCTCGCACGGAGTCGAGTACACCGTCGTGAACGGCGCGGTGACCTGGGAAAAGGGCGCGCTTACGGGAGCCGCCGCCGGCGAAGTGCTGCGGTCCTGATCGCGCCGCTTACCAGAGCTGCGCGCCGAACGCCGCTTTGTAGCGCGCCCCGATTTGCTCGCGCGTCGCGTGGTGATTCTGCCCGCCGCGCGAGCCGATCTTGAGCGAGCCCATCAGCGAGGCGAGCTGCCCGGTCTTCTGCCAGTCCCAGCCCTGGGCGATGCCGTAGAGCAGGCCCGCGCGGTAGGCGTCGCCGCAGCCGGTGGGGTCGACGATCTCGCCCGCCTTGACGCACGGAATGTCGTGCCGCTTGCCTTCCGCGAAGATCGTCGAGCCCTCGGCGCCGCGCGTCACGATCACCGCGCGCACCAGGCTCGCGAGATCCGCCAGGCTGCGGCCGGTCTTCTCCTCGATCATCTTGCCCTCGTAGTCGTTCACCGCGAGGTACGTCGCATCCTTCAGGAAGGCGAGCACCTCCTCGCCCGAGAACATCGGCAGGCCCTGGCCCGGATCGAAGACGAACGGAATGCCGGCGGCGACCAGATCGCGCGCGTGCTGCAGCATCCCGTCGCGGCCGTCCGGCGCGACGATCGCGAGCCCCGCTTTCAGGCCGGGCGCGATGCGGTTCTGGTGCGAGTGGTTCATCGCGCCGGGATGGAACGCGGTGATCTGGTTGTCGTCGAGGTCGGTCGTGATGAACGCCTGCGCGGTGAGCGTTTCGGGCACCTGGCGCACGAAGTCGCGCGCGAGCCCCAGGCGATCGAGCCGCTGGACGTACGGATCGGCGTCGTCGCCCACGGTCGCCATGATCAGGGGATCGCCGCCGAGCATCTTCAGGTTGTAGCCGATGTTGCCTGCGCAGCCGCCGAACTCGCGGCGCAGGTCGGGCACGAGGAACGCGACGTTCAGGATGTGAATCTGGTCGGGCAGGATGTGCTCCTTGAATCGCCCGCGAAACACCATGATGTTGTCGTACGCGATCGAGCCGCAGATGAGGATGCGCATTGATCTCCGTTCAGGGGTAGTAGAGCAAGAGGCGGTACCCGGTCGGCTGCACGCTCGCCGTGTCGAGCAGCAGGCGCAGCGACTGCTCCGCCCCGGCCGCGAGGCCCCGCTCGAACTCGACGCGCTCGCCGAGATAGTCGCGCGGCGCGAGCACGCGCCGGGCGAGCGCGCGGTCGCGCGCGTCGGTGAGCGTGAGCTCGATCCAGGGCTGGCGCTGCGCGAAAGAAGCGCGGTTGCGCAGCACCGCGGAGAGCGACAGGATTCCGGGCATGTCGGGTTCGGGGTGCATCTCGGAGAGCTCGATGGTCACGAGGTCGCCGTGGCCCGGCAGCGGCAGGTCGCAGCCGAGGCGCTCGCAAGCGAGCCCGAGCCAGCGGCGCGCATCGGGACTGCGTGCCGCGAGATCGCTGCGAAACGCATAGACGAGCTGCGCGCCGAGCGTCAGCAGCAGCACGAGGCTCGCCAGCCCCCACATGATGTTGCGATAGCGGGCGCGGCGCCGGCGCTCCGGCCCGAATCGGTACGCGTCGCCCTCCGCGTCCGAGTACTCGAGCTCATCCTCGTAGGCCTCTTCGTCGGGCAGCGGCACGCTGGCCCGATCCGCGAGCGGAATGCTGCCGCGATCCTGAAGCGGGATGCTGCCGCGATCTTGAAGCGGGATGCTGCCTCGATCCGCAAGCGGAATGCTGCCGCGGTCCTGGAGTGGCACGCTGCCGCGATCCGCGAGCGGAACACTCGGCCTTCCCTGTGCGGCACCCAGCGCGGACTCCCGCGTCGGCTCCGGCAACGGCGCGGAATCCGGATCGGGCCCGAACGCGCGCTCGGTGGAAGGCGAAGTGGGCTCGCCGATGTCCATATGCTCGGCAAGCGCGTCCCGCGCATCGAAAACCACCGCGCAGCGCCCGCAACGCACGCGCCCGTCGCGGGCCTCGAGCTGTTGCTCGCGCACGCGAAACGCAGTGCCGCACGAAGGGCAGCGGGTGATGAGGGTCATCGCCGAATGCCCTCCAGCACGACCCATTCCTCGCGCGTCCCGAACACCGCCATGTCGAACCAGGGCGCATAGGCGCCCGACACGTCATCGGCTTGCGGCGCGAGCAGCCCGGCGAGCGCGATGCGTCCGCCGCGGCGAGTGTGCGCGGCGAGCAGCGCGGCGAGCACCTTCAGCGGGTTGGCGAGAATGTTGGCAACCACGAGATCCGCGTTCATGTCGAGCGGCGCGACGGTATCCTGAAAACGCGCCGCCGCGGCGTTGCGTGCCGCATTGGCACGCGCTGCGGCGACGGCGTCGGGATCGATGTCGACGCCCAGGGCGGCCGCGGCGCCGAGCTTCATCGCGGCAATGGCCAATATACCGGATCCGCAGCCGTAGTCGAGCACGCAGGCGCCGCTGCGCACGTGGCGTGCGAGCCACTCGATGCAGAGCCGGGTCGTGGGATGGCTGCCCGTGCCGAACGCAAGACCGGGATCGAGCACGATGTTCACGGCATCCGGGTCAGGAGGCGCGCGCCATGAGGGCACGATCCAGAGGCGCTCGGCCACCTGGATCGGTGCGAACTGCGCCCGGCTGACCTGCACCCAATCCGCATCCGCGACGCGCTCGGTCCGGAATGCGGGCGTCTGGGGGAACCCGGCGCGCTCCGCCGCCGCAGCGAGCAGCTGGCCGCAATCGGCATCGTCCCTGCACAGCGCGCTCACGACGCTCCGATCCCAGGACGCGGTTGCGCTTGCGTCGGGCGCGCCGAACACGGGTTTCTCGGCGGGCGTGCCGGCATCCGCGTCGGTGACGCTCACGGAGACCACGCCGAGATCGAGGAGCGCGTCGGAGAGCCGCTCGGCTTTCCCGGCCGACGTTTCGACGATGAGCGATATCCAGGGCATCCGCGTGGTGTCCGGCGCGATCGGCCCGCGCGGCTCCGTGCGCCGGCGGGTCCTATCTCTTGCCGGCGCGCTTGGCCATCTGCGCGAGCTTCTGCTCGAGGTAGTGGATGCTCGTGCCGCCGCGCAGGAAGCGCGTGTCGTTGAGCAAGTCCTGGTGGAGGGGAATGTTGGTCTCGATCCCCTGCACCACCATCTCGGAGAGCGCGACCCGCATCCGGCGGATCGCCTGGTCGCGCGTCGCGCCGTAGGCGATCACCTTGCCCACCATCGAATCGTAGTAGGGCGGCACCGTGTAGCCGTGGTAGACGTGGGAATCGACGCGGATGCCCGGCCCGCCCGGCGGATGGTAGGAGGTGATCCGGCCCGGCGAAGGCGTGAACAGGAACGGATCCTCCGCGTTGATGCGGCACTCGATGGCGTGCCCGCGCAGCTCGACGTCGCGCTGGCGGATGGAGAGCTTCTCGTTCGCCGCGATGCGGATCTGCTGCTGCACGATGTCGATGCCGGTGATGAGCTCGGTCACCGGATGCTCCACCTGCACGCGCGTGTTCATCTCGATGAAATAAAACTCCTCGTCCTCGTAGAGGAACTCGAAGGTTCCCGCGCCGCGGTAGTTGATCTTCCTGCACGCCTCCACGCAGCGCTCGCCGATCTTCGCGCGCTGGCGCGGGGTGATATCTGGCGCCGGCGCCTCCTCGATCACCTTCTGGTGCCGGCGCTGCATGGAGCAGTCGCGCTCGCCGAGATAGACTGCATTGCGATGCGCGTCGGCGAGCACCTGGATCTCGATGTGGCGCGGATTCTCCAGGAACTTCTCCATGTACAAGGTGGGGTTGCCGAACGCCGCCTCCGCCTCGTTGCGCGTGAGCGACACTGCCGGCAACAGCGCGGCCTCGGTGTGCACGACCCGCATGCCGCGCCCGCCGCCGCCGCCCGCGGCCTTGATGATGACCGGGTACTGGATGGCGCGGGCCGCTTTCTGGATCTCCGCCGGATCCTCAGGCAGCGGGCCGTCGGACCCCAGCACGACCGGAACACCGGCTTTCTTCATCGCCTCCTTGGCGCTCACCTTGTCGCCCATCAGGCGGATGTTCTCGGGCCTTGGCCCGATGAACACGAACCCGCTCCGCTCCACCCGCTCGGCGAAATCCGCGTTCTCGGACAGGAAGCCGTAGCCGGGATGAATCGCTTCCGCGTCGGTCACCTCGGCCGCGGAGATGATCGCCGGAATGTTGAGGTAGGACTGCGCCGACGGCGGCGGACCGATGCACACGGATTCGTCGGCGAGCTTCACGTACTTCGCCTCGCGATCGGCCTCCGAGTGCACGACCACGGTCTTGATGCCGAGCTCACGGCATGCGCGCTGGATGCGCAGCGCGATCTCGCCGCGGTTCGCGATCAGGATTTTCTCGAACATCTACCGGTTATCCCGAAATATCGGCCGTGCGCCTCACTCGATCACGAACAGCGGCTCGCCGTATTCCACCGGCTGACCGTTCTCGACTAGGATGGCCTTCACGACGCCGTCCTTGTCGCACTCGATCTCGTTCATGAGCTTCATCGCCTCGATGATGCAGATGGTCTGGCCGGCCTTCACCGTGTCGCCCACCTCGGCGAGGGCCTTCGACCCGGGCGAGCCCGCGCGGTAGAACGTGCCGACCATGGGCGACTTCACCACGTGGCCCGCCGGTGCGCCGGGCACCACGGGTTCGGCTGCCGGCGGCGGCACGCCGACCGGCGCGAGCACCGGCATCGGCTGCGTGGCGGCAAGGCCCGGCGGCGGCGCCGGCGACACCTCGGGGATCGAGCCGCTGCGGATGCGTACCCGCTCCTCGCCCTCGGTGACCTCGAGCTCGGCGATTCCCGATTCCTGGACGAGATCGATGAGCTTCTTGAGCTTTCTCAGATCCATTTTGGAAGTTCCCCCCGGGCCGGGCGCGGGCTGCGCCGGCCCCTCCGGTCAGGCCTGCAGCGCGTACTGGAGCGCGAAATCGTATCCGCGGCTGCCCAGCCCGCAGATCGTGCCCACGGCGGTGTCCGAGAAGTACGAGTGCCGGCGAAACGGCTCCCGCGCGTGGATGTTCGACAGGTGCACCTCCACGAACGGGATCGCCACACCCGCCAGCGCGTCGCGCAGGGCGACGCTGGTGTGAGTCAACCCGCCGGGATTGATCACGATGAAGCCGAAACCCTCGACGCGCGCCGCCTGGACGCGGTCGACGAGGTCGCCCTCATGGTTACTCTGGAAGAACGCGATGGCCGCTCCGCCGGCCTTGGCCGCCTGCTCCAGCCGGCGGTTGATCTCATCCAGCGTCTCGCGCCCGTAGACCTCCGGCTCGCGTGTGCCCAGCAGATTCAGGTTGGGGCCGTGCAGCACCAGGACCCGACGCTTGCGCGGCGCGGCCCTGGTCTTCCGCCCCCTTGCCCCCTTGACCATGGCCGGCGAGTTTGCCGGAGATGGCCGGAGATGTCCAACTTTTAGCCGCGCGTTAGCCGCTTTTCGCGGTATCGGCGAGGAGCGGACCCAGCAGTTTCTCAAGCTCTTCCGCGGTGATCAGGCCAAGATGGCTCTTGACGAGCTTGCCGTCGCGGTCCAGCACGACCGTGAACGGCAGCGCCCCGGTCTTGTTGCCGAGGTTCCGGGCGAGGGCGGCCCCTTCCATTCCGGCGATGAGGATCGGGTAGTTGATACCGATCTCCTTGGCATATTCTTGCACTTTATCAGCCTGATCGACGGCGATGCCTACAACTTGCACGCCGTTCGCGGCATGTTTGCTTTGGACGCTGATCAGGCCGGGGATCTCCATGCGGCACGGCGCGCACCAGGTCCCCCAGAAATTGACCACCAGCACCTTGCCCTGCCACGTTGCGAACGTGACCGGCTTGCCGGTGAGGTCCGGCAATTCGAGCGTGGCCAGCGCTGCGGGCGTCGCGTCGGCCGGCGCGTCCGTCGAATAGCGCGCAAGCTGGAAATAAATGCCGGCGCCGAGCGCCGCGGCCGCAACCGCCACGGTGAGAATGATCCTAGCGGGTCTACGCATCGCCCTCGACCAGCGCGGCGACCGCGTTGATCCCCGCCCGCTCGATCTGGCGGCCGCCCGGGGTCGCCTTGAGCGTGCTGCGCTCGTCCTTCGCCGCGTACACGGCCAGGGTGAACGGAATGCCGTCCCGCTCGACGCGCAGCACCTGCACGTCGCGCGGCTCGTCGCCGCAGTAGTGCCGCTGCTCGCTCAGCTCGTACGGGATGCCGCGGTTGAGGAAGAAGAGCTCGAGCCCCTTGCGATCGTCGGTGAAGAGCTGCAGGTCCACGTCCGAATAGCGGCTGGCCGTCCCTTTCAGCACCGGCCCGGACAGATACGGATGGAAGGCTTCGAGCCCGCGCATGGTGTCGAGCGCGGCGTAGCGGAGCGCCTGCAGCCGCTCGCGCTGCTCGTCCCCCTGGTAGAGCGAAAGGTAGGCGAGGAGCTCCGACTCGACTTCTTCGTTGGTCGGCAGGGCCTGGGTTTCGCCGGCGCCGAGCCGGCGCGCGGCCTTGCGCTTCGCCGCGGCGAGATCCTCGACCCCGTCCTCGGCCATGATGCGCGCCGCCGCCGCGGCGATCCGGGCGCGCATGTGCGAGTGCTTGAGTCGGTTCTCCCTGGGCATGCGGCTGGCGCGGCGCGAGTGCAACCCGGATCTTACCCCACGGGTCACGCGCACCCGGCGGCTACAATTCATGGTCATGCATCTGCACATCCTCGGAATCTGCGGCACGTTCATGGGCGGGCTCGCGGTGCTCGCCCGTGCCTCCGGCCATCGCGTGACCGGGTGCGACGCGAACGTCTACCCGCCGATGAGCGATCAGCTGCGCGCCGAGGGCATCGACCTCGTCGAGGGGTACGGAGCCGACCAGCTCGCGCTCGCCCCCGACCTCTGGGTGATCGGCAACGTGATCACGCGCCGCAATCCGCTCATGGAAGCGATCCTCGATCGCGGCGATCGCTACATTTCGGGGCCGCAGTGGCTCGCCGAGCACGTGCTGCACGGCCGGTGGGTGCTCGCGGTCGCGGGCACGCATGGCAAGACCACCACCGCGGCGATGCTCGCCTGGATCCTCGAGCATGCGGGCAGCAGACCGGGGTTTCTCATCGGCGGGGTCCCGGAGAACTTCGGCATTTCCGCGCGGCTGGGGACCGGCGCGCACTTCGTGATCGAGGCGGACGAGTACGACACCGCCTTTTTCGACAAGCGCTCCAAGTTCGTCCACTACGCGCCGCGGACCGCCATCCTGAACAACATCGAGTTCGATCATGCTGATATCTTCGCCGATCTTGCAGCGATCGAGCGGCAATTCCACCATTTCGTGCGGATCATGCCCAGCACCGGCCGGATCGTCGCCAACGGCGATGATCCGGTGGTGGAGCGGGTCCTGGCGCAGGGGTGCTGGACGCCCGTGGAGCGGTTCGGCGCCCGCGGGAAATGGCAGGCCAAGGCCCGCGATGCCGCCCGGTTCCAGGTCCTGGAGGATGGGAAGCCCGCCGGCACGGTCGACTGGGCGCTCGCCGGCGAGCACAACCGCGCCAACGCGCTGGCGGCGATCGCCGCCGCCCGCCACGCCGGCGTCCCGACGGCCCAGGCTGCCGCGGCGCTCGGCGCCTTTCGCAACGTCAAGCGGCGCATGGAAGTGCGCGGGACGGTCCGCGGCGTGACGGTGTACGACGACTTCGCGCACCATCCGACCGCGATCGCCGCCACGATCGCCGGCCTCGGCAGCGCGGTGAACGGCGCGCGCATCCTCGCCGTGCTCGAGCCGCGCTCGAACACCATGAAGCTCGGCGTGATGAAGGCGGAGCTCGCGCAGAGCCTGGCCGCCGCCGATCGCGTCTACTGCTACACGGCGACGCTCGGCTGGGACGCCGCGCCGGTGCTCGCGCCGCTCGGCGCGCGGGCGAGTTGCCACGACGACCTCGATGCGCTCGTCGAGGCCATCGCCGCCGAATCGCGCGCGGGCGACCACGTGCTCGTGATGAGCAACGGCGGGTTCGGCGACATCCACGCCAAGCTGCTCGCGCGGCTCGCGCGCCAATGAACCGGGCGGGCACGAGCGCGCCCGCGGGCACGAACGCCGCAGTGGCGACCGCGCGCGTGGGCCGCAAGCGCCGTACATCCAAGGCGCAGCCGCGAAAGACGATCATCTATCTGCACGGTTTCAACAGCTCGCCGCAGTCGAACAAGGCGCGGGTCTTCGGGCGCGAGATGACGCAACGCGGGCTCGGCGACCGGTTCATCTGCCCGAAGCTGCCGCATCGCCCGGCCGAGGCGATCGCGCTCGTCGAGCGCGAGCTCGCGAAGCACGGCGCCGACGCCGTCACGTTCGTGGGCAGCTCGCTCGGCGGCTTCTATGCGACCTACCTCGCCGAGACGCACGGGACGCGCGCCGTGCTGCTGAATCCAGCGGTGACGCCACAAGCCGATCTCGAGAGCTATCTCGGCGCGCAGCGCAACCTCTACACCGACGAGGAGTATGAGCTCACCCCCGCGCATCTCGCGGACTGGCGCGCGCTCGCGGTGCCGGTCACGCGCCCCGAGCGCTACCTGCTGATCGTCGAGACCGGCGACGAGGTGCTCGACTACCGCGCGGCGGTCGCCAAGTATCAAGGCGCGCACCAGATCGTGGTGGAGGGCGGCGACCACACTCTGAAGAGCTTTCCGGAGCACATTCCGCTCATCCTCGCGTTCGCCGGGCTCGCGCCCGCCTGAGTACGATCGCGCGAACCGTCGCACAGAGGGCATGGACACCCACTTCTCCGCTGCGCAGCTCGCCAGGCCCGGGATCGCCGAGGCGAGCGCGATCCTGAAGACCTGCCAGCACTACGGCTTCTGCACCGCCGGCTGCCCGACCTACCAGCTGCTCGGCGACGAGAACGACGGGCCGCGCGGCCGGATCGACCTGATCAAGGCGATGCTCGAAAGCGAGGCGGCGCCCGCGCCGAAGACGGTGCTCCACCTCGACCGCTGCCTCTCCTGCATGTCTTGCATGACCACCTGCGCGGTGCAAGTCGACTACATGCACCTCATCGACCGGGCGCGGGCGCACATCGAGGCGCGCTTTCGGCGCCCGGTCGTCGAGCGGCTGCTCCGTGCGCTGATCGCCCGGACGATTCCCGACCCGCGCGCGTTCCGCGCGGGTCTCGCCGCGGCGCGTCGGTTGCGCGGCCTCGCGCGGTGGCTTCCGCGACGGCTCGCAAAGGCGATGCAGCCGCTCCTCGACATGACACCCGACTCGCTGCCTCCGGCCGCCGGGGACGTCCGGCCCGGAACCCACCCGGCGCTTGGTGAGCGCAAGCTGCGGGTCGCGCTCCTCGCCGGCTGCGCGCAGCGCGTGCTTGCCCCGGAGATCAACGCGGCCTCGCTGCGCCTGCTCGCGCGCGCCGGCTGCGAGGTGGTGGTTGCGGCAAAGGCCGGCTGCTGCGGCTCGCTCAGCCTGCACATGGGCCGCGAGCGCGAGGCACAGGCCTTCGCGCGGCGCAACGTCGATGCATGGATCGAGGAACTCGAGACGCGCGGGCTGGACGCGATTGTCGTGAACGCCTCGGGCTGCGGCAGCACGGTCAAGGATTATGGGCACCTGCTCGGCCGGGATCCCGCCTATCGCGACCAGGCGGCGCGCGTCGCCGCGCTCGCGCGCGATCTCTCCGAATGCCTGGTGAGCGCCGGCCTCGCGCCGCCCGCGCAGCCGCGTCGCTATGCGCTCGCGTATCACGACGCCTGCTCGATGCGCAACGTGCAAAAGGTGACCGAAGCGCCGCGGCGGCTGCTGCGCGAGGCGGGCTATCTGGTGCGCGAAGTGCCCGAAGCGCATTTCTGCTGCGGCTCGGCCGGAACCTACAACCTGCTGCAGCCGGAGCTCGCCGCCGCGCTCGGCCGGCGCAAGGCCGGGCACATCGCGAGCACCGGCGCGGCGATGGTCGCCGCCGGCAACATCGGCTGCCTGGTTCAGCTCCGGCAATATGCGCGTCTGCCTGCGGCGCACACCGCGGAGCTGCTCGACTGGGCGCATGGCGGTCCGGCGCCGGCGGCGTTCGCCGGACGGGTCCTGGAGGAAGCGCCCCCGGAGGGTGCGCCGCAGGCGGGCGCCCCCGGCGAGCTCGGCATCTGGTAAGCGCCGCTCGCAGGCGGCGCGCGCCACGCGAAGATTCGGAAACGTTGAGGAGGCAGCGCATGACGATCGACATCGACGCATTCCTGAAGGAGCTGGACGGCGAGCTGGGCGCCGAGGCGCTCGACACGACGCGCGAGACGCTCGTGCGCTACGGCGAGAACACGATGGCCGGCGGGCCGCGCGAGCCCTCGTGCGTGCTCTATCCCGGCTCGACCGCCGAGGTGCAACGCATCGTGCGCGCCGCGGTGCGCCACCGCGTGCCGCTCTATCCGATCAGCACCGGCAACAACATCGGGCTCGGCTCGCGCTCGCCGGTGCGCGCCGGCTACGCCGTGCTCGACCTGGGCCGCCGCATGAACCGGATCGTCGAGATCGACGAGGCCCTCGGCATCGCGGTGGTCGAGCCGGGCGTGTCCTTCCAGATGCTGCACGACGAGCTCGCGCGGCGCGGCGAGCGGCTCATGATCTCGGCCACCTCCGGGCCGCCGCACGGCGGCATCCTCGGCAACGCCCTCGACAAGGGCGGCGGCTACGGGCCGTACTTCGATCACTTCGGCATGCTCTGCGGGATGGAGATCGTGCTCGGCTCGGGCGAGTTGATTCGCACCGGCGACGGCAGCCTGGATTCGGACCGGCTGCTCAACTTCCACACCTCGAAGTACAGCTTCGGCCCGGTCCTCGACGGCCTGTTCGCGCAGTCGAACTTCGGCATCGTGACGCGCGCCGGCGTGTGGCTCATGCCGCGGCCGCCGCACGTCGAGTCGTTCCACTTCATTTTTCCGGACGACGCGGATCTCGGCACGATCATCGATTTGGTGCGTCCGATGAAGCTGACGAACTTCGTGCCGACGCTGTTCCGCGTGACGAACGACGTGTATGCCATCGGCAGCGAGGACGTGAACCCGGAGTACGCGCCGGGGAGCGCGCGCGGCATCACGCCGGGCGCGCGCAAGGCGCTCCAGGCGAAGCACGGCCTGGGCGCCTGGCAGGTCTCGGGCGCGTTCTACGGCCCGAACGCGCAGGCGGTCGCGCCGCAACTCGAGCGCGTCAAGGCGCATTTCGGCGCGAGCGGCAAGGCGACGTTCATCGCCCACGAGGCGGCGCTCAAGATCCCGCCGCTGCGCACCGCGGCCGAGGCGATGTCCGGGCGCCCGGGAACGGGCGAGCTCGGCATCCTCGACTGGCGGCCGGGCGGCGGGAACGCATGGTTCCTGCCGGGCACGCCGATGCTCGGCAAGCATGCGCTGGAGCTCGACCGGCTCGCGCGCGGCATCTACGAGGAGCACGGCATGGACTTCATGGTGATGCACGTCGCGAGCGCGCGCTTCGCGCGCGGACTGCACGTGCTCACCTGGAACAAGGCGGTCGCCGACGAGAACCAGCGGGCGGACGCCTGCTACCGCAAGCTGACCGTGGAGTTCGGCAAGCGCGGCGTGGGCGTGGGCCGCGCGCCGATCGACTACCAGAACTTGCATCATGCGCAGCTCATGCCGGCGTTTCGCGACGCGCTCGGCGCGATGAAGCGCGCGCTCGATCCCGCGGGCATCATCGCTCCGGGGAAGTACGGGATCGAGTGAGCGCGGCGACCCGGGCACATTCCGCTCATCCTCGCGCTCGCCGGGCCCGCGCCCGCCTGAATCGCCCCGCCCGAGCCCCGCGCACGCCTCGGAAACGGGGCGTCGGCCGGCTATAATCACCGGTTCCGTTCGGCCGCGTCCCTGACGCGTTCGGCGCCCTGCTTTCCCCCTATTCGCGTCCCGCCACCCGCTGCCATGAACGTGCTGTACGAGGAAGACGGATCGTTCAAGGTGGGCACCGTGCTCGCCGAGACCGACGCGTCCATGCAGGTCGAGGCCGCGTCGGGCAAGCGCGTGAAGGTGAAGCGCGCGCACGTGCTCCTCGACTTCCAGGAGGGCGGCCTCGCCGATTTCCTCGAGCGCGCGCATGCCGCGGCCGAGGAGATCGAGGTCGACTTCCTGTGGGAAGTCTGCGGCGCCGACGAGTTCGGCTTCGCGGATCTCGCGAGCGAGTACTACGGCCACGCGCCGGCGCCGGTCGAGGCGGCCGGCGTGCTGCTGCGCCTGCACTCCGCGCCGATCTACTTCCACCGCAAGGGGCGCGGGCGCTTCCGGGCGGCGCCCGAGGAGACGCTGAAAGCCGCGCTCTCCGGGCTGGAGCGCAAGCGCCGCCAAGCCGAGCAGATGGCCGAATGGGTCGCGATGCTCAAGCGCTCGGAGCTGCCCGACGCCTTCCGACCGATGCTTCCGCAGCTCCTCTACAAGCCCGACCGCAATCGCATCGAGACCAAAGCGCTCGAGGAGGCCTGCGAGGAGACGGGCTTGAGCGCGCCCAAGCTCCTCGCCCGCTGCGGCGCGCTGGCGTCGAGCCACGACTACCACTTCGGCCGCTTCCTCTTCGAGCACTTCCCGCGCGGGATCGAGTTTCCCGAGCTGGCGGTGCCGGAGCTGCCGCGCGATCTGCCGCGCGCCGAGGTGCAGGCGTTCAGCCTCGATGACGCCACGACCACCGAGATCGACGATGCGTTCTCCGTCACGTGGCTGGACGAACGCACCGCGCGCGTGGGCATCCACATCGCCGCGCCCGGCCTCGCGATCGCGCCGGGCTCGCCGATCGACGCGAGTGCGCGCGCGCGGCTTTCCACCGCCTACATGCCGGGCAACAAGATCACGATGCTGCCGCCCGCCGTGATCGAGCGCTTCACGCTCGCCGAGGGTCGCGCGTGCCCGGCCGTGTCGCTCTACTTGGACATTGACCGCGCGACTTTCGAGATTCGCGGCACCGACACGCGGCTGGAAAGCGTGCCGATCGCCGCGAACCTGCGCCATCACGAAGTCGATGCGCTGAACGAGCACTTCGCGGCGGGCGAGCATGAAGCGGACGGACACTTCGTCGCCGAGCTCTGGTTTCTGCACGGGTTTGCGCGCGCGCTCGAGGAGGCGCGCGGCAAGGGGCCCACCGGCCCGGGCGAGCGCGTCGAGTACAGCTTCTACGTAGAGAGCGATCGCGTGCGCATCGAGCCGCGCAAGCGCGGCGCGCCGCTCGACGTCCTCGTGGCCGAGCTGATGATCCTCGCCAACAGCACCTGGGGCCGCCTCCTCGACGAGCGGGGCACGGCCGGGATCTACCGCGCGCAAAGCGCAGGCGGGCGAGTGCGCATGACCACGGCCGCCGCCGAGCACCAGGGCCTCGGCGTGAGCCACTACGCGTGGTCCACGTCGCCGCTGCGCCGCTACGTGGACCTGGTCAACCAGTGGCAGCTGCTCGCAGTGCTGCAGGGCGGGCCGCCGCCCTTCGCGGCGGGCGCGGAGGCGCTGCTCGCGGCGCTGCGCGACTTCGAGCTCACCTATGCCGCATACGACGAGTTCCAGCGGCATATGGAACACTACTGGTGCCTCCGCTGGCTCCTGCAGGAAAAAGTGAGCTTGGCCCGGACCGCGGTCGTGCGGGACAATCTGGTGAAGTTCGCGGACCTCCCGCTCTTCGTGCGGGTACCCTCCCTGCCGGACCTGGAACCGGGCGCCGAGGCCATGGTCGAGGTTGCGGAGGTCGACCTGATTGACACCCAGGTGCGTTGCGTCTATAAGAAGGTCCAACAACCAGAATCGGCTTGAAGTAACGCCCAGAATCCACTGATTTAAAAAGAGTTCCAGAAATAAATTGCAGGTCACCACTGCACAATTTCCCGTGCCGGAACCGCCGGCCGGCGTGCTGGTCGCGGCGCTGACCGTCTCGATCCTGCTGCACACGTTCGTGCTCTCGCTCAATTTCCGCATGCCCGACATGACGCGGCTGAAGCCTCCGCCGCAGACGCTCGACGTCGTGCTCGTGAACAGCAAGACCCAGACGAAGCCCGACAAGCCGGAGGTGCTCGCGCAGGTGAATATGGATGCGGGCGGCAACGTCGAGGAAGACCGCCGCGCGAAAACGCCGCTTCCGGTCATCAACGAGGATCAGCGCGGCGACGACGTCCAGCAGGCGAAGAAGCGCGTGCAGCAGCTCGAGGTGAAGCAGCGCGAGCTGATACGCCAGGTGCAGACCAAGAAGGCCGAGGCGGTGGTGCCGCCCCCGCCCAAGCCGGAACCCGCGCCGGCGCCGGAGCCGCCGCAGATCTCCGGCCTCGACCTCGCCAATCGCGCGCTCGCGATCGCGCGCATGGAAGCGCAGGTCGCGCGCCAGGTCGAGGAATACGCCAAGCGTCCGCGCCGGAAGTTCGTCGGCGCGCGCGCCGAGGAGACGCGCTATGCGATGTACGTCGAGTCGTGGCGGCAGAAGGTCGAGCGGATCGGCAACATGAACTACCCGGAGGCGGCGCGCGGCCGCATCTACGGCAGCCTGCGCCTCACCGTCGCGATAAAGTCCGACGGCTCCGTCGAGTACATCCAGGTGGACCGGCCGTCGGGCCACGCGATTCTCGATCGCGCCGCCGAGCGCATCGTGAAGATCTCCGCGCCGTTCTCGGTCTTCCCCGACAACATCCGGCGCGACACCGACATCCTCGTGATCTCGCGCACGTGGACGTTCGCGCACGGCGACCGGCTGTACGGAGACTGATCGCGGCGCCGCGCGCCCCGCGGGGGCGCGGGATGCTTCCCGTCCGAGCGTCCCACCGATAGGATTGCGCGATGACTGATCGCTACGCCGTCGTCGGCAATCCCGTCGCGCACTCCAAGTCGCCGGCGATCCACGCCGAGTTCGCGCGCCAGACCCGGCAGGACATCGCGTACACGCGCCTGCTCGCCCCGCTGGACGGATTCGCCCGCACGGCCGAGACGTTTCGCGCCGGCGGCGGCAAGGGACTGAACGTCACGCTGCCCTTCAAGGGCGACGCGTTCCGCTTCGCAACGGAGCGCACCGCGCGCGCGCTTTCAGCCGAGGCGGTGAACACGTTGAGCTTCGACGGCGAGCGGATTCGCGGCGACAACACCGACGGCGCGGGCCTCGTGCGCGACATCGTCGGCAACCTCGCCTTCGACCTCGCGGGCAAGCGCGTGCTGCTGATCGGCGCCGGCGGCGCGGCGAGCGGCGTGATCCAGGCGTTGCTCGACGCCGGCATAGCGGGCCTCGTGCTCGCGAACCGCACGGCGGCGCGCGCGCGCGATCTCGCGCAACGTTTTGGCGGGCCCGTCGAGCCGCGCGGCCTGGATGCGCTGGACGGCATGCGCTTCGACATCGTCGTGAACGCCACCTCGGCGAGCATTGCGGGCGAGACACCGCCGCTCGCGCCCGGCGTCTGCGCGCCCGGCAGCCTCGCCTACGACATGATGTACGGCAAGGGCGAGACGCCGTTCCTCGCCGCGGCGCGCGCCGCCGGCGCCGCGCGGTGCGCGGACGGCCTCGGCATGCTCGTCGAGCAGGCGGCCGAATCGTTCGCGGTCTGGCGCGGCGTGCGGCCCGAGACCTTGCCGGTGCTCGCCATGCTGCGCGGGGCGGAGTGAAGCTGCGGCGCAAGATCGGCCGGGTCATCGGCTTCACGCTCGGCGCCGTGGTGGTGGCGTTCGTGGTCGTGCAGGCCTGGTTCCTGTTCCACATCGCCTACTGGAACAAGGTCGATCCCGTCCGCACAAGCTTCATGGAGCGGCGCCTCGACGAGCTGCGCGCGCGCAACCCGAAGGCCACGCTCAACCAGCGCTGGGTCGATTACCGGGCGATCTCCACGCATCTCAAGCGCGCGGTGATCGCGGCCGAGGACGCGAAGTTCGTCGACCACGAGGGCTTCGACTGGGACGGCATCCAGCGCGCGCTCGAGCGCAACCAGAAGCGCGGCAAGGTGGTCGCCGGCGGCAGCACGATCAGCCAGCAGCTCGCCAAGAACCTCTTTCTCTCCGGCGAGCGGTCCGTCGTCCGCAAGGCGCAGGAGGCGATCATCACGATCATGCTCGAGGTCGTGATGGAGAAGCGCCGCATCCTCGAGATCTACCTCAACGTTGCCGAATGGGGCGACGGCATCTTCGGCGCCGAAGCCGCCGCCCGCCATTACTACGGCACGACCGCCGCCACCCTCAACGCCGAGCAGGCCGCCCGCCTCGCGGCCATGCTCCCACGCCCGCGCTACTACGACCGCAACCGCAGCACGCCCTACCTCGAGCGCTACGCGAGCCGCATCCTCGCCCGCATGCCCTCCGCGCAAGTCCCGTAGGAACGTTCTTCCCCTCCCCTCCGAGGAGGAGGAGAGGTGGCGCCGCAGGCGCCAGGGTGATGTCGTGACTTTCTACGGAGTCGAAAAGCGCAGCCAAGGCGGTCTCGCACCACCCCGGTGCTATAGTTTCCGCCGCACTCGGTCGTGCAGGTTGTCAGTCAGACGAGATTGGAGCGGGCCCATGGACAGCACCCGCAATGACGTGTTTGCCCCGCGAATTTAGGTCGTACTAAATTCGACCAACCCATTGTTTCTCGTGCACTCCTACCTGACAACTATACAAATAGGCGTCGTCATGACGCTTTAATAAAGCGGCTTTTAGGTCGCCTACTTATTGTT
>JBFJOO010000027.1:0-41940 GCA_041617635.1 Burkholderiales bacterium | reverse complement strand
GTCGGGCGAATGGGTGGCATGGCCGCCGCACTGGATCCCGCACGAGCCGACGCTCAAGAACTACTCGCAGATCTTCGTGTTCGACACCTCCGAGAAGGGCGTCGCCCGCGAGGCGACCGAGCAGCCGTTCAACGTCTGGGGCCCGCTCGGCGATTCGCTGCTGATCTGCACCGTCTCGGCGCTCATCGCGCTCTTGCTCGGAACCTTTCTTGCTTATTCGATCTCGCGCTTCAACGTGGGGGGCAAGCACTTCCGGCACGCGATCCTGATGATCCGCATGGTTCCGCCGATCGTGATCGCGATTCCGCTCCTGATGTACTACGCGATCATGATCCCGCTCGCCGCCGAGACCGTGCTCGGGACGCGCATCGTGCTCTTCGACACGCGCATCGGGGTCAGCGCAATCTACATCGCGACGACGTTGCCGTTCGTCATCTGGATGATGCTGACGTTCATCGAGGAGGTCCCCTACACGCTCGAGCACGCGGCGCGCATGATGGGCGCGGGCCGAATGTACACGCTGCGGCGCGTCGTGCTGCCGCTGGTTGCGTCGGGAATGGTGGTGACGTTTCTGTTCGTGTTCATACTGAACTGGGCGGAGTTCCTTCTCGCGCTGACGCTGACGCACCCCGACGTCGTGACGCTGCCCGTGCTGCTGAACAAGTTTCAAAGCGCGTCCGAGGGCCGCCTGTTCGGCCCGCAAGCCGCGATCGGCACCATCATCACCATCCCGGTGGTCGTTCTCGGAATGTTCATCCAGAAGCACCTGATCAAGGGCTTCAGCTTCGGGACGATCAGGAAGTAACCGCGCGGAGAAGAGGAACCTCGTCGTGGCACAGATCGTACTCAAGGACGTCGTCAAGCAGTTCGGCGCGCAGACCGCAGTCAAGGGCGTGAACCTGCAGGTCCGCGACGGCGAGTTCCTGATCATGGTCGGGCCGTCGGGCTGCGGCAAGACGACGACGCTCAACATGATCTCCGGACTCGAGCGGCCGACGTCGGGGGAGATCGCCATCGGCGGTCAGGTGGTGAACGATCTGGAGCCGGGCGAGCGCGGCCTCGGCATGGTGTTCCAGGACCTCGCGCTTTTTCCGCACCTCACCGTCTACGAGAACATCGCATTCGGGCTGCGCGTGAAAAAGGTTGCCGATTCCGAAGTCGACAGCCGGGTGCGCGCGGCAGCCGAGGCGATGCATATCTCGCCGCTCCTCGCGAAGCGGCCCGCGCAATGCTCCGGCGGCGAGTCGCAGCGGGTCGCGCTCGCGCGCACCATCGTCACCAACCCTTCGGTGTTCCTGATGGACGAGCCGCTTTCGAGCCTGGACGCCAAGTTGCGCGTCGACATGCGCACCGAGTTGAAGCGCCTGCACGATCGGCTGAGCGCGACTTTCGTCTATGTCACGCACGACCAGGCCGAGGCGATGACCATGGCCGATCGCATCGTCGTGATGAGCGGCGGCACGATCGAGCAGGTCGGCGAGCCATTGGAGATCTACCGCAAGCCGGCGACTCAGTTCGTCGCCGGGTTCTTCGGTACGCCCACGATGAACTTCCTGAGCGGCGGCGTCGAAGCCGCCGACGGTGGCCTGGTGTTCAAGACGCCGCACCTCCGGCAGCGGCTGCCCGACGGCATGCCGCCTGGACTGGCCGGCCGCAGCGTCGTGCTGGGCGTGCGCTCCGAGCACGTGACCGTCGGCGCGAACGGCGGCACGCCCGGCAAGGTCCAGCTCGTCGAGCCCCTGGGAGCCGAGTCGCTGGTCTTCTTCGAGTATGGTGGCGCAACGCCGCTCGTCGCGAAGATCGATCCGGAGATGAGGCTCGACACCGGCGACGCCCTCACCTTCAAGTTCGATCCCGCGGGATATCACCTCTTCGACGCAGGCACCGGCGCGCGGCTGAACTAGCTCGAACCCGGTTCGCTGGCGGGCGTATCATCGCCCGGGCGGGCTGGAGATGAAGCTCAGGGTCGAATCCTACGCGGGCTACCGCGGCGACGAGGAGCCGCGCGCTTTCGCGCTCGGCGCGCGCCGTCTCGAGGTCAACGCGATCCTCGATCGCTGGCTCGCTCCGGATCACCGCTACTTCAAGGTCGCGGCGAGCGACGGCGACACCTATGTCCTGCGCCACGACGACGCGACCGGCGAATGGACCCTCGGCGCCTACCGGCGCGGCATCGAATGATCGAGATTCATAACGTTTCGGCAGCCGGTGCACGCGGCTCGAGGGCGGGCGCCGTGTAGCACTTCCGGCGCGGCACGACTGCCGGGGCAAGGGCCGCGCAGGTTACCATGCGGATGCCATGGGTGACGAGATTGCCAGCAGCTGTTTCGAACCGGCGGACTTCGAGCGCTTCGGGAAGCGCCTCGACCAGGAGCTGGCCATGCTCGCCAGCTGGTTCGACTCGGGCCGGCTTTCGGACCGGCGAGCGACCGGTGGGCTCGAATTGGAAGCCTGGCTGGTCGGCCGCGACGGCTCGCCGCTCGCGATCAATGAGGAGTTTCTCGAGCGCGCGGCCGATCCGGCAGTCGTTCCGGAGCTCGCGAAATTCAATATCGAGCTGAACGTCGACCCGCAGACGCTGGCCGGGAGCGGCATTCGTCGCCTGGAGAACGACCTCGCCGATGCCTGCCAGCGCTGCGCGCGGGTCGGCGACGAAATGGGCGCGAGCGTGTTAGCCATCGGAATCCTGCCCACGATTACCGACGCGGCGCTCTGTCCCGCCAACATGTCGGCGATGCGGCGCTATGCGGCGCTGAACGAGCAGGTGTTTCGCCTGCGCAAGGGCCGGCCGATTCGCCTCGACATCGTCGGCCGCGAGCACCTGAGAACCGACCGCATGGACGTCATGCTGGAGGCCGCGGCAACGTCGTTCCAGGTGCACCTGCAAGTGCCCTCCGACCAGGCGACGCGCTATCTGAACGCCGCAACAGTCCTTTCAGCGCCGATGGTGGCGGTCGCGGCCAACTCGCCCATCCTCTTCGGCAAGGTCCTTTGGGAGGAGACGCGTATCCCACTGTTCGAGCAGGCAGTGGATGTCGGTTCTCCGGAGCGGCGCGTCACGTTCGGCTCCGGCTACGTTCGCGCTTCGCTCGATGAATGCTTCGAGGAAAATCGCGCCAACCACCCTGCGATCCTCCCGCTCGTGCTCGACGCACCCGCCGAGGAGCTCCCCCACCTCCGGCTGCACAACGGAACGATCTGGCGCTGGAACCGGCCGCTCATCGGATTCGACGCGGACGGCACTCCGCATCTGCGGGTAGAGCACCGGGTGTTGCCGGCCGGACCGACCTTGATCGACATGGCGGCGAACATGGCGTTCTTCTTCGGGCTCGCCGAATGGCTGGTGATGGAGCCGCACGCGCCCGAGTTACGCCTGCCCCACGCCGCGGCCAAGCAAAACTTCTACCAGGCGGCGCGTCTCGGGCTCACGGCCAGTGTCGACTGGTACGACGGCGAGCGCTGGAACGTGGCGCGGCTCGTGCAAAAGGTGCTCCTCGAACAGGCACGCAAAGGCCTCGAGACGCTGCGCGTGGACCGCGCCGAGATCGACCGCTATCTCGGCGTGATCGAGGCGCGCGCCGCGAGCGGCGCCACCGGCGCAGCGTGGCAACGCGGCTTCGTGGAGAAGTACGGCCGCGACCTGCACGCGCTCACCTGCGCCTATCGCGATCTGAGCGCGGCGGGCGCACCCGTTCATCTCTGGAAGATCTGACCGTTGTCAGCTGAGTCGATCGGATCGCTGCACATCGTCGAGGCTCTGCCCGAGGGTCTGCTCGATGCCGATGCGCGCACGCTGCATCGCATCCTGCCTGGACCGACGCTCGTCCACCTGCCCGGGCGACGCCCCGAACCGCTGTTCGTCTCGGCGCTCCTGCACGGCAACGAGGATGTGGGCCTGCTCGCAGTGCAACGGCTGCTGCGTGCCTACGCGGTGCGGGAGCTGCCGCGGGCCCTCTCGGTGTTCATCGGCAACGTCGCCGCGGCGCGGGACAACGTGCGCCGGCTCGAGGGCCAGCCGGACTACAACCGCATCTGGCCCGGGTCGGATGTGGCGCGCACGCCGGAGCACGCGATCATGGAAGCGGTCGTCGACGAGATGCGCGCGCGGCGCGTTTTCGCGAGCGTCGACCTGCACAACAACACCGGCCTCAATCCGCACTACGCGTGCGTGACTCGGTTGTGGCACCCGGACCTCCAGCTCGCCGCGATGTTTGGCCGTACCGTGGTCTATTTCCGCCGGCCGCTCGGCGTGCAGACGATGGCTTTTGCCGAGCTCTGCCCGTCTGTCACCTGCGAATGCGGCAAGACGGGCGACGAGAGCGGCATAACGCACGCGGAGGATTTCCTGGAAGCGTGCCTGCACCTCGCCGAGGCGCCCGTCCATGCGGTGCGTCCCGGTGACGTGCACCTTTTCCACACGGTCGCGACCGTGCGCGTGCCCAGCACGACGACGTTTGCGTTCGGCACGAGCCCGGCCGCGCTCGTCCTCGGCGAGGATCTCGAGTGGTTCAATTTCCGGGAGCTTCCGGCGGGCACGGTATTCGCACGCTGCAACGGAGAGCCGCAGCAGTATCTGGAGGTGCGTAACGAGGCGGGCGAAGAGGTGGGGGAGGAGTTTTTCGAGCGCGACGGGGAGCATATCCGGCTGCGACGGCCAGTCATGCCCTCGATGCTCACGCGCGACGCCCGGATTATCCGGCAGGACTGCCTCTGCTACTTCATGGAGCGCTGTCCGCTGCCCGGGTGAGCGCCTGGTGCGCTAGCGGCTCCAGTGAACGCGCAGGAGCCTGTCGCTGTCATTGTAGTGATAGTCGAGTGCGCCTCGGTAGGCATGCGAGAGCGCATCGCCGATCGCGCGCGCGAGGTGCGGGTCCGTCGTGGTGACGCTCAGGCCCTCCGCATCCTCCTCGCACGCCATGACGCGTGCGAGCGCGTGCTCGGCCTTTTCACGCGCCTCGATGTTGCGGATCAGATTGACGATCTCATCCCGATGCGTCGCGCTGAACTCGCCCGCGATGACGACGTACCCCGCCGGGTACTTGTCGCGGATGCGGTGGCAGGCCGGACAGCGCTCCGCGTGAGCGGGTCCTTCGGGGGACCCCCAGCGCCACCGCCCATCGCGATACTCGGCGCCGCAGTCGGGACAGCGCGTCGGCTCGGGCAGCTTTCCCGTCGAGCGGTAACTGTCGTGCCGCCGTTCCTCGATCAGCCGGTCGTGCCGCTGGAGTCGCCGGAATCCTGCTGGTGCCTTGATGACAGCTCCCATTGCTCTCACTCCTCAAATGCGCATCCAGAAGCGCTCTCCCTTGATGTTCGCGCCAAGGCGAAGCGACGAATTGACACAGGTCAACCTGGCTGCCACTGGAGGCGGCGACAGCAAAGGCAGGAACCGATCAGGAGGCGCGGCGCATCGCGCCGCCCGATTCGGGATGGCCGGTGCCGTGGCTGATCGGCTCGGAGAGATCCGCCGGTGCGGGCAAGTTGAGTGCCCGATAGAGCCGCCCGAGATTCTCGCGGTATAACCGGTCGAAGCTTGCGACGGCCTCGACGGGGTTGTAGTCGCCAAACCACCAGAACCAGTCGGACGCCTCGCAAACCGCGAGTTGCTCGTGCGCGGCGCGCGTGCGCGCCTCGTCGAGGCGGCCGCTCGCGACGACGAGGTCGAAGCACTGCTTGGCGGCCGCCAGCAGGTCCCAGGCGCGATTCTTTTCCGGCGACCCGATCCACGTCGAGAAGTTGCCGTGCACCCAGCTCCCGGCCGCAAGCGCCGCAAGCTCGCCGATCCGCGCCGGTGCCGTGCCAGGGCGGTTGTGCGCATCGAGCCAGTCGTGGTACGTCGTGGTCCGGATCGCGGTGTGGCCGGCCAGCCCCTCGTAGAGCGCCTCGAGGAAGTAGTAACCGTTATACGGGTACCACTCCCAGGCATTCTCGCCGTCGAGGATCACGCTCACGATCGGCGGCGTGCCCGGCTCCGCGCTCGCGGCAATGGCGGCGAGCTCGCCGATAAGATGCGCCGCCGCATCGCGCCCATTCCAAGTCTTGTACTCGAAGCCGATCAGGTCGGAGAGCCGGTCGTCGCGGAAGAAACACGTCAGCCCGGGCGCGGCGGCCGGCACGCGCCACGCGCGATAGAGATAGTCCTTGCGCGCCACTGGCGCACCCCCCGCACGCGCCAGGCTGTTCGCGAGCACGCGCTCGCCGCTCGCGGTCCACTCGAGACCGCGCTCGCCGAGCAGCCGCAGCAGGACACCCGACGTTGCGCCCTCGGCAGGCCAGATGCCGTGCGGCCGGACCCCGAAGCGCCGCTCGTGCGCCGCGAGCGCCGATTCGACGTGGAACGCCACGCGCGCCCTGCCACCGGGGTAGACGGGCGTCTGCGGGAGGGCCGCCTGCGGCTCTGATTCCCGCGCGGAGGCAAAGTCGATCAGCAACGGCGCGAGCGGGTGGTGATGCGGCGTCGACGAGAGCTCGATCTGCCCGCGCTCGGCCAGCCGCCGGTAGCGCGGAATGATCTCCCGGACGGTCGCACCGATGAGCTGCAGAAACGCGCGCCGGTCTGCGTGGGTGAACCCATGTCCCGTCGACATGAGACGCGTCACAAGCTCCGACTCCCGCCGCACCGTCTCGCCGGTCCATGCCAAGTGGTACCAGGTCAGCAGATCGAACAAGTACTGGTCGGAGAGATACGCATTCGCCTCGGCGCCCTGTCGCATGGCGAATTCGTACAGGTCGAGCAGGCGCCGGTAGGCGGCGAACGGCCCGATCATGTGATGGTGGTTCGCGTGAAAGCAGCGCTCGAGAATCGCGCTGCGCGCCGCATCGCTCAGCCGGTCCGCGTCCGATTGCGCAAGCAGCTGCAGCAACGGGTCACGCAGCGTGCCGCTGTCGAACTGGCGCGCGTAGTCCTCCAGCTGATCGAGCAGCACGGGCACGAAGTTCACGACTGCGCGAACGTCGCGATGGTGCTCGAGGTGCCACGCCATGTCGGCGTAGTCCTTGATCGCGTGCAGGTAGGTCCAGGGCAGCCGGAACTCGCCGGTCGTGTAGTCCCGGTAGTCGGGCTGGTGGAAGTGCCACACCAGCACGAAGTCGAGCGAACGATCGGGAGACGGCAACGCGGTTTCCGCTTCACAGTTCAGGTCGGGCCCGCATTATGCGGGTTCCGCGCGGCCGCGGCGAGCCGCCCGGTCTTGCCGGTCAGCGCAAGTGGTGTACGACCTGCCCCAGCATCTCGGGGGTAATCAGCGTCACGCCTTTCTCGGTGACGTGGAACCGCTTCCGGTCCTCGATCGGATCGACGCCGGCCTGCAGGCCGGGCGGTATCTTGCAGTTCTTGTCGATCACGACCCGCTTGAGGACGGCACGGCGCCCGACCTCGACCTCCGGGAGAATGACCGAGTCCTCGATCGTGCAGTAGCTGTTGATGCGAACGCTCGAGAAGAGAAGCGTCCGCCTGATCGTGGACCCGGAGATGATGCAGCCTCCGGAGACCATCGAGTCGATGGCTGCGCCCCGCCGGCCGTCGTCGTCGAAAATGAATTTCGCGGGGGGAAGCTGCTCCTGGTGTGTCCAGATGGGCCAATCCTGGTCGTAGAGATCGAGGTCCGGCGAGACGCGCGTCAGCTCGAGATTGGCTTCCCAGTAGGCGTCCACCGTGCCGACATCGCGCCAGTACGTCTTACCCTCGGCCCGCTGCACGCAGCTGTCGTCGAGCCGGTGCGCGTAGACGCGATAGCCCCGCTCGATCAGGTACGGGATGAGGTCGTGCCCGAAATCGTGGCCGGATTTTCGGTCATCCGCGTCGCGGATCAACTGCTCGTACAGGAACCCGGCGTTGAAGACGTAAATACCCATGCTGCCCAACGCCAGATCGGGCCGCCCGGGAATCGGCCGCGGCTCGGCGGGCTTCTCCTGAAATCCGTTGATGCGATAGTCCTCGTCGACCGACATCACGCCGAGCTGGCGCGCAGCTTCCGCGACCGGCACCTCGATACAGCCCACCGACATGTCCGCCTTGCGCACGACGTGCTCGGCGAGCATCTTTCCGTAGTCCATCTTGTAGACGTGGTCCCCGGCCAGGATCAACACGTGCGCCGGCTGCTGGTTACGCAGCAGATCGAGGTTCTGGAACACGGCGTCGGCGGTCCCCTTGTACCAGTCCGCCGTCACGCGCTGCTGCGCGGGTACGAGCTCGATGAACTCGTTGAACCGCCCGTCGAGGAACGACCATCCGCGCTGGATGTGGCGGATCAGGCTCTGGGCCTTGTACTGCGTGGCGATGATGACCCTGCGGATCCCCGAGTTGACGCAGTTCGAGAGCGTGAAGTCCACGATGCGGAACTTGCCGCCGAAAGGCACTGCCGGCTTGGAGCGCCAGTCAGTGAGCTCGCCAAGCCGCGTACCCCGTCCACCCGCAAGAACATACGCAACGGTGTGGCGCACGAGCTGCCCCGCGGGAACGCCGCCCGCCTCGTGCTTATAGGGGCAATACCCGAGGTGGATGCACTCCTGCTCGGTCGCCACGTCAGCCTCCTTTGTCCGCGGGCCTGCATGGGACCGCGCGCTCGTTGGGCTAAGCTTAACCGCGCCAGCGCGTCTTCGCTGAGCGAGGCCGAACCCGGTCTCCGCAATCCGGCAAGCCGTTTCATGCCGCACCGCGACGAATGTGCGAACCCGGAACCTGGGACTCCGACAACTCGCACCGTGATCGGTTCGCCGCGACATGACGCGCTGGGCCGGGCAGGTTAACCTATATCGTCGCGGCTGCGCGATGCGCGCGCGGCAACCTTCACGTACCTTCTCCTACCTCCACCTACCTATGAGCATCCATCCCCGCGCCGGCAAGCCTGCCTCGCCCGATGTCCTGATCGATGTCGCGGCACTGGAGCGCGCTTTCTATGAGTTGCTGCCGGAGCCCCGCGACCCGGCCCAACGCGTGGCGTTCGGCACCAGCGGCCACCGCGGGAGCGCGCTCTCCGCGAGCTTCAACGCGGCCCATATCCACGCGATCACCCAGGCGATCTGCGAATTCCGGCAGGCGCAGGGCATCGATGGGCCGCTCTTTCTGGGCAAGGACTCGCACGCGCTCTCGCGGCCCGCCGAGAGCGCTGCCCTGGAAGTCCTGGCTGGGAACGGCGTGCCGGTGCGCATTCAGCAGGACGACGGTTTCACGCCCACGCCGGTGATCTCGCACGCGATCGTGGCGGCGAACCTTGGTCGCACGACCGGCCGGGCCGACGGCGTCGTCATCACCCCTTCCCACAATCCGCCCGCGGATGGCGGCATCAAGTACAACCCGCCGCACGGCGGCCCGGCCGATACCGACGCAACCGGCTGGATTGAGCGCCGTGCCAATGCGCTCCTCGCAGACACGAATCGCAGCGTGCGGCGGTTGACCGCCCGCCAGGCGCTCGCGGCAAGCACCACCGAGGAGCATGATTTCGTCGCGCCCTATGTCGCCGATCTCGAGAACGTCATCGACATGGAAGCGATACGCCGCGCGGGCCTGAAGCTCGGCGTCGATCCGCTCGGCGGCGCCGCGGTCGACTACTGGCGGCCGATCGCGGAGCGGTATGGTCTCGATCTCGAGGTCGTGAACCCGGGGGTGGACCCTACGTTTCGATTCATGACGCTCGACCACGACGGAAAGATCCGGATGGACTGCTCGAGCCCGTATGCGATGGCAGGCTTGGTGGGGTTGAAGGACCGCTTCGCCGTCGCCTGGGGCAACGACACCGACGCCGACCGCCATGGAATCGTGACCCCATCGGCGGGTCTGCTCAGCTCGAACCATTATCTCGCGGTAGCGATCGATTACCTGCTCTCGCACCGGCCGGGTTGGCCGCGCGCCGCGGCAGTCGGCAAGACGCTCGTGTCTTCGAGCATGATCGACCGCGTGGTGGCAGCGCGCGGTTTCCGCCTGGCCGAGATGCCGGTCGGCTTCAAGTGGTTTGCGCAGGGCCTCGCCGACGCGCGCCTGTGCTTCGCCGGCGAGGAGAGCGCGGGGGCGAGTTGTCTCCGTCGCGACGGAACCGCCTGGGCAACCGACAAGGACGGCATCGTCCTCGGCCTGCTGGCCGCCGAGATCACCGCCGTCACCGGCGCCGATCCGGGCAAGTACTACCAGGCGCTGGTCGAGAAGCACGGAGCGCCATTCACCACGCGCATCGATGCCCCGGCGACGCTCGAGCAGAAGAACCGGTTGAAGAAGCTCGCGCCGCAGGACGTCCAAGCCGCATCGCTCGCGGGGCAACCGATCACCGCGCGGATGACGCGCGCCCCCGCCAACGACGCCGAAATCGGCGGCCTCAAGGTGGTCACGGAAGGGGGCTGGTTCGCCGCGCGCCCGTCGGGCACCGAGGACATCTACAAGCTCTATGCCGAGAGCTTCGTGAGCGAGGCGCACCTCGCTGCGATCGTCCGCGAGGCGCAGGCCATAGTATCGGCTGCGCTTGGCTAGCCCAGCCGCCCTCAGAGTCGCGCGGCGCAATGCGCCGCGCCGATCAGACCGAGCTTCTCGTTCGTCACCACGCGCACGGGCATCTGGCGCGCGAGCGATGAGAAGTCCGCCTTGGCGTTGAACGCCGCGAGAAAACCGCCGGCAGTGATGCGCGGCAGGATCTTCGGGGCGATGCCGCCGGCGATAAAGACTCCGCCCCGTGCGACGACATTGAGCGCGTGATCGCCGGCGGCGGCTCCGTAGATTGCCACGAACAGATCGAGCGCGGCGCTCGCGAGCGGGTCATTCCGGTCCATGGCATTGCGCGCGATCGCGGCGGCCGAGTCGCCTTCGGCCATCTCGCGGGCGACGACTGGCGACTCGGGATGCCGGCGCGCGGCGCGCAAGAACTCGTAGATTCGCGCAAGCCCGCTGCCGGACAGTACGTGCTCGAGGACGACGCGGTTCGATCCGGCGTGCACGTGTCGCCACAGATCGACCTGATCCTCGTCGGCCGGTGCGAATGCCGCGTGCCCGCCCTCGCCCGCGATCACGCTGTATCCGTCCCCGCTGACCACCATATAGGCAACGCCCAGCCCCGTACCGGCGCCGAGCACGACGCGCGGCGCATTTGCGATCGGTTCGCCCGGTTGCAGCGTGACGAGATCTTCGTCGCGGAGCGCCGCGATGCCCTGCGCCGCCGCCGCGAAGTCATTGAGCAGCCGAACGCGTGAAATCTCGAACACGCGCTGCAGCGCGCGCGCATCGATCTCCCAGGGAAGATTCGTCACCTTGACGCGGTCGCCGAGCACTGGCCCGGCAATGCCGAAGCACGCGCGCGCGACCTGCGGTCGCGTACCCAACGCTTCGCGCGCATCGTCGAGAAACTGGCCGAGCAGGCTGGCAAAATCCGCCTTGGCGTGCGAGTCGTAGCGGCGCTCGAACTGCGGTGCGCGAGCATCCGGCTCGAACAGCGCGAGCAGTGTCTTGGTCCCTCCGATGTCTCCGGCTAAGATCATGCGCCCTCCAATCACGGTTCGATGGTAACTCCGGGACGCGGTTCCCGGGACCGGCGCACCCGGCGTCGCGCGCATCGATCGGCGCGACGCGGTTGCGCACTCATGCGCGAACCCGCGCCGCTGATGCTGTCAAAATAGTAGCGGCGCGGCGGTGTCGCCCGATTCTTGCGCTGCACCATGCGTCGCCAACCGTGCAACGGAAAGGGGGCAACCATGACGGAGAGAGCGTGTTCCCGATGTCGAGAGGCGACCGAGACGACTGTGATCGACACTGCGGCGGGCGAGGCGAAACCGCTTGCGATCGCGATTCGCGGCTTGCCCGTTCTCGCATGTTCGAAGGGGCATCGGCAGTTCGTGCACCGCGAGTTTCCCCGCCTGCTGCTCGAGCACCTGCTGAAGGAGGACGAGACCGCTCTTCCCGCGGGCGAAGAGCGCGGCATGATCTTCAAGCACTTCAACTGCAGCGCGTGCGGCGCCGAGCTCGCGCCCAAGCCGGATCATCGCCACACGTTCACCGTGGACATATCGTTACAGGATCTCGCACCGTTCAAGGTGGAGCTCACCATGCCCGTGTATCGGTGCTCCGGCTGTGAGAAGGAGCAGATCCACTCGCTCCAGGAGATCCGGAAGCACACTCCCGAAGCGCTCGCGCACGCCTTCCAGGCCGCGGAAATACCGCCCGCCTGAACGCGCGGGCGAAATGCATCCTGCCGCCGGTTCAGGAATCCGGCCGCAGGACCGTCGCGACCCGAGCGCTCGCCAGGTCGGGCTCGCCGCAATGCGCGAGGATGTGCGCGCGCGCCGCATCGCGCAGGCCCACCGCCGCGTCCCACTCGGCGCCCAACGGCGCGACCGGTGCGCCCACGATCACCTGCGCCAGCCCGCGCCTCGGCAGCCAGCTATCGGCTGGCAGCAGCGCGCGCGTACCGATGATCGCGATCGGCACCACCGGCACGCCGCTCTGCGCTGCGAGCACGAATGCGCCCATCCGGAATTCGAGCAAGCCCGGTTCGCGCACGAACGTGCCCTCGGGAAAGAAAGCGAACGAGATCCCGCCACGCGCACCGTCGACCAGAGCGCGCGTGGCGTCCGCGCTGCGCGCCGGGTCGAAACGCTCCACGAAGCGCGTGTCCACGGCCGCGAGCAGACGCCGCATCACCCAGCTGCTCGCGAGCTCCGACTTCGCGACGAAGACGAGATCCGCCCGCAGCGCGGCCATGAGCACAATCGCGTCCAGGTAGCTCGAATGATTGGCCACCGCCACGAACGCACGCCCGCGCGGCAGATGCTCGCTCCCAACGGCCGTGATCCGCACGCCGCTCGCCGCAGCGGCGAATCGGGCGAGCCAGCGCGAGGCGGCCTGCCGCGCCCGGAGCCCCGGGATGACAAAACTGCCGATCAGACCGACGATCGCGATGCCGATGAAGACGCACCACGCCCAGATTCCGGAAATCGTGATGATCGCATCGCCGAGGGCATGACGCGCGCGACCCACGACGCCGCGCACGGCGAGACGGGTGAGTTGCCACCACACCGCGCGCCGCCCGGCGCCGACGAGCCCGCGCTCGTAGAGATCGCACGTTGCAGCGCGCCGCAGCTTGCCGCTCGAAGTCTTCAGCACGGTGTGCGGCGGCGCCAGCACGACGTCGTCCGCGGGCCCGCCGATGAGCTCGACCGCGAGATCGTTGATGCGGCCGCGCAACCGCTCGCGCTCGGGCTCGCCGGTCGCGCGCGTCTCGGCGAGCACGACCAGTCGCTCGCTCGGGCCATCGGAAGCGCGCGCACCGAAGACCGCCACACAACCGCGCCGCACATCAGGAAGCGCGCCCACGGCCTCCTCGAGCTCGTACGGGTAGATGTTATGGCCGCCGCGGATGATCATATCCTTGACGCGACCGGTGACGTAGAGCTCGCCCGCCGCGAGATAGCCGAGATCGCCGGTATCCAGCCACTCGCCATCGAACAGTCCCGCGGTCGCCTCGGCGTTGCGGTAGTAGCCGCTGGTCACCGAGGGCCCGCGCACCTCGATACGCCCGACCGTTCGCTCGCCTTGCGCGTTCCCCTTCGCATCTGCGATCCGCAGCCGGTAGCCGGGCAGCGCGCGCCCGCAGGCCACGATCTTCTGCGCCGCAGGGTCATGCTGACCGATCGGCCGCGCGCGCCCGGTATCCCTGAGGATGTTGCGATCGACGGAATCCACCAGCTGACCACGCCGGGTCGCCGGAAACGCGCTGCAAAGCGCAACCTCGGCAAGTCCGTACACGGGCGCGAGCGAGAGGGGATCTAGACCGTACTTCGCAAGTCGTGCAGCGAACCGCTCCATGGTCTCCGCGTTGATCGCCTCGGCACCGTTGAACGCCCAGCGCAGCGACGCGAGGTCGATCCCCTCGATCTCGCGCTCGTCGAGCCGGCTTGCCACGATCTCGTACGCGAAATTGGGTGCCGCCGAGATCGTGCCGCGGTAGTCGTGTATCGCCCGGAGCCAGCGCGACGGTCGCGAGAGAAACGCGAGTGGCGACATCAGCACGAGGGCTACGGAGAAATAGAGCGTCGTGAGCCAGGCGCCGATCAACCCCATGTCGTGATAGAGCGGCAGCCACGAGACGAACACGTCGCGCGAGGTGGCCTGCGCCGCGCGTCCCATCGCGCGAATGTTTGCGAGCAGGTGTGCGTGGGTCAACACCACGCCCTTCGGGCTTCCGGTCGACCCGGACGTGTATTGCAGGAACGCGATGTCCTCGGGTGACGCCACGACCGGCACGAAATCATGCTCGTGCGCCGCGAGCTCGGCCGGCGTCGCGACGTGCGCCAGCGTCGGCACGTCGCCACGCAGCAGGCGCGCCACGAGCTTCGCCTCGGGCACGGTCACCAGCATGCGCGCTTCGCAGTTCGCAAGGATGCCCGCCTGCCGGCGCAGGTGGTCTTCGATCTGCGACATGCGAAACGGCGGGTAGATCGGCACCGGGATCCCGCCGACCATCAGGATGCCGTAATACGTGGCGAAGAACTCGAGCGAGGTCGGCAGCATGAGGGCGCACGCCTGCCGCGGCGCAAGCCCCGCCGCCGCAAGTCCGCCTGCGATCCGCCGTGCGCGCACTGCAAGCTCGCCATAGGTGAGGGTCTGCGTGTCCGTGTCGGTCGCGAGGAAGGTGACCTCGACGCGGTCCGGATGTCGCGCGACGTGCCAGTCGAGCATCTCGATCAGCGTGCGCGCTTCGTCCGGCTCGCCGATGACCTCTGCGGGCGACTCGGCGCGTCGCACGCGGGCAGACCGCGCCTCGGCACCCGATCCTGCGCCCTGCAACGCGCCAAGGAGGTCACCGAGCGTTTCGGCAGTGGCGGCCGCGCCCTCGGGAAGGCGCGCGTCGAACGCGCGCTCGATGCGCAGCCCGAGCTCGACGCGCGCCAGGCTGTCGAGCTCGAGGTCCCGATCGATCCGGCTGCCGAGCTTCACTTGCATCCGTCCACGCGCCTCGGGCCGCATCTGCTCCACGAGCTCGCGGGCGACCTCGACCAGCCGCGCCGCGCGATCGTCGGCACCGACTGGAGCGTCGTGCTGTGCCTGCAGAGATGACATGATCGAGCTACCTGTTTGGATGCGGCACGCGACCGAATCGAAACCCGGAACTTATCCTATCTGGTCTAGTATCCTACCGGGCCGCGAATCACAAGAAAACCGAACCTAGATGCGCGTCCTGTTCGCAACCAGCGAGGCGGCGCCGCTTGTCAAGACCGGCGGGCTCGCCGATGTCTCGGGCGCGCTTCCCGCGGCGCTGCGCCAGCGTGGCGTGGACGCCCGCTTGCTCGTCCCGGCCTACCGGATGGTGCGCGCGGCGCTGCCAGAGGCGCGCGTGTGCGGTGCTTTACCGCCGCTGGCGGGCCTCCCCGCCGCGCAGTTGCTCGAGGCACGCGCGGAGGGCGACGTGCCGATCTATCTCCTGGATTGTCCGCCGCTATACGATCGCGACGGCGGGCCGTACCAGGATGCATCCGGCACCGACTGGTTCGACAATGCCCTGCGATTCGGCCTCCTCGCGCGCGCCGCCGCTGCGCTCGGCCGCGCGAGCTCGCCGCTCAAATGGCGACCGCAAGTCGTGCATTGCAACGACTGGCAGACGGGGCTCGCCCCGGCCTACCTGCACGCTGCCCACGACGCGCGCGCGGCGAGCCTGATCACGATTCACAACCTCGCGTTCCAGGGGATCTTTCACGCGTCGCTCCTTCCGATCCTCGGTTTGCCGCCGGAGACCTATTCGATAGATGGTTTGGAGTTTCACGGCAGCATCTCTTTCCTCAAGGCGGCGTTGTCCTACGCAGACGCGATCACCACGGTCAGCCCCACCTACGCGCGCGAGATCCAGTCGGAGCCGCTCGGATTCGGCCTGCAGGGACTGCTCACGCATCGCGCCGCAGTGCTGAGCGGCATACTCAACGGCATCGACACCGAAGCGTGGGATCCGGCGCGCGATTCCCACATCGTCGCCCAATACGGTCCGGACACGCTGGATCGCAAACGCGCAAACAAGCGGTCGCTGCAGGAGTTTTTCGGCCTCGCTCCAGACCCGGACGTGCCGCTCGTCGGCATGGTGAGCCGGTTCACCGAGCAGAAGGGTATCGATCTGGTCATCGAGGCGGCGCCGCGCATCCTGCGGCTACCCGCGCAGCTCGTGCTGGTCGGCACCGGCGAGCACGAGGCGGAGGACGCCGCGCGCCAGATCGCCGCGCGCTTCCCGGGCAGCGCGGGAGCGTTCGTCGGTTACGACGAGGCGCTCGCCCATCGGATCGAGGCGGGTGCCGATATCTTCCTCATGCCGTCGCGCTTCGAGCCCTGCGGCATGAACCAGATGTACAGCCAGCGCTATGGCACACCGCCCGTGGTGCGCGCGACCGGCGGACTGATCGATTCGGTCGTGGACTGTACCCCCGAGAGCCTTGCAGCGGGCGCTGCGACGGGCTTCCTCTTCATGCCGGCAACCGGCCTCGCGCTGCTCGACACTGTCGAGCGCGCGACGAAAGCCTACCGCGATCCGCCCACGTGGCGCGCGTTGCAGGCGACCGGCATGGGGTGCGACTTCAGCTGGCGCGCGAGTGCGGCGCGCTATGCCGAGGTCTATAAGCGCATCGCGCGTCCGAAGAAGATTGCCTGAGTCACCCTACGTCGCCGCGCGGACCGCACCCGCGATCCGCGCGCGGCGCCGGGGAGGACGCGCCTCGAAAGTCAATGCAAAGGGGCCACACCCCCTTTGCAATCCCCAATTCCAGTGACGCAAAACGCCGTGTCCCCTTAAAGCAATGCCTGTCCCGATGTTCTGCGCACTCGCGTTTCGGCGTCTTGCATCACGCAGCTAGAAGTCGTACTTCGCGCCGAATTGCACGCGGTTGAGCGTGCCGCTCTGGCCGCTCTCGATTTCCCGCTTGGCATAAATGTACTCGACCCCGACATCGACCTTCGGCCACGGGCTCCAGATCAAGTTGACGTGCGCCGACTTGTCGCTCTGGTTGATGGTGCCGAACGTGCCGGCCGGGTTGTTGGCCCGCGAGGCCGATACCGAGAGCGTCGAGCGCAGCTTGTCGGTCCACAAATGGCGGTAGCCGATGTAGCCGCCGATCACGTTGGGGAGCTCGACGTTTCCGGCGGCGTTGACGACGCCGTCGACGTAGAAGCCCGATTGGTAGCGACCGATGCTGTTCCCTCCGTATGCGGCGAACCGGATGTCGTCCCGGCCGAACACGGGCACGCGCCCGGACGCCTGGATGCTGAACCCCGTCTTATTGCTCGCCACCGCGGCCGTGTTGACGCGGATGTTGCGCACGAGACCCGCGAGGTAGTACTGCCCCGCCTTGGTGTTGAACTTGACGCTGCCCACGAGGTCTGGCCAGCGGTCGTCGTCGGCCTGGAACGTGACGGGCGTGCCGGGCGTCGAAATTACGGACTCGGGATTCTCGGCCGAAACGGCCCACTCTCCATTGGCGAATTTCTGCGTCCAGCGCACCTGGGCCTGGCGGATGAAGATCTGGCCGACCGGGCCGCCGAAGTCGATCGTGTCGAGCAGCGCCGCCGTGTTCATGAAGTTGGTCCAGAACTGACCGGCGCCGAATCCTCCGAGGGTGCCCCACGCCAGACGCATGCGCAGGCTGTTCGAGTTGCTGACGATCTCGTTGCCGCTCGCTCCGTAGAAGTCGGTCTCGATCACCGTGGTGAACGGTCCCAGCTTGGTCGGCGTGTGGGTAGTGAATCCGAGCCGGCTCTGCTGCGCGCCGAACTTCAGCTCGCTCTTCTCGAAATCGCGCGCCGGTCCGATCGGGATGTTCTGCGCCGAGAGGAACAGGTTCGCCGCATTGTTGGCGCCGACTGCGGCCGGGTTGCTCCAGACCGCGTCGAGCTTGACGTAGCCATAGATGCGCATGGAAGTGTCGGTGCCGGGCAGCTTGAAGGAGCCCGGGATGTCTCCCGCAGTGACTGCATTGTCCGGCGCAGTCCGCTTCTCGAGCTCGGTCACCTTGCGCTTGTTCTCGGCGTCGGCCGCCTGCTGCTTGCGATCCAGCTCCTCGAGCTTGCGCTGCAGCGCGTCGATCTGGGCCTTCAGCTGCTCGATCGTCTGCGCCTGAGCGATCGGTGCCGAGGCCGCCAGCACCGCACCGACCAGAAGATATAGCGCGCTTTTCCGCAGCGGGCAGCGCGGGGCGCCGGCGTCGGGATGGAGCATCGCCGACCGGCGTGGATACCGCGAGATGGACTGGCGACTCGACATGGGACTCCTCCTCTTTCACTCGTGCTATCCGTGCGCGCACCGAAGAGTTCGGCGCGGGCGCACCGCGCAGCCAGGGCGCTGCCTTGACAGTAGAGACCCGGGGATCCCAGCGATGCTTACCGGATCGGGGAACGAGAAACGAAAACAGTGTGTTTCCGGTTTCCGCGGGGCACGCATGAGCACAGATCGCATCTTGGAACGCGCGCGATACGTAACTTCGACAAGGCGCATGCGGAAAGTAGGCGCGCGAAGCGACTCAAGCTTTGGTGCTCGGCGTTCCCGCGATCGGCCCGCGCGTGCATGAGCCGAGACTCGCTATCGACCTGGTGGTGGAGATCGAACCGTGAGGAGGACGGTGGCAACGTTGCTCGATCCGCGTCACGATGAGTTCCGGGACATCGTGCGATCGCACGAAGCGCGGCTCTACCGCTACGCCTATCGGCTGTGCCGCGACCGGTTCCTCGCCGAGGATCTGGTGCAGGACACGCTCGAGCGGGCGTGGCGCGCCTGGACGTCGATGCGCGATCGCGCGTCGGTCACACCCTGGCTGCTCATCATCCTGCGCAACGAGAGCGCCCGGCACTTCGCGCGCGGCCGACCGTGGCGCGCGACCGAGGACGTGGCGTCGCTCGAGATTCCGGCTCGCGACGACGGCCACGCGCTGCGCGAGGCGCTCGCGATCGTCGCGGACCTGCCGATCCTTTGGCAGGAGCCGCTTCTGCTGCAGGTCCTCGGCGGCTTGACCTCCCGCGAGATCGCGCAGGCACTGGGCACGACCGAGGGCGCTGTCCAGACGCGGCTCAGCCGGGCGCGCCGGGCCCTGCGAACGCGTCGCATCGATGTGGCCGGCAAGGCAAGACCGCCGGCACCGGCACTCGTGGAGGCGGCGCTCAGGGCGCCGGGGTCACTGTGAAACGCGGCCGGGACAACGGAACCGCCGTCGGCGCCTGGACGCGATGGCGAGCCCAATCCGGTAGCTGCCCTGCGCCGTACATGGCTGGCTCGGCATCTGACTCGCCAGGGCGGATCGGGCAAGCTGCCATATGGATTACTTGACCAGTCTCCGCGTATTCAAGGCGGTCGTTGAGAGAGGAAGCTTCGCGGCCGCTGCGGCGGCCTTGCGCACGTCACGCGCGGCTGCCACCAAGCATGTCAGTCACGTCGAGGAACGGCTCGGCACCCGTCTTCTCCAGCGCACGACTCGCTCCGTTCAACTGACCGAAGCCGGCGCCCTCTTCTACGAGCGCTGCTCGCATCTGCTTGCCGAGCTCGAGGAAGCCGAGAACGAGACCTCGCAAGTCAACGCGCTGCCGCGCGGCACGCTGCGGGTGAACGCGCCCGCGTCATTCGCCACGACGCATGTCGCACCGTATCTTCCCGAGTTTCAGAAGGCCTGGCCCGAAGTCAAGGTCGAGATCTGGCTCGACGATCGCTGCGTCGATCTGATCGAGGAGGGCTTCGATTTCGCGATCCGCATCAGCGAGGCGCTGCCGCCGTCCACCCTTGTCGCGCGGAAGCTGGCGAGCTGTCGCTTCGTGATGTGCGGCGCGCCCGGCTACTTCGCGCACTACGGCGAGCCCCGGACGCCCGATGACCTGGCCGGCCACGCGTGCCTCGGATACGCGGTGGCGTCCCCGCTGGACCGGGATTGGACATTCGTCTGCCCGCAGGGCCGCCGCCACGTGGTCAGGGTGCACGGCAACCTGCGATCGAACAGCACGGATCTCTTGCGCGCCGCAACACTTGCGGGTGCCGGAATCGCCCTGCTGCCGAGCTTTCTCGTCGGCCAGGACCTCGCGGCGGACCGCCTCACCGCGGTGCTGACCGACTTTGCAGTGCCGGACTATGGAATCTTCGCGGTCTACCCGAGCCGCAAGCACCTGTCCGCGAAAGTCAAGACGTTCATTGAATTCCTGGTGGAGCGATACGGCCCGGTGCCCTATTGGGACGAGTGGCTCCGCGCACTGCCGCCACCGTCGAAGGACGCATGCGCCGCAGCCGATGCGGCGCTCGAGCCCTCCGCCGCCGGCTAGGGGCGCGGAAATTCCGGCGCCCGTGCTTGCCATCTTTTTCCCGCGCGTTTCCGGCCCGGAGGCAACGTATACGGGAACCAACGCGAATATGCCGTTGTCGTTAGGGAGCAGCCATGCCCTGGAGGAGGAATCCGATGCGCACGCCGCTCTGCGAGGTGGTATTTGTCGTGGATTCGCAACACCTCATCGACTCGGAATCGTACCAGCGCAGCTATCATTGCCACCGGCATCTTGAGCGTGGGTGCTATGTCGTTCTCTGGCCCGATGCGGCGGACCCATCCTGCTACGACGAAGCGGCCGAGTTCCGCGGCCCTTACGCGTCGCGGCGCATCGCGGAGCTCGCCGCACGCGCACCTGGTCTGGCGCGACCGTCGGTATCCGCACGCACCCGCTGAGCGTTCCTGTCCCCCCGCGGGGACTCCGTGAGCGCCGATGCGCTGCGCCGCCACGTCGAGTCCCTGGCCGGCGAGATCGGTGAGCGCAACGTCCAGCGTCCACATGCGCTGGCCGCGGCGGAGCGGTACATCGCGCAGGAATGGGCCAGCCAGGGATTTCAAGTCGCCGCGCAGCGTTACTGGGCGGCCGGTGTGGACTGCGCAAACCTGGAAATTGTCATTCCCGGGGAAGACCTCCCCACGGAGATCATCGTCGTCGGGGCGCACTACGACACTGTCGCGGGCAGCCCGGGGGCTAACGACAACGCAAGCGCAGTGGCTGCGCTGCTCGAGATCGCACGAACCGTCGTACGTGAACGCCCGCGCCGCACCCTCAAGCTCGTCGCGTTCGTGAACGAGGAGCCGCCGTTCTACTACTGGGGCGCCATGGGAAGCGGCGTGTACGCGCAAGCCGCGCGCCGCCGCGGCGACGACATCCGCGCCATGTTCTCGCTCGAGATGCTCGGATGCTACAGCGATGCACCCGGGAGCCAGACTTACCCTCCGCTCCTCAAGTATTTCTATCCGGATCGGGGCAACTTCGTGGCGTTCGTCTCGAACCTGCGCTCGCGCCGCGTGCTGCGGGCAGCCGTCACCGCGTTTCGCGCCGGCTCGCGTTTTCCCTGCGAGTCCGCGGCGCTCCCCGCCTGGATTCCCGGGGTCGGTTGGAGCGATCAGCTCTCGTTCTGGCGTGCCGGCTACCCCGGCGTCATGGTCACCGACACGGCGTTTCACCGCTACCCGCATTACCACCGCCCGACCGATACGCCGGACAAGCTCGACTATGGCCGCCTCGCGCAAGTCACCGCGGGGCTGGCGGGTGCATTCGCGCGCCTGGCGCGAGACTAACCTTTGTCCCAGAGCACGTCGGCATCTTTCTCGGCCGCCCGCTCCAGGAGCTCGATGAGCGGGAACGCGCGCTGGCGAATCGAGACCACCGGCTCACGCTCGTCGCGACGGTTTCCCGGCGCGGCCGGGTCCGGGACGGCCTCGGGCGCCGCGGCCACGGCAGCATGCAGGCGTTCGAGCGCGGCCGGGATGTCTTGCGCGAGGATCGCACCGGGCACGACGCCGCTGTGCCCCATCATCTTGAGCAGCGTCACGGCGATCTCGCCGAACATCGTAAAGCCGCCGGCTCGGCTGTCGAATCGAACGATCATGTCCCGATTCTACCGAACGCTTCGCGCTGGCGCTCCTGGCGGCGGATGCGCGGCGGAAGTGTCGGCTGATCTGCTTCGACGCCGAGCTCACGGACTCGCACGGACCCTCGGGAAACCCCTGTAAGCTCGTCACTCGCCGGGCGACTACCCAGCAGTGCGCGCTGGCATTGAAGGAGAAGATATGGCCAATCGATTCGACGCGATCATCGTTGGTGCCGGCCAGGCCGGCCCCGCCCTTGCGGTGCGGCTCGCCAAGTCCGGCCGCAAGACCGCGCTCATCGAGCGCAACTTGTTCGGCGGCACATGCGTCAACACCGGCTGCATTCCGACCAAGACGCTGGTCGCGAGCGCGCGAGTGGCGCACGTCGCGCGCGGCGCGGACGCCTACGGCATCAATACCGGCGGCAACGTCAGCGTCGACATGCGCAAGGTCAAGGCGCGCAAGGACTCGGTCGTGGAGGCCTCACGCAGCGGCGTCGAGAACTGGTTGCGCGGCACCGCCAATGTGAGCGTCATCCGGGGCCACGCGCGATTCGTCGGGCCGCGCTCGCTCGCCGTGGACGGCGCAACCTATGAGGCCGAGCAGATCTTCCTCAACGTCGGCGGACGGCCGAGCGCGCCGCCCATCGAGGGGCTCGCGTCGGTGCCCTATCTGACAAGCTCGACGATGATGGACGTCGACTTCCTGCCCGAGCACCTGGTGGTGATCGGCGGCAGTTACATCGGACTCGAGTTCGCACACATGTACCGCCGCTTCGGCGCCGAGGTCACCGTCGTGGAGATGTCGCCGCGGATCATTCCGCGCGAGGATCCCGAGATCTCGGAAGCGATCCGCAGCGCGCTGGAGCAGGAAGGCGTGCAGATCCACACCGGCGCGCAGTGCATCGCGGTGCGCAAGGAAGGCGCCGGTGTTTCGCTCGGCGTCAGTTGCGAGGGCGCGGCGCCCGTCATCCGGGGCTCGCACCTGCTGGTGGCCGCGGGGCGGCGTCCCAACACCGATGATCTCGACCTCCCTGCGGCCGGAATCGAGACCGATGCCCAGGGTTACATTCCCGTCGACGACGCGTTGATGACGAAGACGCCTGGCGTCTACGCCTTGGGCGACGCCAACCGTCGGGGGGCATTCACCCACACTTCGTACAACGACTACGAGATCGTTGCCGCAAACGTGCTCGACGGCGCGCAGCGCAAGGTTTCCGACCGAATCCTGGCCTATGCGCTCTATATCGATCCGCCGCTCGGGCGGGTGGGCATGACCGAGGCGGACGTGCGCAAGCGCGGGCGCCCCGCGCTGGTCGCGACGATGCCGATGAAGCGGGTCGGGCGCGCCCGCGAGCGCGGCGAGACGACGGGAATGATGAAGGCGCTGGTCGACGCCGAAACCAAGCAGATCCTCGGCGCGACGATTTTCGGCATCGAAGGGGACGAGGTCATACACGTGCTCGTCCTGGCGGTGAACGCGAAGCTGCCCTACACGGCGATCCAGTCGGCGGTGCCGATCCACCCGACCGTGGCGGAGCTGCTCCCGACGCTGTTCGAGGGGCTCAAGCCACTAGCGTAGGTTCGATCTCACACCCAGATCATCAGCCCCATCTCGAAGGGGTGCGTCAGCAGCGCATGGCGCGGATAGGCGCGGATGCGGTATTCGAGCTGGCCGCATAGGTCCGGGGTAAGCTCGCAGGCGAAACGCTGTTCGCCGGTCTCGGCAATCGTCCCGCGCGCCGCGAGCGCGAATCGATCCTGCTGCTGGCGAGGATGGTTCATCACAATCTCGACAGCCACGTCCTCGGGAGACAGGCCACTCAGCGTCACGGCGACCTCGGCCAGGAACGAATCGCCGAACGCGATGCGCTTCCTGGGAGTGTCGAGACGGCGGAGGCTCACATTGGGCCATGCGTGGCGGACGCGCGCCTTCCACGTCGCCAGCGCGACGGCGCCGGCGCACCGATCCTCCGTGAAGCGGCGTCCCTGCTTTGATGCCGGCGCATAGGCCTTGGCGACATACTCGCCCACCATCCGAGCGGCGTTGAAGTGCGGCGCGATCGTCGCGATGGAGCGCTTGGCCATCCGGATCCATCCGGGCGAGTGGCCGATGTTGCCGCGCCCGTAGTAGAGCGGAATGACATGGTCCTGCAGGATCTCGTAGAGCGCGCGGCTTTCTTCGCGATTGCGCCGGTAGTCGTCTGCCGCATCGGTGGCCGGCTTGATCGCCCAGCCGTTGGTGCCGTCGTAACCCTCTTCCCACCAGCCGTCGAGCACCGAGAGATTGATGACGCCGTTCATCGCCGCCTTCATGCCCGACGTGCCGGACGCCTCGAGCGGAAAGACCGGGTTGTTCAGCCAGACATCCACCCCCGAGACGAGCCTGCGGCTGAAGTGCAAGTCGTAGCCTTCGACGAGCAGGATCCGCCCCTCGAACTCGGGCATCCGGGCAACGAGCGACACCTGGCGGATCAGGTCCTGGCCGGGCTTGTCCGCCGGGTGCGCCTTGCCGGTGTAGATGAACAGCACCGGCCGGTCGGGGTTGCTCGTGATCTCCTTCAGCCACTCGAGATCCTCGAAGAGGAGCGCCGCCCGCTTGTAGGTCGCGAAACGCCGCCCGAAACCGATGGTGAGCACGTTGGGGTTGGCAGGATCGGCGAACTTGAACAACCGGTCGAGATGCGCCTCGCTGCCGTGGTTCCGCAGGTGCGCGCGGCGGATGCGATACCGCACGAGGTGCAGGAGCTGCGACTTCAGGTACTGGTGCATGCTCCAGAAGAAGTGATCGGGCAGGTGGGCGATCTGATCCCACATCTCGCGGTTGGCGAACCGCTGGCTCCAGCCGAGGCCGAGCGTGCGGTTGAAAACCTCCACCCATTCGGGCGCCAGAAAGGTCGGCACGTGCACCCCGTTCGTAACGTGGGTGACCGGGTTCTCCGCGGGCGTGATCTGCGGCCAGAGCTCCCGCAGTAGATTTGCCGAGACGCCGCCATGGATGCGTGAAACGCCGTTGTGGATGCGCGATCCGCGCACTGCAAGCGCCGTCATGTTGAAGTCCGGAATGGCCGGCGTGCGCCCGAGGGCGAGCAGCTGCTCGGGCGTGATCTTCAGCTCGCGGATGTAGTGATGAAAGTAGCTCTCGATCATGTCCGCGGAGAACTGATCGTGCCCCGCGGCAACCGGGGTATGGGTCGTGAACACGGTGCTTGCCGCGACCGTCTCGAGGGCCGCCGAAAAATCCAGTCCCTGGCGCATGACGATGCGGATCCGCTCGAGCACGAGAAACGCCGCATGCCCCTCGTTGATGTGCCACACCGTCGGCTTGAGCCCCATTGCCGCAAGCGCGCGCCCCCCGCCGATTCCGAGGACGATCTCCTGCTCGATACGAGTGGTGCGGTCGCCGCCATAGAGCCGATGGCTGATCGCGCGATCGGCGGGGGCGTTTTCCTCGACATCGGTATCGAGCAGGTACAGCCTGACGTGCCCAACTCGCACACTCCAGACGCGCAGCGCGACGCTGCGACCGGGAAACTCCACCGCGATGCGCAGCTCGACTCCCGCGTCATCGTTCACGACCGTGACCGGCAGATCGTCGAAGTCCGAATCGGAGTAGGCGACGTGCTGGTTGCCGTCGCTGTCGATCGTCTGCTGGAAGTAGCCCTGCCGGTAGAGCAGCCCGACGCCGACGAACGGCACCCGCATGTCGCTCGCCGCCTTGCAGTGGTCGCCGGCGAGAATTCCCAGCCCCCCGGAGTAGATCGGGCAGCTCTCGTGAAAGCCGAACTCGAGACAGAAGTAGGCGACGAGATCGTCCTGGCCCAGGCCCTCGGCGCCATTGGCGCGCATCGGCTCGCCGTGATAGGTGTCGTACGCGGAGAGCACCCGGTTGAAGTTGCTCAGGTACACCGGATCGGCGGCAGCATCGACGAGCTTGTGCTCGTCGACACGCTTCAGAAAGGCCTTGGGACTATGGCTGACCGCGTTCCAGAGCTGCGGGTCGAGCCGGGAGAAGAGCTCGCGCGTGGCGCGGTCCCAGCTGTACCAGAGATTGTTGGCGAGCTCCTCCAGCCGAGCGAGCCGGCGGGGGATCTTCGGATTGACCTGGAGACTGAAAGGCGTTCCTGGCTGCATAGCGTGTTCCTCGCCGCGCGGGTTTCCGGACGGCGGCTTGCCGGCCGCGCAATCTTAACGCATGGCGGGCTTCTGGCCCGGCGCGCCGTGCGCTGACGCGGCACCGGCTTGACCTGGCTCAAGCCGCGCGCGACGCTCCGGATTACGATGAATAATGATGCTTCCAGCCCAAGCGGAGCATCGAGGTGAAGTTGCGATGCTGGCGGATACGCACACACAACGTCACGGATTGACGCAGAACCGATCGGCGACCGCGCGGTTGATCGAGGCGCTCTCGCGCGGCGCTATCTATCCGCATCCCGCCGAAGGTGTCGAGGTCCTGGAGACGCACATCTCGTACGTGCTGCTGGCGGGCGATTACGCCTACAAGATCAAGAAACCCCTGGATCTCGGTTTTCTCGACTTCAGCACCCTGGAAGCGCGGCGTCGCTGCTGCGAGGAGGAGTTGCGTCTCAATCGGCGCACCGCCCCGGACATCTACCTGGCAACCGTGCGAATCACCGGCAGCGAGACGGCGCCCGTGCTCGACGGTGCAGGACCGGCGATCGAGCACGCCGTGAAGATGCGCCGCTTTGCGCAGGACGCGCTGCTCGACCGCATGGCGAAGCGCGGCGAGCTCTCGCCGACGCTCGTCGACGCGATCGCCCGCAAGCTCGCCGCGTTCCATGCGACGGTCGCGAAAGCGGAGCGGGATTCCGGGTTCGGAAGCCCCGCGGGCGTCACGGCGCCGGCGCAGAAGAATTTCGATCACATCAAAGAGTTGATCGGCGACGCTCCCGATGTTCCGCAGCTCGAGCGGCTGCGGGCCTGGACCGAACAGGAAGGTGCGCGGCTCGCTTCCGTGTTCGCCGCGCGCCAGCGCGGCGGATTCGTGCGCGAGTGTCACGGCGACCTGCACCTCGGAAACATCGCCCTCATCGGGGGCGAGCCGGTGCTCTTCGATTGCATCGAGTTCAGCGCCGATCTGCGCTGGATCGACGTGATGAACGAAGTGGCATTTCTCATCATGGATCTCGCCGATCACCGCCTGCCGGGGCTTGCGATCCGCTGCCTGAACGCGTATCTCGAGGTGACCGGCGACTTCGCCGGACTTGCAGTGCTGCGCTACTACATGGTTTATCGCGCGATGGTGCGCGCGAAGGTGGCCTGCATCCGCGCGCATCAGCCGGGACTCGCTCGCGAGGCGCAGGCCGCCATCGAGACCGAGTACCGCGGCTATTTCCACCTCGCCGAGCGCCTGGCGCGCCGCGGCAGGCCCGCGCTCACGCTGACCCACGGGCTCTCGGGATCCGGCAAGACCACCGTCGCGGGCGCGCTCGCGGAGCGGCTCGGTGCGATTCGCGTGCGATCGGATATCGAGCGCAAGCGGCTGTTCGGGCTTCCCGAGACCGCGCGGACGGGAAGCGCGGTTGGCGGCGGCATCTACGATCCCCGGACGACGCGACGCACCTACGCACGGCTGGCGGATCTCGCGCGTGCCGTGCTGGAGGCGGGCTGGCCGGTCATCGTGGACGCGACGTTTCTGCGCGACACGGAGCGCGCCGCGTTCCGCAGCCTGGCACGCGAGCTCGCGGTCCCGGCGGTCATCGTATCGTGCACCGCACCCGATGCGGAGCTCCGCGCACGAATTCTCGCGCGCGAGCGAACCCGAGCCGATGCGTCGGAGGCCGACCTCGCGGTGCTCGCCCGCCAGCGTGACGCGAGCGAGCCCCCTTCCCTGGAAGAGATCCGCGACACGCTCCTCTTCGACACCTCGCTGCCGCAGGAGCAATGGGGCCCGCCGCTCGAGCGGATCGCCGAGCGGCTCGGCATCCAGGCCTGGAATCCGGGGGCATGAACCGTTTCGACGTCGCCAACGGCGATGCGGACGGCCTGTGCGCGCTGCACCAGCTGCGGCTCGCCGAACCGCTCGACGCGGTGCTCGTCACCGGCGTGAAGCGCGACATCGGTCTGATCGAGCGCGTCCCGGCGCAACCCGGCGACGTCGTCACGGTTCTGGACGTCTCGCTCGAGCGCAATCGCGCGGCTCTCGTTCGCCTGCTCGACGCCGGAGTCCGCGTGCGGTACTTCGATCACCACTACGCGGGCGAGATACCCGGCCACGCAAACCTCGAGGCGCACATCGACACGGAGGGCGGAACCTGCACGAGCATCCTGGTCGACGGCTATCTGCACGGGCGTTTCCGCGCATGGGCGGTGGTCGCCGCGTTCGGCGACAATCTCGGCGACGCGGCGCGACACCTCGCACGACCGCTGGGGCTCACCGAATCGCAACTCGAAGCGCTGAACGAGCTCGGCGACAGCATGAACTACAACGCGTACGGCGAGACGATCGCCGACCTGCGCGTCGCGCCGGCCGAGCTCTACCGCCTGATCACGCCGTACGCCGATCCGCTGCAATTTCTTGCCCGGGAAGCCGTGTTCGAGGAACTGCGCGACGGTTGGCGCGAGGACATGAACCGGGCGCTGTTGATCGAGGCGCGATCCGAATCATTGCGCACCAAGCTCTACGAGTTGCCCGACACGCCCTGGAGCCGGCGGGTCATCGGGGCGTTCGCCAACCACCTCGCACTGTCGCACCCGGATCGCGCCGTCGCGGTGGTCGCGCCCAGCTCGCGGGGCGGCTATGTTGTGAGCGTCCGCGCGCCGCGTGGGCACGCCAAGGGCGCGGCAGGTCTCTGCCGCGATTACCCCACGGGCGGCGGCCGACACGAAGCGGGGGGCATCGACCACCTGCCCGCGGAAGCGCTCTCCGAGTTCGCGCATCGCTTCGAATCCTATTTCCTGACTTGAGCGATAGAGCGGCGGTCGCTGCCTCGCCGGCGCCGCACTGTCGACTGTCCGGCGGGCTGTTAAAGTAGTTCGCGTAGCCTGAGGGGAGACGGCCATGGCGACGCTTCGTACGCCAGATGAACGCTTCACCGGCCTGCCGGGTTTCGCATTCGCGCCGCACTACAGCGAGGGGCTTCCCGGTTTTGCCGGCCTGCGTGTCCATTACCTGGACGAAGGGCCGCGCGAAGCGGCGCGAACGTTTCTCTGCCTGCACGGCCAGCCGACATGGTGCTATCTGTACCGGAAGATGATCCCGGTGTTCACCGGTGCTGGCGCACGCGTCATCGCGCCGGACTTCATCGGATTCGGGCGCTCGGACAAGCCGACCGACGAGGGGTTCTACACCTTTACCCGGCACCGCGAGACGCTGCTTTCGTTTGTCGACCGGCTCGATCTCGGCAACATCACGCTCGTGTGCCAGGACTGGGGCGGGATACTCGGATTGACACTGCCGATGGACATGCCAGGACGCTTCACCCGGCTGCTCGTCATGAACACCGGGCTCGGGACCGGCGACGTGCCGCTCGGCAAGGGCTTCCTCGACTGGCGCGCGTGGGCCAACAAGAATCCCGACATGGACATCGCACGGCTCATGAAGCGCTCGGTTCCGGGGCTCAGCGACGCGGAGGCGGCGGCCTACGCGGCGCCGTTTCCGGACGCGACCTACAAGGCGGGCGTGCGGCGCTTTCCGAACCTCGTTCCTGACCACCCCGACGCCGACGGCGCCGAGATTTCACGGCGCGCGCGCGAGTGGTGGCGTACCGAATGGCGCGGCAAGTCGTTCATGGCCGTCGGCGCGACGGATCCGGTGCTGGGGCCGCCCGTGATGAACAACCTGCGCAAGCTGATCCGCGGCTGCCCCGAGCCGCTCATCGTCCCCGACGCAGGGCACTTCGTCCAGGAGTCCGGCGCCGAGATCGCGCGTGCGGCCCTACAAGCATTCGGCGACGCGTGATCGTTGCGAGGGAACCGAGCCGCCTCCACGGCGGTTCGGCGGGAAGGAGGGTAAGGGGAGGAAACCAGCCGGTTTCCGCCTGTTCGTAACCTTCGGGTTTTCGGTTGCCGGGAGTTAGGCGTCCCCGCTGCTCACTTATTTGGCGGCAAGGGATGCCCCGGCATGAGCTCGTAGGGGTGGACCCAGCCGGGCAGCGCGCGGATCTCGTCCAGCCAGCGGCCGATGTGCGGATAGTCGCTCCAGGTCACGCCGAACTCATCGGGCCAGAAAAGATAGCCGCATAGTGAAACGTCGGCGATGGTCGGCGCGTCACCGACCGCAAATCGGCTCTTGCCGAGGTGTCCGTTCAGCACCCCGAACGCGCCATTCACGCGGCCGCGCAGAAACTCGGTCACCGGTGTCTCGCCGGTCTTCGCGAACCGGATCAAGAAGCGCAACGTGCCGGTGTAGGAGGTGAGCTTGTGGTTGTCGAACAGGATCCAGCGCAGGATCTCGAGCTTCTCCTCTTCCGATGCGCCGCCGAATCGGCCGAATCGCGCGGCGAGGTCGTGCAGGATCACGCCCGACTGCGAGAGCCGCCGCGCCCCCTGCTCGAGCACGGGCACCTCGCCCATCTCGTTGATCGCGCGGTACTCGGGTGTCCGGGTCTCGCCGTTGAAGTAGTCGACGAAGCGCGGCGCCCATTGCGCGCCGCAAAGGTTGAGCATCAGCGCAGCCTTGTACGCGTTGCCGGACTGCGCGAAACAGTAAAGACGGTAGTCGGCCATTCGATTCAGCTCCTCTCCCCTTGCGATCGTTGCCAATCCGGGCTCGCGAGCACGATCGAAGTCTCGATCTGACGCGGCGGAATGCGCCAGTACCTTGCGAGCAGCCGGTCCTTCTCGTGCGGCGTCACCAGCCGGTATCCGTGCTTTTCGTAGAAGCTGATTGCCCAGGCGGCGGCGGCCCAGGTTCCGATCAGGATCGGCTTTTCAGTGCGCCGCTCCAGATGCTCGAGCAGCTGGCCGCCGATGCCCGCCCGCCGATCGCGACTGCGTACGTAAGCGTGACGAATCAGCGCCACCTCCCCCTTGTCCTGGATGCCCATCACGCCAGCGAGCGCGTCGTCGCGGTCGAGCCCCCAGAATACGACGCCGGCGGCGATCTCGGCGTCGAGCTCGGCACGGCTCATGTAGGGGTCATGCCAGCGATCCGCCGGGATGACGCCGCGATACGCCTGGGCCGCATCGTTGATGATGGCGAGGATCGCGTCGCGGTCTTCGGCTCCGCAAGGCCTGATCATGGGTGACTGTGTGTGCGTGCGGCGCTCCCCGCACCATCCGCGGCGCGCCCTCGCACACATTGTATAGTGCCCGCAGTGCGATCCGTTCCGCCGATCGAGGAGCAAACATGCCGAAAGCCGCTCGCCGCAAGCCCGCCGACTCGAGCCTGCGAATCCGCACGGTACAGGCGTTCCCGACGTCTTTCCCGTTGCCGGCAACGAGCAACGTGCGCCTCGGAATCGGGCGCGCCGTCAAGCGCGATGCGGTCGTCGTGAAGGTGGTGACCGATTCGGGCCTCGTGGGCTGGGGCGAATCGCATCACGCACGCTGCCCGGGCGCGATCGCGCACCTCGTCAACACCACCCTCAGGCTCCTCGTGGTCGGTGAGGACGCGGCGGATTGCGTCGGCGTCTGGCAGAAGATCTATGGCAAGCAGCTCGCGAGCCATGGCATGGGGGCGGCCTGCGCGATGGCGATGAGCGGCATCGACCTGGCGCTCTGGGACATTCGCGGCAAGGCAGCGGGCTGGCCGTTGTACCGACTGCTCGGCGGAAGATCGAAGCCGGTGCCCGCCTACGCCGGCGGCGTGTCGCTCGGCTGGCAGGAGCCTAAGGCGCTGGTCCGGGAGGCCCGACCGCTGGTGGATCAGGGCTACAAGGCGATCAAGCTCCGGCTCGGCGACACGCCGCGCCGCGATCTCGCGCGCGTCACCGCCGTTCGCAAGGCGTTCGGGGACGAGCTGGTGATCCTCACCGATGCCAACACCGGCTATGACGTTGCCGCCGCGCGCGCGGTGATGCCCGGGCTGGACGCGCTCGGCGTCGGCTGGCTGGAGGAACCGTTTCCGGCGCATGACTACCGCAGCTATCGCGAGGCGAAGCGCCTGGGGCGCACGCCGCTCGCGGCGGGCGAGAACCACTTCACGCGGTTCGAGTTCGATCGCGTGATCGAGGACGGTGCGATCACCATCCTGCAACCCGATCTTTCGAAGACCGGCGGCATCACCGAGGCCCTGCGCATCGCTGCGATGGCGTCGGCCTACAAGCTGCCGATTCATCCACACACCTCGATGACCGGCATCAACATGGCGGCGAGCATCCACTTTCTCGCGGCGATCGACAACGGCGGCTATTTCGAGGGCGACGTGTCGAAGGCGAACCGTTTCCGCGACGCGCTCGTGAGCACGCCCTATTCGGTGGACAAGGAGGGCTGCGTGCTGCCGCTCGAGGCGCCCGGCATCGGCATCGAGGTCGACGAGCGCTTTCTCGCCAAGCATCCCGTGATCGAAGGCCCGAGTTACGTGTAACGTCGTCCGGTCGCCACCGATCCTGCCCTGACCTACACTTGCGTCTGCACCCGCCGGGGCCAGGCTCCGGCAATGCGACTGCAAGGAGCTGCCCCATGAACGCCCCGACCTCATCCGCTGCCACGCACGCAACGCACGAGGTGACCAATCAGCCGCCGCCCTACAGCGGCCACAACGCCTGGACGAGCGACACCGTCCTGCGCGAGATCGTCGCGCGCGAAGGCGGTGGCTGGATCGAGGACCGCGCCCACGCGCTGGGCGAGCTCGTCGCGAGCGAGCGCATGCAGGCGCTCGCCTACCAGGCGAACCGCTACGCGCCGGAGCTCCGGACGCACGACCGTGCAGGCCATCGAATCGACATGGTCGAGTACCACCCCGCCTACCACGAGCTGATGTCGCTCGCGTTCGGCGCCGGACTGCACTCGCTTGCGTGGACCGTGGACCGCGCGGGCGCGTTCGTCGCGCGCGCCGCGCTCAACTACCTCTGGAACCAGGGCGAGAACGGCGTCGCCTGTCCGGTGACGATGTGCTTCGCCGGCGTGCACGTGCTGCGGAACGAGCCCCGCCTCGCGGTGGAGTGGGAGCCGAAGATCGTGACCGAGGACTATGATCCGCGGCCCCTCCCGATCGCCGCGAAACGCGCGGTCACCGTCGGCATGGCGATGACCGAGAAGCAGGGCGGTTCCGATCTGCGGGCGAACTCGACCCGCGCCGAGCCGGTCGGCGAGGACGCTTTCCTCCTCACCGGGCACAAGTGGTTCTGCTCCGCGCCGATGTCGGACGGCTTTCTGACGCTCGCGCGCACCGAACCCGGGCTCACGTGCATGTTCGTGCCACGCTCACTGCCAGACGGCTCGCGCAACCGCCTGCTCATCCAGCGGCTGAAGGACAAGGTCGGCAACCGCTCGAACGCGTCGAGCGAGATCGAGTACGACGGCACCTGGGCGCGGGTGGTCGGCGTGCAGGGGCGCGGCATCGCCACGATCATCGAGATGGCGCACCTCACCCGATTCGACATCGTGGTGGCGAACGCGGGCATGATGCGGGCTGGACTCGCGCAGGCACTGCATCACTGCGCGCACCGCTCTGCCTTCGGCAAGCGCCTGGTGGAGCAACCGCTCATGCAGAACGTGCTGGCGGATCTTGCGCTCGAGTGCGAGGCGGCGACCCTGCTCGCGTTCCGGCTCGCGCGCGCTTTCGACGCGGGACAGGAGGACGAGCGCGAGCGACAGCTCGCGCGCATCGTCACCCCGGTCGCGAAGTACTGGTTGTGCAAGCGGATCAACGCGCTGGCCGTCGAGGCGATGGAATGCCTCGGCGGCAGCGGTTACGTGGAGGAGAGTCCCCTGGCACGGCTCTACCGCGAGGCGCCGGTGAACGGCATCTGGGAAGGCAGTGGCAACGTCATCAGCCTCGACGTTCTGCGCTCCATGGCGCGCGAGCCCGCCTGCGTCGAGGCGTACTTCGGTGAGCTCGCCGATGCGGCTGCCGTCGAGCCCAAGCTCGCGCACGTGGCCGAGGCACTGAAGCGCGAACTCACCGACGCCGCGACGCTCGAAGTCCGGGCACGGCGCATCGTCGAGGAGATGGCGGTCGCCTTGCAGGCCGCCCTGATGGTCCGCCATGCCCCGGGCGCAGTGGCCGACGCGTTCATCGCCACCCGCCTGGAGGGTGATTGGGGGACGTGCTTCGGGACGTTGCCGGCAAGCGTCGACTGCACGGCTCTGCTACGTCGCGCCCAGAGCGGGGACTAGGCTCACGCCGGTTGCGAAACCCTGCGCGCCAATGCACCATCGGCGCGACGTGCAACAGCTATCTATTAGAGGAACCTCACCATGCTTTCCGACGCCGACCGCAAGAAGGCCGCCGGCCTGCTGCTCACCGCCGAGAAGGAGCGCAAACCCGTCGTGCAGCTGTCCAAGACCTGGCCCGACATCACGATCGAAGACGCCTACGCCATCCAGCAGATCGTGACCGACACAAAGGTAGCCGCCGGCGCCAAGGTCCGCGGCCACAAGGTCGGCCTCACCTCCAGGGCGATGCAGCTCTCGTCGCAGATCGACGAGCCGGACTACGGTCACCTGCTCGACAACATGTTCTACGACGACGGCGTGAAGCTGGCGCACGAAAGCTTTTGCGTGCCGCGCGTCGAGATGGAGCTCGGTTTCGTGCTCGGCCAGCCGCTCAAGGGTCCGGGCGTGGGGCTGCTCGACGTGCTGCGCGCGACCGAGTGGGTCGTGCCCTCGATCGAGGTCATCGACGCGCGCGTTCAGAATCCGCGCAAGATTTTCGACACCGTGTCCGACAACGGCGCGGCCGCTGCCGTGGTGCTGGGTGGCCGGCCCGTGCGCCCGACCGACGTCGACCTGCGCTGGGTGCCGGGATTGATGTATCGCAACGAGGCCATCGAGGAGTCGGGCGTCTCCGCTGCGGTGCTCGGGCATCCGGCGCTCGGAATCGCGTGGCTCGCCAACAAGGTCGCGCAGTTCGGTACCGTGCTCGAGCCCGGTCACTTCACTCTTTCCGGGTCGTTCATCCGGCCCGTGTGGGCGAACAAGGGCGACACGCTGCGGGCGGACTTCGGACCGCTCGGCAGCGTCGCGGTGCAGTTCACCTGATCGGCCAGCGCGCCGGCTGATCGTTCCCCCGGCATGGCGCCCGGCCAGCAGGCGCGATGCATCCCGTTTGCTCGGGATCAGACGCGACGCGCGCCCTGCGACCTAGACTCGTTGCGCCCATGAGCCCGACACCAGATCGCGTCGCCGACGCCCACTGCCTGCCCATCGCCGAGATCGGCATGCGGCTCGGCACGGACCTCGAGAGAGGGCTCGATACACCGGAAGCCGCGGCGCGGCTCGCTCGCCATGGTCCCAACGCCATTCGCGAGCGCGCGCGCCGCCCCGTCTGGCGGATGTTCGTCGATCAGTTCACCGATCTCATGATCGTCGTGCTGATCGGCGCGGCAATCGTGTCCGGAATCGTTGGCGACCTGAAGGACACCGTCGCGATCATCGTCATCCTGATTCTCAACGGCGTTATCGGGTTCGTGCAGGAGTACCGCGCCGAGCGGGCCATCGCGGCGCTCAGAAAAATGGCGGCGACGAGCGCCCGCGTCGCGCGAGAGGGGACCGTGCACGCCGTTCCCGCGACCGATCTGGTGCCGGGCGACGTCGTCATGCTCGAGGCGGGAAACGTCGTGCCAGCGGATCTGCGACTCACGGAAACCGCTCAGCTCAAGGTCAACGAGGCGGCGCTCACCGGAGAGTCCCTGACGGTCGAGAAGCACACAGACGCGCTCGAAGGTGCGGACCTCTCGCTCGGCGACCGCCGCAACATGGCCCACAAAGGCACGATCGCCACGTACGGCCGGGCGCGCGGTGTGGTGGTGGCCACCGGCATGGCAACCGAGCTGGGGCGGATTGCGCAGCTCCTCGAGGGCGGCGAGGACTCGAAAACGCCCTTGCAAAAGCGTCTCGCTCAATTCGGCGCGCGCCTTGCGATCGTGGTGCTGGGAATCTGCGCGATCGTCTTTGCCGCCGGAGTGCTGCGCGGCGAGCCGATGCTCCTGATGCTCCTGACCGCAGTGACCCTCGCCGTGGCTGCCATACCGGAAGCACTGCCCGCGGTCGTCACGATCTCCCTCGCCCTGGGTGCCAGAAAGATGGTGCGCGAAAACGCGCTGATTCGCCGGCTCCCGGCGGTCGAGACGCTGGGCTCGGTCACCTACATCTGCTCGGACAAGACCGGCACCCTCACGCAGAACACGATGCGCGCGGTGCAGATCATGGCCGACGGACGGCGGATCGGATCCTCGGAATGCCCGCGTGCCGGCGAGCCGTGGCAGACGCTGCTCCTGGGGATGGCGATCAGCAATGACGCAACTCGCGCCGCGGCTGACGAGCTCTCCGGCGACCCTACCGAAACCGCGCTGTTCGCCGCGGCCGCCGAGGCCGGCTTCGAAAAGAACACGCTCGAGGCGGAAGCGCCCCGCGTGAAGGAGCTTGCATTCGATTCCGAGCGCATGCGGATGACGACGATTCACCGACGTGCGGACGGCGTCGTCGCATTCACCAAGGGCAGCCCCGAGGCCGTCATCGCGGTGTGCAACAGTGTGCTCACGGCGGACGGTGAAAAGCCTCTTGACCGGCCGCAAGTACTGGATACGGCCGAGCGCATGGCCGCCGACGGTCTGAGAGTGCTCGCCCTCGCGTACCGGGCGTGGACCGAGGTGCCATCGAACGAGCGCCCCGAGGAGATCGAATGCGGGCTGACGCTGCTCGGTCTAGTGGGGCTCGAAGACCCGCCGCGCCCGGAGGCCGAGCAGGCGGTCCGGCTGTGCCGATCGGCGGGCATCGTGCCGGTGCTCGTCACGGGCGACCATCCCGCGACCGCACGCGCGATCGCGGCGCGCCTGGGCATCCTTGCCGACGACGGACGCGTCGTGGCCGGCCCCGAGCTCACCCGGCTGTCGGACGAAGCCCTGGAACGCGCGGTCCGGGAGATCCGTGTCTACGCGCGCGTCGACCCGGCGCAGAAAATCCGCATCGTCCGTGCGCTCCAGAAGCAAGGCGAATTCGTCGCCATGACCGGCGACGGCGTGAACGACGCGCCGGCACTGAAGCGTGCCGATATCGGCATCGCCATGGGCCGCGGCGGCACGGACGTGGCACGCGAGGCATCGAGCCTCGTCCTGCTCGACGACAACTTCGCCACGATCGTCTCCGCGATCCGGGAAGGACGGCGGATCTTCGACAACATCCGGAAGTTCATCAAGTACACGATGACGAGCAACACCGGAGAGATCCTGACGATCTTCCTCGCGCCGTTCCTCGGCATGCCGATCCCGTTGCTGCCCATTCACATCCTGTGGATCAATCTCGTCACGGACGGCTTGCCGGGACTCGCGCTGACCGCGGAGCCTGCCGACAAGGCGATCATGAAGCGCGCGCCGCGGCCGCCGCAGGAGAGCGTTTTCGCGCAGGGCATGTGGCAGCACATCCTGTGGGTCGGTCTGCTCATGGCGGCGGCAACGCTTGTTGCCCAGGCGTGGGCAATGCACATGGATCCGGCGAAGTGGCAGACGATCGCCTTCACGGTCCTCACGCTGTCGCAGATGGGCCACGTGCTCGCGATACGGTCGGACCAGGAGTCGTTGTTCTCGCAAGGCCCGCTGTCTAACCTTCCCCTGCTCGGCGCCGTGCTCGTCACCTTTGCACTGCAGATGGCGGTGATCTACATCCCCGCGCTGAACGTCGTTTTCAGGACGGTGCCGCTCGACCTCGCGGACCTCGTTCTCTGCATTGCGCTCTCCAGCGTCGTGTTCGTTGCGGTCGAGCTGCACAAAGCATTTCTCCGCATGCGCTCGTCCCGCCCGGAGCACGCTGCCGCGCGCGCGCGCTGAAGGCGCAGCGTACACTGCCGGCACCTGAACGGAGTCTGCGGTGAGCGACACCTTGATATTCCTCGCCAAGGGCCTCCTGCTCGGATTCTCGATCGCCGCCCCGGTGGGGCCGATCGGCGTGCTGTGCTTTCGTCGTGCGCTGGAGCACGGCTTCTGGCCCGCGGTCGCAGGAGGTCTCGGCACCGCGGCGGCAGACGCTGCGTACGCCGCGCTGGCGGCATTCGGCATCACCGCGGTCGCGGCGCTGCTCCTCGACTTTCAGCATCCGCTCGCCCTCGTTGGCGGCGCGGCGCTTCTCTGGCTGGGCGTGCGCGCGTTTCGCGCCCGGCCGGCCGACCGGCCTGCCGAGACCGGGGGACGCGGTTTCGTTCCGACGTTCGCCGCGACATTTCTGCTCACGGCTGCGAACCCGACCACGATCCTCTCCTTCGCCGCGGTGTTTGCGGGTCTCGGCCTCGTCGGCGCCATGGGCGGCGGCACGGCGGCAGGCATGCTCACGCTGGGCGTGTTCGCCGGATCGATGCTGTGGTGGATGCTGCTCGCTGGAACGGTGAGCGCGCTCCGCGCGCGCGTGCCGCGCACCGCGCTCGTCTGGGTGAACCGGGTGTCGGGCCTCCTGCTCGGCACTTTTGGACTTTACGTGCTCGCGAGCGCGCTCTTCGCACGGTGAAGCCGTGACCGCCGTGACCGACACGGAACTCGACTGGCGGGACGGCCACCCGGTCTCGCGCCGCTTCGGCGACATCTACTTCTCGCGCGACTCGGGCATCGACGAGTCGCGGCACGTCTTCCAGGCAGGGAACCGGCTGCACGAGCGCTGGGCGACACTACCTCCGGGCGCGCGATTCACACTCGGCGAAACGGGTTTCGGAACCGGCCTCAATTTCTGCGCGGCCTGGCGGCTGTGGGAAAGCGTTGCGCCCGGAGACGCCGTGCTGTGTTACGTCAGCTTCGAGCGATTTCCCCTTGCCCCGGATGATCTCGCGCGTGCGCTGGCCCTCTGGCCCGAGCTCGCGCCCTACGCGCAAGCGCTCGTCGCACAGTACAGCGCGTTTGCACCCGGCTGGCACCGATTTCATTTTGCAAATGGCCGCGTGCTCTTGACGCTTGCGATTGGCGATGCCGAGGCGATGATCGGCGAGCTCGCCGGACGCTGCGACGCCTGGTTCCTCGACGGGTTCGCGCCGGCGAAGAATCCCGAGATGTGGACGGCGACCCTGCTCGGCGCGATCGGTGCGCGCTCGGGTGTCGACGCGACAGTGGCGACGTACAGCGTTGCCGCGGTAGTGCGAGACGGACTGCAGGCGGCCGGATTCCTGGTCGACAAGGCGCCGGGTTTCGGCCGCAAGCGGGAAATGCTGATCGGCGAACGGAAAAGCGAATCGATGCCGGTCGGGCGCGCGCCGGCCGCGCGCCGCGCCATCGTCATCGGCGGAGGACTCGCCGGGGCCTCGTCTGCCTGGAGCCTGGCAACGCGTGGCTGGCAGGTCACGCTCCTCGAGCGCGCCGCAGCGCTCGCGGCGGGGGCATCCGGCAATCCGCAGGGCGTGCTCTACGCGCGGCTCGCGAGCCGCCCGACGCTGCTCGGAGAACTCACGCTCGCCGGGCTCCAATACAGCGTGCGCATGCTGAGTGCCCTGCTTCCGCAAGGCGACGACACGTGGCGCGCGTGCGGCGTGCTGCAATTGGCGTTGGACGAGAAGACCGCCGCGCGCCAAGCCGAGGCGATCGAAGCCGAATTGCCGGCCTCGCTCGTTCGCCAAGTCGATCGCGCCGAGGCGGCTGCGATCGCGGGGATCGATCTGCCCGCCGGCGGACTCTTCTTTCCCGGTGCGGGATGGGCGCACCCGGGCGCGCTCGTGCGTGCGCTCGCAGCGCATCCGCGCATCGAAGTCCGGACTGGCGCGGAAGTGGTCGCGCTCGAGCGCGCCGCGAATGGCGAATGGCGGGCGATCGGGGCGAGCGGCGCTGACGCAAGCGCGCCGGTCGTGGTGGTTGCCGCATCCGCGGAGGCGGCTCGGTTTCCACCGACGCGGCATCTGCCGCTGCACGCCGTGCGCGGTCAGATCACCCAGCTCGCCGAGACTCCGGCGAGCCGCGCGCTGCGCGCGGTCGTGTGCGGCGCAGCGTCGATTGCGCCGGCACGCGAGGGACTCCATACCCTGGGCGCAACGTTCGTGCACGACTTCGACGACCTTGCGCTGCACGAAACGGAGCACCGGCGGAATCTCGCCGACCTTGTGGCCATGGCGCCCGCCCTGGCGGCCGCGCTCGGCGTCGACGCCGCCGATCCGACACAGCTGGCAGGCCGCGCTGCCGTGCGCTGCACCAGCCCCGACCGCCTGCCACTGGCCGGTGAGGTGGATCCCGGAGCCGGGCTGTGCGTGAGCACCGCCCATGGCTCGCGCGGGCTCATCAGCCCGCTGTTGTGCGGCGAGGCCTTGGCAGCGGTCCTCGAGGGCGAGCCGGCGCCGGTCTCCGCGCGCCTCCTCGCGGCGCTCGATCCCGCGCGATTCGGCCGCTCCGGGTGAGTCCGGCGCACGTCGCGGTCCTGCCGCATGTAACCTGGATCAACAATCTCAGGTTTCTGCGAGCGCACGTCCCTCCACATGGCGTAGCTTAGCGGGATCGTCGAGCCGGGCGGGCTGCCCGGCTGCGCTCGGCTGGCGGTACACTGGACGCAGCCCGCGCCGCGGACCGCATCGTGCACCACATAGGAGGAGAGCCATGTCCGACACAGTCAAGTACATCCTCGACGAGTCGCGCATTCCGAAGAACTGGTACAACATCGCGGCAGATCTGCCCAAGCCGCTCTCGCCCGTGCTGCATCCGGGCACGGGCCAACCGATCGGGCCCGACGATCTGGCGCCGCTCTTTCCGATGGCGCTCATCATGCAGGAGGTGAGCGCGGAGCGCGAGATCGAGATTCCCGAGCCCGTGCGCGAGATCTACAAGCAGTGGCGTCCGAGCCCGCTCTTTCGTGCGCGGCGACTCGAAAAGGCCCTGCAGACGCCGGCGAAGATCTACTACAAGTACGAGGGCGTGAGCCCCGCCGGCAGCCACAAGCCGAACACTGCGGTCGCGCAGGCGTTCTACAACAAGCAGGAGGGCGTCAAGCGACTGTCGACCGAGACCGGCGCCGGGCAGTGGGGCTCGTCGCTCGCCTTCGCGGGCGCGCTCTTCGGTCTCGAGGTGCAGGTCTTCATGGTGCGGGTGTCCTACGACCAGAAACCTTATCGCCGCGCGCTGATGGAGACCTACGGCGCGACGTGCATTCCCTCGCCTTCGCCGCAAACGCAGTCCGGCAAGGCGATCCTCGAGAAGCGCAAGGACCATCCGGGGTCGCTCGGCATTGCGATCTCGGAGGCCGTCGAGGTCGCTGCACAGCGTGACGACACGAAATACGCGCTCGGCTCCGTGCTGAACCACGTGCTGCTGCACCAGACCGTCGTCGGGCAGGAAGCGATGGCGCAGATGGAGATGGCCGGCGACTATCCCGACATCGTCGTCGGCTGCACCGGCGGCGGATCGAATTTCGCTGGCATCGCCTTTCCCTTCCTGGGCGCGCAGCTGCGTGGCGGAAAGAAGGTGAAGATCATCGCGGTGGAGCCGGCTGCATGCCCAAGCCTCACGCGCGGCAAGTACGCCTACGACTTCGGCGACACCAGCCATCTCACGCCGCTCGTGAAGATGCACACGCTCGGTTCGACGTTCACGCCGCCCGGATTTCACGCCGGCGGTCTCCGCTATCACGGCATGTCGCCGATCGTGAGCCATATCAAGCAGCTCGGGCTGATCGACGCGATTGCCTATCACCAGACGACGTGCTTCGACGCCGGCGTACAGTTCGCGCGTGCCGAGGGGATCCTGCCGGCACCGGAGGCGAATCACGCGGTGAAGGGCGCGATCGACGAGGCGATCAAGTGCCGTGACGAAGGCAAGAGCCGCGTCATCCTCTTCAACCTCTGCGGCCACGGCCACTTCGACATGCAGGCCTACATGGACTACTTCGCGGGCAAGCTCACCGATCAGGACTACGACGAGAAAGAGCTTGCGATGGCGCTCGCGGGGTTGCCGTCCGTCAAGGAAGCGGCCTAACGCCTATCGCTGCAGCGTCGCAAGTAGCGATTCACGGACCGCGCGATAGCGCGGTCAGCGGCCATGCCCGTCCGGCGCCTACGGCCGCAAACGCCCTCCTGCGGGTGACCCGGTTTGCGGCGGGCAGTCAACACACG
>JBFJOO010000026.1:0-42236 GCA_041617635.1 Burkholderiales bacterium | reverse complement strand
TCCCCACTGCTGCCTCCCGTAGGAGTCTGGGCCGTGTCTCAGTCCCAGTGTGGCTGATCATCCTCTCAGACCAGCTACCGATCGTCGCCTTGGTGAGCCATTACCCCACCAACTAGCTAATCGGACATCGGCCGCTCCAACAGCGCGAGGCCTTGCGGTCCCCCGCTTTCCCCTCTCGGGCGTATGCGGTATTAGCGCCGATTTCTCGGCGTTGTCCCCCACTAAAGGGCGCGTTCCGATGTGTTACTCACCCGTTCGCCACTCTACTTGCGGGTTGCCCCGCTTTCGCGTTCGACTTGCATGTGTAAAGCATGCCGCCAGCGTTCAATCTGAGCCAGGATCAAACTCTTCAGTTTAGATCCTATTGCGATCGCCGCCTGCGGACCCGAAGGTTCGCCGGCAACGAGTCGGGCGCCAGCTTTGGACTAGGCGCCCGCGTGCTCACTCAAAGGTGAATCAACAGAGCTCTTTCCGAGGAAAGAGACCCGTCTTCACTTTTTGGTGCGAGCACTACGAGATTACTTGAGCTCACGCGGCATGATCGCAACCATCGCAAAGACTGCAACGACTGCAACAACACCGTGCGTGCGCACGTTCCCGCAGCGCCCACACCTATCGGCTGTTTGATTTTTAAAGAGCGGATCGACTACCCCGGGACGGGGACTTGGTTGCGGGGGCAGGATTTGAACCTACGACCTTCGGGTTATGAGCCCGACGAGCTGCCAGACTGCTCCACCCCGCGACTGTCGAGACCCGGGATTATAAGGACTTGCGGAATGCACTGTCAAACTTTTTTGCGGTGCAGCGACCACCCGCGCGCGACTAGAGGCGCTCGGTTTCCCCGCTGCGCGGCTGCCAGACCATGAGCCGCGTCTCGGCCACTGTAACCAGCCAGTCGAGCACAAGCGCAAACGCCGTCAGGACGAGGATCCCCGCGAAAACGGTGTTGATGTCGAACACCCCCTCCGCTTCCAGGATCAGGTATCCCACCCCCTCGGACGACCCCAGATACTCCCCGACCACCGCCCCCACGAACGCGAGCCCCACGGAATTATGCAGGCTTGCGAACACCCAGCTCGTCGCGCTCGGCAGGTAGACGTGCCGCAGCAAGTGGCGGGACGTCGCGCCCAGCATGCGGGCGCTTGCCAGGACGACGGGACTCACCTCGCGGACCGCCTGGTAAACGTTGAAGAAAACGATGAAAAACACGAGGGTCACGCCAAGCGCCACCTTCGACGCCATCCCCAGCCCGAACCACACTGCGAATATCGGCGCGAGAATCACCCGCGGCATCGAGTTCAGGGCCTTGATGTAGGGATCCAGGATCGCGGACGCGACCGGCACCAGCGCAAGCCAAAGCCCGACGATCAGGCCGGATACCGTGCCGATCACGAATGCCATGAGGGTCTCGAGCAGCGTCACCCACAGGTGGCGATAGATGTCGGCATCGGTGATGAACCACGTCCAGATCCGGGCAATCACCTTCTGCGGCTCGCCGAAGAAGAACGCCGCCTTGTTCGCCTGGTCGAAGTAGATCGGCGGCAGCAACGTCGGGCTCGTCAGCACATACCAGCCCCCGAAAAACGCCACCAGCACGAGAACCTGGTACACGCGCAGATTGCGCGCGCTCGGCGCGACACGCTTCCAGAGCGACTCGTCACTTCTGCTGTTGGGCATAGCCTTTGAGCACCTCGTCCTTCATCCGGTGCCAGATCTCGGTATGCAGCTCGATGTAGCGTGGCGTCAGGCGGATCTCCGCCACGTCGCGCGGCCGCGGCAGGTCGATCGCGTACTCGCCGATCGGCCTGGTCTCCGGACCCGCGGAAAGGACCACCACGCGATCGGCAAGCGCGATCGCTTCCTCGAGATCGTGGGTGATGAACACCACCGACTTGCGGTCCGAAGACCAGAGGTCGAGCAGCTCGTTCTCCATGAGCTGCCGCGTCTGGATATCGAGCGCGGAGAACGGCTCGTCCATGAGCAGGATCTCGGGATTCAGGATGAGCGTCTGCGCCAGTGCGACGCGCTTGCGCATCCCGCCGGAGAGCTGATGGGGATAGCGATCACCGAATCCGCGCAAGCCCACGCGCGCCAGCCATTCCTCCGCTCGGGTCCGCGCCTCGGCGCGATCCACGCCGCGGAACTCGAGACCTGCCGTGACGTTGTCGAGCGCGCTGCGCCACGGCATCAGCGCATCCTGCTGGAAGAGATATCCCGCGCGCGCGTTGATCCCCCGTAGCGGTTCCCCCAGCACGGTCACGGAGCCGGTCGAAGGCTCGAGCAGTCCCGCAGCTACGTTCAGCAACGTCGACTTGCCGCACCCGGTCGGGCCGACGACCGACACGAACTCGCCCGCCGCGACTACGAGCGTCGTGTCCCGGACAGCCGTGTACCGCTTGCTGCGGTCTTCGCGCGCGACAAACGTGCAGGTAATGCTCTCCAGCGAGAGCGCCGGGACACCGGACATCGGAAAGCGCTGGATCGAGGTCTACTTCTTGTACTTCTTCAGCGCGTTCTGCGCGAACTGGTTGGTGTACGTCTCGGCGAGGTTTACCTTGGAGTAGTCCACCTTCGGGTTCGACGCCTTGAGCACCTTCAGCGCGGTCTTGGCGCCCGCCTCCGGAATCAGGCCGTCCTTGGACATCGCGTCACGCACATTGTCATAGGCGAACAGGTACATCGCCTTGTCGCCGAGCTGGTAGGACTCGGGGACCGTCCCGATGATCTGCTGCGGCGTGGCCGTCTCGAGCCAGAGCAGCGCCCGCACAATGGCGTTCGTGAGCGCCTGCACCGTGTTCGGATTCTTCTCCACGAACTCCACCGGCGCATAGAAGCTCGCCGCCGGCATCGGCCCACCGAAGACCCCTTCGGTGCCTTTCGGCGTGCGCGACTCGAAAATCACCTTGATCGTGCCTTCCTTCTCGAGCATCGTCATGATCGGATCGACGTTCGAGATGACATCCACCTGCCCGCTCTGGATGGCGGACATTGCGGCGGATCCGGTTCCCACTCCGACGAACGACACGTCCTTCGGCCCGAGTCCGCCCTTCTCGAGGACGTAGTTCGCGAACATGTTCGTGCTCGAACCGGGGGCGGACACTCCGATCTTCAGGCCCTTCAGGTCCTTGGGCGACTTGTAGTTGGGCACTTTGGCGGTGGAGACGCCGATCGAGATCTGCGGCGCCCGGCCCTGGAGCACGAATGCCTGAAACTTCTGGCCCCGCGCATGCATGTTGATGGTGTGCTCGTAGGCGCCCGCGACGACGTCCGCGCTTCCGCCCACCACGGCGCGCAGTGCCGCGGAGCCGCCCTTGAAGTCGCTGATCTTGACGTCGAGGCCCTCATCCTTGAAGTAGCCGAGCTGCTCCGTGATCGTGAGCGGCAGGTAGTACAGCGCCGCCTTTCCGCCGACGGCGATATGGACGTCGGGTTTCTCCGGCTTGCCCTGGGCCGATGCGAAATTGGCGATGGCCAGCGCGAGCACCGCGCCAGTAAAGCGAATAAAGTTCGACATGATCTCCTCCGTGACCTTTGCGGTCGCCGCGATCGGCTTCACGCCGGTCGGGCGAATCGAAACCTGCGGGTGGGTGGTGCGTCGCAGCGGCGGAGATGCTCACACACCGACCTCCCACTGTCAACGCAGCGGGCGGTGCGTCTAGAGGAGCGGGAGCTGGGCGGACTGCGCCGGGACGCGAAACGCCGCGGTATCGAGGTCCGTGCGCCCTCCCGTCTCGAGGCCGACCCTGTGGCAGGCGGCCTCGAATCGCCGCCGAACGAGCTCCGCATACTCCCCGGTCCCCTTCATCCGGGTGCCGAAGCGCGGGTCGTTGTCCCGCCCGCCGCGCAAATCGCGAATCCGGGCCAGGATCCGGCCGGCGCGCAACGGATAGTGCTGCGCCAGCCAGTCCTTGAATAGGCCGTTCACCTCGTGCGGCAACCGGATCACGATGTAACCCGCCCAGGTCGCCCCCGCCTGCGCCGCGGCCTCCAGGATAGATTCAAGATCGCCGTCGTTGAGGAACGGGATGACCGGTGCGACGAGGACGCCGCACGGCACCCCAGCGGCCGTCAGCCGCCTGATCGCCTCGAGCCTCCGATAGGGCGCCGCCGCGCGCGGTTCGAGTCGGCGGGCGAGTTCGCCGTCGAGATTGGTCACCGACAAGAAGACCCGCGCGAGGCGCTTGGCCGCCATGGGGGCGATCAGATCGACGTCGCGCTCCACGAGCGCGCTCTTGGTCACGATCGTGAACGGGTGCTGGAACTCGCCCAGCACCTCGAGGATGGAGCGGGTGATGCCGAGCTCGCGTTCGGCCGGCTGGTAGGGATCGGTGTTCGCGCCGAGCGAGATCACGCGGCAGCGATAGCCAGGCGCGGAGAGCTCCCTGCGCAACCGCTCCGCGGCGTTGGTCTTGGCGAAGATCCGGGTCTCGAAGTCGAGGCCGGGCGAAAGGCCCAGGTACGCGTGGCTCGGACGAGCATAGCAATAGACACATCCGTGCTCGCATCCGCGATACGGATTGATCGACTGCTCGAAGGGGATGTCGGGCGACTCGTTGTGAGCGATGATCGATCGTGCGGCCTCCGGAGTGATCACCGTCTCGAGCCGCGGCGGCATCTCACCTTCGCCCGCCCAGCCGTCGTCGATCGCTTCCCGCATGGTGGACTCGTAGCGGCCCTCGACATTCGAAGGGGCCCCGCGCCCCTTGATCGGTCCGCCGCGGTCACCGCGAGTCGTCTTGAGCGCCATGCAGCTGAGTCCGGCCTCTACAGCGATACTGTTATCCTATACAGTATCGGGAGGCGCGGCAAGCGCTCTAGATCGCCTTGCGCTCGCGCAGCGCGGCGATCTCGCTCGGCGAATAGCCGATCTGGGCCAGCACCTCGTCGGTATGCTGGCCCAGTGCGGGACCAACCCACTCGAGGTTGCCCGGCGTGTCGGAGAGCTTGGGCACGATGCCCGGCACCCGCAGCGTCGTTCCGTCCGGAAGCGTGGCCTCCCTGATCATGTCACGCGCGAGGTACTGCGGGTCGGCGACGATGTCGGCAATGCTGTAGATCTTGCCGCTCGGCACCTGCGCATCCGCCAGCACCTTCAGGACGTGGTCCACTCCGTGCGCGCTGGTCCAGTCCCCGATCACTTGGTCGAGCTCATCGGCGCGTTGCGCGCGTCCGTCGTTGCCCGCGAGATCCGGATCTGCGGCGAGATCCTTGCGTCCGATCGCGTTCATCAGCCGCTTGAAGATGCTGTCGGCGTTCGCGCCGATCACGACATGATGACCGTCGCTCGTGAGATAAGTGTTCGACGGCACGATCCCGGTGAGATTGCTGCCGGTCCGCTCGCGCGTGATGCCGAACCGGTCGAATTCCGGAAGGGTGCTCTCCATCATGTTGAACACCGCCTCGTAGAGCGCGACGTCCACGACCTGGCCCTTGCCTCCGTTCGCCGCGCGATGGTGCAACGCCATCAGCACGCCGATGACGCCGTGCAGCGCGGCGAGCGAGTCGCCCATGGAGAGGTTCAGCCGCACCGGCGGCCGGTCCGGGTATCCCGTGACGTAGCGCATGCCGCCCATCGATTCGCCGATCGCGCCGAACCCCGCGAGGTCCCGGTAGGGTCCATACTGGCCGAAGCCCGACATCCGCAGCATGACGAGCCCCGGATTCTCGCGGGACAACGCGTCGTAGCCCAGGCCCCACTTCTCGATCGTCCCCGGACGGAAGTTCTCGATCACGACGTCCGCGTCGCGCGCGAGGCGCCGCACGATCTCCTGGCCTTCGGGCAGGCGCAGGTTCGCCGTCACCGATTTCTTGTTGCGCGCCTGGACATACCACCAGAGCGAGGTGTCTTTGTAGAGCTTGCGCCACTTGCGGAGCGGGTCGCCGCCGTCCGGCGGTTCGATCTTGATCACGTCGGCGCCGAACTCGGCGAGCATCTTCCCGGCAAACGGACCAGCGATGAGCTGTCCGAGCTCGATCACCCGGAGACCTTCGAGCGACTTCTTCGCCATGGTCATCTCTATGCCGGGCGGCGCTCGTAGTACGCCTGCGCGAGCGTACCGATGTCCACGTATTCGAGCTCGCCGCCCACCGGCACTCCGCGCGCGATGCGGCTGACCTTGAGGCCGCGCTCGCGCAACATCTCGGTGACGTAGTGGGCGGTCGCCTCCCCTTCGTTGGTGAAGTTGGTGGCGATCACGATCTCCTTCACCAATCCGTCCGTCGCTCGCTCGAGCAGCCGCTCCAACCCGATCTCCTTCGGCCCGACGCCGTCGAGTGGCGAGAGACGGCCCATGAGCACGAAATAATGGCCCTGGTACGCGAGTGTCTGCTCCATCATCATCAGGTCGGCGGGGGTTTCGACGATGCAGAGCAGCCCCGGATCGCGGCGCGGCGAGCTGCACAGCGTGCAGACCTCGGATTCGCTGAAGTTGTTGCAGCGCGTGCAGCGGTGCACCGTTTCCAGTGCGTTCCTCAGCGTCTCGGCGAGGCGCTGAGCGCCCGTCCGGTCGTGCTGGAGCAGATGGTAGGCCATGCGCTGTGCGGATTTCGGCCCGACCCCCGGAAGGCAGCGCAACGCCTCGATGAGCTCCTCGAGGGCCGAGGGCTTCATCAGAAGGGCAGGTTCATCCCGGGAGGCAGCCCGAGCCCCGAAGTGAATCCGGCCATCTTCTCCTGGACGGTCGACTCGACGCGCCGCGCCGCATCGTTCATCGCCGCGGCGACCAGATCCTCGAGCATCTCCTTGTCGTCGGCAAGCAGGGACGGATCGATGGTAACGCGCTTGACGTCGTGCTTGCACGTCATGACGACCTTCACGAGACCGGCGCCCGACTGGCCCTCGACTTCCACGCTCGCAAGCTGCTCCTGCATCTTGCGCATGTTGTCCTGCATCTGCTGAGCCTGCTTCATCAGCCCGGCCAGCTGTCCCTTGTTGATCATGTCGCGTCTCCGCTCACGGGTTGGGTTTGATGGAGGAGTCGACGACCGAGCCGTCGAACTGCTCGACGAGGTCGCGCACGAACGCATCTTCCTGGATCGATGCGTGCGCCTGCTGCTGGTGCGCCTTGCGCTCCCCTTCCTTCAGCGCGGCCACGGAATTTCCGCTCGTCTCGCCGATCACGATCGAAAGGGCGACCGGCGCGCCCAGACGCTCCTGCAATGCCGCCTTGAGCTTGTCGACATAAACCTTCTCCGCGAGATATTTCGCGTCGGACGGCAGGCGCAGCTCGACGCGCTGATCCGTGAGCGCCGCGAGCTCGCTCCGCTCCGCGAGCTGCCGAGTGGCTCCGGTGACCTTGAGCTCGTGAACCAGCTTCGGCCACTCGCTCGGCGGCGCACGCTTGGTCCCGGTCGCGCGCTTCTCGCCCGCGCCCACGGGCCTCGCGCCCGTGCCCCCCGATTTCGCGCCCACGTGCGCCGACTTCGCGGCGGTAGGACCCGGTGAGTCCGCTGCTTCTGCGGCGTCAGGCCGGAATGCCAGCATCCGCATCAGCGCCATCGTGAACCCCGCGTATTCGTCCGGCGCCAACGGCAGATCGCGGCGTCCGTGAACGGCGATCTGATAATAGAGCTGCACGATCTCCGGATCGAGGGTCCTCGCCAGCTCGAGCACGCGTCCGCGCTCGAGCGCATCCGCGTCGAGCGCATCCGGAACCGCCTGCGCCAGGGCGATTCGATGCAGCAGGCTCGCCAGCTCGGCGAGCGCGCCATCGAAGGACAGACTGCGTTCTTCCATCGCGTCCGCCACCGCGAAAAGCCGGTCGCCGTCTCCGGCGGCAACCGCTTCGGCGAGATCGAACAGGTAGGACTGGTCGACGGCGCCCAGCATGCTGCGCACGCCCGTCTCGGTGACAGCCCCGCCGCAGTATGCGATCGCCTGGTCGAGCACGGACAACGCGTCGCGCATGCTGCCGCGGGCCGCGCCGGCGATGAGTCGCAGCGCGCCGGCGTCCGCCGCCACGCCCTCTTCCTTGGCAATCACCTGCAGATGGGCCGCGATGGCGCCCGGCACCATCTGCTTGAGATTGAATTGCAGGCAGCGCGACAGCACCGTCACGGGGATCTTCTGCGGATCGGTGGTCGCCAGTATGAACTTGATGTGCTCGGGCGGCTCCTCGAGAGTCTTCAGCATCGCGTTGAAAGCCGAGGTCGACAACATGTGGACCTCGTCGATCACGTAAATCTTGAAGCGCGCCCGGGTCGGCGCATACACCGCGCTTTCCAAGAGCTGGCGCATCTCGTCGACCTTCGTATTGGTGGCCGCATCGACTTCGATGAGATCGATGAATCTTCCGGCGTCTATCTCCTCGCACGCGGCGCACTTGCCGCACGGCTCGGGGGTGATCCCCGTTTCGCAGTTGAGCGCCTTGGCGAGAATTCGCGCGAGGGTGGTTTTGCCGACCCCGCGCGTCCCGGTCAGGAGGTACGCGTGATGCAGTCGCTGCTGCTCGAGCGCGTGAGTCAGCGCCGTGACGACATGCTCCTGCCCGACCACCGAGGCAAACGAGCGCGGCCGCCACTTCCGGGCAAGCACCTGATACGACATGGCGGAAATTCTAACAGACCGAACTGCCGGCTCGACGTTGAGCGGACCTGTTTTACGGCCGATCGGCCTGCGCGAGCGCCTCCGCGCGCGCGATCAGGCGCCGCGCGTTTTGATAGGTCGGAATCTCGACCAGCGCGCCGTCGAAATCCGCGCGGTCCAGACCGTTCGCGCGCGCCGCCTCGAACGCGCGGATCAGGCGGCGGGCGCGGTCCACTTCCTCGGCGGCGGGCGTGAGCACCCGATTGATCGTCTCGGCATGCCCGGGCATGACCAGGCTCTTGGCCACGTACCCGAGGCGCCGCGCCCAGCGCGTGTCGGTTTCGGCGCCCGCGGCATCGCTGAATGTGTACGGGCAATCGATCGCGACGACGCCCGCTGCGACGCAATCCACCAGGAACCGGCTGCGAACATACGCCAGCTCGAACCCTTCGCGACTGCGCTCGGCGCCCAGGTCGGCTGCCATGTCTTCGGACGCCACCAGGCACGCGGTCACTCGCCGGCTTGCCTTGACGATGTCGATGGTGCGCACCAGGCCGGCTGCCGATTCGACGTTCGGCACGAGCTCCGTTGTCCCGATCTCCAATCCAAGCTCCATTTCGTGACGCGACACGGCGGCGTCCAGCGCGCGCACCTGCTCCGGTGTGGCGACTTTCGACATCAGGACGACGTCCGGGCGGCCCGCCATGGCTGCGGCAAGATCAGTAAGCCCGTCATTCTCCAAAGGATTGACGCGCACCCCGGCCACGGCCCGCCGGGAACGCCAAGCAGCATAGAGCTCCGCGGCGAGGCGGCGTGCCTCCGGCCGTCGCTCCGGCGGCGTGAAATCCTCGAGTTCCTGAATCAGCACATCGGCCCGGCTGGCCGGTGCCGCGTGCAGAACGTCCCGCTCGGCACCCGGCAAGAACAGCCACGACCGGCGGAGCTCCGGGGGTCTGCGCGCGCCGGGCGCGCTCACGCAGCGGAAAGAGGTGGCGAGCCTGAACCCCGGCACCTGCAGTGAGTAGCTATGGCTGCTTCCTTCCGGATCTGACCAGGTTCACCACGCTGCAGTGCGGGGAGGCCCGCCATTGATCGGTGCCCCCGCGCAAAGCGCGACAGCGAATTTGTGAGGTAACGCGTGGAACCTCGGCTCGATTATACGCAGGAACGACGTCGCGCCGCGCGGTCATTTCGCACCCGACGCTGCCTCCGCTTTTCGGTACTCGTCGCGGGCCGCATCCACCCCCGCGCCGCGCGGCAGCTTGACGCCCTCCGCGGCAAGCGCCGCGTCGAGCGCGCCGAGCGTGACGAGCACCGCATCCTTGCGCGCGTTGTAGCCCATGGTGCCGATGCGCCAGACCTTCCCCTGCAGCGGCCCGAACGATGTGCCGATCTCGATGCCGAAGTCCTCGAGCATCCGTGCGCGCACCCGGTTTCCGTCCGCGCCCTCCGGAATCCAGACCCCGGTGACGTTCGGCATCTTGTGCGCGAGGTCGCCGAACACCCTCAGGCCCATCGCTTGCAGGCCTGCAACCAGCGCCCGGCTCGCGAGGGCATGCCGCCGGTGGACGTTCGACAGGCCCTCCTGGAGCGCGATGCGCGCGCACTCGCGCGCCCCGTAGAGCATGGTTGTCGCTTCCGTGTGGTGATTGAGCGCCATTTCGCCCCAGTAGTCCATCGTCATCGCGAGATCGAAGTAGTTCGAGGCGATGACCCGCCCCGGCCCGGGAACGAAATCCGGCGGACGCACGCCTTCCTCGATATGGCGTCGCCGATAGATCGCCGCCGCAACCCGGTCGCCGAGCGTGATCGGCGCAACCCCCGAGGGCCCCCCCAGGCACTTCTGCAATCCGGCGGTGCACGCGTCGATCTCCCAAGCGTCGACCGGCAACGGCATGCCGAGGATCGATGCCGTGGCGTCGACGTAGAGGAAAGCGTCGTGCGCGTGGCAGATTCGGCCGATCTCGGCGAGCGGCTGCGCCATCGTGGTCGAGGTATCGCCCTGGCAAAGCGCCACCAGCTTGGGACGATGCTGTTTCACGGCGGCCTCGATCTGCTCGGGCGAGAACACGGTCCCCCACTGCGTCGCCACCGTCCTCACGTCCGCGCCGCAACGGCGCGCGATCTCGCACTTGAGCTGACCGAAGCGCCCGAACACGCCGATGAGCACCCGATCCCCGGGTTCGATCAGCGAGACCATCACCGATTCGATCCCGCCGCGCGCCGTGCTGTCGACAAGCATCGTCCAGCGGTTCTGGGTCTCGAAGATCTGCCGATAGAGCGCCATCGTCTCGCCCATGTACGCCCTGAATTGCGGGTCGAACTGGCCGAGGAGCTGCGCCGACATGGCGCGCAGCACGCGCGGATCGGCCGTGATCGGGCCGGGCCCCATCAACAGGCGCGGCAAGGGGTTCAGATCGTCAAACACTCCGACTTCGCGCATCCGCGTCTCCTGGCACGCCACGCCGAACCCACGTGGACGCCGCGCAGGATAAATGAGCCCGGGGAGCCCGGCAATGCCAGTGGTTCGCGGCTAGCGCCCTGCGGCCGACGGATCGGACTGCGCGCGCAGCTTGAGCGCGCGCGGCTTCAGCTTGTCGGGCAGCACACGGCCCATGCGCGCGCGGTGACCGAAGTGGTGTGCGAGCTTTTCTCCGGCGAGCCGCACCTCTTTTTCCTTGCCGCCGCGACCGACGCCTGCGACGATCAGCTCCTTCTCGTTCGTAACGGCCACCGCGATCAGCTTCTCGTCCTTTTCGAGCCCCATCACGATCACGCCACGGCCGCGCGTCATCTGCCGCATTTCCGCGATATCGAACGTGAGCAGACGTCCCTGCTCGGCGACGGCCGCCACGTAATTGCCCCGCGCCTCCGCGTAGACGGCGGGGGCGAGTGGCACCTCGCCCGCCTCCACCGACATGAACTCGCGCCCGGCGCGGCGATTCGAGACCATGTCCGCGATCGTGCACAGGAAGCCGTAACCGCCGCTCGATGCCACGAGCAGACGGGTCTCAGGTCGACCTCCAGCGCACTGGACGATGCGACCGCCCTCCTGCAAGTCGACCAGCGACGAGGCCGGCGCGCCGTCCCCGCGCGCCGGAGGAAGCTCGCCGGCCTGCACCGTGTATGCGCGACCGTTCGAGTCCAGGAATATCACTGGATCCACCGTGCGGCAGAGAATCAGCGCTTGCAGCGAGTCGCCTTCCTTGAAGGACAGTCCCGCAGGATCGACCTGCCACCCCTGGCGCACGCGCACCCATCCGTTCTTCGAGAAGATCACCGTCACCGGCTCGTCGATCACCGGCACTTCCACGGCCGCCTTTTCCGACTACTCGAGCTTCGTGCGCCGCTTGTCGCCGAACGCATCGACGTCCTGCTGGAGCTCCTCGATGACCAGCGCCTCGAGCGCCTTGCGGCTTCCGAGCACTTTCTCTAGACCCTTCTTGTCCTTGCGCAGGTCGCCGAGCTCGGTTTCGACCTTGATGTGCTCAAGCTTGGCGAGTTGCCGCAGCCGGATCTCGAGTATGTCGTCCGCCTGACGCTCGGTCAGCTTGAAAGCCTTGATGAGTTCGCGCTTCGGGTCGTCCGCGTTCCGGATGATCTTGATGACCTTGTCCACGTTCAGCAGGACGATCAGGCGCCCTTCGAGGATGTGGATCCGGTCGAGCACCTTGTCGAGCCGGAAGCGCGTGCGCCGGGTGACCGTCGCGAACCGGAATTCCAGCCAGTCGCGGAGCACGTCCTTGAGGCTCCTGCCGGCCGGCCGGCCGTCGAGGCCCACCATGACCAGGTTCACGGACGCGTTCGTCTCCATGCTCGTCTTCGCGAGCAGGAGGTTCACGAACTCGGTCTCGTCGATGCGCGACGTCTTGGGCTCGAACACCAGACGCACGGGATGGGCCCGATCCGACTCGTCGCGCACCCGGTCGAGCATCGAGAGCATGAGCTGCTTCTCGCGGGTCTGGTCCGCGCTGAGCGACTTTTTGCCCGCGCGCGGCTGCGGGTTCGTGATCGCGTCGATCTCCTCGAGCACCTTGCGCGCCGAAGCGCCGGGCGGAAACTCGTGCACGACGACCTGCCACTGCCCGCGGGCGAGGCGCTCGAGTGTCCACCGGGCACGAACTCGCACCGAGCCGCGACCGCTTTCGTAGGCCGCGCGAATCTCGGCGCGCGGCGTGATGATCTGACCGCCGCCCGCGAAATCGGGGCCCTTGATGTGCCGCATCAACCCGGCGACGCTGATGCCCGGGTCACGAATCATCGCGATCGCGCCCTGCACCACTTCGTTCAGGTTGTGGCTCGGGACCTCGGTGGCCATGCCGACCGCGATACCCGAGGAGCCGTTGAGCAACACGACCGGGAGCCGCGCCGGAAGGACTTCCGGCTCTTCGATGCTGCCGTCGTAGTTCGGCGCGAAATCGACCGTGCCGCTGCCGAGCTCCGCCAGCAGCACCTCGGCGAATTTCGTCAGCCGCGCCTCCGTGTAGCGCATCGCGGCCGGGTCGTCGCCATCGCGCGATCCGAAGTTCCCCTCGCCGTCGATGAGCGGATAGCGCATGGTGAAGTCCTGCGCCAGACGCACCAGGGCGTCGTAGACGGACGCATCGCCATGCGGGTGGAACTTGCCGAGCACGTCACCGACCACGCGCGCGGACTTCTTGCGCGGTGTGCCCGCCCGACCACCGAGCTCCCACATCGCGAAGAGAATCCGCGCCTGTACCGGTTTCTGGCCGTCGGCGACGCGCGGGAGCGCGCGGTCCTTCACGGTCGCGATCGCGTACTGCAGGTACTGGGACGCCGCGTACTGCCCGAGCGGCAAGGACTCGCCGAACTCGCCCGTCATGGGCGCGAAGTTCGGCGGGAGTCGCGTTCCGCCCGATCCGCCCGATCCACCCGATGCGCCACCAGGCGCAACCGGCGCCCCCGCCTTGGCGCCCTTTCTCGGCGCGCGTTCGGCCACGGCAGTGTCGTCGCCCGAGGCCCCGAAGAGGTCTTTCTGTTCGTCCACGCCGCGCTTTCTACGAGATGTCGGCATCCACGAGATTGCCAAAGGTCTCCATCCACTCACGCCGCGCCTGCGAGTTCTCGCGCGCCATCATCATGTTGAAGACGTTGCGGTCGGCATCCAGCATGCCGTCCTCGACGCGCACGGGCAGCATCCGGCGCGTGTCGGGGTTGAGCGTGGTTTCCCAGAGCTGCTCCGGGCTCATCTCGCCCAGACCCTTGAACCGACTCACTGTCCAGGCGCCCTCGCGCACGCCTTCGTCCCCGAGTTTTTCCTCCATTGCCGCGAGCTCCTGCTTGTCGAGCGCGTAGAGCTTGCGCGCCGGCTTGCCTTTGCCCTGCGAGGGGACGTCGATCCGAAAGAGCGGCGGTTGCGCGACGAACACGCTGCCCTGCTCGATGAGCTTGGGAAAGTGCTGGAAGAAGAGCGTGAGCAGCAGCACCTGGATGTGCGAGCCGTCGACGTCCGCGTCGGCCAGGATCACGACTTTGCGGTACCGCAGCCCGCCCAGATCGATCGCGTCCCCGAGCTTGTGCGGCTCGACGCCGATCGCCAGCGCGATCGCCTCGATCTCCTTGTTGGCGTACAGCGATTCCGCGCTGTCCTGCCAGGTGTTCTTCGGCTTGCCCTTGAGCGGCAGCACGGCCTGGAACTCCTTGTCGCGCGCCTGCTTTGCCGAGCCCCCCGCCGAGTCGCCCTCGACGATGAAAAGCTCGTTTCGCTCCGGGTCGTCCGAGGCACAGTCCGTGAGCTTGCCGGGCAGGATCGCGACCCCCGAGATCTTGCGGCGCTCGACCTTCTGCGCGGCGCGGGTGCGCGCCAGCGCCTGGGCGATCACCAGCTCGGCGATGCGCTTCCCCTCCTCGACGTGCTGATTCAACCAGAGCTCGAAGGGGTCCCGCATCATCTGCGCCACGAGCTTCACGGCGTCGCGCGAGATGAGCTCGTTCTTCACCTGCCCCTTGAACTGCGGATCGAGCATCTTCACTGCGAGCACGTAGGAGGCGCGCGACCAGACGTCCTCGGGAACGACCTTGAGCCCCCGCTGGCCCATCGCATGGTGATCGATGAAGCTCTTGATCGCGTTGTACGCGCCCTCCCGCAAACCCGACACATGCGTGCCGCCGAGGCGCGTGGGAATCATGTTGACGTAGGATTCCGCGACGATATCGCCGTCCCGCGCCCACGCTATCGCCCAGAGCGCGCCCTCGCCTTCCGCGAAGCTGTCTGATTCCGACTGCGCATCGATGTAGCGCTCGCCGAAGAACGCATCGGCGACCGCATCGCGCGCCGTCATCGCATCGCGGAAGTAGCCTCGTATCCCGTCGGGAAACTGCCAGGTGGTCTCGGCAATCTTGCCGTTCTTCTCGATTCCCAGCGTGAACTTCACGCCCGGAAGCAGCATCGCTTTCGCGCGCAGCAGCACCGCGATGTCCTGCTGAACGATCTTCGGCGAGTCGAAGTACTTCGGGTCGGGCCAGAACCGGATCCGCGTGCCGGTGTCGCGCGGGCTCACGCTGCGAACCTTTTTCAGGGGCTCCTTGACCTTGCCGTTGTCGGCGAATACCAACCGGTAGAGCGCGCCGTCCCGCTTCACCTCGGCTTCGAGTCGCTTCGCGAGCGCGTTGGTCACGCACACGCCGACACCGTGCAGGCCGCCCGCGATCCGGTAGACGGAGTCCTTGTCGGTCTTGCGGAACTTCCCCCCCGAGTGGAGGGTCGTGAAAATCACCTGCACCGCGGGAATCTTCTTCTTGGGGTGCAGATCGACCGGAATGCCTCGACCGTCGTCCTCCACGGCAGCCGATCCGTCCTCGTGCAACACGACCGAGATCGACTTGGCGAAGCCCGCCAGGCCTTCGTCCGATGCATTGTCGATCGCCTCGACGAGCGCGTGATTGGGGTTGACCGGGTCCGTGTACATGCCCGGCCGATGCAGGATCGGCGAGAGATCCTCAAGGATTTCAATGTCTTCAGCGCGGTAATCGCCAGTCTTGCGAGCCATCGCGTCCCGTTCTTGTCACCACGACAGGTTGGGGTCGGCCCGCTGGCCGACCACGACGGGTTGTGATCATACCCCTACGGCGGGCCGCATGCACCCGTGCCGGCCTGGCAATGCGGAGAAATTGACCGATCCCGTCGCAAGGGTGACCTGGACCGCCGACTGGACTCGGGTCAGGCACGCCTCAAAGCCGTGCGCCCCGAGCGCAGCGCATGTTTGCTCCGGGACGATCACGCGCGGCGGTTCAGGCTTTACGCTTGTTGATCAGCTGGGCGTCGTCCACGACCTTCAGCGGGCTGCCGCCCCAGAGTATCGCGGCGTAGAAATGATTCTCGAGTTTCGCCTTGGTCAGCGCCTCCCACTGGTACCCGTTCAGGAGGATGATCTGTCCGGTCATGCCGAGCTCGCCGATGACCGTGAAGGCACCCTCGACGATTTTCCCGGCGGGCGGCTTGTCCCAGTTCACCGGCTCGATCGACGCGATCGATTTGGGCTCGTCTCCCGGATAAACGGAATACACCCCGCTCACGCCGTCGCTCGTGCGCACCGATGCGGCCAAGCGGGTTCCGCGCGGCTTCATGCCCAACCTCTCCTATTCTCGAACCGATGTCTCCAAACCAGCGCCAAGCCTACTTATTTCACCACTGGTCGATCCTCAAACCGAATCATGCTTTCGCAGGGTTTCGAGTTCAATCGCCGAACGAACGCAGCAGCTTGCCCGGTCGGCCGCAGCCCTCCAGGATGCCGGACTGGTCGGCAACCTGCGCGCCGTTCACCCACACACCATATACGCCGATTGCGGGCGTCGTCAGTCGCGGTGCGCCGCCCGGCAGATCGAACACCCGTTCCTTGGCCCCGCGACCGACCGTGGCCGGATCGAAGAGCAGCAGATCCGCCCAGGCGCCGGGCACGAGGCGCCCGCGGTCGCGCATGCCGAACACGTCGGCCGGATCGCTGGTCAGCTTGCGGACCGCCGCTTCGATCGGCATCAGGCGCCGCTCCCTGACCCAGTGACCGAGCACGTGCAATCCGAAGCCGGCATCGCAGAAGAATGTGAGATGCGCGCCGGCATCGGACAGGGACACCAGGCTGTTCTCGTCCAAGATCAGCCTGCCGACCGCATTCTCGTCGGAGTTCAGGGTCGTGGCCACGAAGACCGTCTTCAGGTCCTCGTCCAGGGCGAGATCGAGCATCAAGTCCAGCGGGTGCTTCCCGATCGTCTGCGCGAGCTCCGCCAGCGAGTGGTGCTCCATCCAGCGGTGGCGCTGGTCGCGCGTCTCGACCACGAATATCTCTTCCCATTCGCCGTTGAAGATGCGGAATGTCGCGGGCCGCGCGAGCTCTTCCTTGATCGCACGCCGAAACGTCGTGTCGGCGAGCGTTGTCCGCAACGCATCTCCTGTCGCCGCCAACGCAGGCTGCCAAGCCTGCAGACCCTCGAGCGGATAGGGATCGGCCAGCGTGAAGTCGAACGTCAGCACACACGCCGAGACCGCGCCGTAGAGGCGGTTTCCACGGCTGCGCGCCGCCGCGATCGCCCGCATGTCCCCGAACACGGCGTCGGGATTGGTGCGGTTGTGCAAGAGCGCGGCGACGATGACCGGCCGCCCAGTATCCCGGGCGAGGGATTCGAGAAAATCCATCCGCGTATGGCCGCCCTTGGTGAGCATGAACACACCGCGCCCGGCCTCGCCGACCGCGCCCACGAGCGCCCGCACCTCGCGCTCGTCGGCAAGCCGCGAGGGCATCGGCGTGCCGCCTTCGCCGTTGTGCGCGGGCGAGGTGCTCGTCGAAAAGCCCACCGCCCCGGCGCGCATCGCTTCGGCCACGATGTCGCGCATCGCCTGGATTTCGGCCTCCGTTGCGGCGCGCTCCACCGCGTCCTCGCCCATGACCCACGATCGCACCGAAGAATGCCCGACGAAGCCCGCCACGTTGGGCACGACGCCACGCCGCTCCAGCATTCCGAAATACTCGGGAAAGGACTCGAACTCCCAGCGCACGCCTTGCCGCAGGGCGTCCAGCGACATTCCTTCGACATGGGTCAGGTGGCGGAGCGTGATGTCCCGCTGCGCGGGTCTGCAGGGTGCGATCGTGAACCCGCAATTCCCGATGACCGTGGTCGTCACGCCCAGCGCCGGCGAGGGCGCCAGCGTCGGATCCCAGGTGATCTGCGCATCGTAGTGCGTATGGTTGTCGATGATCCCCGGCGCGAGCGCGCGTCCGTCGGCGTCCACCTCCCGGACGCCCTTGCCGACTCCAGTACCCACGACCGCGATTCGGCCGCCCTGCACGCCAAGATCACCGTGCCGCGGCGGGCTGCCGAGGCCATCGATGATCATTGCGTTGCGGATGGCGAGATCGAGCATTGCTGAGGTCGGTTGGTGGCGCGCCGCAAGCCGGCCTGCGCACGCGTGCCTATTCGTGGCGGAGAGAGAGGGATTCGAACCCTCGGTACGGTATTACCGTACACACGCTTTCCAGGCGTGCGCCTTCAACCACTCGGCCACCTCTCCGGGCGCGCGCAATTCTACCGCAACGAAACGTCCGTAACGGCAGATCAGAGCACCTTGCCCGGATTCATGATCCCGAGCGGATCGATGGCCCGCTTGATCGAGCGCATGATCTCCATTTCGAGCGGCGACTTGTAGCGCAGGATCTCCTCGCGCTTGTAGACGCCGAGGCCGTGCTCGGCGCTGATCGATCCGCCCAGTCGTGCGGTCGTGTCGTGCACGATCTGATTCACCGACCGCATTCTGTCCATGAACGCATCTTCGTCCATGCCGGGCGGCGGTGCCACGTTGAAATGCAGGTTGCCGTCCCCGACGTGGCCGAAGTTCACGATCCGCACCCCGGGGAACTCGTGCGCGAGCGCGGCCTCTGCGGCGTCGATGAACTCCGGGATTCTCGAGATCGGTATCGAGATGTCGTGCTTGACCTGCTTGCCATCCAGGGCTTGCGCTTCGGTGAGGTTCTCGCGCAGCGCCCACAGCTTCTGCGCCTGACCCTCGCTCGCGGCGACCACCGCATCGAGGATGATGCCCTCTTCCAACGCCTCTTCCAGCGCCGCCTCGAGCACTGCCTTGACGTTGCCCGCGGCATGGGTGTCGGAGAGCTCGAGGAGCACGTGCTCGGCGTAGGGCCGGTCGAAGGGTGGCTGAACGCCCGGTATATGGCGCGTCACGATCTCGATGCAGACACGTGACATCAGCTCGAATGCCGTCAGCCGGTCGCCGCAGCGCTCCTGGACATGCGTCAGCAGCTGGAGCGCCGCGGGCACGCTCTCCAGCGCGACCACTGCGGTGGCTTGCGCACGCGGCTTCGGGAACAGCTTGAGGACGGCGCCGGTGATGATGCCGAGCGTGCCCTCGGCACCGATGAAGGCGTGCTTGAGATCGTATCCGGTGTTGTCCTTGCGCAATCCCCGCAGCCCGTCCCAGGTCGCGCCGGACGGCAGCACGACCTCGAGCCCCAGCACCAGATCGCGCGCGTTGCCGTAGCGCAAGACCTGCACGCCTCCCGCATTGGTGGAAAGATTCCCACCGATCTCGCAGCTCCCTTCGGCACCGAGGCTGAGCGGGAAAAGCCGGTCCGCCGCGTCCGCCGCCTCCTGCAGATTCGCCAACACGCAGCCCGCCTCGACCGTGACGGTGTTGTTCACGGGATCGAGCGCGCGAATCCGGTTCATGCGCGCGAGTTTGACGATGAGTTGCGTGCCGCTGGCATCGGGAGTCGCCGCGCCGCAAAGGCTGGTATTTCCCCCTTGCGGAACGATCGGCGTGCGCGTTTCCGCGCACAGGGCCACGACCGCCGCCACTTCCGCGGTGCTGCCCGGCCTCACGACCGCGCGGGCGCGTCCGAAATAGCGCTTGCGAAAATCGGTCGCGTATGGCGCCGTTTCGGCGTCGTCGGCGAGCACGTGCTGCGCGCCGACGATGCGGGCCAGGCGATGCAGGAGGGTGGGTGCGTCCATGAACTGCGTGCCGCCGGCGCCGGCCCCGTCCGCCGCTCAGCCCGAACGCTTAAGCTGCTCGAGAATTGCCGGATTCTCCAGCGTGGACACGTCCTGGGTGATCTCCTCGCCCTTCGCGATGGAGCGCAGCAACCTGCGCATGATCTTTCCGGAGCGCGTCTTGGGCAGATTGTCCCCGAAGCGAATGTCCTTGGGCTTGGCGATCGGTCCGATCTCCTTTGCGACCCAGTCGCGGAGTTCCTGCGCGACCTTCTTCGCGGCCTCGCCTTCCGGTCGCGCGCCCTTGGTGACCACGAACGCCACGATCGCCTCGCCGGTCAGCTCGTCGGGGCGCCCCACGACTGCCGCCTCGGCGACCAGCTTCGAGTTGGCGACGAGCGCCGATTCGACCTCCATCGTGCCGAGCCGGTGACCGGACACGTTCAGGACGTCATCGATGCGACCGACGATCCGGAAGTAGCCCTCCTCGTCGGTGCTCGCACCGTCCCCGGCCAAGTAATACTTGCCCTTGAAGTCGTCCGGGTAGTAGGTCTTCTTGAACCGGTCCGGGTCGCCCCAGATCGTGCGCACTATGGCCGGCCATGGCCGCTTGATCACCAGCAGTCCGCCCTTGCCCCTGCCGACCGGCTTGCCCGTTTCGTCGACGATGTCCGCCATGATGCCGGGGAGCGGCAGCGTCGCCGAACCCGGCTTCGTGGGCGTCGCGCCGGGCAGCGGGCTGATCAGGTGCCCACCGGTCTCCGTCTGCCACCAGGTATCGACGATCGGGGTGCGACCTCCGCCCACCGTCTCGTGGTACCACATCCACGCCTCCGGATTGATCGGCTCGCCGACCGTGCCGAGAATGCGCACGCTCGACAGGTCGTACTTCTTGGGCAGGTCGCCGCCCGCCTTGATGAGGGATCGGATCGCGGTGGGCGCCGTGTAGAAGACCGTCACCTTGTGGTCTTGCATGATCTTCCAGAACCGGCCGGCGTCCGGGTAGGTGGGAACGCCTTCGAACATCACCTCGGTCGCCCCGCAGGCAAGCGGACCGTAGGCGATGTAGGTGTGACCGGTCACCCAGCCGACGTCGGCAGTGCACCAGAACACGTCGGTCGGCTTGTAGTCGAACACCCACTTCATCGTGAGCAGCGCCCAGAGGAGATAGCCGCCGGTCGAGTGCTGTATCCCCTTCGGCTTTCCCGTGGATCCGGACGTGTAGAGGATGAACAGCGGGTGCTCGGCGTTGACGAACGTCGGCTCGCAGGTGTCGGGTTGCCCCTTGACCGCGTCGTCCCACCAGCGATCGCGTCCGCTCGTCATCGGCACCTTGCTCCCCGACCGCTTGTAGACGATGATGTTCTTGATCCCCTCGCAGCCGCCCATGGCGAGCGCCTCGTCGACGACCGGTTTCAGGGGAATCTCGCGGCCCCCGCGGAACTGCCCGTCCGCGGTGATCACCGCCACCGCGCCGGCGTCGATGACGCGCTCCTGAACGCTCTTCGCCGAGAAGCCGCCGAAAACCACCGAATGCGTCGCGCCGATGCGCGCGCACGCCTGCATGGCCACGACGACCTGGATGGACATCGGCATGTAGACGAGCACGCGATCGCCCTGCTTGATGCCGAGCGCCTTCAGGGCATTCGCGAACTTGCAGACCTCATGATAGAGCTGCTTATAGGTGATCTTCGTGACCTTGCCGTCATCGGCCTCGAAGATGATCGCCACCTTGTTCGGCTGGGTCTTGAGGTGCCGATCGAGGCAGTTGTAGGAGGCGTTCAGCTCCCCGTCGTGGAACCACTTGAAGAACGGCGCCTTCGATTCGTCCAGTACCTTGGTGAACGGCTTGGACCAGATCACGTGCTCCTTCGCGAGCCGCGCCCAGAATCCCTCGAAATCGCGCGCCGCCTCGTCGCAAAGCGCCTGGTAGGCGGTCATCCCCGATACGTTCGCCTGCTTGACGAAATCCTTGGCAGGCGGAAAGACCCGGGTTTCGTGCAGCACCGACTCGATGTTTGCAGCCATGGACCAACTCCTCCTTGTTGTGCCTGAAAGGCCGGCTCGACAGGCAATTGTAATGCAACGCAGATCGTCCACGACGCTTGCGCGCCGCGCCGCGGACCGTCAATGCAGGGGGGTCCCGTCCTCGAATCGCTCGCCGGTCGCCTCGTTCCCGAACGCGATGGGCGGATAGAACGCGCGAAAATCCGCGGCGACCTTCTCGTAGGGAAAGTCGGACCAGATGCCGTGGTCCTTCACGTATTCCATGTGGCGGCGGTCCCGCGCGTCGAACTCCTGGAGGATCGCGTTAGAGCGTCCGTCGAACTCCGTCGGGCGCACGCCGAACCGCTCGCACAGCTCGATGTTGAACGCCGGTGCCGCCTTCACCCACGCGCCTTCCAGGAAGAGCACCGCGTACCCGTGGTGCATGAAGTACGTCTTGCCGCCGAGCCGGATCTTGAGCTTCTCGGTGACGAGGTGATTCACGACGTCCGACAGCCCGATCGCGGCCGGGATGCCGGCCACTCGCGCACCTGCCGCGAGCAGGATCGCCTTCGGCAGGCAGTAGGCATAGCCCGCGGTGAGCACGTGGCTCGCCGCGTAGGTGGACGGATCGAGCCGCATCGAGAACGGGTCGTAACGGATCGAATCGCGCACCGCGTAGAAGAGCCGCGTCGCCTTGCCGATCTCGGTCGTTTCCCCGGCGATCGCCTCCTCGGCGAACGCTCGCACGGACGCCGAGCCGATGTCCATGAAGCGCGTCTCGCAAAGATACTCGGGTCCCGGTTCCGGCACGGCGCCGGGCATGGTGAACGTCATTTCAGCTCCTTTTCCCGGCACCGCTCATCGCTTCCGCGCGAGCATCGTTCCCCGGCAGCGCTGCGCGCCGCACAGGCACACCCAGATCCCCTTCATGCGCGGCGTGTGCCGTTCCTCGAGGACGATGTTGTAGTCGTACGTCAGCTCCTCGCCACGCTGGATGTCGCGAATCGCCTCGATATAGATGCGCCCATCCTCCTCGACCGTCTCGCAGTTCGGCTTGCATCCGTGGTTGATCCAGCGCGCGGCATTCCCGCGCACGCCCGCATCGATCACCCATTCATCGTCCACCTCGAAGAGAAACGTATGGTTATCGCGCTCGTCGACGTGCGCGTAGCGCCGGTCGACTTCCTTGTGGGTGACGCGCTCGCCCTTGTACTCGATGATCTGCGTGCCCTTCGCGATCTTGCGCGCCGCGAATACCCCGCGGCCGTGGATCGTCGACGTCCGCACGAAGTAGAGTGGCTTCGTCCGCTGCGCGCCGTTCAGTCGCTGCGCGCCGTTCATTCGCTTGCTGCCGTTCATCTTTCGGTTCGCTGGCCTGATTGAAGGAATCAGGCGCGAATTTTACGCGAGAATTTTACGCAGATGCGCGCCGCTGCGAAACACGTTCAGTGCGCGCCCGGCCGGGGCCTCGCCCAGAACTGGTACATTCCGCCGAAGATCTCCGGATGGCGCAATTCGAACTGCGTCCAGTTCGCAAGCGCGCGCGCGTCCCCGTCCTGCGGGTGCTCGCGCCGGAACGCCAGGCGCACCCCTGGGTGGCCGAACTCGAACCCGAGGAACTCCAGCTCGAGCGCGGCGAGCGATTCTTCGATGCGCGGCAAGGTGAACCGGTGCTCCTGCACGTGAAACAGCAGGTCGCGACAGCCCGAAAGTGACCAGAAATCGGGGGATTCGGTCACCGCGCGCGCCGGGTGGGCATCAGGCAGGGCGAGGATGTGCTGCCGGCAGCGCCGGATCCCTTCCGCGCTCGCGGCGAACCCTCGCTCGGCGATGATGTCGCGCGCCGCCGCTACCGCCTGCCGCCCGAGCTCGCTGTAGAGCGCGATGCGCATGAAGCCGTTTGCGGCGAGCAGCCCGCGCAGCACCCGCCAGCCGACCATGGGGTCGTGCAGGTGATGCAGGACGCCGGCGCAATCGATGACGTCGAAGGCTTCTCCGAGCGCCGACAGCTCGAGAATGTCCGCCTGCGCGAAAGTGATGTTTGCCGCGCCCAGGTCGGCGGCGCGCCGCGCTGCGTAGGCGAGGCTCGCCCGACTCAGGTCGACCGCCAGGACCTGGGCGCCCGGATGCAGAAGCCCGGCGAGCACCGCGTGTCGGCCGGTCCCACAACCCGGAATCAGCATGCGCGGACGCTCCGGCACGCGGGAATCCACGTCACCGAGGAACGGGAAGAGACTCCGGATCTTCTGTCGCAGCGGCTGCGCACCGACCATGACGGGCAACGCGCTCCAGCGCGGGTAGGGGTTCTCCTCGTACTGGGTCTGCACGGCGCGCGAGGTCGAATCCGCGATCGCGGTGAGCACGGGCAGCGCCGCCCCGATCCGGGCTTCGTCCGCAGGCTCGGTCACCTGGCGCCGCACGAGTCGCGCGAGCCGCGGATCGTCCGTGCGCACCGCAACTTCCCGGGCAACGCTCTCGACCCCCTTACCGTCCCGGAGCGACCGGTAGCTCGCGAGCAGCGCCAGCGCCGCGCCGGTTTCCGCGGTGTGCGCCGCCGCGCCCGCCAGCCCGACGGCGAGGCGCGCAACCCGGACGCCCTCTTCCTCCTCCTGCGCGAACGCGTATTCATTGAGGAAGCAGTGCGTGGCCAGCGCCGCGAGCGGCGCGCGCCAGCGCGCGGCCTCGCCGGCAGCGAATCCGCCGGCCCAGCGATCCAGCGCGGCGCGCCTGAACGCCGTCATCAGGCGCTCCGCGCGGTGGTCCGGAACGATGGTCCGCGTCATCAGGTCGAGCAAGAGCGGGTCCGAAAGGGCGGCGTGGGCCTCATCGCTCGCGAGGCGCGCACCAAGCTCGCGCGGTGACCGGTCGGACGCCTCGATCAATGCGCGCAGCCGCGGCTCCGTCGCGATGAGATCGAATGCGGCGGCGGCGATCCCGGTGAGATCGACGTCGTCGCGCGCCAGGCATTGCGCGACCAGTTCCCGGTCGGCGGGGCCGAGCACCGCACCGGAAAGGTCGACCGTGTCGGCGAAGCGCTGGCAGTGCGCCCCGACCGCGGGCGCCACATGCATCGCTCGGCCGAACGCCATCAGCGCTTCGCCGGATCGGCCTGCATCGACGAGTGCCTCCCCGAGATTGTGGAGCGCCATGTTGAAGTGTGGCGCCCTGGCGACGGCCCGCTCGTACGCCGCAATCGCCTCCTCGAGCGCGCCGGTATCGCGCAGCACATTGCCGAGATTGAGCTCGGCCATCGGATTTGCGGGATTGAGTGCGAGCGCCGTACGAACCTCGGCCAGCGCCTGCTCCATGCGGCCCGCGTCACGCAGCGTCCGGCCATAGTTGTTGTGGAGCCCATCGTCCCGCGGTGCGGCCGCGATGCCGCGCTCGAACACGGCCAGCGCTTCCTCGAGCCGCCCGGCCTGCTGCAGCGTGATGCCGAGCGCGTTGAGCGCCGCGGGATCCCGCGGGGCGCGCGCGAGCGCGCCGCGCAACACTGTCTCCGCTTCGGCGAGCTCACCCGCCTCGCTCAGCACGAACCCGAAGTTCACCGCGAACTGCACCGTCCCGGGCGCAAGATGCACCGCGCGTCGCATGGGCTCGAGCGCGTCGCGCGCGGCGCCTTGCTGATAGCGGCACATGCCGAGCAGAAAGTGCGCTTCCGCGTTCGCGGGCGACTGCGCGACGATGTCGCGCAGCGGAGCCTCCGCCTCCGCGAAACGCCCCGCCTGCAGCAGCGGATACACCCGCTGCAGCGCTGCAGCGCTCACGGTTTTCCGGTCAGGGCCGTCCGAATCTGCTCGAGCGCACCCGGGTCTTCGATCGTCGTGAGATCGCCGGGGTCGCGGCCCTCGGCAAGCGCCTGGATCGAGCGCCGCAGCGTCTTGCCCGAGCGGGTCTTGGGAAGCGCGGCGACGAAGTGGACATTGCGCGGCCGCGCGATCGCGCCGATCGCATCGTCGACCGTCTTCATGATCTCCTTCTCGAGCGCGGCCCGGCTTTCCGCCCCGGCGACCCGGGCCGGATCCTTGACCACCGCGAACGCGAGCGGCATCTGCCCCTTGACCGCATCGTTCACGCCCACCACCGCACACTCGGCGATCGCCGAGTGCATGTTCACCGCTTCCTCGATCTCGCGCGTCCCGAGCCGGTGGCCGGCCACGTTGATCACGTCGTCCGTGCGGCCGAGTATGAAGTAGTAGCCGTCCTTGTCGCGAATCCCCCAGTCGAACGAGGAGTAGACCTGCCGGTCGCGAAAGCTCGTGAAGTACGTGCTCACGAAGCGCTCGTCATCGCCCCAGATCGTGGTCAGGCAACCGGGAGGCAGCGGCGGAATGACCGCCACCACCGCCTTCTCGTCGACGCCGGCCTCCGAGGCATCCGACTCGCGCAGCAGTTTCAGGTTGTACCCGTAGGCAGGGAACGACGGGCTGCCGAACTTGTTCGGCGTCTCCTCGACCCCCGGCACGGCGGTGAGCATCGGCCACCCCGTCTCGGTCTGCCAGTAGTGATCGATGACGGGCTTGCCGAGCGCGTCCATGATCCAGCGGTGAGTCGGCTCGTCGAGCGGCTCACCCGCGAGAAACAGGTGCTTCAGTTTCGACAGATCGTATTTCCGGATGTGGGAAATGTCGCTCTTCTTGAGGACGCGGATGGCGGTCGGCGCGGAGAACATGACCGACACCTTCTCGTCCTGGACGATCTTCCACCAGATTCCCGGATCCGGGCGGATCGGGACGCCTTCGTACATGATCGTCGTCATGCCCGCAATGAGCGGCGCGTAGATGATGTAGGAATGACCGACCACCCAGCCGATATCGCTGGTGGTGAACATCGTCTCGCCCGGCTTGCCGCAGTAGATGTGCTTCATCGAGGCGGCGAGCGCGACCGCATAGCCACCGACGTCCCGCTGCACCCCTTTTGGCCGGCCGGTCGTCCCCGACGTATAGAGGATATAGGACGGCTCGTTCGATTCGAGCCAGGTGACGGACACCTTTGAATCCATGTGCTGCGCACGGAGTTCCATGTAATCCAGGTCGCGCCCGGACGTGCGCGGCATCTTCGGATCCAGCCCGCGGTTGAAGATGACCACCTTCTCCGGCGGGGATTTCGCGAGGCGGATCGACTCGTCGACGAGGCTCTTGTAGAGAACGCTCTTGCCCGCCCGCATTCCCCCGTCGGCTGTGACCATGAGCTTGGGCTTCGCGTCGTCGATCCGTGCCGCGAGGCTGTTCGCCGCGAAGCCGCCGAACACCACGGAATGCACCGCGCCGATCCGCGCGCAGGCGAGAATCGTGAAGCACGCTTCCGGGATCATCGGCATGTAGACGATGACCCGGTCGCCCTTCCTCACGCCGAGTGCCTGCATCATCGCGGCGACGCGCTGGACCTCGGCGTGCAGCTCCCGGTACGAGAAGCGCTTTTCCTCGTTCACCTCGGTCGAGAGGTACACGAGCGCCGTCTGTTCCCCGCGGGACGCAAGATGCCGGTCGACCGCGTTGTGACAGAGATTGGTCTCGCCGCCGAGAAACCATTTCGCGAACGGCGGGCGGTTGTATTCGAGAACCTTGCCGAACGGCTTGGACCAGTCGATCAGCTTTGCCTGCTCCGACCAGAAACCGTCTGGATCCTTGATCGAGCGCTCATGGAACGCCTTGTAGGTTTCCCCAGTCATGCTGCCTCCTCCGTGCTCAATCGGCCGCCATGTCCACGACGACTCTTCCCTTCGCGCGGGAACCGATGAAGTCGTCGAAGACCGTGGGCAGCTGCGCGAAGGGAATCGTGCGCGTTGCCCCGGCCAGGCGCCGCGGTTTCATGTCGGTCGCGAGCCGCTCCCAGACTTTTCTCCGCAAGTCCATCTCGCAATTCACGGAGTCCACGCCTAGCAGGCTCACGCCGCGCAGGATGAACGGCGCGACGGTCGTGTTGAGGTTCATGCTGGCGGCGAGCCCCACGGCGGCGATCGGCGCGCCGATCTGCATCGTGCTCGCCATCCAGGCGAGCACTTCGCCGCCCAGGTTGTCGACTGCGCCGGCCCAGGTGGTCTTGTCGAGCGGCTTGATCTTCGCGAGATCGAGGCTCGACCGCAGCATCACCTCCTTCGCGCCGAGGCCCTTGAGGTAATCCGCCTCCCCCTCCTTGCCGGTCAGCGCCACGACATCGTGTCCGAGGCCAGCGAGGATGTCGATCGCCACCGAGCCGACGCCGCCGGTCGCACCGCTTACGACGACCGGACCCTTGCCGGGCTTGAGCCCCTCGTGGAGCATGCGTACGACGGCCAACCCGGCCGTGAACCCCGCGGTGCCGAGCGCCATCGCGTCCGCGAGCGTCATGCCCTTCGGCATCGGAACGACCCACGCCGCCGGCACGCGCGCATACTCGGCGTAGCCGCCGTCGTGCGCGACACCGATATCGTAGCTCGTGGCGATCACGGCGTCGCCCTTCTTAAATCGTGCATCGCTCGACTCGACCACCGTGCCGGAGAGATCGATGCCGCCGATGCACGGAAAGCGCCGGATGATCCGTCCCTTGCCGGTGGCGGCGAGCGCATCCTTGTAGTTGACGCTCGAGTACGCCACCCGCACGGTGACTTCGCCGGGGTCGAGGTCGTCGACCGTCGACTCCTCGAAAGCGGCGACCACCTTTTTCTCGGCCTCGCGCAGCCGGTAGACCTTGAATTTCTCCATGACTTTCGCTCTCCTCCTGTCCTCCTGTATCCGCCGAGCGCCCCGTGCCCTCAGGCGCCAAGGCGCTGCGCCGTACCCGGCGAAGTATGTAGCCGCCGGCTCTGGCCAAGGTACTCCTTGGTGCGCATTTCCGCCAACCGGCTGACGGTGCGCCGAAACTCGTGGGCCAGCGCGCCTTCCGTGTACAACTCCTCGGGCGGCACTTCGGCCGAGATGACGAGGTTCACTTTCGCCTCGTAGAAGACGTCCACGAGCAGCGTGAAGCGGCGCGCCTCGTCGGCCCGCGCGGGGATCATGCGCGGCACGCTCGAGAGGATCACCGTGTGAAATCGGGTCGCCAGGTCGAGGTAATCGATCTGGGAGCGCGGACCGCCGCACAGTGCCACGAACTCGAACCAGACCACGCCTCCGGCGCGCCTGACGTAGGGAATCACGCGCCCCTCCACATCGAGCTCGTGGTGCTCCTCCTCCACGTCGCGGATCTGGAGAAAGGTCTCGACCAGCGCCTGCTCGGCGGGCGGTCCGAGCGGCCAGTGATAGGCCTCCACATGCTCCATGGCTCGCAGCCGATAGTCGACGCCGCTTTCCACATGCACGACGTCGAGGCGCTCCTTGATGAGGGCGATCGTCGGCAGAAACCGGTCGCGCTTCAGCCCGTGGTGGTAGAGCTCGTCGGGATGATAGTTCGACGTCATGCAGTACACGACGCCGCGCTCGATGGTGCGCTTGAGCAGGCGTCCCAGGACCATCGCGTCGGCGATGTCGTTGACGTGGAACTCGTCGAAGCAGATCAGGCGATAGCGCTTCGCGATCCGGCTGGCGACCGCATCGAGGGGATCCTCGCGTCCCTTCAGGTTCTCCATCTCCCGATGCACGTCGCGCATGAAGTGATGAAAGTGCACGCGCCGTTTGCGCACGAGGGGCAGCGTCAGGTAGAAGCTGTCCATGAGAAAGCTCTTGCCGCGTCCGACCCCTCCCCAGAGGTACGCCCCGTGCGGCAGCGGCGGCTTGACGACCAGGCGACGCAGCGCCGTGCTGCGCTTCTCCTTGTACGCCACCCACTGCTCGTATATCCGCTGGAGGCGCTGCACGGCGGCGTACTGCGAGTCGTCGGCCACGAATCCACGCCGCGCCAGCGTGTCGCGGTAGTACTCGAGTACCGTTACCGGGAGCCGCTTGGCGGGCTCCGTGTACTCCGCCGCGTCGAACACGCTCCCGCCGATTGCGGGAAGCGGCTCGACCTGCCCTTCGTCGTAGGCGCTATCGTGCATTCACATGTTCAGGGCCCGCTTGTCTACCGCGAGCGCGGCCTCATGCATCACCTCCGAGAGCGATGGATGGGCATGCACGATCCGGGCGATGTCCTCGGAGCAGGCGCGAAACTCCATGGCGACAACCGCCTCGGCAATGAGCTCCGAGGCGTGCGTGTTGATGATGTGCACGCCCAGGATCTCGTCGGTCCGCGCGTGCGCGAGCATCTTCACGAACCCTTCAGTCTCGTCCTGCCCGAGCGCCCGGCCGTTGATCGTGAACGGGAACTGACCGACGTGGTAGGGCGTGCCCTCCTCGCGGAGCTGCTGCTCGGTGCGACCGACCCACGCGATCTCGGGCGAGGTGTAGATCACCCAGGGAATCGTCTCGAGATTGACGTGCGCCTTCTGGCCGGCGATCAGCTCGGCCACCATCACGCCCTCCTCCTCACCCTTGTGCGCGAGCATCGGTCCGCGGACCACGTCGCCGATCGCAAAGACGTTCTGGAGGTTGCTGCGGCAGTGCGCGTCGACCTCGATGAAACCCCGTGCGTCGATCTTGAGGCCGACGTTCTCCGCCCCCAGCCGATCGGTGTTGGGAATCCTGCCGATCGACACGACCAGCTTGTCGCACTCGAGCTTGTGGTGTTTTCCGTCCTGTTCGTACTCGATCGACACGCCCTTCTTGCCCACTTCCGTCTTGCCGAGCGTGACGCCGAGCCGGATGTCGAGCTGCTGCCGCTCGCTGAAGATCTTCCACGCCGCCTTCGAGATGCTTTCGTCGGCGGCCGCCAGGAATGTCGGGAGCGCCTCGAGCACGGTGACTTTGGCGCCGAGCCGCCGCCAGACGCTGCCGAGCTCCAGGCCGATCACGCCGGCACCGATCACGCCGAGCCGCTTGGGGACATCCTTGAACGAAAGCGCGCCGACGTTATCGCACACCGTCTCGTTGTCGACCGGCACGTCCGGAAGATGCCGGGCCTTCGAGCCGGTCGCAATGATGATCGCCTTGCCTTCGGCGACCTCGGCCGCTCCGTCGCCGGACACCTCGACCTGCCAGCCCGCCGCGCCCTTGCCCAACAGGTTCGCGTGCCCCTTGAGCCACGTGATGCTGTTCTTCTTGAACAGAAACTCGATCCCCTTGGTCATTTTCGCGACGATCGAGTCCTTCCGCGCCATCATCTTGGCGACGTTCATCTTGGCGCCGCTCACCGTGATGCCGTGGCTCTCGAACTTGTGCTGGACCCGTTCGTAGTTCTCCGAGGATTCGAGCAACGCCTTGGACGGAATGCATCCGGTGTTCAGGCACGTGCCGCCGAGCGCGCCGACACCTTTCGGCGTCTTCCACTCCTCCACGCAGGCCGTCTTCATCCCGAGCTGGGCCGCGCGCACCGCGGCGATGTAGCCGGCCGGGCCGGCGCCGATCACGATCACGTCGAATGTCTGTGCCATCTTCTTGGTGAGGAGTTAGGAGTCACGAGCCGGGGAAGGCTTCTTCCCGCCTCGCTAAGAAGGGGAGAAGTGCTTTTCCTCGCGTGTCACTCGGTTCAAAGATCCAGCAGTAACCGCGCCGGGTCCTCGAGCGATTCTTTCATCGCGACGAGGCCGAGGACGGCCTCGCGCCCGTCGATGATGCGATGGTCGTAGGAAAGCGCCAGGTAATTCATCGGGCGAACGACGATCTGGCCGTCCTCGACGACCGGACGATCCTTGGTCGCGTGGATGCCGAGGATGGCGCTCTGCGGCGGATTGATGATCGGTGTCGACAGCATCGACCCGAATACGCCGCCGTTGGAGATCGAGAACGTGCCGCCGGTGAGGTCCTCGATGCCGAGCTTCCCGTCCTGGGCGCGCTTCCCGAACTCCGCGATTCGCTTCTCGATCTCCGCGAGCGGGAGCTGGTCCGCATCGCGCAGGATCGGCACGACGAGGCCGCGCGGGCTGCTGACCGCGATGCCGATGTCGAAGTAGCCGTGGTAGACGATGTCGTTGCCGTCGACCGAGGCGTTCAGCACCGGGTATTTCCGCAGCGCGTGCACCGCGGCCCTGACGAAGAAGGACATGAAGCCGAGGCGCACGCCATGCTCCTTCTCGAATCGATCGCGATACTTGCTGCGCAGATCGATGACCGCCTGCATGTTGACTTCGTTGAACGTCGTGAGGATCGCGGCGGTCTGCTGTGCCTGGACGAGCCGCTCGGCGACGCGCGCGCGCAGTCGCGACATGGGCACGCGCTCCTCCGAGCGACCGGTGGCGGCACTGTCCGCCGCGACCGGCGCCGACACCGGCGGCAGGCTCGGCTTGGCGCTGACCGGCGCGGGCGCAGGGGTCGACACCGCCGGCTGCGCGGCGGAGGCTGACCGCCCGACCTGCTCGATGACATCGGCCTTGGTGATCCGTCCGTCGCGGCCGCTGCCTGCGATCGCGGTCGGATCGACCCCCCGCTCCTCCACGAGCTTGCGGGCCGCGGGCATCAGCCGGGCATCCGTGCGTGCGGTTTCGGCAGATGGCCCCGGCGTCTGCGCTACGGTGGCCGGTTCCGGGCGCACGCCCGCTGGAGCGGCGGCGGTCGCAGGTCGAGGCGCGGTTGCAGGCTTAGCGTCGGTGTCGATCTGTGCGATCACCTCGCCTGCGACGACCGAGCCACCGTCGTCCTTGAGGATCTTGGCGAGCACGCCGTCGGCCGGAGCGGGAAGCTCCAGGACGACCTTGTCGGTCTCGAGGTCGATGAGGTTCTCGTCGCGTTTGACCGCTTCGCCCACTTTCTTGTGCCAGGCGAGCAGCGTTGCCTCGGAGACCGACTCCGACAGCTGCGGCACTTTCACTTCGAGCAGCATGATCACTCCGTTTCGTTGCGCCGCGCAGGGCTTGGCCTCGCTACGGCGTGCTAACTCCTTGCGCACCCAGGGTGCCCGGACCGGTCCGTGGCGGATAGGCGCCTGCGGACCGAGGCGCCGCCTAAGGCCGCGCCCGGATCAGGAAAATGTTGAACTGGTGGTGGATGTCGGTGGCTCACCCCTTGAACCGGCCGAACGCGGTTTCGACCAGTTTCTTCTGTTGTTCGTTGTGCTTGGCCGTGTAGCCAACCGCGGGGGACGCCGACGATGCACGCCCCGCGTAGTGCAGCTTCTGCCCGGCTCGCATGTTCTCGCGCAGGTAATGCTGGGACTGATACCAGGCACCTTGGTTCTGCGGCTCCTCCTGGCACCAGACCACTTCGGTGGCGCTCGGGTAGCGGCGAATCTCCGCCGCGAACTGCTTGTGCGGGAACGGGTAGAGCTGCTCGACGCGGATCACCGCGATGTTGTCCAGACGGCGCTCGCGGCGCGCGGCGACGAGGTCGTAATAGACCTTGCCGCTGCACGCGACGACCCGCGTGACTGCCTGGGGATCGAGCGCGTCGATCTCGCCGATCACGGTCTGGAACCCGCCGCGTGCCAGCTCGCGCAGGCTCGAGACGGCCTCCGGCTTCCTGAGCAGCGACTTCGGCGACATGATGACGAGCGGTTTCCTGAACGGCCGCACCATCTGCCGGCGCAAGAGGTGAAAGATCTGTGCGGGCGTGCTCGGCACGCATACCTGGATGTTGTGCTCCGCAGTGAGCTGCAGGTAGCGCTCGAGCCGCGCGGAGGAATGCTCGGGTCCCTGCCCTTCGTAGCCGTGGGGAAGCATCATCACCAGCCCGCACATCCGGCCCCATTTCGCCTCGCCCGAGGTGATGAACTGGTCGATGACGACCTGCGCGCTATTCGCGAAATCCCCGAACTGCGCCTCCCAGACGACCAGCTCGTTCGGTTCCGCGCACGAGTATCCGTACTCGAAACCGAGCACTGCCTCCTCGGACAGCACCGAGTCGATCACGACGAAGTCGGCCTGATTCTCCTGCAGGTTGGAGAGCGGGATGTAGGTTCCCGCGTCCCATTTTTCCCGATTCTGATCATGCAGCACCGCGTGGCGATGGGCGAATGTTCCCCGCCCCGAATCCTGGCCCGAGACGCGCACGCCGTACCCCGACACGAGCAACGATGCGTAGGCGAGCGTCTCGCCCATGCCCCAGTCGAGCATCTTCTTGCCCTTGCCCATTTCTCGGCGCGCTTGGTTGACGCGTGCCACCACCGGATGGAGCATGAATCCATCGGGGATCGCCGTGAGTCGCTCGGCGAGCCGCCCGAGCTCATCGACGGGCACCGCCGTTTCGGCCTGGTCCGTCCACTTGGCGTTGAGAAACGGCGTCCAGTCGATGGCATACTTGCGCTGGAAGTTCGAGAGCGTCGTGCTCGCCGTGTGCCGCCCCTCGTCGAGCGCCAGCCGGAACGCCGCGATCAGACTGTCCGGCTCGCCCTCCTGGATGACGCCCTCCGCCATGAGCTTCTCGGCGTACAGGCGCCGCGTGCCCGGGTGCTGGCTGATCTTCTTGTACATCAGGGGCTGGGTCACGAAGGGCTCGTCCTGCTCGTTGTGCCCGAGCTTCCGGAAACAGACGATGTCGATCACGATGTCGCGCTTGAACTCCTTGCGATAGTCCATCGCGAGCTGCGTGACGAAGAGCGCCGCCTCGGGATCGTCTGCGTTGACGTGGAAGATCGGCGCCTCGATCATCTTGGCGACGTCCGTGCAATAGGTCGTAGAGCGCGCATCGCGCGTGTCCGAGGTCGTGAACCCGATCTGATTGTTCACGATGACGTGCACCGTCCCGCCGGTGGCGTAGCCGCGCGTCTGTGAGAGGTTGAGCGTCTCCATCACCACGCCCTGGCCGGCAAAGGCCGCATCGCCGTGGATGAGCACGGGCAGGACGCGGTCTCCGGTGCGGTCCTGGCGCCGGTGCTGGCGCGCACGCACCGAGCCTTCCACGACGGGATTGACGATCTCGAGATGCGACGGGTTGAACGCCAGCGTGAGGTGCACCGGTCCGCCGGGCGTGGACACGTCGGCCGAAAAGCCGTTGTGATACTTCACGTCACCGGAAGACAGTTCCGACGCGTGCCGGCCCTCGAACTCGGCGAACAGATCCTTGGGCGACTTGCCGATCGTGTTGACGAGCACGTTCAGGCGGCCGCGGTGGGCCATGCCGATCACCAGCTCCTCGACCCCCTGGGTTCCCGCCCGCCGGACGATCTCGTCCATGACGGGAATCAGGGTGTCGCCGCCTTCCAGCGAGAAGCGCTTTTGCCCGACGTAGCGCGTGTGCAGGTACTTCTCGAGGGTCTCGGCGGCCGTCAGGCGCTCGAGAAGCCGCCGCTTCTGCTCCGCCGGGAAGCCGAACTTGCCGCGCACCGGCTCCAGCCGGCTCTGGATCCAGTTCTTCTGGGCGGTGTCCGCGATGTACATGTACTCTGCGCCGATCGTCGCGGTGTACGTGTCGCGCAGGATCTGCATGATCTCGCGCAGCGTCGCCTCTTCCGGACCGACCAGGGTGCCGGTGTTGAACACCGTATCCATGTCGGCCTCGATAAGGTCGTAGAACGCGGGCTCCAGCTCGGGAATCTGCGGACGCGGCAAGCGCTTGAGCGGGTCGAGCTGCGCCCAGCGCGAGCCGAGTGTGCGGTACGCCGCGATCAGGAGCAGGACATAGACCTGCTTCCGGCTGACGCCGCGCCCGGTCGGTACGGGCGGCGCGCGCAATATTCCCTGTCGTGCGCGCTGCGCGAAGGAGGCGACGACCGGCGCATGCGCCATGTCGCGCCCCTCGTGCCCGCCCTGCGCGCCGCCGGGCACCAGCTGGAGCTTGTCGAAGTACTCGCGCCAGCTCTCGGGAATCGATTGCGGGTTGTCGAGGTAGCTTTCGTACAACTCCTCCACGAACGGCGCATTGCCGCCGAAGAGATAGGAATTCGCGAGGAGCTGCTTCATCCCGCTCATGCATCACTCCATTGCTTGATCGAAGACACGAAACCGCCGTTTCTCAACAGCTCGTCAGCGCTTTTCCATCGGGACGAAGTCGCGGCGCGGCGAGCCGGTGTAGAGCTGCCGGGGGCGGCCGATCTTCTGCTCGGGGTCGCCGATCATCTCGTTCCACTGCGCGACCCACCCGGCGGTGCGCGCGAGCGCGAAGATCCCGGTGAAGAGCTTGGTCGGGATACCGAGCGCGCGCTGCACGATCCCCGAGTAGAAGTCGACGTTCGGATAGAGCTTCTTCTGGACGAAGTAGTCGTCCTCGAGCGCGACCTTCTCCAGCGCGATCGCGAGCTTGAACAGCGGATCGTTATGAACCCCCAGTTCGTTCAGCACTTCGTGGCAGGTCTCGCGCATGAGCTTCGCGCGCGGATCGTAGTTCTTGTACACGCGGTGACCGAAACCCATCAGCTTGACGCCGGAGTTCTTGTCCTTCGCCTTCTTCAGGAACTCGCCGATCTTCGAGACATCACCGATCTGCTCCAGCATGTTCAGCGCTGCTTCGTTGGCGCCGCCGTGCGCCGGCCCCCACAGGCACGCGATCCCCGCCGAGATGCAAGCGAATGGATTCGCGCCCGAGGATCCTGCAAGTCGAACGGTCGAGGTTGAAGCATTCTGCTCGTGATCGGCGTGCAGGATCAGGATGCGGTCGAGCGCCCGCACCAGGACTGGATTGGGCACGTACTCCTCGCACGGCGTCGCGAACATCATGTGCATGAAGTTGGCGGTGTAGGAGAACTGGTTCCGCGGATACATGAACGGCTGGCCGATGTTGTACTTGTAAGCCATCGCGACGATCGTCGGCATTTTCGCGATGAGCCGGATGGCCGCGATGATGCGATGCTCGGGGTCGTTGATGTCGAGCGAATCGTGGTAGAAGGCCGAGAGCGCGCCGACGACGCCGACGAGCGACGCCATCGGATGCGCGTCGCGCCGGAACCCGTTGTAGAAGCGGGTCAACTGATCGTGCACCATGTTGTGGCGCGAAATGCGGCCGGTCCAGTCGTCGTACTGCGCCTTGGTCGGCAACTCGCCGTGCTTGAGCAGGTAGGCCACTTCGGGGAAGTCGCATTTTTCCGCCAACTGCTCGATGGGGTAGCCCCGGTAGAGGAGGATGCCCTCGTCGCCGTCGATGTAGGTGATTGCCGACATCGCGCTTCCGGTCGAGAGGAACCCCGGGTCATAGGTGAACATCCCGGTCGTACCGTAGAGCGTACGAATATCGACGACGTCCGGCCCGATCGTCCCCTTGAGGACCGGAAACTCGGCCGACTTGCCGTTTCCCCAGCTCAATACCGCCTTGTCACTCATCGCTCTCTCCTCGTTGTTGCGCGAGCGTGGTGCTTACGCTTCGCGCAGCAGCTGCAGTGTCGGAATTAGCCGGTCGTCCGGGCAATCGCTCCGCCCGCATATCAGATCCCACAATTCATTGTCCCCGAGCTCGAGCAGCTCGTTCAGCCGCTCGAGCGTCTCGCGATCCAGCGTTGCGGCGCGCCGGTCCAGGAACCGGGTCAGCACCACATCGTTCTCCAGCATACCCCGCCGGCACCGCCAGCGCAGCCGGCGCAGGTCCTCGGCCGTGACGCTCGGGGTCATGTGGCCAGCCCTCCGGCTCAGACGGTCCGCCTGACCATCAGGTCCTTGATCTTGCCGATCGCGCGCGTGGGATTGAGGTTCTTGGGGCACACGTCCACGCAGTTCATGATCGTGTGGCACCGGAAGAGCCGGTACGGATCATCGAGATCGTCCAGCCGCTCGTTGGTCGCCTGATCCCGGCTGTCTGCGATGAACCGGTAGGCCTGCAGCAGTCCGGCCGGACCCACGAACTTGTCCGGGTTCCACCAGAACGAGGGACACGACGTGGAGCAGCACGCGCAGAGGATGCATTCGTACAGCCCGTCCAGCTCGGCGCGCTCCTCGGGGGATTGCAGGCGCTCGCGCTCGGGGGGAGGGTCCGCGTTGATGAGATACGGTTTGATCGAGTTGTACTGCTTGAAGAACTGGGTCATGTCCACGATCAGATCGCGGATCACCGGCAGCCCGGGAAGCGGCCGGAGCACGACCGGTTCCTTCAGCTCGGCCACGTGCGTGATGCAGGCAAGCCCGTTCGTGCCGCTGATGTTCATGGCGTCGGAGCCGCACACGCCTTCCCGGCAGGAACGCCGGAACGCGAACGAGTCGTCCATCGCCTTCACCTTCACCAGCAGGTCGAGCAGCATGCGGTCGCCCGCCTCGACCGGGACGTCGTAGTCCTTCATGTAGGGCTTCGCGTCGCGGTCCGGGTCGTACCGGTAAATGCTGATTCGCATGCAATAGTCTCCGTTTTAGCTCCGCTCGTTCTCAGTAGGTCCGTGCCTTCGGGGCGATGGATTCGATGCTGAGCGGCTTGAGCTGCACCGGCTTGTAGTCAAGCCGATCGCCCTCCTTGTACCAGAGGGTGTGCTTCAGCCATTCGGCGTCGTTCCGGCCGTTCGGGCGCTGCGGCGTGTCGTCGTAGTCGGCCCGATCGTGCGCGCCCCGCGATTCCTTGCGCGCGTCGGCCGAGATCATGGACGCGCGCGCGACCTCGGCCAGATTGTCGAGCTCGAGCGCCTCGACCCGCGCGGTATTGAAGACCTTGCTCTTGTCCTGCAGCTCGGTACGCGCGACGCGCTCGGAAACCTCCTTGATCTTCCGCACGCCCTCGCTCAGCATGTCCGGGAACCGGAAGACACCACAGTGCGCCTGCATCGTGCGGCGCAGCTCCTCGCCCAAATCGTGTACGCGCTCGCCATTGCGCTGGGCGTCCAGCCGGGCCAACCGCTCGCGCGAGCGGTCGCCAGCGTCGGCGGGCAATTCCTTGTGCCCCTTGTTCTCGTCGAGAAAACGGATCACGGAATCGCCGGCAGCCTTGCCGAACACCACGAGGTCGGTCAACGAATTGGTGCCGAGCCGGTTTGCGCCGTGCACCGAGGCACACGCGCACTCGCCGGCGGCGTAGAACCCCGGCACGACGCTGTTCGGGTCGCCGCCGTGCGGCACCACCACTTCGCCGCGGTAGTTGGTCGGGATGCCCCCCATCTGGTAGTGGACCGTGGGTACGACGGGGATGGGATCGCGCACCGGATCGACGTTGGCGAACTTCTTGGCGATCTCCCGGATGCCCGGCAGGCGCTTTTCGATGACCTCCGGGCCGAGATGATCGAGCTTGAGCAGGACGTAGTCCGCGTTCGGGCCGCAGCCGCGGCCCTCCTTGATCTCGGTCGCCATCGCGCGCGATACGACGTCGCGGCTCGCGAGATCCTTCGCGTTGGGCGCATAGCGCTCCATGAAACGCTCGCCCGCCTTGTTGAGGAGCATGCCGCCCTCACCCCGCACGCCTTCGGTGATTAGCACTCCCGCCCCGGCGACGCCGGTCGGATGAAACTGCCAGAACTCCATGTCCTCCAACGGGATTCCCGCGCGGGCCGCCATGCCGAGACCGTCGCCGGTATTGATGAACGCGTTGGTGGTCGAAGCGAAAATCCGGCCCGCGCCACCGGTGGCGAACAACGTCGCGCGCCCGTGAAGTATGGACACCTCTCCGGTCTCCATCTCGAGCGCGACCACGCCGAGGACCTGGCCCGCGGCGTCGCGGATGAGATCGAGCGCCATCCACTCGACGAAAAACTGGGTGTTCGCGCGGACGTTGCGCTGGTAGAGCGTGTGCAGCATCGCGTGTCCGGTGCGGTCGGCGGCACAGCAGGAGCGTTGCACCGACGGACCCGCCCCCATGTTCTGCATGTGACCGCCGAAGGGGCGCTGGTACACGGTGCCGTTGTCGTTGCGATCGAACGGCAGACCGAAGTGCTCGAGCTCGATCACGCACTGCGGCGCCTCGCGGCACATGAACTCGATCGCGTCCTGGTCGCCGAGCCAGTCCGAGCCCTTGACGGTGTCGTACATGTGCCACAGCCAGGAGTCCTCGCCCATGTTGCCGAGCGCCGCACCGATGCCGCCCTGTGCCGCCACCGTGTGCGAGCGGGTTGGAAAGACCTTGGAAAGGACCGCGACGTTCAATCCGGCCTCAGCGAGCTGGAGCGCTGCGCGCAGGCCCGCGCCGCCCGCGCCGACGACGATGGCATCGAACTTTCGTGTCACCAGCGGCATCGCTCAGCCCCTCCAGAGGATCTGTACCGCCCAGCCGCCATAGCCGACGAGCGCCAAAATCACGATCACCTCGAGCGCGAGGCGCAACCAGACCGGCTTCACGTAGTCCATCAGGACGTCGCGCAACCCGATCCACGCGTGGTAGAACAGGCTCAGGAAGAAGAGCAGCGTCGCGAAACGCAACCAGCCTTGCGTGAAGAATTGCTGCCAGACGACGTGGTCCGCCGGCCGGTCGGCAACGAACGCGACGAGGAAGACGACGGTGTAGAGCGCCATGACGACCGCGGTCACGCGCTGCGCGAGCCAGTCGCGGAATCCGTAGTGTGCGCCGACGACGATGCGTTTCACCATACCCACAACCCGAAGAGCAGCGTGAGGACGATGCTCGCCGCCAGCACGGCCCAGCTCGATGCGCGCGCGCTCGCGAGGTCAACGCCGACGTGCATGTCGATCAGCAAGTATCGGATTCCCGCGCAGAAATGGTGCAGGAAGGCCCAGCCGAGGCCGATGAGCACGAGCTTCGCGAGCGGATGGCCGATCGTTTCCCGGACTTGCGCATAGCCCTCGGGTGATGCGAGGCTCCTGTCGAGCAGGGCGAGCAACCAGAACGCGAGGAGAAACAAAACGATTCCGCTTATCCGATGCAGGATCGACACGAATCCTGGCAGCGGCAGACGAATGCGGACAAGATCGAGGTAGACGGGTCGCTTGCGCTTCAATGCGGCATCAGCCATGGATCACTTTCCTTCCTGTTTGGAGCTGCCGCCCCGCCTCCGACCGGAAAGAGCGGGCGGATTATATCAAGCCATAGATGAAACTTGCGGTACGCGGCGCATCAGTGCGGGCTGCGCTGCTCCGAAATCACCCCAGTCGGTTGCGGTAGAAGTGCGTGTCGGTACGACATAGCCCGAGCCGGTACTCGACCGGACGATCGCCGTACGTGTAAGCCACGCGCTCGACGCTGAGCAGCGGGGTGCCTTTGGCGAGATCGAGCACCGCCGCAGTCGCAGCGTCGGCAGCCACGGCACGCAGTCGCTCGTCGGCGCGGATCATCTGCGTGCCGTATTCCGCCTCGTAGAGGTGATAGATCGACCCGCGATGCGCGGAAAGCTTCGCCGCGGTCAGGCCCTTGAACGTCGTGGCCGGGAGCGTGATCTCCTCGACGACGGTGGGCTCGCCGCCGAACGACAGCACGCGACGAATGAAAATCACCCCGTCACCCGGCTTGAGGTCGAGGCGGCGCGCCGGCTCGCCGCTCGCACGTGCCCGTCGGCATTCGAATGCGCGGCTCTCGTATTGGGCGGGCTCGCCCTGGTTCGGCATGATGCGCAGAAAGCGAAACTGCTGACGCGGCTCGCCGTGGGTCGCAACGTAGGTGCCCTTGCCCTGACGCCGTACGAGCACGTTCTCGGCGGCGAGCTCGTCGACCGCCTTGCGCACCGTACCCTGGCTCACCCGGAAACGCTCGGCGAGCTCGAGCTCGCTCGGGATCGATTGGCCGGGCTTCCACGCCCCACCGTCCAGGTCCCGGACGATCAGGTCCTTGATCTGCTGGTACAGGGGCAAGAACGTGGGGGCGGCGCCGCGCATGACTCGCAATCTGCCACAAGTCCACGCTCACGTCTATCTTATATAAGACATAAGATACCTGAATCGAATTGACAGCCTTCCTGCGCCCCGCCTACACTCGCTCCAGGTTGCACCGCAGCATGACGAGCCGACCGCCCATCGAGTCGGTCCGAGCTATGCTCGCCACTCTTTCTCGCTAGACGCCAATCTCGTAGGAGTCTGTCCGCATGAGCAAAGCCCCCGTACGCGTAGCGGTCACCGGCGCTGCCGGCCAGATCGGATATAGCCTGCTGTTCCGCATCGCGAGCGGCGAGATGCTCGGCAAGGACCAGCCCGTCATCCTCCAGCTGCTGGAGGTGCCCCAAGCGCTGAACGCGCTCGGCGGTGTCGTGATGGAGCTCGAGGACTGCGCGTTTCCCCTGCTCGCCGGCGTGGTCGCCACGGATGACCCGAACACCGCGTTTCGCGACGCCGACTACGCACTGCTGGTCGGCGCGCGCCCGCGCAGCAAGGGCATGGAGCGCAAGGATCTGCTCGAGGCGAACGCGGCGATCTTCACCGTCCAGGGCAAGGCGCTCGACGCCACCGCGCGCCGCAGCATCAAGGTCCTGATCGTGGGGAACCCGGCCAACACGAATGCGCTCATCGCCATGAAGAGCGCTCCGGGCCTGAACCCGCGCAGTTTCACCGGGATGATGCGCCTCGACCACAACCGGGCCGTCTCACAGGTCGCGGCGAAGCTCGGCGTGCCGGTCGACCGGATCGAGAAGATGCTCGTCTGGGGGAACCACTCGCCGACGATGTACCCCGACTACCGGTTTGCCACTGCCGGCGGAAAGGCTGTCAAGACGTTGATCAACGACGACAAGTGGAACCGGGACACGTTCATCCCCACGGTCGGCAAGCGCGGCGCGGCGATCATCGAGGCGCGCGGCGCCTCCTCGGCGGCGTCCGCGGCGAACGCCGCCATCGATCACATGCGTGACTGGGTGCTGGGCACCAATGGCAGGTGGGTGACGATGGGCATTCCGTCGGACGGCAGCGTGTACGGGATTCCCGAGGGGGTCATCTACGGTTTTCCCGTGACCTGCACGGCGGGCGATTACCAGATCGTCCAGGGTCTCGAGATCGACGCGTTCAGCCGCGAGCGCATGGACCATACCCTCAAGGAGCTCCTCGAGGAGCGGGACGGCGTCAAGCACCTGCTTGGATGAGCCCGCGGGGTGGGCGGCGATGCCGCCC
>JBFJOO010000025.1:0-43258 GCA_041617635.1 Burkholderiales bacterium | reverse complement strand
CTCCAAGGACTTCGAGGCGAACAGCAGCACCAGCAAGGAGCCCGCGTTCTACTACAAGTGGAACGGCGCTGCCCCGCCCACCAGCACCGACTGCGACGACAGCGACAGCTCGAGCTTCCCGCACACCAACGGCAACTGGGAGAAGGTGCGCGTCACCTCGGCGGCCGACAAGCAGAACTTCGCCAACTGGTACAGCTACTACCGCACGCGGATGATGCTGATGAAGTCGGGCGCGGGCCTCGCGTTCGCCGGCCTGAACGACAATTTCCGCGTCGGGTTCATCACGATCTGCCCGGACGGCGGGAGCTGCAGCAGCGACACCGCGACCGTGTCGGTCAATTCGAGCTACTACCTCAAGATCGACAACTTCACCCCCTCGCACAAGGCGGCCTGGTTCAGCAAGTTCTACAACCAGCGCGGCAGCGGGTACACGCCCCTTCGCCAGTCGCTTTCGCGCGCGGGACGCCACTTCGCCGGCAAGACCGACGGGATCAACGCGGGCATGAACGACGACCCGATCCAGTACTCCTGCCAGCAGAATTTCGCGCTCCTGACCACGGACGGCTACTGGAACTACGGCCGCGGCAAGCAGCTGAACGGCACCACCGACATCGGCGCGCAGGACCAGAACCTCGGCCTGACGCCGCGCCCGATGTTCGACGGGGGCGCCGTCACCACCGTGACCGAGACGGTGGAGGAGCAAGAGCGCTTTCCGAGCCGCGGTGGCTCACCGAACTGCTCGGCCCCGACGGGCACGAAGGCTAAGTGGGAACGGCGGACCGTGACCACGACGACGACCGTCGACCAGACGGGCACCTCGTCGACGAACACGAACACCAGCAGCACCACGTCGTCGAACATATGTATTGCCGGAAGCAACAGCAACACCTGGGTGACCACCAGTACCGTCACCAACGGCCCGACGACCAACGCGTCCGGCGGCGTCGCCAACACGCTCGCCGACGTGGCGGAGTACTACTACCGCACCGATCTGCGGCCAACCGGCTCGAAGAACGCCGCCGGCGTGGACGTGAGCGCGGACAACGTGCCGCAGACTGGCACCGGCGTCGAGGACGACAAGGCGCGTCACCAGCACATGACGACCTTCACGCTCGGCCTGGGCGTCTCCGGACAGCTCAAATTCCAGGACGACTACAAGACCGCCACGACCGGCGATTTCGCGAAGATCCGCGCCGGCCAGATGGGCTGGCCGGACCCGAACCCCGGCTCGCCGAACGGCGCGTCGTCCGCGCAGAACCTCGCGCGGATCGACGACCTCTGGCACGCCGCGGTCAACGGTCGCGGCAACGCGTACAGCGCGACCGACCCGGTGTCGCTCGCGGTGGCGCTGAAGACCGCGCTCTCCGCCATCCAGGCGAAGCTCTCCTCGGCGGCCGCGGCGGCGACCTCGAGCCTCGAGCCGACGGTCACCGATCGGCTCGCCTTCACGCCGACCTACGTCACCGCTGACTGGACGGGCGAGGTGGAAGCTTTCCGCATCAACCTGTCGACCGGAGCGCTCGAGCCGGGCGCGGTTTGGTCGGCGAAGGACAAGCTCAACGCGCGCACCAAGGCGGCCTGCGACAGCCGGAAGATCTTCCTCTTCAAGCAGGGCGCGACCAACAACCTGGTCGATTTCACGCAGGGCACGTTCGCGTGCGACGGCGCGGGAGTCCCAACGGGCGCGCCCAGCAACGGGCTGGATGCGACCGACATGGCGCTCTTCGCGCCCGCCAAGCTGACGAGCCTTACGCAATGGGGGCTGATGACCGACGGCACCAGCAGCACGGTCGACCAGCGCTCGGCCGCCGGCGGCGCGGGCCTGATCAATTACCTGCGCGGCCAGCGCGGCATGGAAGGCTTCACGCCGAACAACCTGGCCAAGCTGTACCGCTCGCGCAAGCACGTGCTCGGCGATGTGGTCAACGCGACACCGGTGTACATCCGTCAGCCGTACTTCGACTACACCGACGCCGGATATTCGGCATTCAAGACCACCTCCCCGGCCGCGACGCGGACTCCGATGGTGCTCGTCGGCGCGAACGACGGCATGCTGCACGCCCTGAACGGATTGGACGACGCGACCAACGGCGGCGACGAGTTCTGGGCGTACATCCCACGGATGGTCCTGCCGAATCTCCACAAGCTCGCGGACACCAACTGGGCGAACCTGCACGAGTACACCGTGGACGCGACGCCGACCGTCGGCGACGTCGACGCGGGCCCGGTCGGCACCCCCAACTGGCGGACCATCGCGGTGGCCGGCCTGAACAAGGGTGGGCGGGGATACTACGCGCTCGACGTCACCGATCCCCTCGCGCCCAAGGCGCTCTGGGAGTTCACGCTGCCCGCAGGTGCCACGGCGAGTTCGTGCTCTTCGAGCGCCACCGCCGATTGCGACGTCGGCTTCTCGTTCGGGAACCCGGTCATAAGCAAGCTCCAGGACGGTCGCTGGGTGGTGTTCGTCACCTCGGGCCACAACAACGTGAGCCCGGGCACCGGAGAAGGCTATCTCTACGTGCTGAATGCGATGACCGGCGAGAAGCTGTACAAGATCCCGACCGGCAAGGGCAACACCACCACGCCGAGCGGCCTCACGAAGATCCGCAACTGGGTGAGCGGCAACGCGGCCCAGAACAACACCACCGACCGGGTCTACGGCGTGGACGTTCTCGGCAACGTTTGGCGGTTCGACGTCAACGACAACTTCGGTACGGCCGGCCGTGAAGCGACGCTGCTCGCCACGCTGAAGGATCCCGGCGGCAACCCGCAGCCGATCACGACGCGCCCCGAGCTCGCCGAGACCGGCAGCCCGCCCGCGCCGCACGTGTACGTGGCCACCGGCCGCTACCTCGCGGGCTCCGACGTCACCGACACGCAGGTGCAAAGCCTGTACGCGATCCGGGATCCGCTCGACCCGGTGACGTTCCACAGCAATCCGCGCACCACGTTCCGCCAGGTCACCATGACCGTGAGCGGCACGCAACGCTTCGCGGACTGCGTGGATCCGGCCGGCAAGTGCAGCTCGTCCGACGGCTGGTTCGTCGACTGGCCGTTGACCGGCGAGCGGGTGAACGTCGACATGAAGCTGCAGCTCGGCGCGGTGGTCGTGGCGTCGAACGTCCCGGCCAACACGGCATGCGAGCCGGGCGGCAGCAGCTTCATCAGCGCGTTCAACTTCAAGACCGGCCTCGCCGCGGCGGGCGCCGGCAAGCCCGTCGGCCAGCAGTTCTCGAGCGCCCTGGCAGTCGGTATCAACATCATCCGGCTGCCGGACGGCAAGGTGGTGGTGATCGGCATGGACGCGAGCGGCACGCCGCAGGTCGCGGGCGTCGAGCTCGAAGGCGGCGCGCCCTCTGGCCAGCGCATCACCTGGCGCGAGATCGCCGACTGACGCGGACGTGCTCCAGCAACCCGGCCCGGGCGGACCTTGCGGTCCGCCCGGGCTTTTTCCGTTCTAGGGGCGAAGAATGAAACAGCACCCCGAATTCGGCGATTCGTCTCCGTTTCGCAGCGTGGCAAAGGGCGGACGGTCTGTGGCCCGGCTGGCCGTGGCGCTCGCGGCGGCGTTCGCGCTGCACGCCAACGCGTCGGTGGTCGCGGCAGCGACACCGGAGCGATCGCCGGTCGGCGGGACGAGCAGCGCACCGTTCCGCGTACAGATCGCAGCCGACACGGCGGGCGGCACTCCGGCAGCCAAAGCGGCCGCGCCTGCAGTCTCCGCGCCAGGAGGACCAAGCGCCAAGCCAGCGGTCGGGACCCGGAGCGAGACTTACTACAAGCGGTCACAGCTCGATGCGCGTCCCTACCTCGTGACCAAAGTGGAGCCGGTGTACCCGCCAGGCGTCCCGCCCACCGGCGGCAAGGTGCGTATGCGGCTCTTCATCAACGAGCAAGGCATGGTCGATCGCATCGCGATCGTCGAGGCCACGCCGCCCACCAAATTCGATGCGGCCGCGATGACGGCGTTCCGCGGCGCGCAATTCGAACCGGGCAAGCGCAAGGGCGCCGCCGTGAAGAGCCAGATCGTGATCGAGATGGACTTTCGCCCGCTCATCCCGCCCGCCGCGAAGTAGGGGGGTTCGTCATTCCCGCGCAAGCGGGAATCCAAGGCGGAGGACTTCTGGATCCCCGCTTGCGCGGGGATGACTTGAGCGGCGCTCTCCTATGCCGCGGCGTGCAGCCCCTTGGGCAGGGGAAAGTTGACGCGCTCCTCGACGCCCTCGAGCGTCCGCACGCTCGTCGCCCCGAGCGCGCGCAGGCGCGCGATCACTTCCTGGACCAGCACCTCGGGCGCCGATGCGCCGGCCGTGACGCCGACCCGGCGCTTGCCGGCGAGCCACGCCGGATCGAGATCGTCCGCGGTGTCGACCATGTAGGCCGGCACGCCCATGTTGCTCGCCACTTCGCGGAGGCGATTCGAGTTGGAGCTGTTCGGCGAGCCGACCACGATGACGACGTCGGTCTGCGGCGCCATCAGCTTCACGGCGTCCTGCCGGTTCTGCGTGGCATAGCAGATGTCGTCCTTCTTCGGCCCGATGATCCCCGGGAACCGGCGCCGCAGCGCCTCGACGATCGCCGCCGCGTCGTCGACCGAGAGCGTGGTCTGGGTCACGTAGGCGAGCTTCGCGGGATCGCGCACGTCGAGCCGCGCGACGTCGGCGACGTTCTCGACGAGATAGATGCCGCCGTCGGACTGGCCCATCGTGCCCTCGACCTCGGGGTGGCCGCGGTGCCCGATCATCACGACTTCCCGGTCCTCCGTGCGGCGCCGCGCCAGCTCCACGTGCACCTTGGTGACGAGCGGGCAGGTGGCGTCGAAGACCCGTAGGCCGCGTGCCTCGGCGTCGCGCTGCACGGCTTTCGACACGCCGTGCGCCGAGAAGACCACCGTCGCGCCGCGCGGCACCTCCGTGAGCTCCTCGACGAACACCGCGCCCTTGGCGCGCAGCCCGTCGACGACGAACCGGTTGTGCACGATCTCGTGCCGGACGTAGATCGGCGCGCCGTGCTGCTCGAGCGCGCGCTCCACGATCTCGATCGCGCGGTCGACGCCGGCGCAAAATCCGCGGGGATTCGCGAGGATCACTTCCATGGGCTAGATTCTAGTCCTTCCGCCGCGCGGCCAGAAGCGTGTCGAGAATCAACAGCGCGGCGCCGACCGTGATCGCGGAATCCGCGACGTTGAACGCCGGCCAGTGCCAGCCGAATGCGTGGACATCGAGAAAGTCCACCACCTTGCCGAGCGCGAGCCGATCGTAGAGGTTGCCGAGCGCACCGCCCAGGATGAGCGTGAGGCCAAGACGGAAGAGCCGCTCGTCCGCGTGGCGCCGCAGCAGAATCACGATCACCACTACCGCCACCGCCGTGATGCCGACGAAAAACTCCCGCTGCCAGCCCGACGCGCCCGCCAGAAAGCTGAAGGCCGCCCCGGTGTTGAAGACAAGGACGAGGTTGAAGAAGCCGGTGACGCGCACGACCTCGCCCGGCGCGAGCTGGGTCTGCACCAGCGCCTTCACCGCCTGATCGAGCACGGCGATGGCGAGCGCAACGGCCACCCACACGCCGACCTTCGGCCATGGCGCGCGCGCCGCGACCGCGCTCAAGCGAACTCGCGCGGCTCGCCCGCGCCGAACAGGTTGGACCGGCAGCGGCCGCAGAGCCCGGGACGCTCCGCGTCGGCCCCGACGTCGGCGCGGTAGTGCCAGCAGCGCTCGCATTTCGGGTGCGGGCTCGGCACGCCGATGACGGTCTCCTCCCGCGCCTCGACGGCCTGCGCCTGCGAAGTGATGAGCACGAACCGCAGATCGTCCTTGAGATGCGTAAGCGCAGCGTAGCGCTCGCCCGCCGCGCGCACCTCGACATGCGCCTGGAGCGGCGAGCCGATCTTGCCGGCGATACGGAGCTGCTCGAGCTCCTTCGTCACTTCCGCGCGTGCCGCGCGGATCAGCTTCCAACGCTCGACGAGGACGACGGCGTCTGAAATCTCCGGAAACTCGTGCCAGACGTGCATGAAAACGCTCTCGTCCGCGCGCCCGGTCAGCACGCCCCACGCCTCTTCGGCGGTGAACGAGAGGATCGGGGCCATCAGCCTGAGCAGGCTGTGCGTGATGTGCCAGAGCGCGTTCTGCGCGGAGCGGCGCGCCCGCGAGTCGGCGCGTGCCGTGTAGAGCCGGTCCTTGAGGATGTCGAGGTAGAAGGCGCCCAGATCCTCGGACGAGAAGTTCTGCAGCTTCTGCGCGACGAGATGAAACTCGTAGCGCGAGTAGTGCTGGACGAGCTCGCCCTGGAACGCGCTGGCGAGCGCGACCGCATAGCGGTCGATCTCGAGCCATTCGGCGGGCGGCAGCGCGTGCTGCGCCGGATCGAAGTCCGCCACGTTCGCGAGCAGGAAGCGCAGCGTGTTGCGGATGCGGCGATAGCTCTCGACCACCCGCTTCAGGATCTCGTCCGAGATCGAGAGCTCCCCCGAGTAGTCGGTTGCGCCGACCCACAACCGGAGAATCTCGGCGCCAAGCGTGCCGGCGACTTTCTGCGGGACGATGACGTTGCCGCGGGACTTCGACATCTTGTGCCCGGAGCCGTCCACCACGAATCCGTGGGTCAGCAAGCCGTCATAGGGCGCGCGGCCGTCCATCGCGCAGGCGGTGAGCAGCGACGAGTGAAACCAGCCGCGATGCTGGTCCGACCCCTCGAGATAGAGATCGGCCGGCCACTTGAAGCGCTCCGGCTCCCGCCGCATCACGGTGTAGTGCGTCGTGCCCGAGTCGAACCACACGTCCAGCGTGTCCGAAAGCTTCGCGTACGCGCGCGCGTCCACGCCGAAGTCGGCGGCGCTCATCGCAAACCAGGCCTCGATGCCGCCCTGCTCCACGGCCTGCGCGGCGCGCTCGATGAGCGCGGGCGTGTCCGGATGCAGCGCGCCCGTTTCCCGATGCACGAAGAACGGGATCGGCACGCCCCAGTTCCGCTGGCGCGACACGCACCAGTCCGGACGGTTGGCGATCATGCCATGCAGCCGCGCCTGGCCCCATGCCGGGAAGAACTGCGTGGCGCTCACCGCGGCGAGCGCGGTCTCGCGCAGCGTGCGGCCGTCGGCCGCCTTGATGTCCATGCCGACGAACCACTGCGTCGTGGCGCGATAAATGATCGGCGTCTTGTGCCGCCAGCAGTGCGGATAGCTGTGGCCGAGGCGCGCCTTCTTGAGCAGGCGCCCGCGCCGGTCGAGCTCGCCGATGATGGTCGCGTTCGCATCCCAGACGAGCTGTCCGCCGACGAGCGCGGTCTTTGCGAAAAACCGGCCGTCGTCGCCGACCGGGTTCTCGACCGGAAGGCCATAGTGCTGGCCGATCTCCCAGTCCTCGGCGCCGTGGGCCGGCGCGGTATGCACGAGCCCGGTGCCCGCTTCCAGCGTGACGTGCGCGCCGACGATGAGCGGCACGTCGCGCTCGTAGAACGGGTGGCGGAGCTTGACGCCCTCGAGCGCCGCGCCCTTGGCGACCGCGAGCGATTCGCCTTGCAGGCCGAAACGCTCCAGTGCCGCCGGCGCGAGCTCGTCGGCCAGGATGAGCAGCCCCTGCGCAGTGCGCACCAGCCGGTAGTCGAACTCGGGATGAACGCAGACCGCCTGGTTGGCGGGAAGCGTCCAGGGCGTGGTCGTCCAGATGACCGCGTAGGCCTTCTCGTCCGGCAGGCTCGTCGCGCCGAATGCCTTGGCGAGCCGTTCACGATCCAGCACCTCGAACGCGACATCGATCGCGTCCGAAGTCCGATCCTCGTACTCGACTTCGGCCTCGGCAAGCGCCGAGCCGCAGTCGATGCACCAGTTGACCGGCTTCTCCCCGCGAAACAAGAGGCCCGCAGCCAGGATGCGCCCGAGCGCGCGGAGCTCTTCCGCCTCGGTGCGAAAATTCATCGTCTTGTACGGCGCGTCCCAGTCCCCGAGGACGCCCAGGCGGATGAAATCAAGCTTCTGCCGTTCGATCTGCTCGCTCGCATAGGCGCGCGAGAGCTCGCGCGCCCGGTTGCCCTCCAGGTCCTTGCCGTGCAGCTTCTCGATCTGGTGCTCGATCGGCAGTCCGTGGCAGTCCCAGCCCGGAACATAGGGCGCGTCGAAGCCGGCGAGCTGCTTGGCCTTCACGATCATGTCCTTGAGGATCTTGTTCACCGCGTGACCGATGTGAATGTCGCCGTTCGCGTACGGCGGCCCGTCGTGCAGGACGAAGCGCGGCCGGCCGGCCGACGCGGCGCGAATCCGCTCGTAGAGGCGCGTCTCCTGCCAGCGCGCAATCCACTGCGGCTCGCGCTTCGCGAGATCGCCACGCATCGGGAACGGCGTGTCGGGCAGGTTGAGTGTCTGCTTGTAGTCGGCCATCGGTTCTCGCTGGTTCGCTGCTCTTAGTCCACCGCGGCTCAGTCGATCGCGGCGAGCGCCGCGCGGGCGGCGTCGCAATCGCGCGCGATCTGCGCCTTGAGCGTCTCCAGGTCGGGATAGGTTTGCTCGTCGCGAATCTTCTGGACGAAGTCGACGCGCAGATGGCGCCGGTAGAGATCCCCGGAATACTCGAAGAGATGCACCTCGAGGGTCGGCCGCCCGTCCGCTTTCACCGTCGGACGCACGCCGAGGCTCGCGACGCCGAGCCGCGGATGCTCCGCCACGCCATGGACCCGCACGGCGAAGATCCCGGCGAGCGGCGGACGGTTGTGCTTCAACTGCACGTTGGCGGTCGCAAAGCCGAGCTCGCGGCCGAGCTTGTCGCCGTGCACGACGCGCCCGCTGATGCTGTACGGGCGCCCGAGCAGCGTGCGCGCATGCGCGAGATCGCCGCGTGCCAGGGCGTCGCGCACCGCCGAGCTCGAGATCCGCACGTCGCCATGATTGACGCTCGGCATGGGCTCGAGCTCGAAACCCCGCTCGCGCGCCGCGGCTCCGAGCAGCGCGAGGTCGCCCGCGCGCTGCGCGCCGAAACGGAAATCGTCACCGACCAAGAGCCAGCGCACGCCCAGCGCGTCCACCAGGATCCGGCCGATGAATTCCTCCGGAGCGAGCGCTGCAAAGGCGCGCGAGAAGCGCTGCACGTGCACGTGCTCCACGCCGTACGCGCCCAGCAGCTCGAGCTTCTCGCGCAGGCTCGTGAGCCGGGTAGGCGCCGCCGCCGGGGCGAAAAGCTCCCGCGGGTGCGGCTCGAACGTGAGCACGCTCGCGATCGATTTGCGCCGGCGCGCGGCGTCGCCCAGGCGCGCGAGCATCGCCTGGTGGCCTCTGTGAACGCCGTCGAAGTTGCCGATCGTGAGGGCGACCGGGCGGTCGATGCGCGGCGCGAATCCACGGGTGACGAGCACGGAAGGGATCCGGGACTGGCGGAAAAGCTTTGAATTTTAGCGGCTTTTGCACCGCACCGCGAGCCCAGACGCCGCCGGCGGTCAGCGCGCACGTCAGTGCAGGCCGGCGCAACGCGTGCGCAGCCGCTCGATCCGGTCGCGCACCTCGGCGAGATCCGGAGCGTCGGGACGGCGGCGCGCGTAGTTGGTGAGATCGGCGAGCGCGGCGCGAAAGCACTCGAGCTTCTCGTGCACGAGCCCCCGGTCACGCAGCTCCTCGGCCGATTCGGGCACGGCAAACAGCATGCGGTTCATCACCGCAAGGGCCCGGGAATAATTCTCCGCCTGCAGATAGATCGCTTTCAGGTTGCGCAGCACGCGCGCCACGATCTGCCGGGACGAGGCCGCCTCGAGCAGCTCCTCGAGATCGAGCTCGCGCGCGCGCGACTGCGGCATCAGCTGAGAAAGACGGCTGCGCAGCGCGGTCGCGGACTGCGGCTCGCCGCAGGAAAAGGGATCCAGCACGAGCTGGCCGCGCCTGACGCGCAGCTTCACCAGGAAGTGGCCGGGGAACGACACGCCCTGCAGCCGGAGCCCGACCCGTCGCCCGACCTCGAGGTACACGATCGAGAGCGTGATCGGGATACCGGTCCGCCGGTCGAGCACCTCGTTCAGGTAGCTGTTGCGCGGATCGTAGAATGCATCGACGTTGCCGCTGAACTGCAGATCCTCGAAGAGGTAGTGATTCAGCGCCGCGATGCGCTGCTCCGGGAATGCGTCGCGCGAGAGGCGGCCGCGCACGGTCGCGGCCATGGTGTCGAGCTGCCCGAGGCTGCGCGAGACGTCGATGTCCGGATACTCATCCTGCGCGAGCAGCAGGCAGGCCTCGGCGAGGCTGAATTGCTCGCGTGTCAGGAGCTGGGCGAAGCGGTCGAGGTTGGTAGCCAGAGCGTAGCGGTAATCGATGCTTGAATTCGGTTTCGGGGTTCCCCCGCGATCTCCTCCACTGCGGCGCGCTTCGCCTTGATCTAACCCACGCGCCTCGCGAAATCTCGCGGGCGAAACCCGAGCACCCATAGTGTACCGAAGTAGACCGTGATGCCAAGCCCCACGAGCCCGCAGAGCGCCACGACGCGCGACGCGCCCGTAGCGCCGATCCACCACGCCTCCGCACCCATCGCGAACCAAAGCGCGGCTCCCATTGCGGCCAGCGCGACGAGGACTTTGAGCGTGAACGTCTGCCATCCCGGCTGCGGCGCGTAGATGCCGTCGCGCCTCAGGCGCCGGTACAGCAGTCCCGCATTGAGGCACGCGCCCAGGCCGATCGCCAGCGCGAGGCCCGCGTGGCGCAGCGGCACGATGAAGGCCACGTTCATGATCTGCGTGGCCACCAGCGTCATGATGGCGATGCGCACCGGAGTCCTGATGTCCTGCCTGGCGTAGAAACCGGGCGCGAGGACCTTGACCAGGATCAGTCCGAGCAGCCCGACGCTGTAGGCGACCAGCGCCTGGCGGGTCATCGCGAGATCGTTCGCGGTGAACTCGCCGTAGAAGAACAGCGTCCCGATCAAGGGCACCGCGAGAATCGCCAGCGCGACCGTCGCGGGAAGCGCCAGCATCAAGGTCAGGCGCAGTCCCCAGTCGAGCAGGCGCGAGTACTCATCGCCCGCCTGCTGCGAATGCGCCTTGGCCAGGCTCGGCAGCAGGATCGTACCGAGCGCGACGCCGAGCAACCCGGTCGGAAACTCCATCAGGCGATCCGCGTAGTAGAGCCACGACACGCTTCCGGTCTGCAGGAACGACGCGAAAATGGTGTTGGCCAAGAGACTCAGCTGGGCAACCGATACGCCGATCGCGGCCGGCCCCATCAGCAGAAGGATGCGGCGTACGTCCGGATCGCGGAACCCGCTCAGGGCGAGCCGCGGGCGCGGCAGCATGCCGAGACGCGCGAGAAACGGCACCTGCAGCGCGAGCTGCAGCACACCGCCGACGAACACGGCCCAGGCGAGGACCATGGCCGGCGGGTCGAAGTACGGCGCGGCCACGAGCGCGGCGAAAATGAAGGAGACGTTGAGCAGCGTCGGCGTGAAGGCCGGCACCGCAAACCGGCTCCACGTGTTGAGAATGCCGCCCGCGAGCGACACGAGCGAGATGAAGAGGAGGTACGGAAACGTGACCCGCAGCATCGCGACCGTCAGCGCGAACTTCTCCGGCCGCGCCGCGAACCCGGGCGCGCTCACATAGACGATATAAGGCGCGATCAGCACGCCGAGCACCGTGACCGCGGTGACCGCGAGGAACAGGAGCGTGGCCACCCGATCGACCAGCAGCCGCGTCTCGGCGTCGCCCCGGCGCAACCGGTGCTCGGCGAGCACCGGGACGAACGCCTGGGAGAACGCGCCCTCGGCGAACATTCTGCGCAGCAGATTCGGGATGCGGAAGGCGACGAAGAACGCGTCGGTCGCGAGCCCGGCCCCGAACATGCGGGCGATCAGCGCGTCCCGGACGAAGCCGAGGATGCGGGACAGCAGCGTCATGCTGCTGACCGTGGCCATCGCCTTGAGCAGGTTCATGCCGGCCGGATTATACGGGCCCCCACCCGCTCGCCTTGCCCGGACCCGGCCGACGGCCTATAATTGCGGGCTCACTGCAGAAATGCAGCTTCAACCGCCACAACCGAGTCAAATCACCGAGTTCCAAGTTCAGATCATGGCCAACACCGTACAAGCCCGCAAGCGCGCACGTCAGTCCGAGAAGCGGCGCCAGCTCAATGCCTCGCTCCGCTCGATGGTGCGCTCGGCGATGAAGAAGGTCACCAAGGCGGTCGCCGCAGGCGACAAAGCGGCCGCCGAGACGGCATTTCGCGAATCGACCAGCGTCGTCGACCGCATTGCCGACAAGCAGCGGATCATCCACAAAAACAAGGCGGCGCGTTTCAAGAGTCGCCTTGCTGCACACATCAAGGCGATGGCGTAAGCCAGCCACCGGGCGCGTCCCGCCTTCCTGAACGCGCGTCCGTTCGCCTTTTCGAGAGGCGGCCCCCGGGTCGCCTTTTCTATGTCCGCCGGGATCCGCGTCACTCGACCGCCTGATATCGAACGGCTCCTGCCGGCGCGCTATCCGTCCCCGGGAGCGTCGGACGGTGATCGAGATGCACGGCGCCCCTCCCTCACCTGCAGCTCGTTGTCCGCGGCGAAATTGACCAAAAAATGGTAGGCGAGCGGTTCGATCTCGCGGATGCGGGCGTCGACCACCACGCATTTCACGCCGTCGGACACGACCGGACAACAGTAAGGTGAGAACTGGGCCGGGCCCGCGCTCCCGAACTGCGCCATCACGCCCGCCAGGCGCTCGGCCCAGTCGCTCGGCCGGAAGGGCTTCCCCGCCTTGGTCAGGCCGACGATCACGAACTCGGGGGTCTCGGGGGTGGGCATGAGAGGCTGCCACCCTGATCACTGCCGCGGCGCTTTCGCAGACGTGTTTCCGGGCCGATCGGGTAGCTGGCGCGAACTATAGCGTCGAAAGCTTACACGTCCCTTGCACTGCGCCACGCTTTGGGGATTAAATCGCCGGTCTCACGCCGAGACGCCCGCCCCGGCGAAGGAGCCCGAAAGCCCGATGCGCAAACCGGTCAGCCGTGTCCTCGTCATCAACGACGAGAGCCTGATCCTGCGCGAGTTCGTGAAGGGCCTGAACTCGGCGGCGCGCTCGCTCGACAATCCCCTGGGGATCACGTTCACCGGCGTCACCACCGCGCGCGAGGCATTGGCGGCCATCGAGTCGGACGGCGATCTGCAGGCGGTGATCGTCGACGACAAGCTCTACCACCTGAACAGCGGCAAGTCCAAGCGCCTGCAGATGACCGCGCTCGAGTTCGTGCAGCGGATCACGCGCCTGCGCCCGGAGCTCGAGGTCTACATCCTCGTCGCGCAGGAGCAGGAGGACGAGGTCGTCGACACCCTCTTCGCCGAAGCCGTGGACGGCTACTTCTACCGCGAGGAGCGCGATTACCGCGGGATGTATCGGATCGTGAACGCCGAGATCCAGGAGCGCGCGCGAACGCCCTTCTATGACCAGCTCAAGAACTACGTCTGGCTTGCCAAGGACTCGTGGCACACCCCGGGACACTCCTCCGGTGAATCGTTGCGCGGCAGTCCCTGGATCAACGAGTTCTACGAGTTCATCGGCGAGCACGTCTTCGACGTCGATTTGTCGGTGTCGGTCCCGATGCTCGACTCCCTGATGGAGCCAAGGGGCGTGATCGCCGAGGCCCAGGGCATGGCCGCGCACGCGTTCGGCGCGCGGCGCACCTTCTTCGCCACCAACGGCACGTCCACGGCGAACAAGGTCATCTTCCAGACGCTGCTCGCGCCCGGCGAGAAGCTGCTTCTCGACCGGAACTGCCACAAGTCGGTGCATCACGGCGTGGTGCTTTCGGGCGCGCTGCCGGTCTATCTCAATTCATCGGTCAACCGGAAGTACGGCCTCTACGGGCCGGTGCCCAAGAAAACGATCCTCGAGGCGATCGAGGCGCACCCCGACGCCGAGGCGCTGATCCTCACGTCGTGCACGTACGACGGACTGCGGTACGACCTGCCGCCGGTCATCGAGGCGGCGCACGCCCGCGAGATCAAGGTCATCATCGACGAGGCGTGGTACGGCTTCGCGCGGTTCCACCCGACCTTCCGCCCGACGGCGCTGCAGGCCGGCGCAGACTACGCGACGCAGAGCACCCACAAGGTCATGAGCGCGTTCTCGCAGGCGAGCATGATCCACGTGAACGATCCGACGTTCAACGAGCATATCTTCCGCGAGAACTTCAACATGCACACGTCGACGAGCCCGCAGTACGCGATGATCGCGAGCCTCGACGTGGCGCGCAAGCAGATGATGATGGAGGGCTACAAGCTGCTCTCGCGCACGCTCGCGCTCGCCACCGAGCTGCGCGCGCAGATCAACTCCACCGACATGTTCCGGGTGCTGGAGCTGGACGAACTCCTGCCCGACGAGGTGAGGGACGACGGCATCCGGCTCGATCCGACCAAGGTGACCGTGGACATCTCGCGCTGCGGGTACACCGTCGAGGACCTGCAGCGCGAGCTCTTCACGCGCTTCAACATCCAGGTGGAGAAGTCCACGTTCAACACCGTCACGCTGCTCCTCACCGTGGGCACCACGCGCAGCAAGGTCTCGCGCCTCTACGACGCGCTCATGCGCATCGCCCGCGAGGGCCGGGCGGCGCGCCGTCTCTACCAGTTTCCGGACGTGCCGGAGTTCACGCGCCTGCGCTGCCTGCCGCGCGACGCGTATTACTGCGGCGGCGAGGCGGTGCCGCTCGTGAACGAGAAAGAGAACTTGAACAAGGCGCTCGTCGACCGCGTGTGCGCCGATCAGATCGTGCCCTATCCGCCGGGGATCCCGGTGCTCGTGCCGGGGCAGGTCATCACCCGGCCCATTCTCGAGTACCTGATCGGGCTGCTCCGGTCGCAGAAGCAAATGGAGCTGCACGGCATCGTCTTCGACGGCTATGTGCCGTGCTTGCGCGTCCTGCGGGCCGCGGAGGAGCGCGGGCTCAAGAAAATCAGCTAGCAAGTCGCCGGAACGGTCCGCGGCGCCCACCAAAAGCTGCGCCGTGAAAGAATTTTATGGCCCGCCCGCGGGACCGTTCGGCGCGGTCGCCAACCCTCTGCCGGAAAACAATAAGCTGCATGCCGTTGTCCTGAGGAGGACGGGGAAAAGTCCCTTATGCACGAGCTAGTTGCGTTGCGCACGTGACAACCCTGTGTTATACGGATCGTAAGTGCCTGATTCGAGAGGGGGAGTCATGGTTCCACAGCACGCAATGTCCACGACCAAATACGGCTTCCGCATCCGGACCCGCGATGGCCTGGTCGTGGAGAACCTGATGATCCACGGCCGCGATGCGGCCGACGCACAGCGCAAGCTCACGCAGATGTACCGCCATTGCGAGGTGCTCGAGTGCCAGGTCCGCAGCCCGGCAAGCGCCCCCTCCGCTCAGCGCGCCACTTTCGAGGAAGTGGTCGACCTGGTCAGCAAGTAACCGGCCCGCGCGGGTCGCGCGGGCACCTCAGGCTTCCAGGAATCCCGACGCGAGCAGCTCGTCGAGCAGGCTCTCGTAGTCCTGCGCCCCGCGGCTCAACGGCGCGTGCGCGAAGATGTCGCGCTTGTGAAAGGGGCTCTCGGCGAGGCTCACGTTCTCCGCGATGCGCGTCTCGCACAGCTCCGTGCCGAATCGCGCCCGCAAGTCCTTCTCGATGTCGTGCGACATCCGGCGCCGCGAGTCGAAGCGCGTGAGCACGTAACGGCGCTCGACCCGCTCCTTGAGCACGTGCTCCAGCGCCTTCAGCGTGCTCTCGAGCGCGAGCGCGCCCTTCACCGCGAGGTAGTCCGTGGAGATCGGCACGAGGACGCTGTTCGCTGCGAACACGCCCGAGAGCGAGAGGACGCCGAGCATCGGACAGCAATCGATGAACACCGCGCGCGCGGGTGCGGGCGCGAGCAGTGCCTGCAGCCCCTCCCGCAGCCGATAGAGGATCCGCGGGCCCTTGCCGAACAGCGTGTCCACTTTCATGAGCTCGGCGTGCGCAGGCACGAGCTCCCCGCCGAAGCTCACCGGGCGCACCACGCTCGCGAGCGGCTTCGTCTCGTTGTAGAACGCGAACACGGATTCGTCGGCCGCCTGGGGGGCGCCAAGGATTCCCGAGAGGTGGGCCTGGGCGTCGAGATCGACGAGGAGCGGCGACACGTTTCGCCGGGCGAGCCCCGCCGCGAGGTTGAGGGCGGTCGTCGTCTTCCCCACGCCCCCCTTCTGATTGAACACGGCCAGCCGTGTCATCCGCTCCCCGGATTTTCGCCTGGCGTGATCCCCCCGCCTAGACAATGTGTTAACATTTTTGCCAGGCATTCTATACGGCGGCGGGAGCCGCCGTTTGCATTTTGCTGCGGTTTGCCCGCCCGGTTCTCTCGCTTCGGTTCGCTTCTTGCAAAGTGGCGCCAAGATGCCTTCACACATCATGAACACCTATGCCAGGCTGCCCGTGTCGTTCACGCACGGGCAAGGGGTCTGGCTGTGGGACGAAGCCGGCAAGAAGTATCTCGACGCCCTCGCCGGCATCGCTGTCTCGGGACTCGGGCATGCCCATCCGGCGATCGTCAAGGCCATCGGCGATCAGGCGGGCAAGGTGATCCACACGTCGAACCTCTACGAGATCCGGCAGCAGGAGATGCTCGCCGACCGCTTGTGCGCACTGTCTGCGATGGACGAGGTCTTCTTCTGCAGCTCCGGCGCCGAGGCGAACGAGTGCGCGATCAAGCTCGCGCGCCTCTACGGCCACCAGAACGGCGTAGCGAACGGCGCGATCATCGTGATGGAGCAGGCCTGGCATGGGCGCACGCTCGCCACGCTTTCGGCCACCGGCAATCGCAAGGCCCAGGCCGGATTCGAGCCCTTGGTGCCCGGATTCATCCGGGTGCCGTACAACGACGCCCAGGCTGTGCACCAGGCCGCCGAGAACAGCCGCAACGTCGTGGCGATCCTGGTCGAGGTGCTGCAGGGCGAGGGCGGAATCAATGTCGCGAACACCGAGTACGTGCGCTTCCTGCGGCAACTCTGCGACGCGCGCAGCTGGCTGCTCATGATCGACGAGGTGCAGAGCGGCATCGGCCGCACGGGAAGGTGGTTCGCGCACCAGTGGGCCGACGTGAAGCCCGACGTGATGCCGCTCGCCAAGGGGCTCGGCTCAGGCATGCCGATCGGCGCCTGTCTCACCGCGGGCCGAGCCGCGGGTGTCTTCAAGCCCGGCAACCACGGCTCGACCTTCGGCGGCGGTCCGCTCGCATGCGCCGCCGCGCTCGCGACCCTCGCCGCGATGGAGGACGAGCGCCTCCTCGCGCATGCCGCGGAGATGGGCAAGGTCATCCGCGAGGGGCTAGCGGCGGCGCTCAGCGATGTGCCGGCCCTGAAGGAGATCCGCGGCAAGGGGCTCATGATCGGCATCGAGCTCGACCGCCCCTGCGGTGAGCTGGTGAAAATGGCGCTCGCGGAGGGCTTGCTCATCAACGTGACGGCCGAGCGCGTGGTCCGCCTGCTGCCGCCGCTGGTGATCGCCGCCGAAGAGGCGCGGGAACTCGTCACGCGCCTCGCCGCGCTCATCCGCGCGTTCGCCGCAAAGCGGGCGGCCTGAGCGATCGTAGCCGCGCCGTGGCCGATCCCAGGCATTTCCTGCAGCTCAAGGATTTCTCGCGCGACGAGATCGAGCATCTCTTCGCGCGCACGCGCTGGATCAAGGACCGTTTCAAGCGCTACGAGCGCTACTGGCCGCTCGCCGACCGCACCCTGGTCATGATCTTCGAGAAGGCGAGCACCCGGACGCGCCTCTCCTTCGAGGCGGGCATGCAGCAGCTCGGGGGATTCGCGATCAACTTCAACACCCGGGATTCACAGCTCGGGCGGGGCGAGCCGGTCGAGGACGCGGCGCAGGTGATCTCGCGGATGTGCGACGTGGTGATGATCCGCACCTTCGAGCAGGACATCATCGAGCGCTTCGCGCGGCATTCGCGGGTGCCCGTGATCAACGGGCTCACCAACGAATACCACCCGTGCCAGATCCTTGCCGACATCTACACCTACATCGAGCAGCGCGGATCGATCCGGGGCAAGACCGTCGCCTGGATCGGCGATTCGAACAACGTCTGCAACACGTGGCTGCAGGCGGCGGAGGTGTTCGATTTCACGGTGCACGTCTCGACGCCTCCCAAGTACGCGATCGAGCCCGACCGGGCCGGTCTGTACGGCACGGACCATTTCAAGCAGTTTGCCGACCCGATGGAGGCGGCGCGCGGCGCCGACCTGGTGACCACGGACGTTTGGACCAGCATGGGATTCGAAGCGGAGAACGACGCCCGGCGCCGCGACTTCCAGGACTGGCAGGTCGACGCTGAGATGATGCGCGTGGCGAAGCCCGATGCGCTGTTCATGCACTGCCTGCCCGCGCATCGCGGCGAAGAGGTGGCGGCCGAGGTGATAGACGGCGCGCAGAGCGCCGTATGGGAAGAGGCCGAGAACCGCATGCACACCCAGAAGGCGCTGCTCGAATACGTCGTGCTCGGCCGCGTGGCCGGCTGACGCGATCGACGCGGCAGACATCATCCCCGGGGCGGCCGTTGCGGCGCGCGCCCCGCCTCCAGAGCGCGAGATATGGCGAAGAAGACGGCGAAGAAGACAGCAAGAAAAATGGTGGCCACGAAGCAAAGTGACGTGAAGAAGGTCGTGCTCGCCTACTCGGGCGGGCTGGACACCTCCGTGATCCTGAAATGGCTGCAGGATGTCTACGGTTGCGAAGTGGTCACGTTCACCGCCGACATCGGCCAGGGCGAGGAGGTCGAGCCGGCGCGCCGCAAGGCCAAGGCCTGCGGGGTGAAGGAGATATTCATCGAGGATCTGCGCGAGGAGTTCGTGCGCGACTTCGTGTTTCCGATGTTCCGCGCCAACACCGTCTACGAGGGCGAGTATCTGCTGGGCACCTCCATCGCGCGGCCTCTGATCGCCAAGCGCCTCGTCGAGATCGCCCGCAAGACCGGCGCGGACGCGATCTCCCACGGCGCGACCGGCAAGGGCAACGATCAGGTGCGCTTCGAGCTCGGCGCCTATGCGCTGATGCCCGACGTGAAGATCATCGCGCCGTGGCGCGAGTGGGATCTCAATTCGCGCGAGAGGCTGCTGCGCTACGCCGAGACCCACAAGATTCCGGTGGACTTCAAGAAGCGGAAAGGCGGCGGTGCGCCCTACTCCATGGACGCCAACCTCCTGCACATCTCCTACGAGGGCGGGATCCTCGAGGACCCGGGCTACGAGCCCGAGGAGTCGATGTGGCGCATCACTGTGAGCCCCGAGAAGGCGCCGAGCCGGGCGGAGCACGTGAAGCTCACCTACGCGCGCGGCGATATCGTAGCCATCAACGGCCGGCGCATGTCGCCCGCAAAGGTGCTCGCTGCCCTGAATGCCCTGGGCGGCAAGCACGGCATCGGGCGCCTCGACATGGTGGAGAACCGCTACGTCGGCATGAAGTCGCGCGGCTGCTACGAGACGCCGGGCGGAACGATCATGCTCAAGGCGCACCGCGCGATGGAGTCGATCACCCTTGACCGCGAAGTGCTCGCCCTCAAGGACGATCTCATGCCGCGCTATGCGCGGCTCATCTACAACGGCTACTGGTTCAGCCCCGAGCGTCGCCTCCTCCAGACGCTGATCGACGAATCCCAGCGACCGGTCAACGGCACCGTGCGGCTGAAGCTCTACAAGGGCACCGTGATCGTCGTCGGCCGGGAATCGAAGTCCGATTCCCTCTTCGACCCGACGATCGCCACGTTCGAGGAAGACCAGGGCGCCTACGATCAGGCCGACGCCGCCGGGTTCATCAAGCTCAATGCGCTGCGCCTGCGCATCGCTGCCAATCTCAAGCGTAAGCGGCGGAAGTAAGAGTCCATCACGCGGGAGTTTTCACCGGGGCGAGTCGGCCCGGTTCGGGCTCAGGGCTGCGCAGTTGTGCGCGGGGTGAGCGGGCCTGCGGCGGCCTCATGGTGCCGCAAGGCGCGTCCTCGAGCGGGTGCCCGGCTCGCGGCGGCCAGTCAACACACGACAGGCCGCGCACGAGCCACCCGCTTAACGAGGACTGCGGCACAAATCGCCCGCCACGGGCCCGCTCACCCCGCGGTGCGACGCCGTGCCGTACAGGGGCTTGAATAACCTCCCGCTCTTTTCGGCATATGCGCGGCACCGACGTTGCTCGGGGCAGTGGCCGATGCTTGGCCGGCGCCTTTGGCCGCGCCCGCCGTCATGGGTGGTTTGTGCGCGGGTAGTCGTGGGTTGACTGCCCGCCGCAAACCGGGACCCATAGGCGGGCGTCTGCGGCCGTAGGCGCCGGACGGGCATGGCCGCTGACGCGCTGCAGAGCACTGCTCAAGAGCAAGCCTGGATCCCCGCGTGCGCGGGGATGACTTCGCGCGGCGAATGCGTCGCATCCGCCCGCGAGGTCACTTGGAGAGATAGCGCATGGCGCGCTCGAGGCCGTCGATGGTCATCGGGTACATGCGATCGCCCATGAGCTCGCGCAGGATCGCGATCGACTGGCGGTAGGGCCACAGCTGCTCGGGCTCCGGGTTGAGCCACACGGCCTTGGGATACACGTCGAGCATGCGACGGACCCAGACCGCCCCGGCCTCCTCGTTGTGGTACTCGATCGAGCCCCCGGGCTGCAGAATCTCGTACGGGCTCATCGTCGCATCGCCGACGAAGATGAGCTTATAGTCGTGCCCGTACTTGTGCATGATCTCCGCAGTGCGGGTGCGCTCGGCGTGGCGACGGCGATTCTCCTTCCACACGAAATCGTAGAGGCAGTTGTGGAAGTAGAAGTACTCGAGGTGCTTGAACTCGGTTTTCGCCGCGGAAAACATCTCCTGGGCGAGCTTGATGTGATCGTCCATCGATCCGCCGACGTCGAGGAACATCAGCACCTTCACCGCGTTGTGGCGCTCCGGCCGCATCTGCAGATCGAGATAGCCCGCGTTCCGCGCGGTCGAGTCGATGGTGTTCGGCAGGTCGAGCTCTTCCGGGGCACCCTCGCGCGCGAAGCGCCGCAGGCGGCGGAGCGCGACCTTGATGTTGCGCACCCCGATCTCCACGTCCGAGTCGTAGTTGCGGTATTCGCGCTGGTCCCAGACCTTCACGGCGCTCCGGTTCCGGCTCTTGTCCTGGCCGATGCGAATGCCCTCCGGGTTGTATCCGTATGCGCCGAACGGGGAAGTGCCGGCCGTTCCGATCCACTTGCTGCCACCTTGGTGGCGACCCTTCTGCTCCTCGAGACGCTGCTTCAGCATCTCCATGAGCTTCTCCCAGCCGCCGAGCGATTCGATCAGCGCCTTCTCTTCCGCAGACAGGTTGAGCTCGGCCTGCTTCACCAGCCACTCGAGCGGAATGTCGACCTCCGCGCCGACCAGCGATTCGACGCCCTTGAAGAACTCGGCAAACACCCGGTCGAACTTGTCGTAATTCGACTCGTCCTTCACGAGCGTCGCCCGCGCGAGATAGTAGAACTGGTCGATCGACGGCTCGATGACGTTCTTGCCCATCGCCTCGATCAGCGTCAGGTACTCCTTGACGGAGACGGGCAGCTTGGCGCTCTTCATGCGCAGAAAGAAGCCGGCGAGCATGTCAGGGCTCCGTGGAAACAGCCGACGCGTGCTGCGCGAGCCGCGCCTCGAGCCGGTCGCGCACCGCCGGCCACTCGGTGCGCAGGATGGAGAAGACGTAGGTGTTACGCAGCCAGCCGTCCGGCATGATCATATGATGACGCAGCACCCCGTCGTGATGCGCGCCGAGGTCCAGGATCGCACGGCGCGAGCGGACATTGCGCTCGTCAGTCCTGAACTCGACGGCCACGGCGCCCAATGTCTCGAAGGCATGCGCGAGGAGCAGGATCTTGCACGTCGTGTTGACGGGCGAGCGCTGGTGCGACGCCGAGTACCAGGTGTTGCCGATCTCGAGACGATGGTTCGCAAGATCGATGTTGAGGTAGCGGGTCGATCCGATCACCCGCCGGCTCGCGACGTGCTCGACCACGAAAGGCAGAGCGCGCCCTTCGGCGCGCGCGGCCAGTGCGAGCTCGACCCAGGCGGCCATCGTCGTCGGACCGCCGATGAACGTGAAGCCGAGCGACCAGAGCTCGCCGTCGCGCGCCGCTTCGATCAGCGGAGCCGTATCCGACGCCTCGAGCGGCCGCAGTCGAACCGGAGACCGATCGAGCGAGACCGGCTCGAGCCGTGGCCAGGGTGACGGATTAGCGGGCAAGCTCACGGTGCGCGCCTAGCCCTCGCTAGCGGTTCTGCCGTGCCATGAACACGAGCCGCTCGAAGAGATGCACGTCCTGCTCGCACGATCGAACAAGGGGGTACACCCCCTTGCATATCCCCCAAGTCAGCAGGACGTGCGCGGCCATGCTATCGATTCTGCCGTGCCATGAACACGAGCCGCTCGAAGAGATGCACGTCCTGCTCGTTCTTCAGGAGCGCGCCGTGCAGGGGCGGCACAATGGTCTTGCGGTCCTTGGAGCGCAGCGCTTCGGGAGGAATGTCCTCCGCGAGCAGGAGCTTCAGCCAGTCCAGCAGCTCCGAGGTCGACGGCTTCTTCTTGAGGCCGGGAACCTCCCGGACCTCGAAGAAGGCCTCCAGCGCCTCGCGCAGGAGCATCTTCTTGATGCCGGGAAAGTGCACATCGACGATCCGCTCCATAGTCTCCTTGTCGGGGAAGCGGATGTAGTGGAAGAAGCAGCGGCGCAGGAACGCGTCGGGCAGCTCCTTCTCGTTGTTGGAGGTGATGAACACCACCGGTCGATGCTTTGCTTTGACGAGCTCGCGCGTCTCGTAGACGAAGAACTCCATGCGATCGAGCTCGCGGAGCAGATCGTTAGGGAACTCGATGTCGGCCTTGTCCACCTCGTCGATCAGCAGAACGACCGGCGTCTCCGAGGTGAACGCCTGCCAGAGCATGCCCTTCACGATGTAGTTGCCGATATCGTGGACACGGGAATCGCCGAGTTGCGAGTCCCGCAGTCGCGAGACGGCGTCGTACTCGTACAGGCCTTGCTGCGCCTTGGTGGTGGACTTGATGTGCCACTCCAGAAGCGGCATGCCGAGCGCGGCGGCGACCTCCTCGGCGAGCTTGGTCTTGCCGGTGCCGGGCTCGCCCTTGACCAGCAAGGGCCGCTCGAGGGTGATTGCCGCATTGACCGCGAGATTGAGGTCGTCCGTGGCGACGTAGGTGGCGGAGCCGGTGAAGCGCATGCGATGAGTCCCGAAGATCGAACAAATAATTATACCCGTCCGCCTTGATCCGCCGCTACTTGAGGCGCAGCGATGCGACGGAGTTCGCCGATGGCCGGTCAGGCTTTTTGACCGTCGTGCGGTGCTTGGGTAAAATCATGCGGTTCGCAGCAAGGCTGCCTCCCCAATTCCGTTGCAGGATTTCCGATGATCAGACTGTCCGTCGCGCTTACGCTGGCGCTCGTTGTCGCGGCGCCCGCCCTCGCGCAGGATGGCGCCCCGAAGGGCGACGCCGCGGCCGCCAAGGCCAAGAACTCGATGTGTGTCGGCTGTCATGGCGTGACCGGCTACCGCACCGCCTTCCCCGACGTGTACCAGGTACCCAAGATCGGCGGGCAGGCGCCCGCGTACATCGTCAAGGCCCTCGAAGCGTACAAGTCCGGAGAGCGTGGCCATCCGTCCATGCAGGGCATCGCCCGCGGACTCTCGGCCCAGGACATGGCCGATTTCGCTGCCTATTACGGCGGCAACGGCGGTGCGAAATGAGGTGGTCCATGAGCAAGCTTGGGCTCGTCGCCCTGTTTCCCGCGCTCCTTCTCACGGCGGGGGGCGCGTGGGCCGCGGACGCGGCTGTCGAGAAGAAGGCGAAGGAAGTGTGCGCCGCCTGTCACGGCCCGGACGGCAACACCCCGAGCAGCCCCGAGTTTCCGAAACTCGGCGGGCAGCACTTCGACTATCTGCTCCACACGCTGAAGACCTACAAGTCCGGAGCCCGCAAGAACGCCATCATGGCGGGCCAGGTTCAGGCACTTACTCTCCAGGAAATGGAAGGGCTCGCGGCGTATTACGCGCGCCAGCCTGGGTCGCTCGTCATCAAGCGTTGAGCCGCGCGCCGGGGCGGCACGCAGCGCGCCGCTCTCAGGCGCGCACCTTCGCCTTGTACTCGCACCACTCCCGGATCAGGCACCGCGGACAGTCCGGCGCGCGCGCCTTGCACACGTAGCGACCGTGGAGGATCAGCCAATGGTGCGCGTCCTTCCGGAAGGGCTCGGGCACCAGCTTTTCGAGGCGCTGCTCGACCTCGCGCACGTTCCGGCCTGGCGCGAGCCCGGTCCGGTTGGCGACCCGGAAGATGTGGGTGTCGACCGCGATGGTCGGCTGGCCGAAGGCCGTGTTGAGAATCACGTTCGCGGTCTTGCGGCCGACTCCCGGCAGTGCTTCGAGAGCTTCGCGCGTCTGCGGAACCTCGCCGCCGTACCGCTCGAGCAGAATGCGGCACGTGCCGATGATGTTCTTCGCCTTGTTTCGAAAGAGGCCGATCGTTCGGATTCGCTCGGCGAGGCCGGCCTCTCCCAGGCCAAGAATCGCCTGCGGCGTGTTCGCGACCGAGTAGAGCGCCCGCGTGGCGAGGTTGACGCTCCGGTCGGTGGCCTGCGCCGACAGGATCACGGCGATCAGCAGCTCGAAGGGGGAGCGATATTCGAGCTCCGTGGTCGGCGCTGGATTGGCCGCCTGGAGGCACGCGAATATCGCCGTGCGCTTCGCCGGATTCATCGCGCCGATCGACGCCCCGCGGCGCGCCGGGCGCGGACGCGCTCCACCGCGGCCCGAATGGTCGCGCGTTTCTGCTCGGCCGAGGGGGTCTGGGTCGCAGGGCTCCCAGACCGCCGCTGCGCATGGCGCGCCGCGCGTTCCGCCTTGTCGCGCGCCAAGCGCAGCTTGCGCCGCACGAAACGGTCGCGGGCCGCGTCCCTGCGTGGGGCCGTCCATTGCGCGTCGGTGCCGGTGGCGGGAACCATGGCGATGCAGTCCACTGGACAGGGCGCGACACACAGATCGCACCCGGTGCAGAGCTCGACGATCACCGTGTGCATCTGGCTTGCCGCGCCGACGATCGCGTCGACTGGGCATGCCTGGATGCATAGCGTGCAGCCGATGCAGCGCGGCTCGTCGATCAGCGCCACGTGGCGTGCCTGCTCGACGCCGCGCGCCGGATCAAGGGGCACATAGTCGCGCCGCAGCAGTTCCGCAAGGTTTCGGATGAGCGCATCGCCGCCCGGCGGACACTGGTTGATTTGCGCCGCGCCATCCGCGATGGCTTTCGCGTAGGGCTCACACCCGGGGTGACCGCACTTGGCGCACTGGGTCTGCGGAAGCAGCGCGTCGATGCGTGCGACCAGCGATTCGGCGAACGTCGTAGGCATGGTGGGGGCGGGCGGCACTGCGGACCTCCCCGGCAATCAGGCGGCCTTTCGCCCGGCGGGCATGCCGAGCGCTTGGACCGCTTCGCGCACGAGGGCCGGCCCCCGGTAGACCAGCCCCGTGTAGAGCTGGACGAGGCTCGCACCGGCATCGACCTTCGCGCGGGCGTCCGCCCCGGACAGGATGCCTCCCACGCCGATGATCGGCAGCGCGCCCTTCAGCGCGGCGGCAAGCTTGCCCACGACGGCGGTCGATCGCGCGCGCAACGGCGCCCCGGAGAGCCCGCCCGTTTCGTTTGCGTGGCGCAAACCCGTGACATCCGCGCGGCTCACTGTCGTGTTGGTTGCGATCACGGCGTCCACGTCGTGTGCGGCGAGTCGTTCGGCGATGGCGTCGATCGTCGCATCGTCCAGATCGGGCGCGATCTTGACGGCCACCGGTACGCGTCGCCGGTGCTTGCGCGCGAGGGCGCGGCCTTCCTTGTCGATCGCTGCGAGCAGTCCTTCGAGCTGGCCGCCACCCTGCAGCTGGCGCAAATCCTTGGTGTTGGGCGAAGAGATGTTCACCGTGATGTAGCTTGCGACCGGATACACTGCCTGCATGCAGGCGAGGTAATCGTCGGCCGCGCGCGCGATGGGCGTATCGAAATTCTTGCCGATGTTGACGCCGAGGATTCCGTCGAAGCGCGCAGCACGTACGTTCCGGACGAGCTGCTCGACGCCGCAGTTGTTGAACCCCATGCGGTTGATGATCGCCTGTGCTTCGGCGACGCGAAAGAGTCGCGGCCGCGGATTCCCGGGCTGCGGACGCGGAGTGACCGTACCGACCTCGAGGAAGCCGAAACCGAATGCGGCGAAGAGGTCGACGTACTCCGCGTTCTTGTCGAAGCCCGCGGCGAGCCCGACCGGGTTGGCGAATTCGAGCCCCATGGCCTTTACGCGCGTGCCCGGAAGGGCCCGGCCCGGCAATCCGGAGATGCCGAGGCGCTGGGCCAGCCGAAAAGACGGGAGGGTGAGGCCGTGCGCGGCCTCCGCGTCCAGCAGAAACAGCAGCGGCCGCGCCATCTCGTAGAGCATGGCCCTAGTCCGGCCGGGCGCGTCGTCCTGGCGGGACGTTATACATCGAGCTCGTCGTCTTTCAGCCGCCGCCAGTTGCCTTCCACGAAGCCCTCGATGGGCAGGAATCGCGCCTTGTAGGCCATCTTGCGGCTGTCACGGATCCAATAGCCGAGATACAGGTAGGAGAGCCCGAGCGCCTGGCACTGCTCGATCTGCCACAGAATGTTGAACGTCCCCAGGCTCGCGCTCGGCACTTCGGGATCGAAGAACGTATAGACCGAAGACAGTCCATCGGACAAATAGTCGACGATGCTCACCATGACCAGCCGGCCGGCCTCGCGGAACTCGATCAGACGGGTGTTCACCCGGCTTTGCAGGAGGAAATGCGAGTACTGATCGCGACTGTCCTGATCCATCCCGCCGCCGGCATGGCGCGCCGCCTGGTAGCGAAGGTAGAGGGCATAGTGCTCGACCCGGAACCGCAGCCCCAGCGCCTGACCCACGAGCGTATCGTGGCGCCGCTGCGCGCGGCGCTGGTAGCGCGAGGGGCGAAAATCGGCGATCGGGATGCGGACCGGCACGCAGGCACGGCACGCGTCGCAATACGGCCGGTAGGTGAAGATCCCGCTGCGGCGGAACCCGAGCCGGACGAGATCGCCGTAGAGATCGTTGCCGATGAGATGCGATGGCGTCGCAACCTGTGACCGCGCCATCCTCCCCGGCAGATAGCTGCACGGGTAGGGCGCAGTCACGTAGAACTGCAGGACTGAATGCGGCAGATCGTTAAGCTGGGACATGCTCTTGCTCGGCTTCGCTCCGCCAGGGCCCGGGTACGCGGGCGTAGTCTACCAACTCTCGCAGCCGGCGGGAGAAGCGCGCGCGCGGGATCTCCCGCGCGCCGAGCGACGCCAGGTGGCCGGTGCGCATCTGGCAGTCGATCATCCCGTACCCTTCGGCCTGCAGCTTCCGGACGAGATGGACCAGCGCGATCTTGGATGCGTCGCGGGTCCGCGCAAACATCGATTCGCCGAAGAACGCAGCACCGAGCGCGACGCCATAGAGTCCGCCCACCAGCTCGCCATCCACCCATGTTTCCACCGAGTGCGCGTAGCCGAGCTGGTGCAGCCGCAAGTAGGCGCTGCGCATCTCGGGTGTGATCCAGGTGCCCGGTTGCCCCTCGCGCGGGGCCGCGCAGGCGCGGATCACGCTGTCGAAATCGTTGTCGAAGCGGATCTCGTAGCGGCGATTCCGGAGCGTCTTGGCGAGCGAGCGGGATACCCTGAGCTCTTCGGGAAACAGCACCATCCGGGGATTCGGACTCCACCAGAGGATCGGATCGCCCTCCGAGAACCAGGGAAAGATCCCGCGGCGGTATGCCTCCAGAAGTCGCTGTGGGGAAAGATCGCCGCCGACCGCGAGCAGGCCGTTCGGCTCCTTGCGCGCGCTCTCGAGGGGCGGGAAGGGCGACTCACCGTCGAGCCACGGAATCATCTATCTCTTGTGCATGAAGAAGCACGGCCGGAATTTCGAGATAGGTTCTGGCACTAGCACTTGACCTGCTGACGGCAGTAATCGGCGAGCTCGGTGACCGTGCAGAGCTCGGTGATCGGCTTCTGCGCGCGGCCGCCGAAATCGAGCGCGAGGCGAAACTCGTACTTCTTGAAGAAGTCATTGAACATCTCGCCGCCCAGCGTGCCGACCGCCCACAGCTCGTCCCGTTTACTGTCGTACTCGAGCAGAATCGCCGCGAGCGGCTGCGGTGCGGGCCCGGCCAGCACCTTCGCGCCGCGCGCGGGATCGTACTGACTATGCTCGGAGCAGCAGTGGATCACCCGCGAGAATCGGCTGGTCGGGGTTTGCTCCGGGCGGAAGCTGATGAAGCTGATGTCGCGCGTCGGATACGTGAGCTTGTGCGCACAGATCGCCGAGTACGCAACCACCGCGTCGTTCGCCCCAACCCCACCGGACCACTCGTAGCTGCGCGCGTCCGCGGTCTTCAGCCGGGCCCCGACCTTTACCGGCTGCCCGAGATTCAGCAGAAAGCAGGGCGTGCCGGCAAACGGATAGTGGAAGATGAGATTCGTGTTGACCGGGATCTCCCGCGACTTGAGCGGCTTGCCGTCCGGTCCGGCCAGCTTGGCGCGCTCGTAGAAGTGGGGCTTGGCGTTGCCCTGCGCGAGCGCTGGCAGCGACGAGGCCACCGTGGCAAGTGCGCAGGCCTTCACGAACTGACGTCTCTCCATGAGCTCTCCTGGTGATAGCCCGGCCGGCGCCGGCAGAGTCGAGGCCAAGGCTAGCCAAGCGGCCGGGGAGAGTCAATGCGGAGCGGGCGTAGAACCGGAAGCGGGACCGGGTGCCACGGCGATCGTCGCCTCTCAGCGTCGGGGCAGCACGTCACCCGCGTGCACGCGGTACTCGCCCCGCCGGCGGTCCTCGTAGAAATGCTGCAGCGTGGTTGTCACCGTCCGAAACGCCAGCTCCTGCCACGGAATCTCTCCCTCCTGGAAGAGCGCCACTTCGAGGCTTTCCGCGCCGGGACCGAAATCGAGATCGAGCAGCCGGCTCCGGTAGAAGATGTGCACCTGGTTCACGTAAGGGACCGAGAGAATGGTGAACATCTCGGAGAGCTCGACGCGTGCGTTCGCCTCCTCGAGCGTCTCGCGCCGCGCGGCCTCAGCGGTCGTTTCCCCGTTCTCCATGAATCCGGCCGGCAACGTCCACAGACCCAGCCGGGGCTCGATGGCCCGCTTGCATAGCAGGATTCGATCCTCCCACTCCGGGATGCAGCCGATTACCATCAAGGGGTTCGAGTAGTGAATCTTGCCGCAGGCCTCGCAGACGTGGCGCGGCAGTGTGTCGCCGGCGGGAATCTTGACCGAGACCGACGCGCCGCATTGGGAGCAGAAATTCATTGTGGCCGAAGCGGGCGATCAGCGGGGAGATGACGTGAACACGGCGTGGAAACCTAACGTGGACCCGACATAAACTCAGAGTGAAACCGGTGCGGCAACCGCGAAGCGGTGCATGCGAAACTGCGAAACCGCGCGTGCTATGATAACTCAAACCCGCGTCGCAACAGGCTTTTCCCCCTTATGCGCCCGTCTCAAGTGCAGGCCGTCCTCGAGCGGGAATTCACCGCAGCGGCGGCTGGTACGCACACGCCGGTGATGCTGTGGGGACCGCCCGGCGTAGGCAAGTCGCAAATCGTCGCGCAAATCGCTGCCCGGCACGATGCTCCGCTGATCGATATCCGACTCGCCCAGATGGAGCCCACCGACCTGCGCGGAATACCGTTCAGGGAGGGGCGGCACGTGGTTTGGTCGGTGCCATCCGCGCTGCCCGACGTCGAGCGCCATGGCCCGCGCGGCATTCTTTTTCTCGACGAGCTCACGTCCGCGGTGCCCACGGTCACCGCGGCCGCATACCAGCTGATCCTCGACCGCCGTCTGGGGGAATACCGCGTTCCGTCGGGTTGGGCGATTTTCGCCGCGGGCAACCGGCAAGGCGATCGCGGCGTCACCTACCAGATGCCGGCACCGCTTGCGAACCGGTTCGCCCATTACGAGATCGAGCCTGACCTGGGCGACTGGGTCGCGTGGGCGCAAGCGAGCGGCCTGGACGATCGGTTGATCGCGTTCCTGCGATTCCGTCCCGACCTGCTTTTCCAATTCGATCCAGCACGCTACGCATCCGCATTCGCCTCGCCGCGCTCGTGGGAGTATGCAAGCCGGGCGCTTGCGAAGTTCACGGACCGTCCGGAGCTGCTCGGCGAGGCGTTGAACGCGTGCGTGGGCGTGGCGGCCGGCTCGGCGCTGCGCGCTTTCCTCGCGCATATCGGCGCGATCCCGGATCTGGCGGCGATTGCCGCGGGACGCGATGCCGATGTTCCACGCGGGACGGAGCTGCAATACGCGGTCGCATCAGCGCTGGTGCGGCATATCGGCCGGCTGCCGGCAGGGCAGCAGACGCCTGCGGCCGGGCACGCGCTTGACTATGCGCGCCGATTTCCGCAGCGGGAGATCGGCGTGATGCTGGTCATGGATCTCCAGCGCATGCTCGGCCGGCCTCTGTACGAGCTGCCGGCGTTCGCCGCGTGGGCCGGGGACGTGAACGATCTCCTGTCCTTCGAACGCGGTTAGCGCCGCGGGGAATCGGCCTGATGTCGTCAGGCACACCGTTGGCAGCGGCCGGCGCGTTCGCCAAGCTGCGCGCCGCACGCACGCGCCTCGTGCTCGAGCGTCCGTTCATCGGCGCGCTGGCACTGCATCTCCCGCTGACGGCATCGCGGCGTTGCCGCACCGTGGCGACCGACGCGCGAGCCTTCTACTTCAATCCCGATTTCATCGACTCGCTGACCTTCGCCGAGTCGCAGTTCGTGCTTGCCCATGAGGCGCTGCACTGTGCACTGCTGCATTTCGACCGCGCGCGCCATCGCGTCCGGCGCCGCTGGGACCGCGCGTGCGACTACGCGGTGAATCAGCTCCTGGTGGACGACGGGATGCAGCGCCCGACCGGGGCGCTCATCGACCCGACGTACCGCGGGCTCGCCGCCGAGGAGATCTATCCGTTGCTCGATCCCGAACGCGATGAACCGCCGCTCGACGAGCATTGGTTTGGTGCAGGCGCGGAGAGCATTCCGCATCTAGGTGCCGCGGGTGCAAGCGATGCGGAAACGCTCGTCGACCCGGCCTTTCTCGATGCGCATCGCGACGGCTTCGACGAGGTGTTGACCCGCGCGGCCATGGTGGCGCCGTCGGACTCTCTCGCAACGCTATGGCGCGACCGCATGGCGGCCTCCGGCATCGAAGCGGCCTCGGTCGGACGACTCGGCTCCGTATTCCGCGCGATGCTGGATGATTTCCTTCAGCCGCGCCTTCCGTGGCGGGCGCTGCTCGCCCGCTTCCTCATGACGCTCGCGCACGACGACTACAGTTTCCAGCGCCGCAGCCGTCGCGAGGGCGCGGCGATTCTGCCGGGCCTCGCGAGCGGCGGCGTCACGCTCGTGCTCGCACTCGACACGAGCGGGTCGATCAGCCCGCAGGATTTTGCCGAGTTCGTCGCGGAGGTGGATGCGCTCAAAGGGCAGATCCGGGCACGCGTGACGCTGCTCGCGTGTGATGCATCGCTCGCACCGGGCGCGCCGTGGCGATTCGAGCCGTGGGAGCCGCTCGCGCTGCCGCCCGGCCTGGGCGGCGGTGGCGGAACGCGTTTCACACCGGTGTTTGACTGGCTGGCCGACGAGCCGGTGCGGCCGGACGCCGTGCTGTATTTCACCGATGCGCTCGGCGAGTTTCCGTCGCATGCGCCGGCCTATCCCGTGCTGTGGCTGGTCAAAGGCAACGCACCGGTGCCATGGGGCGAGCGTGTGCAGCTCAATTAGCTTCGCTTCCAGGCAGCGCAACCGGCATTAGGTCTTGTTATTGGCCTGGTACCACAAGAATGCACGCTTCGAAACGGAATTAGTTCCGCTTTCTCGGTGCCCGAATCCGGTGCCGGACCATTTCTTGCACTCTTTCCTGGCAGGCGTCGGTCACGCGGCGTAACACTGCCCCTGGACCGGCGGGTTGAAATCGACCTGCTCGAAGGAGAGTGGTGACATGAACGCGAATCTGAAGCGCCTTTGCACGATGCTGGCCGGTTGCCTGCTCGTCGCGCTCGCGGCAACGCCCGCGGCGTACGCGTCGGAACCGTCGGATGTCTCTCAGCCAGTCCTACTCGTTGCCAATCCGAAGCTCGGGGAGTTCTACGGCCAAACCGTGCTGATTGTGCGGCCGATCGGCAACGACCAGCACATCGGTTTCATCGTCAATCGGCCGACGAAGATGACCCTGGGCAAGCTGTTCCCGAATCACGAGCCTTCGTCCAAGGTCGCGGACCCGGTTTTCCTCGGCGGCCCCGCGAACGTCGGCATGATCTTCGCGGTGGTGCGACGGGACGGGAGCCCGGGCGGCAAGTCCATGCCGCTCATGGACCACCTGTTCGTGGCCGTCGACGAGGAAACCGTCGACAAGATCATCGAGCACGAATCCGATCACGCGCGCTTCTTCGCGGGCTTCGTCGCCTGGCGGGCGGGTGAGCTCGCGAGCGAGCTTCGCCGCGGCATGTGGTTCGTCATGGCCCCTGACGAGAAGCTTCTGTTCCGCCGGTCGACCGACGGGATGTGGGACGAGCTCGTCATGCGGACCCGCGGCGCGATATAGCGATACGCCTCTATCCGGACGCCAAGGCCCGCACCGTCGTGCGGGCCTTGGCGTTTCTGCGCGGATAGGTTGTCGTTCTTGCCGGTCGGATGCGTCCGGCGCAGGTTACGAACAGGGGGAAACCGCCCGGTTTCCCCCCGTTACCCCCTTCCCGGTAGGTGCAAAACCGGTAGGTCACGAACAGGAGGGAACCGGCTGGTTCCCTCCCGTTACCCTCCTTCCCGCTGGGAGCGAACCGTCAGCTCGGCAGGGTCGTGCTCTGCGAAGGATGCGGTAGGTGTGCGGTGACTATGAATCCTTGCGCGGCGTGTTGAGGCGCTTTGCAAACTCGACGAAAAACCGGAGGCTTTGCGGGTTGGCCATCGCGTCGGGACTCGCGACCGCGTCGGCGGCGGCGCCGAGCAGAATCTTGCGCACCGGCAGCTCCATCTTCTTGCCGGTGAGCGTGCGGGGCACTTCGTCGACCGCGTAGATCTCGTTCGGCACGTGGCGCCCCGATGCAAGGGTGCGGATGCGCGCCTTGATGCGCTGCTTCAGGCCATCGTCGAGGACGGTGCCCGGCGCGAGCAGCACGAAGAGCGGCATGAACGATTCGCGTCCCAGGTATTCGAGGTCCACGACCAGGCTGTCCAGCACCTCCGGCATGTCCTCCACCGCGCGGTAGATCTCGGCGGTGCCCATGCGTATGCCGTAGCGGTTGATGGTCGTGTCGGAGCGTCCGTAGATCACGCAGGTGCCGCGATCGGTGAACCGTATCCAGTCCCCGTGCCGCCAGCTGCCCGGGAACATCTCGAAATAGCTCTCGCGATAGCGCGCGTCGCCCGCATCGTTCCAGAAGTAGAGCGGCATCGAGGGCATCGGCTCGGTGATCACGAGCTCGCCCACCTTGTCGACCACCGCATGACCTTGATCATCATAGGCGCGCGCCGCGACGCCGAGCATGGCGCATTGCATTTCGCCCGCCGTCACGGGAAGGATCGGACAACCGCCGACGAACCCCGCCGCGACGTCCGTGCCGCCGCTGATCGGAGCGAGCCAGACGTCGTGCTTGATGCGCTTGTACACCCACTCGAACGCATCGATCGGAAGCGGAGATCCAGTCGTGCTGATCACCTCGAGTGCGCCGAGGTCGGCGACCTCGCTTGGAACGACGCCGGCTTTCATGGTTGCGGTCAGCAGCGCAGCGCCGCTGCCGAAGTGCCGGCAACGGGTCTCGCCGGCGTAGCGCCACACGGCGCCGGGGTCTGGATACGCGGGGTTGCCATCGAACAGCACGACCGTGCATCCGGCGAGCAAGCCGCCGACCGCGAGGTTCCAGACGACCCACCCGGTGCTCGACATCCAGAAGAACCGGTCACCGGGACGCATGTCCTGATGCAGGAGCAGCGTTTTCAGATGCTCGAGCACGATGCCGCCGTGGCCGTGCACGATGGCCTTCGGTGCGCCGGTGGTCCCGGACGAGTACACGATCCAGAGCGGATGGTCGAACGCGAGCGGCGCGAACTCGAGTGGCGCCTTGCGCGCGATCACCTGCGACCAGGCGATGCCGCCAGGAAAATCCTGCGCGCGGGCCTCCGGATCCAGGTACGGGAGCAGCACGATGCGCTCGAGGGTCGGCAGCGCCGCCACGATTTCCGCCAGGACCGGGCGCCGGTCGAAAGCCTTGCCGCCGTACGTGTAGCCGTCGACGGCGAACAGGACTCGCGGCTCGATCTGCTGGAACCGGTCGACGACCGCGCGTGTGCCCATGTCGGGCGCGCAACTCGACCAGATCGCGCCAACGCTCGCGCACGCAAGAAACGCGACGACGGTCTCGGGAACGTTCGGCATGAACGACACGACGCGATCGCCGGGACCGATACCCATCTCACGCAGCGCGGCCGCCACTGCGCCGACCTGACCCTCGAGCTCGGCCCACGAGATCTCGGTGGTCGGCCGTCGCTCGGACCGCGCACTGAGCGCGGGATGGCGCGCCGTTGCGTGCCGGAAGACGTGTTCGGAATAGTTGAGACGGGCACCCGAGAACCACTGCGCGCCGGGCATGCGGCGCTCCGGCAGCACGCTCTCATATGGGGCGGACGCACGTACCTCGAAGAACTCCCAGAGCGAAGCCCAGAAAGCCTCCAGATCGCGCACCGACCATTCCCAGAGCGCGTGATAGCCGGAGAAGGAAAGACCTTTGCGCTCGGCGAGCCATCGGATGTAGCGCGCGATCTCGCTCCGTTGCCGGAAAGCCGTCGAGGGCTCCCAGATGATCGCGCCTTCCTGCAAGCCCGCCATGCGCGGTAGTCCGCCTACGGATTACGCGCGTCCGAAGACGGGGAGCGCGACGCCGGTGACGGCGCGCGCCGCGTCGGACGCGAGAAACACGATCACGTCCGCGATAGCCTCCGGCGCAACCCACTTGGAGGTGTCGGCCTTCGGCATCGCCGCACGGTTCTGCGGCGTGTCGATGGTGCTCGGCAAGACCGCATTCACCCGCACGCCTTTCGCCTTGCCTTCCGCGGCGAGCGCTTCAGTGAGCCGAATGACCGCGGACTTGGACGCGCTGTACGCGGCGAGACCGGCCGGACTGGAGAGTGCCGCGCCGGCCGCGACATTGATGATGGCGCCGCTGCCCTGTCCGTAGAACTCGGGGAGCACGGCACGGCAGGCGAGCAGGGTCGTGCGGACATTCATCGCCATCATCAGATCCCAGGTCGCGAGCTCTTCCTCCTGAACCGCCTTGCCGCCGCGAAATCCCCCGACGGTGTTGACGAGCACGTCGATGCGACCGAAACGCTCGCGTGCCGCCGCCGCAACGGCCCGCGCGCTTTGCTCATCGGTGAGGTCGATGCCTCCGAGGAGGAGCCGATCCGCATCGTGCGCCGCGGGGTAGGCCTGTTGCAGATGCTCTTGGGAAGCATCGACGAGCGCCGTTTTCGCCCCGGCGGCGCGGATTGCGGCGGCGGTGGCGCGGCCGAGGTTGCCCGCCGCGCCCGTGATAATGGCGATCTTGCCCTGGAGCGTGTCCATCTCGTTACCTGTCCGTAATCAAGCCGCGCCGACGAGCGCGGGCAACTCGGCGAGCGAGCGCATCTCGTGATCGAGCGCGACGCCGAGCTCGTCGAGCGGCGCGCCGGCCCGGTTGCACCAGAATACCCGGAAGCCGAACGCCTTCGCGCCGATCGCATCCCAGCAGTTCGACGAGACGAAGCCGATCGATCCGGTCGGTACGCCGAGGCGATCCACCGCCAGCGCGTACACGCGCGGGTCCGGCTTGAAGATCCTGAGCGAATCCACGCTGATCACGGCGTCGAGCGTCTTGTCGAGCCCCGCATTCGCGACCACCGGCTCGAGCATCGCCGGCGAGCCGTTCGACAGGATCGCGAGCTTCCTGCCCGCCAGCCGCTTGAGCGCCTCGCGCACCTCGGGGAAGGTATCGAGCCGCAGATAGGCTTGCATGAGCTGCTGGCGCTTTGCGTCGTCCAGCGCGAGTCCGAGCGCCTTGCAACCGTAGCGCAGACCGGCCTCGGTGATGTGCGTGAAGTCCTGGTAGCGCTGCATCAGGCTGCGCTGCCACGTGTACTCGAGCTGCTTGGTCCGCCAGAGCTGCGAGAGCGCTGCGCCTTTCCCCGGCCAGAGCTCGTCGCAGAGCTTGATCACCGAGTGCACGTCGAACAACGTGCCGTAGGCGTCGAACACCAATGCCTTAACGGGTTCGCTCATGGGCGCGTGCTCCGAATGAGATGGAATCAGTACGCGTACTACCCACGATGCCCATGGTACCTTTGCCGTCGTGTGCGCTCATGTGCGCAGACCGGAAAGCCATGAACGTGGCGGGTGAAGCCAACTCTGCACCAGCGGCGCGCGTGACGCAAGGCCTCGCGCTCGTCGTCGTCGGGCTGCTGTGCGCAGTCCCGTTCCTGAATCCGCTGCATGCGCTGCCGATCCCGACTTTCTACGAGGAGTGGCTGGCGTTCGTGCTGGGCCTCGTCGCGGCGGCGCTTTGTGGCCTTTCGGCCACGCGCGGCTCTGCGCTACCGCGCGTGGCGCTCTGGCTCGGTGGCTTCGCATTGGTGCTCGCACTGCAATGGGCCCTCGGATGGACGACTTACCGGGAGACCGCTCAGCTCGGCACCCTGTACGTGCTGTGGGTGCTGCTCCTCGTCTGGCTGGGCGGCGAGTTGCGCGAGCGGTACGGAGCGGAGCGCGCCTGCCGGACGCTTGCGTGGTTTTTGGTCGCCGGCGCGCTCGTCAACGCCGCGATTGCGCTCATGCAGGGCTTCGGGGGAACGATCGTGTTAGGCGGAGTGCTGGTGACGCCGCCGGGCGGACGCGCATCGGGCCTGCTCGGCCAGGCCAACCTGCTCGCCAATCATCTCGTCCTTGGCGCCGCGGCGCTCGTTTATCTGGTCGCAAGCGGCGCAGCGCGGCCGGTCGTCGCGGCGTTGCTCGGCGCGCCCATGCTTGCCGCCATCGCTCTGACGGGATCGCGTGCTGCGCTCCTCATGTTCGGCTGGCTCATCGCCTGGAGCATCATCGGCTTGCGAGGTGGGGCAAGGCCGGCCCGCATCGCATTGGTGGGCGCCGTCGCAGGCGCCGTACTGCTCGTCGGGCTTCAGTTCCTGCTGCTGCGCGTATTGGAGATCGGCGCGCTGCGCGGCGATGCGTTGAGCGCATTGGGCAGGGTGGCCGGCGAGCTCGCGGGACAGCCGGTCGGCGGCATCGGTGCGCGCATATTCCTGTGGAAAGTCGCGGCCGACATCTTCGCAGGATCGCCGATTCTAGGAGTCGGGCTCGGCGAGTTCGGATGGGCCTATTTCGTCGCCCATCCGCCCGGACTGAACCCGGAGCTCGGCGCGTACCAGCGGCAGGCTCACAACCTCGTGATGCAGCTGCTCGTGGAAACCGGACTTGTCGGCGCGCTCGCGATCACGGCGGGTCTTGCGGGCTGGTTGTTCCGGGTCACGCGGGCGCAAGCGCGTGAGTGGAGCGCGCCGCTCTGGTTCGCGGTCGCCGTGGTCGGCGTCGAGCTCACCCACAGCCTCGTCGAGTTTCCGCTCTGGTATGCACACTTCCTCGGAATCGGAGCGCTTTTCCTCGGGTTCGGCGACCGATCCGTCATCGAATTGCGCTCCGCGCTCGTTCGCTGGCTGCCCGTGCTCGCGGGTGCCGGCGGCATCGCACTCGCAGCGGGCATGTTCTGGTGGCATCAGCAGCTCACCGCGTGGGTCTATGCGCTGCCCGATGCGGCGCTCGATGATCCACATGTGCGGGAGCGGCAGCGCGACGTGCTGAGGCGTGCCGGCGCGACGCTCCTGCGGCCCTATGCGGACCTCCCGATTGCGGCGACGATCGAGCCGAGCCGGGAGCGTCTCGATGCGAAGCTCGCGCTCAACGAGCGGGTCATGCGCTTCGCGCCGATCGGGGCGGTGGTCTACCGGCAAGCGGCGCTGCTCGCGCTCGCCGGCGAGCGCGAACGTGCCCGGACCCTGTTCGACCGTGCGGCTAGGCTGCACCCGCGGCTGCGGGACGAGTTCGCCGCCGCGCTGGAATCCTGGGCGCGCGCCGAGCCCGATGCGCTCGGCTGGCTCCTGGAGCGGGCCCGGCGGCCGCCGGCAACTAGTGCCGAGTAAGGGCCATTCCGGCATTGCGCCGGGGTAGGAAAAGGGCTAGTTTCCGAGGACATACGCGGGGAAGCTCGCGTGCCGCTTGAGCCGCCCAGGAGGGCGCGATGGGAAGACCCGAAAAGATCCGGCTGGGCGACGTGCTGATCCAGCAGAAGCTGATCTCGCAGGAGCAGCTGAAGTTCGTGCTCGAGCAGCAGCGCCGCAACGGCCGCAAGCTCGGGCGGCTGCTGATCGAGAACGGTTTCGTGACCGACGATCAGATCTGCGACGGCCTGGCGCGCCAGTTCGGCATCCCGTACATCAATCTGAAGTTCTACAACCTTCAGCCGGAAATCGCCCTCAAGCTTCCCGAAACCTACGCGCGGCGGCACCGCGCGATCGTGCTCGAGGAGCGCAAGGGCGGATTTCTGGTCGGAGTCGCGGACCCGAGCGATCTCTTCACCTACGACGAGCTCACCCGCGTCCTGAAGCACGAGATCGCGCTCGCGGTGGTCAGCGAGGCGCTGATCGTTCCGACGATCGACCGCATCTATCGTCGCACGGACGAAATCAGCGGGCTCGCGCGCGAGCTCGAACAAGATCTCGGGGACAGTTACATCGATTTCGGGGCGCTTGGCGCCAACGCGAGCGTGGAGGAGGCGCCGGTGGTTCGGCTGCTGCAATCCATGTTCGAGGATGCGACCCAGGTGAATGCGTCGGACATTCACATCGAGCCGCAGGAAGGCCGGGTGCAGGTCCGGTTCCGGATCGACGGGATGCTCATTCCGCAGACCGAGGCCGATCGCCGGATCGGTCCGGCGCTGGTCCAGCGGCTGAAGCTCATGGCGGGTCTCGATATCTCCGAGAAGCGCCTCCCCCAGGACGGCCGTTTCAACGTGCGGGTGCGCGAACAGCCCGTCGACATCCGGATCTCGTCCATGCCGGTGCAGCACGGCGAGTCGGTCGTGATGCGCCTGCTGAACCAGGGCTCCGGGTTGATGCGTCTCGATCACCTCGGGTTGCCGGACACCATGCTCGCGAAGATGCGCGAGCTCACGCGGCGCTCGAGCGGGATGATCCTGGTGACCGGGCCCACCGGCAGCGGCAAGACCACGACGCTCTACGCAGCGCTCAGCGAGATTCATAGCGCGGAGCGCAAGATCATCACGGTCGAGGACCCGGTCGAATACCGCTTGCCGGGCATCAACCAGGTGCAGGTGAACGAGAAGATCGATTTGACGTTCTCGCTCGTCCTGCGCTCAGCGCTGCGCCAGGATCCGGACGTGATCCTGGTGGGCGAAATTCGCGACCAGGAAACCGCGCAGATCGCGCTGCGCTCGGCGCTCACCGGTCACCTCGTGTTCTCGACGCTCCATACCCGCGACGCGGTCAGCACTCCCATGCGACTGATCGACATGGGCGCGCCAGCCTACATGGTTGCGACTTCGGTGCACGCCGTGCTTGCCCAGCGCCTCGTCCGCAAAGTGTGCGAGAGCTGCGCAGAGGCGAGTCAACCGACTGCCCAGGAGCTTGCGTGGCTGGGTGCCGAAGCGGAGCGGGGGAATTTTCAGCGCGGCACGGGCTGCTCGCACTGCAACGGCTCCGGGTTCTCAGGCCGCTCGGGAGTCTACGAGTTTCTCGAGATGACGCGCGACCTCGCCGAGGCCGCCGGTCGCGGCGACACCGGCGAGTTCCTGCGCCGCGCCCGCGCAAAGCTGGCCGGCCGGACGCTGCGCGATCACGCGATCGCGCTTGCGGTCGCGGGACGCACCACGGTCGGCGAGGCGATGCGCGTGGTCAGCCAAGTCGAGGATTGAGGGCGGTGCCGCTCTTCGCGTACAAGGGTCGCAACGCGCGCGGCGAGTTGGTGCAGGGCACCGTCGAGGCCGGCGACACCGGTGCGGTCGCCGACCAGCTCTTCAACACCGGCATCACGCCGGTCGAGATCAAGGCCGGCGGGGCAGCGCTCATGGCCGCGAGCGCGGGGCTCGGCGCCACGCTCGCGGCGCGGTTCGCCGAGAAGGTTACGGTCACCGACCTGATGCTCTTCTGCCGGCAGATGTACACGCTGACGCGCTCCGGCGTGCCGCTGCTCCGCTCGCTTGCCGGCCTGCGCGAGTCGGCCACCAACCCGGCACTCGGGCGCGTCATCCACGACCTGCAGGTCAACCTCGACGCCGGCCGCGAGCTCTCGGCGGGAATGCGTCGGCATCCGCAGGTCTTCTCGTCCTTCCTCGTGAGCATGGTGCGCGTGGGCGAGATGACCGGCCGCCTCGAGGAGATCTTCCTGCGGCTCTCGGAGCATCTCGAGTTCGAGAACGAGATGCGCGGGCGCGTGAAGAGCGCTCTGCGCTATCCGATGTTCGTGGTGCTGGCCATGGTCGTCGCGGTCGGGATCATCAATGTCTTCGTCATCCCGGCGTTCTCCAAAATCTACGAGGGATTCGGCGCACAGCTTCCCTGGTTGACGCGCGTCCTGATCGGATTCTCCAATTTCACGGTCGAGTACGGCTGGCTGATCGTCGCCGCGGCCGTGGCGGGCGCAATGGCGTTTCACGTGTGGGTCCGCACACCCGCGGGCCGGTATGCCTGGGACCGATTCAAGCTCCGCATCCCGATCGCGGGCAAGATCGTCCTGAAGGCGACGCTCGCGCGCTTCGCCCGCAGCTTCGCGCTCACCATGCAAAGCGGCGTGCCGATCGTGCAGAGCCTGTCCGTGGTGGCCGGCGTCGTCGAGAACGACTACGTTGGTCAGCGGATCGAGCAGATGCGCGACGGGGTCGAGCGCGGCGAGAGCGTGACGCGCACGGCGGTGACCGCCGGGGTGTTCACCCCGGTCGTGCTGCAGATGATCGCGGTAGGCGACGAGACCGGGCAGCTCGACGAGATGCTGTACGAGGTCGCGCAGATGTACGAGCGCGAGGTCGAGTACGACCTCAAGAATCTCTCGGCCCAGATCGAGCCGATCCTCATCGTGTGCCTCGCGGTGCTGGTGCTGATTCTCGCGCTCGGCGTCCTGATGCCGATCTGGGGTCTCGGCAAGGCCGCGCTCGGCGCGAAGTAGGCGGGCACATGGCGAGCGGACACCGCCGGGCGCCGTTCGGCTTCACCGTCGTCGAGCTGCTGGCGGTGATCGTCGTCATCGCGGTGCTGGCGGCAGTGCTCCTCGACCGCATGATCTGGTACCAGGAGCGCGCGGAGAAGATCGCGATGGAGTCCGTCGTGTCGGTGCTGCGCGCGGCGCTGCAGCTCCAGGCGGCCGGTCGTCTGATCCGTGGCGAGGGACCTGAGCTCCGCGTGCTCGCGGATGAGAACCCCATGACCTGGCTGGCAAACCTTCCAGACAACTATCTCGGGCCGCTCGATCGCGAGGCCATCGCGGTTGTCCCCAAAGGCCATTGGTATTTCGACCTGGATGACCGATCGCTCGTCTACCGATTGCGAAACCATCGTTACTTCGAGGTGCCAGCGGGCGTGCGACCGGAAGTGAGGTTTCGCACTGTCATCGACTATGGCGCCGCGGGGCAGGGCGCCGTGGCCGTTCTGAGCGCCATGGATGTGCGTCCCGTGCGGCCTTATCGATGGTTCGCGGACGACGAGTAGTCCGGCTGGCCCGCAAGTTGCTGTCTTTGTCCGAGAAGCGGTTCGAGTGGTCGTCGGGTCCCGAAGAGGGTCCGATTGCTGGCCGACAGACGGGGACTTTGCCCTGACGACCGGCCGGGGAATCCAAAAATAGTTCCGGTATTCTCGGAAAAACGCTCGAAATGTGAAAGAGTTAATGCCGTGACTGGAAGTTGTTTCTATACACTTTCCGTCGCGGATGTCGAAAATATGCCAGCTCTAAGGAGATTCGGAATGAAGAAGCAAAGCGGCTTCACCCTGATTGAACTCGTTGCCGTGATGGTGATCCTCGCGATCCTCGCGGTGACTGCGATTCCCCAGTTTGTGGACCTGCGCGATGACGCGCGGCAAGCGGCGACCGACGGCGTGGCGGGGGCGTTGTCCTCGGGCGCGACGCTCAACTACGCGAAAAGCGTGGTGGGTACGGCGTCAGCAGTTTCGGTGACCGATTGCACCAACGTGGCGAGCACGTTGCAGGGCGGGCTTCCGTCCGGTTACACGATCACTTCGGCAGCGGTGACCCCAGCCGGGACAACCGTTTCCTGCACGCTTACCGGCCCGGGATCCAAGACGTCCACGTTCACGGCGATCGGCACGTAATTCCCCGGTACCGTGCGGGCATCCGCACTGCGGGGGGAGGCCGTCCACCGGACACGACGGTGACCTCTGCGCGAGCAGGCAGGCACCTGCGAAAGGGAACAGCCCGTCGGGCTCGTTCCCTTTCTTGCTTCATGCTGAGTCACTCGATATCCGCTGCGCCGCGCGCGTCCGGCGGCTTCACCCTCCCGGAGCTCATCGGCGTCCTGGTGATCGTCTCGATACTCGCGGTGTCCGTGAGCGCGGTCTTCAGCCGCCTGACCTACCAGACCGCCGGCTTCGCCGACCAGGCCCGCTCGACGGTCGCCTACGCCCAGAAGGTGGCCGTCGCGCAGCGGCGGACGGTGTTCGTCGTGACGACCGGGAGTTCCATCTCTGCCTGCTACGACGCGGGGTGCGTGACGCCGATTGCGTCGCCCACCGGCGATGCGCTGGTTCAGAATACGCCAAGCGGTGTTTCTATCGCTCCGGCAACGACCTTCAGCTTCAACGGTCTCGGACAGCCCAGTTTCGGCGCACCGCTGACGCTGAGCGTCACCGGGGACGGAACGCGGAGCTTTATCGTCGAGGCGGAGACGGGCTATGTTCGATAGGGCGAGGGCGATGCCGCGGCTTCCGCGCGGATTCACGATTCCCGAGCTGATCCTCCTTGTCGTCGTGCTGGCGATCGGGCTCGCGGGCATCGCGCTCGCGTTGCAGCAGGCGGCTCGCGGGAGCGGCGATCCCTTGGTCAGCAAGCAGGCCGTAGCCGTGGCCGAGGCGCTGATGGAGGAGATCCTGCTGCAGCCATTCGCACCGGTCGCGGGAGGCGCTTCGCGCGCCGACTACAACG
>JBFJOO010000024.1:0-45162 GCA_041617635.1 Burkholderiales bacterium | reverse complement strand
GAACCCACCGAACCCACGGAACCCACGGAACCCACGGAACAATGGGCCGCGTGTAAACTGTCAAGCCGACGCGCCCGCAGAGGCTGCGATGAGTGGACGGATTTGCGCTTCACCAGTCAGATTGCCGGTTTTCACATTGCCCATTGGCAGGAGGAGGATCATGACCAGAACCTTGCATGCACGAACTGTGGCGCTTACGGCCACGCTGATGTGCTCGCTCGCCGCGACCGTCGCCGTCGCCCAGGATGTCGGCATCGCCGCATCCAACCCGGGCTCGCTCTACCATTCAACCGGCACGGCGATCGCCAAGATGGCGAACGATTCGGCGCAGCTCAAGGCGACGGTGCATCCCTTCGCGAGCGCGACCGTGTACCTGCCGGCAGTCAGCGCTGGCGAGTACGCTTTCGGGGTCTCGAACGTCGAGGAACTGCGTGTCGCCGTGCTCGGCATCGAGCAGTTCAAGGGCCGCGATTACAGCAACCTGCGCGCCTCCACCATCCTCTATCCGCTGCGGACCGCGCTCTTCGTGCGCAAGGACTCGCCGATCAAGTCGATCGCCGATCTCAAGGGCAAGCGCGTCGTCGACGGCTTCACCAGCCAGAAGACGATTCCGCCGCTGCTCGACGCCTTGTACGCAACCGCCGGGATGACGCGTGCGGATGTCCAGCCGGTGAACGTGCCTAACGTCGTTGCGGGCGCCGATGCGTTCATGTCCGGAAAGGCCGACGCCTTCTTCTTCGCGCTTGGCGCGGCGAAGGTGGAGGAAGCGAACGCGTCGGTAGGCGGAATCCGCGCGCTCGACATCGCCAACACGCCGGAGAACGCGGCCAAGATCAAGAAATTCTTCCCGCCGGCCTACCTGCGGCCCGAGAATCCGAGCCCACGCAATATCGGCGTGGCAGAGCCGATTCATGCGCTTTCCTATGACGGGGTCCTCGTCGCGAGCACCAAGACGCCGGATGACGTCGTCTACCGGATGGTCAAGGCGATGCACGCGAACAAGAAAGCCATGGCGGAGGTCTTCGGCGCGATGAACCTCTTCGACCCGGGCCGCATGGCGACGCAGCTCGACCCCATCCAGTACCATCCCGGAGCAATCAAGTTCTATCAGGAACAGGGTGCCTGGCCGCCCAAGAGCTGACCGGAACCCGCGCCTGAGCTGACACCGGTCGCGGTTGAGCACACCCGAGGCGAACCAGTCGAGCGGCACCCGGGCGCCCGTGGCGCGCGTGCTGGCGGGGACGCTCGCCTCGGTGATCACGATCGGCTCGATCGCGTGGGCGCTCGATGTCGTGATCTGGTTCCGGCTGAACCTTTACCCGGCGCAGTTCTTCGCCGCGGTTCTCGCGCTCGCGCTGCCGCTGGCGTTCATCGTATTGCCGGCGCGAAGAAAGACGCCGCGCACCCACGTCCCCTGGTATGACTGGCTGTGCGCGGCGACCGGATTCGCCGCGCTCGGCTATCTCACCTGGGAGTACCAGAACCTCGTCGACTTGATACTCCTGCGGCCGCGGGACGCCGTGATAGCGGGCGGCATTGCAATCGTGCTCTCGCTCGAGGCATTGCGGCGCGCGACCGGCAACACGCTACTGATCATCTCGGTCGTCTTCATCGCTTACGCGTTGTGGGGAGATGTCCTCCCGGGCCGTCTTGCCGCCCGCACCACGGACTGGCAGAAGCTCACTGCTTATCTCGCGCTGGACGTGAACGGCGTGCTCGGCCTCCCGCTCGCCGTCGCGAGCACGATCGTCATCGCCTTCCTGCTCTTCGGCGAGCTGCTCACGGCAAGCCGCGGGTCGCATTTCTTCACCGATATCGCCATGCTCACGATGGGTCGCTTTCGCGGTGGACCCGCGAAGATGGCCGTGGTCGGCTCGGCGCTCTTCGGCTCGGTTTCCGGCAGTGCGGTGGCGAACGTGGTCGCCACCGGTGTCATCACCATCCCGCTCATCAAGCGGAGCGGCTATCCGGCGCACAGGGCGGCGGCCATCGAGGCAGTCGCCTCGACCGGCGGACAGCTGATGCCGCCCGTCATGGGCGCGTCCGCATTCCTGATGGCCGAGTTCCTGCAAATTCCGTACAAGGATGTGGTGCTGGCGGCGCTGCTCCCGGCAATCCTCTTCTATGTCGCGCTTTTCGTGCAGGCCGATCTCGACGCCGCCAAGATGCGCATTCCGCCGCTCGACAAACGCGACATGCCGCCGACGCGCCAGACGATGCGGGGGCTCTATTTCGTCCTGCCGTTCGTGGTCCTGCTCGTGGCGCTCTTCGTCTATAACCAGACGCCGCAGATGGCGGCGCTCATGGCGGCCGCGCCGATGATCCCGCTTGCCGTGATCTTCGGCTACCGTGGCGAGCGGCCCCGGTGGCGTGCGTTCCTCGCGGCGCTGCCGGGTGCCGGCTTCGCGGCGCTCGACATCATCCTGGTGTGCGTCGCAGCCGGAATCGTGATCGGCGTGCTCGGCATCAGCGGACTTGGATTCGGCCTCACGCTCACGCTCGTGCAGATCGGCGAAGGCAGCCTCGCGATCCTGCTGATTCTCACCGCGCTCGTGTGCATCGTGCTCGGCATGGGTCTACCGACGGTGGGCGTCTACGTGCTGCTCGCGGCGCTCGTCGCACCTTCGCTCGTCAAGGTGGGGATCACACCGATCGCCGCGCATCTCTACGTCATGTACTTCGGGATGATGTCGATGATCACCCCGCCGGTGGCGATCGCGGCATTCGCCGCCGCCAGTCTCGCCAATGCCGATCCGATGCGCTCCGGTTGGTCGGCGGTCGCCTTCGGTTGGACTGCCTTTGTCGTGCCCGTACTTTTCGTGCTCTCGCCCCAGCTGCTGCTCATCGGCGATTTCTGGGCGATTTCGCTCGCCACGGTCACGGCGATCGCCGGCGTCTGGCTGGTGTCAATCGCGATCGCCGGGTACTACATGCGACATCTCGCGATCGTGACGCGGATCGCTTTCGCGGCGGCCGGTCTGCTCGCCCTGATTCCCGCCGGGACCTTTCCCGGCGCCGTCTACACCGACATCGTGGGCGCCATAGCCGGAGCAGGACTTATCGTCCGCGAGCTATGGTTGACGCGCGCGCGGCCGGCGCTCGTGCGCTGACCTTTCGCGCCTAGAACGTCTCCGTCCAGGGCCGCAGCTCGACCTCCCACGTCCAGGTGCTGCGCGGCTGATCGTGGATCTGGAGATAGGCCTGCGCGATCGCATCGGGGTGCAGAAATCCGTCCGGCCCACGCGCGGTGCGGGTGTCACCTGGCTGCGCGATGCCGCCGTCGATCACGAAGTGCGCGACATGGATGCCCTTTGGCGCAAGCTCCCGCGCCATGCTTTGTGCAAGCCCGCGCAGCGCGAACTTGCCCATCGCGAACGATGCGGACTGCGGATAGCCTTTCACGCTCGCCGACGCGCCGGTGAAGAGGATCGAGCCGCTGCCGGCCTTCAGCATTCGCTTTGCCGCCTCTTGCCCGACGAGGAACCCGCCGAAGGCGGATACTTCGAGCGCCTTCCCCACCTGCGCGGGATCGATTTCCACGAACGGTCCGCGCACCCGCGCGCTCGCGTTGTAGACGACGAGCGTCGGTGCGCCAAAGTCTTTCTCCACCGACTTGAACAAGGTCTGCACAGCAGCCGGATCCGACGCATCGCACGCGTACGATTTCCCTTTCGTTTCGGCGGCAAGCCCTGACAGCTTGTCCGTGTTTCGTGCGGCAAGCGCAACCTTCATGCCGCGCTTCGCGCAAGCACGCGCGAGCGACGCGCTCAGACCTTGTCCAGCCCCCACGATCAATGCGATCTCATTCGCCATTCCCGCCTCCTGTTATCGTTTCGTTTCCGGTTCGTTGCGCCCCCCATTTTAGGCCGTCATGCTCGCGATGGTCGCCGTGGACCGATTGCGGGTGCCGCACCGGTCGCTGGCTGCTCCCGGGCTCGATGTGATGAAATAGGCCCTGCACTGAGCCAGTGATTACCGGCTGACCGTGGAGCATTCGCCGTTATGAGCCTTCCACTTGAGTGCCTGATGGAGCGTGCCGCGGGCGATCGCCTGCTCGCGCGCTTCGGACGCGACCTTACCTGTGCCCTGCTGATCGGCGATGGAGAGGTCGACTGGGTGGTCGAGATCGAGCGCGGCGCGGTTGCACGCGTGACAAAGGGTCCGCACGTCATGCCACGGACCGATCTCACGCTGCGCGCCGGCAGCGACGCTTGGGCGCGGTTTCTCGCGCCCGTTCCTCCGCCCGGCTATCACGATCTCCTTGCCCTGCGGCGCTACCGGCGCCTGCACATCGAGGGCGACATCCGGCTCATGTCGGCGTACCTCTTCTACGTCAAGCGGCTCTTCGCGTTGCTCCGGCGGCGGGAGGAGGATTAGTGAAAGCATTGATCGAGCCGATCATCGGGCGCTATCTGCAGCTCGAGCTCCTCGGCCGGCCGCATCGGCTCTACGTCGAGGAGGCAGGTCAGGGCATCCCGCTCCTGTGCCTTCACACCGCGGGCGCTGATTCGCGCCAGTACCGCGGGCTGATGAACGATCCCGGCGTCACGCGCGACTACCGCGTGATCGCTTTCGACACGCCCTGGCACGGCAAGTCCTCGCCGCCCGCCGGCTGGCAGGAGGAGGAATATCGCCTGACCGCCGCGGACTACACCGCGCTCGTCCTGCGGGTTGCCGACGCGCTGGATCTCGAGCGCCCCGTGGTGATGGGCTGCTCGATCGGCGGACGCATCGCCCTCGTGCTTGCGATGGAGCATCCGGAACGCTTCCGCGCGATCATCGGGCTGCAGTCGGGCGCGACGATCGATCCATACTACGAGGTCACGTGGTTGCACCATCCGCAAGTGCATGGCGGCGAAGCCTCCGCCGCCTACGTGTCGGGCCTCATGGCGCCGACCGCACCGGAGGCGGATCACTGGGAGACACTGTGGCACTACATGCAAGGCGGCCCCGGAGTCTTCAAGGGGGATCTCTACTTCTATCGCGGCGCCGACGGCGACATTCGCGATCGCCTGTCCGCCATCGACACCCGGAAGTGCCCGCTGTATCTCCTGACTGGCGAGTACGACTGCTCGGTCTCGCCCGAAGACACCCGCGCCGTGGCCGAGCGCATTCCGGGTGCCCACTTCGCGGCGATGCCCGGCCTCGGGCACTTCCCGATGAGCGAGAATCCGCCGCTCTTCCTGTCCTACCTGCGCCCGGTGCTCGCCGAGATCAAGGCGCTCTAGGCACCCGCGTGGCCGAAGCGTCCGAGAAAGGGGCCGCGTGCGGCCCCCTTCTTCCGGTTCGGCGATCGGGCTGAGGAGCCTACCGCGAGCCGAACGGCTGCGTGGCGCTGCGCTTCGTGCCGCCGCTCAGCAGGAGCAGCAGTAGCCCGGCAGCGGCGGCAATCGCGAGCAGGAGAAAGTCCGTCGTGTAGGCGAGAAGTTCGGCTTGGGCGACGATCTCGCGTTCCATCGCCGCGAGGCCCGCAGGGCTCGCTATGTCGACGCTGCGCGCCACCGACTCGTATTGCAGCACCTCATTGTAGGGGCTCACGTGCTCGACCAACCGTGCACGGCTCACGGTGGCGGTACGCGTGAAGATGGTGAGCGCGATCGACACGCCGATGCTCGAACCGATGCTGCGCACCAGGTTGAACACCGCCGCCGCCTCGGTGCGCTGCCCGGGATCGAGCGACGGAAAGGCGATCGCCTGAATCGGGACCAGGATGATCCCCGCGCCCACGCCCTGCAGAAATCCGGTCCAGATGATCGGCCAGGCGTCTACGTCCAGGCTCCACCGCGACATCGCGACACTCGATACGATCATGCACGCGAGGCCGAAGGCGATCAGCTTCCGCGGACCCACGACGCCGGTGAGACGACCGCCGACGAGCATCGCGACGAGGAGGCCGACACCGCGTGGCGACTGCAGCAGGCCGACCGTGTCGATCGGATAGCCGCGCAAATCCTGCATGAAAGGCGGCATCAGCACCAGGGGGGGCACCGTGATGAGGCCGTAGACGAATACGAACAGGATGCCGATGGCGAAATTCCGGTTCGCGAAAAGCCGCGGATCGAGGAACGGCGCCCGTGTCGTCAGCACATGCGCGACGAAGAGATACAGCCCGAGGCCCGCAAGCCAGAGCTCGATCACGATCTCGTTCGACTCGAACCAGTCGAGCCGCTCGCCGCGGTCGAGCATCATCTGCAGCATCCCCACGCCCAGCGCGAGCGTCACGAAGCCAAACATGTCCAGCTTGCGGCGCGGATCGCGGGCCGTCTCCTGCACGAAGGCCGCGGCTCCGGCGAGCGCGAGCAGACCGAACGGGATGTTGATGTAGAAGATGTACCGCCAGGTGAAGTACTCGGTCAGGTACCCACCGAGCGTCGGCCCGATCACCGGACCCATCACCGCGCCGATCCCCCACAAGGCCATCGCCCGCCCCTGCTCCGCCGGCGGATAGGTGTCGAGAATGATGGATTGTGAGAGCGGGACGAGAAATGCGCCGCACGCCCCCTGCAGGATTCGTGACAGCACCTCTGCGGTGAGCGAGTCGGCCGTGCCGCAGAGAAGCGATGCCACCATGAACCCGGCAATCGCGCTGATGAACACGCGTTTGCGACCATATCGCGCGCTGAGCCATCCCGCGGTGGGGATCATGATGGCGGAAGCCACGATGTACGACGTGATCACCCACGAGATCTGATCCTGGGTGGACGAGAACGTGCCCTGCATGTGCGGCAGGGCGACAACCGCGATGGTCCAGTCGATGGAATAGAGGATCGTGGCAAGCATCACCGAGCCGGTGATGAGGGCCGGATGCCGGGCCCGGCCCCGCGGCGGCCCAACCGTGCTCATCGCCCGAAGGGTGGCTCGGCGCGGGCGAGACCGAGCAGCTCGCGAAGACTGCCCGTGACGGTGCGCTCACGACCGGTGTCGACGCTCACGCTCACCGTCATGCCGGCGCGCAACGGCGGCGCGCCGGCGGCCGGATCGAGCTGGACGACGACCGGTATGCGCTGCACGACCTTCACCCAGTTCCCGGTCGCGTTCTGCGGTGGCAACACCGCGAACTCCGCCCCGGTCGCCGGCGCGATGGCCGAGACGCGCGCCTGCCACTCGCTGCCCGGATACGCGTCGGCGGAAACCGTCGCGTGCTGGCCTTCGCGCATGTAGGTGAGCTGGGTCTCCTTGTAGTTCGCCTCGACCCAGACGTGCCCGCTCTCGATCAGGCTGAACACGGGAACGCCGCGTGCGACATGCTCGCCCACCTGCAGCTTCATGTTGCTCACCACGCCCGCCGCAGGCGCGACGATCCGCGCGCGCGCGAGATCCACTTGCGCCGTATCGCGCACCGCCTGCGCCTGCAGGAAGCGCGGATGCCGCTCCGGCCGAAGGTTGGCGTCGCCACCGAGGCTTGCGACCACGCTGTGCGCGCGCTGCCGGCTGCTCTCGAGCTTGCGTTGGGCGGCATCCAGATTGTGGCGGGCTTCATCGTAGCTGTCCTCGCGACCCATGCCGCGCGATTTGAGCATCTGCTGGCGCTCGAGCTGGTGCGTGAGAAACCCGATGTTCGCCTCCGCCTCGGCTGCCTCGGCGAGCGCGACGCGGTGCGCGGCACGCAGCGTCTCGAGCTCGGTGCGCACGACTGCCATCTGCGCCTCGGCGCGCGCCACCTCGAGCTCGAAGGGCGTCGGATCGAGCCGGAAGAGCGGCGCGCCCGCCACGACCGGCTGGTTGTCGCGCACAGCGACCTCGACGACCCGTCCCGCGACTTCGGCGCTCACCGCCACGATGTGCGCCTTCACATAGGCGTTCTCGGTCACCTCGTACCGGCCGCCGAGCACGTAATAATGCAACCCGATTGCCACGGCCACGAGCGGCACCACGACCAGCAGGGCGCCGCGTAGCATTCGCCGCGGCCAAACGCGCGGCACGCGAGTCTCGCTCATGCCGCCCGCCTTCGCGCACGCCCGCCGTTGCGTGCGACGCCGTTGCGCGCCGCGCCGTTCTCGAGGCCGGCGAGATTCGTTTTGATCTTGAGCAGTGTATCCACGAAGTGCTCGCGCTCCGCCGCGCTCAAGCCCGCAAGCGCGTCGCGACGCACCTCCGCGGCGATCGCACGCATCATCTGCATGGCGGGCTCGATCTCCTCGGTCAGGTGCACGCGCCAGGCACGCCGGTCCTTGGCGTCGGCCTCGCGTCGCACCCAGCCCTTCGCCTCCAGCCGGTCGATCAGCCGACCGAGCGTCGGCTTTTCGATCTCGAGCGTGTCGGCCAGCTCGGACTGCGTGACGCCGTCGTTGCGGAAGAGAAAGGTGAGCACCCACCACTGCGAGCGGGTGAGGCCGAGCTGTTTCACCCGCCGGTCGAAGCTCGTGCGCAGCAGGCGCGCCACGTCGTTCAGGATGAACCCGAAATTGCGGGACAGATCCTCGCGGAACATCCCGTAAAGATAGTTGCCTAGCTTACGATAAGCAAGGCAACCTGTTGTGCGGTGCAGCGACGGCGCCGGCCGCCGCGTCTTTTCCCCTTCTCGGAGAGGAGGGAAAGCGTCCCGTTCGCTACCGGTCGAGCTCCGGGTAATGCCTGAACAATCCGTGCTGGTTGAAGGGGATGCGTCGCTCAGAGCGGAGATACGCCGCCACGCGCGGGCGCGCCGCCACGCGATCGTGGAGTGCGATCAGCCCCGGGTAGCGACGGGCCCTGCGCGCCATGGCCCGGGGAAACGCATAGCGCAATCCCGCGATGACCTGGAACATCGAAAGGTCCGCGTAGGTCACCCGCCCGCCCGCCATGAACCCGCCGCGCGCCCGATTTCGCTCGAGCACGCGCTCGAAGTAACCGAGGAACTTCGGGAGGCGCATGCCGATGAAGTCCTCGGCGCGCCGCTTCGCCTCGCGCTTCTGCTCCTCATAGTAGAAGTTGCCCCCGAGCGGATGGTGAACGTCATGTGCCTCGTCGACGAAGTCGCCGATCGTGAGCTGCAGCTGATGCACCCACAGACGGTCGGCCTCGCCGCGCGGCGCAAGACCGAGCCGCGGGCCCAGAAAGAGCAGGATGTTCTGCGTCTGCCCGATCACTTGCTTTCCCGCCTTGAGATACGGCGGCGCGAAGGGCGGCCGTTTCTCCCGTGGACTTTCGAGATACCGCGCGAGCCCGGCCATACCCCGGCTCTTCCCCGGCATCCGCGCCACGTCGACGTAGTCCGCGCCACCCGCCTCGAGCGCCAGCCGGACGAATTCGCCACGGCCCTGAATCGAGGGCCAGTAGTAAAGCTCATAGCGCATGCGTATGCCTCCTCTGGTTGATTCGCAGCGGCTCCCTAGGGCCGAAGTGCGGAGATCTCGTCGAAGCGCCGCTCCAGCTCGGAGTGCACGCCCCGGAGCTGAGCGATGACTTCCTTCGCCCAATCGAAGTACCTGCGCCGTCGCTCGAGCGACCATTCGTGCGGCGGATGCGCGGCCATGTCGCGCAGATTGCAGATCTTGTCGGCGAGCTTCACGAGCTTCGCCCGGTCGGTCGAATGGGCGGCGCGCGAGACCTGGAGGCGCTTGCGCGCGCCGCTCTTCAGCCACTTCACGTCGGTGACCTCGACGACGAGGTCGGCGATCTCGTCGCCGAACTCGCCGCGCAGCTCCTGCCAGCTCGTCTCGGTGTCCTCGAGCGTGTCGTGCAGCAGCGCAGTCGCGATCACGACCGGGTCGCGCACGCCGCCTTCCGCCCACAGCACCCTGGCGAGCGCGATCGGATGATTGATGTACGGCGACGCGTCGCGGTCCTTGCGCCGCTGGTCGCGGTGCTTGTGCGCGGCGAAGGCGACCGCGCGCAGGATCAGACCGGTCGCTTGGTCGTCTTGGGGGGTATCAGCCAGCATCGGTCAGCGAGTCGTGCAGCCGGTAGTCTACGGCAATGCAAGCTCGCTTCCCCTCAAGCTGTAATGCGAGCGGAGATTGACGGTGTCCACCGGTGGCCGCAAGATTGGGGGCGTCGCCGAATGGAGCCGCTCATGGCCATCGCAAGTGCCGTCGCCACCCCGTCTTTCGACCGCAGCGACCCGCGCGCGGTGCGGCGCGCCGTGCGCAGCGGCGCGCATGCAGCGCACACCGCAGGCCTGGCGCCGGGCTATGTGCAGGGCAATGTCTGCATCCTGCCGCGCGACTACGCGGACGATTTTTTCGTTTACTGTCAGCGCAATCCGAAGCCTTGCCCGCTCCTCGGCGCCTCGGATCCGGGTGATCCGCGCCTGCCGGCGCTCGCCGCGGATCTCGACATGCGCACCGACGTGCCAAGCTACCGGGTTTTCCGCGACGGCGAATTCGTCGAGGACGTGGGTGACATCCGGCATCTCTGGCGCGACGACCTCGTCGCCTTCGTGCTGGGCTGCTCGTTCTCGTTCGAGGAGGCGCTGATCGAGGCAGGCCTGCCGCTGCGCTACGTCGAGCAAGGCAAAAACGTGCCCATGTTTCTCACCAGCATCGACACGGCGCCGGCCGGACCCTTCCACGGCAAGATGGTGGTGTCCATGCGTCCGTTCACCCCCGCCAACGCTATTCGCGCAATCCAGATCACGACGCGCTTCCCGACCGTGCACGGGGCGCCCGTGCATATCGGCAAGCCGGAGCTTATCGGCATCGAGGATATCGACCGGCCGTGGGTCGGCGATCCCACCGAGGTGCGTGCGGACGAGCTCCCGGTCTTCTGGGCCTGCGGCGTGACGCCGCAGTCGGTGGTGCGCAACGCACGCCCATCGCTATGCATCACCCACACCCCCGGCCACATGATCGTCACCGATTTGAAGAATGCTAGCCTCGCGGTCCTTTAGAAACCATCCGCAAAATATCGACACTCACACGGTCAAAGAACCGGAAGGAAGGTCACGAACAGGCGGAAACCGGCCGGTTTCCTCCCGTTACCCGCCTTCCCGCTAAAAGAAAAACCCCGCTTGCGCGGGGTTTTTCCAAAGTGTCTGAATCAGCGGATCGGGGAGAAGGCGGTCGGGGTGAGGATCCGGTTTTCCTGGGTAACGAGGAGCTGCACGACCTTCTGCAGGTAACGGTGCCACTCGGGATCCTGCGCAAGGCGGTCGCGCCGCGCGGCCCGGTCGTCAAGGCTGTCGTAGCCCCACATGAAAACGACCTGGTTCAGGTTGCCGGTCTCGGTCGTGAAATAGCCGATGAACTTGCCCAGGTGGCGCTGCTGCAGGGCGAGGCCCTCCTCGCCGTACAGGCGCACCATTTCCGGGACCTTTCCGGGGTGCAGGGTATAGATGCGCTCTTCCACGATCATGGGTTTCAGCTCCTTGCGTTGACGCTGCCGCGCTCGACGTCGATCATGCGATCCGCCGCGCGCCCGAGGCGCGACAGATCCGAATCGGAAGTGAGATGATAGCCTGGGACGTATGAACGACGGAGGCCCATGACCACTGTACCCGCCGGACTGCTCGTCGTGTGGAACGACATCGCCGCGACCGACGCGGCTGAATTCAACGACTGGTACGACGCAGAGCATTTCCCCGAGCGCCTGGCGGTGCCCGGATTTCTCAGCGCCCGCCGCTATCGTGACGCCTCAGCACCGCAACGCTACGCCGCGATCTATGACACGGCGTCGATGGCCGTGCTCACCTCTCCTGCGTATCTCGAGCGGCTTGCCAACCCCACGCCGCGGACGCGCGCCATCATGCCGCGCTTTCGCAACATGACCCGGGCCGCCTGCGAGGTCGTCACGGACTTAGGCGCGGAGCGCTCGCCCGGGCGTTTGCTCGCCTGGATCGAGCTCGATGCACCGCCCGCCGCGGCGGCGCATGATGCGCTTGCTGCTGCCGCGTCGGTGGGGCGAGTCCGCGTGGCGCTGCCGGACGCCGGTTCAACTCACGTCCCCAATCCTGAGGCGAAGTTCAGAGGCGCGCCGGATCGGCTGCCGCCGCCGTTCGCACTCATCGAAGGCGACGACGAGCGTGCGGTGAGTGCGGCCGCCGCGCGCGCGGGCCAGGCGCTCGGCGCGGCGCATCCCGCGCGCGTGTTCCGGCTGCTCTTGGCGCGGGACGCATAGGCAGAAGGAGATGATCGTGAGCTTCGAGAGCATTCTGTACGAGGAGGATGGGCCGATCGGCTGGCTCACGCTCAATCGTCCCGACGACGGCAACATGTTCACGCCACAGATGTGCCACGAGATTCGCGATTGCATCAATGCCGTGCGCCGCGAGACCCGCACCCGCGTGCTGGTCGTTACGGGCGCGGGCGACAAGTTCTTCTGCATCGGCGGAAGGAAAGAGGGCATGGAGGACACGCTGCTCTACGCCGGCGTGCTGCCGACCCTCGAGATGTACGAGTCGATCGACCGGCTGCAGAAGCCCGTGGTCGCGTCGGTCAACGGCTTCGCCGTCGGGGGCGGGAACGTATTGCAAGTCGTCTGTGACCTGACGATCGCCAAGGAAAGCGCGGTATTCCGGCAGGTCGGTCCGATGATGGGCAGTTTCGACGCCGGTTTCGGCACCTGGTACCTGGAAGACCTCGTCGGCAAGAAGAAGGCGAAGGAGCTGTGGATGCTCAATCCGCGGCTCACCGCGCGCGAAGCGCTCGAATTCGGCCTCATCAACCGCGTCGTGCCCGACGCCAGCCTGCGCGAGGAAACGCGCAAGATGGCGCTCGAGCTGGCGGAACGCGGACCGTTCGCCCTTGCGTCGGTCAAGGCCGCATTCAATGCGCGCCACGGCGGCGTCGGCGGGCTGGCCCGTATGGCGCACGACTTGCTACTGCGCGGTTACCTCGAAACCGAAGAATCGCACGAGCTCGCTGAGGCGTTCCGCGGAAAGCGCAAACCCGACCCGGAAAAATTCGGGCATTGACATGCCGGAATGGTAACTACTGTCCTTACGCTGCTAAACCCGCGCGAAGCCGAGCGCTATTACTCGGAGGACGTCTGGCGCAAGGACACCCTCTACTCGCTGCTGCAAAAGCACGCCGGAGAGCGCCCTCAGGCGTCAGCACTGCGTGACGCGCGAGCGCGCCTCACCTGGAGCGACGTTCTAGCTTGGGTGGACACCACCGCGGAGAGCCTGCATCAGGCGGGATTGCGTCGCGGCCAGCGCGTGGCAGTCTGGTTGCCGTCGCGCGCCGAGAGCGTGGTCGTGCTGCTCGCCTGCGCGCGCAACGGCTACGTCTGCAATCCCTCGCTGCACCAGAACTACACCGTCGCCGAAATCATCCAGCTTCTCGAGCGCACCCGTGCCGCCGCGCTGTTCACGCAGGTAGGGTACGGGGCGGACGCCACGCGCGCGGACGTCGTCGCGGCAGCCCAAGCACTGCCGCACGTACGAGCGGTCTTCGGCACTGATGGACCGTCGGGGATCGATTCCCGTGTCCTGCCGTTTCCGGCGCGCGGGAGGTCCCCGAGTTCGTCGATCGCGCCCGACGAAGATCCGGATCGCGTCATCTACCTCGCCTTCACTTCGGGCACGACCGGTGTTCCCAAGGGGGTCATGCACTCGCATAACACCCTGCTCGCCAACGGGCGCGCGATGGTCGAGGATTGGCAGCACGACCACTCGACCATCCTCCTCAGCCTGAGCCCGATGAGCCACCACATCGGCACGGTGGCGGTCGAGCAGATGATGGCCGGCGGTTTCGAGCTCGTGGTCAACGATCCGCCAGCGGGCAAGCAGCCGATCGACTGGGCACTGGACACCGGCGCCACCTACATCATGGGCGTGCCTACGCACGCGATCGACCTCCTCGCCGAAATGAAGCGCCGCGGCATGGACCGGCTCGGCGCAGTGCGGCTGTTCTACATGGCCGGCTCGCCTATTCCGCGAGAGGTGGCCCGGACGTTCCTCGACATGGGCATAACGCCGCAGAACATCTACGGCATGACCGAGAACGGTTCGCATCAGTACACACTACCCTCCGACGACGCGGCGACGATCGTGGAGACGTGCGGACGTGCGTGCCGCGGTTACGCGACGCGGATTTTCGATCAGGAGAACCCGGACGTCGAGGTGCCGCCGGGCACTGTCGGCGAGATCGGCACGCGCGGGGCTCTCCTGACGCTCGGCTATTTTGACAATCAGGTCACGACCGAGGATTCGTTCAACCGCGACGGCTGGTTCATGTCGGGCGACCTTGGCACGCTCGACACGCGCGGCTGCCTGCGCATCGTCGGGCGCAAGAAGGACCTCATCATTCGCGGCGGCCACAATATTCACCCGGCGCGGATCGAGGACCTCGCGCACCGGCACGCGGCGGTGCAGAAGGCAGCGGCATTCGGCGTGCCCGACGCCCGCCTCGGCGAGAAAGCCTGCCTGGCGGTAATCTGTCGCGAGGGCGAGCGGGTGCACGCCGAAGGGATGCTCGATCACCTGCACGCCGTCGGCCTGTCGAAGTTCGACATGCCCGAGTTCTTCATCACGCTGGACGCGTTCCCTCTGACCGCGAGCGGCAAGATTCTCAAGCGCGAGCTGGTCGAGTGGGTAAAGTGCGGACGCATCGTGCCTGCGCCCGTCCGCTGGGTCGATTCGCAGAAGTAACACTGAGAGGAGCACTGACTTGGCTATCGAACTCTCGCGCATCGAGGAATTCGCGCTCATCCGGCTGAACCGCCCGGACGCCCACAATGCGCTCTCCTTCAAGCTCGTGGGCGACCTGTCGGCTGCAATCGACGCGGCGGCGGCAAGCGACGCGCGCGCGTTGCTGATCACCGGCGCGGGCGAGAAGGCGTTCTGCGCAGGCGCGGATATCGGCGAGCTCGCCGGCCGCACGCTGATCGAGACCAAGCGCGGCGCCGAGCGCGGACAGGCTGTCATGGCAAAGCTCGAGCGTCTGCCGATGCCGTCGGTAGCCATCATCAATGGCTATGCCTTCGGCGGCGGGTTGGAGCTCGCGCTGGCATGCACCTTCCGGCTCGTCACGCCGAACGCGAAGGTCGCACTCCCGGAAATCAAGCTAGGCTTGATTCCCGGCTACGGCGGCACGCAGCGTCTGCCGCGCGCGATCGGCGACTCCCGCGCGCTCGAGATGATTCTCACGGGCAAGGCCATCGATGCCCAGACCGCAGTGGCTTGGGGCCTTGCCAGCCGCCTCGTCGACGGCGATCCGGTAGCGCAGGGGGTTGCTTTCGCGCGCGAGTTCTCCGGCTACAGCCTGCCGGTTCTGGGGCTCGCTCGCGAGGCCGTGCTGCGCGCGCACGACACACCCTTGCACGAAGGCCTGAAGATCGAGGCGGACCTCTCCACGCTCGCGTTTCAGACCGCGGACGCGGCCGAAGGCACCGCAGCATTCATGGCCAAGCGCAAGCCGGCCTTCAAGGATCGCTGACGTGGCCATTGCGCGCGGGGTCATTGCGATCACGGGCGCGAGTCGCGGCATCGGCGCTGCGATTGCGCTCGAGCTTGCGCGCCGCGGGTACACCGTGGGCTGCCTGACCCGCAAGGGCGCGGGCATCGAGAGCGTCCCGGTTGACGACGCGCTCGCCGGGCGCACGCTCAATTTCGTCTGCGACGTCACCGACGAAGCCTCCTTAAGAAACGCGTTCACGGCGCTCGCCGAGCGCGCGGGCGGCATCGACGGACTCGTAAACAACGCCGGCATTTTTCTGGAGGGCAAGTCCGCCGAGCTCCCGACCGACGTTTACGACCGCGTGATGGACACCAACGCGCGCGCCGTGTTCGTCGCGTGTCGCGAGGTGTATCCGCACCTCGAGAGGCGTGGTGGCACCATCGTCAATATCGGCTCGTTCTTCGACAAGCTGGGCGTCAAGCGCAGCCTCGCCTATAGCGCCTCCAAGGCGGCCGTGGGGGCCATCACGCGCTGCCTCGCGGTCGAATGGGCGACGAGGGGCATCCGCGTCCTCGACGTGGCGCCCGGCTACATCGTCACCGAATTGAACGCCGAGGCCATGCAAGGCAAGCTGAAGACGTTCCTCGAGGCGCGCGTGCCGACCGGCGGCCCGGGGAATGTCCAAGACGTCGCGCGCATCGTTGCCTCGCTCTTCGGCGAGGATGTTCCGTTTCTCACCGGCGCGACGATCTACCTCGACGGTGGTCAGGGGATGGCGCATTGATGAACGTCTTTGAGCGCCTCGACGCAACCCTCGCGCTAGCCGAGGAGGAGCGCCTTCTCGTTGACAGCGTGCGCGCGCTCGCGCGCGACGAGATCGCGCCCCGCGCCGAACGCTATGACCGCGACGCCGAGTTCCCCTGGGACAACGTGAAGGCGATCAACCGGCTCGGCCTGAACGCGATGTTCATTCCCGAGGCGCATGGAGGTGCACCGCTTTCCTACACCGCCTACCTCGCGTGCGTGCGCGAGATCAGCGGCGCGTGCGCGTCTACCGGGGTCATCTGGGCGACCAACTTCCACGGCATCAAGCCGCTGGTGGATTTCGGCACCGAGGAACAGAAAGCGCGCCTCCTCCCGCGTGTCGCCGAAGGCGGGCTCGTGTCGCTCGCGATCACCGAGCCCTCCGCGGGCTCGGACGCCACCGGCATGAAAACGCGTTTCACTCCCGACGGCGATGACGTCGTCGTCGACGGCGGCAAGACTTTCATCACCAACGGGGATGTCGCCGACCTCTATCTGCTCTTCGGCAAGTGGAGCGAGATCGACGACGATCGCAAGTCGATCTCGGCGCTCATCCTCGAGAAGGGCACGCCGGGCTTTTCCGTGCTGCGTACCGAGGACAAGATGGGCGTTCGCGCTTCGAGCACCGCCGCGCTCGCGTTCGAGGGCTGCCGCGTGCCGCGCGCGAATCTGCTCGGCCGGCCCGGTGACGGCCTCGCGTTGCTGCTCGCCTCGCTCAACAAGTCGCGCCCGAGCGTCGCGGCCCACGCGCTGGGCATCGCTCGCGCAGCCTTCGGGGACGCGGTCGCCTACATCAACGAGCGACGCCAGTCGGGGCGCCGGATCGTCGAGTTCCAGGGGATCCAGTTTCTCCTCGCGGATCTTGCGGCGGAGCTTGCACAGTGCGAGGCGTGGCTGTGGCATGTCGCGCGGCTAGTCGACGGCGGGGCGCAGGATATCGGGATCGAGGCCTCGATGCTCAAGCTGCGCGCCTCCGATCTCGCCATGCGCATCGCCACCGAAGCGGTGCAGCTGCACGGCGGCTACGGTTACTGCAAGGACTACCGCGTCGAGCGCCTGATGCGCGACGCCAAGATCACCCAGATCTGGGAAGGCACCAACCAGGTCCATCGTCAATTGATCGGCCGCAGCTTCGTGGAAAAGCGATGAACCGTCCCCTCTCAGGTATCAAGGTCCTCGACTTCAGCACGCTCCTGCCGGGTCCGCTCTGCACGCTGCTCCTCGCCGAAGCGGGCGCGGAAGTGATCAAGATCGAGCGGCCCGGCATGGGCGACGAGCTGCGGATCTACACACCGCGCGTCGGTCCCGACAGCGTGAACTTCGCGCTCCTGAATCGCGGCAAGCGGTCGATCGCGATCGATCTCAAGGACAAGGGCGCGGTCGAGCGGCTCACGCCGCTCATCCGTGCGGCGGACGTGGTGGTCGAGCAGTTCCGCCCCGGCGTGATGGAGCGTCTCGGCCTCGGTTACGAGGCATTGAAGGCACTCAACCCGCGCTTGATCTATTGCACGATCACCGGCTATGGCCAGGACGGTCCGCGCGCGCAGGTCGCCGCGCACGATCTCAACTATCTCGCCGAATCGGGCATGCTGTCGCTCGCGGCCGGTGCCGATGGCGCGCCGGTCGTGCCACCGGCGCTCATCGCCGACATCGCGGGCGGCGCCTACCCCGCGGTGATGAATATCCTGTTGGCGCTGCGCCAGCGCGATCGCGACGGCACGGGCTGCCGCATTGATGTGTCGATGAGCGACAACCTCTTCACCTTCACCTACTGGGCACTCGGCGAAGGGGAGATCACCGGGAAATGGCCTGGCCCGGCCACGGGCCTGGTGGCAGGAGGCAGCCCACGCTACCAGATCTACCGGACCGCGGACGGGCGCTTCGTCGCCGCGGCACCGCTCGAGCAGCGCTTCTGGGACAATTTCTGCGCGGCAATCGATCTTCCCGCCGAGTACGCCGAAGACAAGCGCGACCCGCATGGCACCAAGCGCGCGATCGCCGAGCGCATCGCCGCGAAATCATCCGCCGAATGGCGCCAGGCATTCGACGGCAAGGATCTCTGCTGTTCCATCATGAACAGCATGGAAGAAGCCGTGCAGAGTCCGCAGTTCCGCGCGCGCGGGCTCTTTGCGCACAAAGTCGAGACCGACGCCGGCGCGTTCAGCGCGGTCCCGGTGCCGGTCGCGGAGCAGTTTCGCGACCCGCGGCCGGCAGGCTATCCCCGGCTCGGCGCCGACAACGACCTCCTCGACAAAAAGGCGTGAGGCGCCATGCGCGCGGTGATCGTCCACGAGCACGGTCCGGTCGGCAATCAACGCGTCGAGGCGCTGCCCGATCCGATGCCTGGGCCGGGGGAGGTCGTGATCGACGCCCGCGCGATCGGGGTCAACTACCCTGACATGCTGGTGATCGAGGGCAAGTACCAGGTTCTGCCGCCGCGACCGTTCAGTCCGGGCAAGGAGGTGGCGGGCGTGGTGAGCGCGGTGGGCAGCGGCGTCACGCGCGTCAAGCTAGGCGATCGCGTCATGGCCCAGCGCGAATACGGGACGTATCGCGAGAAAGTCGTGTCCCCCGAAACCACCTGCTACCGAATGCCGGATGCCATGAGCTTCGCGGAAGGCGCGGCGCTGGGGCTCGCGTACCAGACCTCGCACTTTGCCCTGGTTGACCGCGCCGCCTACCGGAAGGGCGAAACGGTGCTGATCACCGGCGCATCGGGCGGCGTGGGGCTTGCGGGCGTCGAGATCGCGAAGGCGCTCGGCGCCACGGTGGTCGCCGGCGTGACCAGTGCGGAGAAAGGCGAGCTTTGCAAGCGCCACGGCGCAGACCATGTGATCGACCTCGCCGCCCCCGACCTGCGCAACAGCCTGCGCGAGCAGGTGTATGCCGCGGTCGGCAAGCGCGGCGTGGATGTCGTGCTCGATAACGTCGGCGGCGACGCTTTCGACGGCGCCCTGCGCGCGCTTGCATGGTGCGGCCGCCTGGTGGTGGTCGGCTTCGCCGCAGGGCGCATTCCCGAAGTCAAAGCAAACTATCTGCTCGTGAAGAACATCTCGGTGGTTGGCCTGCAATGGGCCGACTACCGCGAGCGCGACCCGGAGTGGGTGCAACGCGTCCAGGCCGAACTGTATGCCCTCTACACGGAAGGCAAGCTCAAGCCACACGTCAGCGAGCGCTATCCGCTCGACCGGTTCGCTGACGCGCTCGCCCGCTTTGTCGCGCGCGGCGTGCTCGGAAAGATGATCCTTACGCCGCGCTAGAGAGCGCCTGTTCAGAATGCGGTAGTCCGCTGAACCGGCCGGCGTGACCGTGTCGTCAACCCGCGACGATGCTGCCGCGCTCGATCACGAAGGTGCGGTCGAGGAGCCGGCCGATGTGCGCGTCGTTCGACTCGGCCACCAGCACCGATTCTCCCTGCTTCTTGAGGTCACCCATGATCTCGACCATGCGGTGCGCGAGCAGCGGTGCAATGCCCTCGCCGGGCTCGTCGAGGAGGAGCAGCTTGGTGCCCGCCATCAGCGCGCGCGCGAACGCGACAAACTTCTGCTGGCCGCCCGAGAGCTGCGTCGCACCCCGATTACGGAAGGCCTCGACCTCCGGCATGAGCTCGTAGATGCGCGCGAGGCGCGCCTCGGCGTCCGGTGCGCCCGTGGCCCACATCGGCAGCAGGATGTTCTCGCGCGCGCTCAGGTCCGGCACCAGGCGCCGGTCCTCGGGCATGTAGCCGATGCCCAGCGCGGCGCGGCGGTGCGCGGAGACTTTGCCGAGATCGCCGCCAGCGAAGGTCATCGTGCCGGACTGCACTTTCAGCGCCCCCATCACGGCGCGTATCAGCGTGGTCTTGCCGGCGCCATTGCGCCCGATCAGGCCGCACATCGTTCCGGGCGGCACCTCGAGGCTGACGTCCCGCAGAATCGGCGTCGGCCCGATGCTCACGCTCACGCCCTCGAGCTTAAGCATGGGTCGACTTCCTCCCGCCCCCTGCGTTCTCTTCGGTCCGGGTGCGGTGGTACTCCTCGCCGATCACGAACTCTCTCACCTTCGGGTCCTTGAGCGCCTCGGCGGTCGGCGCATCGCAGATGATCTCGCCCTGGTAGAAGGCAAGCACCCGCCTGACGTAGCGCTCGACGATCTCCATGTCGTGCTCGATGAACAGGACCGTCGTGCGCTCCTGGCGCAGCGCCTCCATGATGATGTCCATGATGCCGAACTTCTCCTCGATGCTGATGCCGCTGGTGGGCTCGTCCAGCATGATCAGGCGCGGCCGGCGCACGGTCGCCATCGCGATGTCGAGCAGCTTGCGTACGCCCTGCGGCAGCGCCGCAGCGACCACGTCGCGGTACTCGGCGATGCGATAGCGCTCGAGATGCTCGGTGACCCGGCGCTCACGCGTCTCGTTGTGGAGTGCGCGCAGGAGTTCCAGACCGTTCGCCTCCGCGATGCCGTAGGCCATGAGCATGTTCTCGAACACGGTCTCCGAAGAAAACACCTGGGGCACCTGGAACGAGCGGCAGATCCCCAGGCGCGTGATCGCCCGTGGCTTGAGGCCCAGGATCGAGCGGCCCATGAAGCGGATCTCGCCCGCAGTCGGCTCGAGGTAGCCGGTGACCATGTTGATGAAGGTGGTCTTGCCCGCGCCGTTCGCGCCGATGACGCCGACCGTCTCCTGCTCCTCGACCTGTACGTTGAGATGGACGGCGGCCGCGACGCCGCCAAACGACTTCGAGAGGTCTTGCACATCGAGCAGGGCCGCCATCACGCACTCGCCTTGCGCCGCCGTTGCATTATCGACCACAGGCCGTTGGGCAGGAACATGATGATCGCCAGCAGCGTGCCGCCCATGATCAGCTGCCAGATTCTCGGCGTGTACAGGAACGCGGCCGAGCGGATGGCCTCGAACACGAATGCGCCGACGAAGGTCGCGGCGACGCTCCCGGTGCCCCCGAGGATCGTGATGAACACAAACTCGCCCGAGATCGTCCAGTACGCCATCGAGTCCGGGTCCACCTGGCCGATCGTCATGCCCATGATCGCGCCGCCGAAACCGCCGAGGAGGCCGGAGATGACGTACTTAACGTGCACCGCGCGCTCCGCGGAATAGCCCAGGTACTCGAGACGGATCTCGCTCTCGCGCACGGCAGTCGACATCGACCCGAGCGTCGAGCGCAGATAGACGTGGACCGCGATGGTGAACACCAGCACCAGCGTGAGCGAAAAGCAGTACATCGCGAGTTGCGACGCGTCGCCCTCGAGCTCGACGCCGAAGAACCCCGGCGGCGCGACTCCCAGCCCGTCAGTGCTGCCGAGTGCCTCGGTCTTGGCCAACAGCCCCCAAAGCATCATCGAGAACGCCATGTTGAGCAGCGCAAAGAAGATTCCGCGGTAGCGGCGCAGCAGAAACCCGAGTATCCAGGCGAGCAGGCCGCCGGCAGCGATTCCGGCGAACGCCATCGCGAACGCGTCGTTCACCACCACGCGCTGCATGAACACCGCGGCGTAGGCGCCTGACGCAAAGAACAGGGCGTGGCCGAACGAGATCAGGCCGGAGCGCCACAGCACCAGCAGGCCGAGTGCGACCGCGCCGCGGGCAAAGCTCTGCGCGATGATGAAACGGACCCAGTCGGGCAGCAGAAAGCCGAGCACCAGCAGCGCCACCCCGGCGATGCAGAGACCGGTCACGGTGCGGTCAGCGAAGCGCGTCATGAACACGTCTCACGTCCGCTCTTCTCTGAAGAAGCTTGGCCGCGATTTCGAGATAGGCTCATATCTTGCGCGCCTTGGCCGGGGCGAACAGACCCTCGGGCCGGAAGACCAGCACCGCGGCCATGATCACGTAGATCACGAAGGTTTCGACCTGGGGCAGCATGTGTACCGCAGCAGCGCGGGAGAGACCGACCGCGATCGCGCCCACGAGCGCGCCCGGAATGCTTCCCATCCCGCCGATCACGACGACTGCGAACGCGAGCACGATCACTTCGACGCCGATGCCGGGCAGCACCGAGATCGTCGGCGCCAGGTACGCGCCGCCGAGCGCAGCCAACGCCGAACCGACGATGAAGGTGGCGAGAAACATGCCCGTCACGTTGATGCCCAGCGCGCGACTGATCTCGCGGTCGTAGATGACGGCGAGCAGCATCTTGCCCCGCGTCGTTCTGCGCAGCACGAACCACAGCCCGAAAGCGAGCAGCGCCGACACCAGGACCATCGACAGGTTGTAGTTGTCGAAGGTGAGGCTCGCGATGCGCGTCGACCCGAGCACCCCCACCACCTGGTACGCGTAGATCGGATCGGTGCCCCAGATGAGCAGGATCACGTCCTCGAGCGCGAGAAACGCGGCGAAGGTCGCGAGCACCACGATGTGCTCGTCGCGGCCGTAGAGGTACTTCAGAAGCCCGCGTTCGATGATGATGCCGAACACGACGCCGATCACGATCGCCGCGGAGAGGATCATCAGGAAGCCGCCGATCTGCGGCAGTCCGGCGTTGTACCAGGCGCCGATCAGCGTGGCCGCGAGGTAGGCGCCGAAGGCGAAGAACGAGCCGTGGGTCACGTTGAGGACCCGCTGGACGCCGAAGATCACGGTCAGCCCGACGGCGACCATGAACAGGTACGACGCGTAGACGAGGCCGTCAACCAGCACGACCGCGGCGAGTTGCACGCGGAATCCCTCCCCTGCCTTTGCGCGGTGCGCAATGCGCGCCGGGGGCGTTGCGCCCCCGGTCGCGGTGAGTACGCCTACTGCATCAGCACTTGGCGCCCTTCATGCCGCCCTCGATCCAGGTGACCGAGTCCACGCCATCCGGCGGGTTGACGCATTCGGCCGGAAACTTGACGACGTCCTTGACGACCGGCTCTTTCAGCTTCGCGTCCCAGGCCAGCGTACCCCAGTGGTCGGGGGTGATCGCCTGGTGGCCCTTGCCGATCGCCATCTTGACGGTCCCCGAGATCGACGGAAACTCGGCGCCCTCGAGCGCAGCGATCACCTGCTCGGTGGACGGGAATTTGCCGCCGTTCGCCTGCATCGCCTTGTCATAGGCGTACTTGGCCGCGAGCACCCCTTGCGCGTACTGGTACGCTGACTGCGTCGGCTGCGTCTTGTAGCGCTCCCGATAGGCCTTCTGGAACCACACGTTCATCGGCGAGGGGTCGAGCTCCGCCGTGGCGTAGATGCCGTACGGCCCGCGCGCGCCGACGAGGGCGTTCTGCGGAAACTTCTGGCCCAGACCGTACACACCGGAGTCCCCGACGGTGAACAGGAAGACCTTGTCCTTGAAGAGTCCGCGCGCGCTGCCCTGGAACACCAGCGCCTCGAGATCGCCTGCCCAGAAGCTCGAGTGGACGATCTGCTCGGGCGCGCGCAGCATCGCGGAGACCTCGGTGCCGTACTGCCCCGAGAACAGCTTCGGGAACTGCGGCGTGGTCGTCTGCTTCTGCGCCGGCGCCACGACTTTCATCGCCAGGTCGAAGTCGCGCCACGAGTCCTGGCCCCAGGCATAGTTCTGGTTGATGCCGGTGTAGCCCTTCTTGTCCTTGAGCTTCTGCGCGACGTAGTGCGCCAGCGAGACGTTGCTCGCGGTGGCGGTGTTCATCGAGCGGAACAGATACTTGGGCTCCTTCACCAGCTCCTCGAACACGCGCGGCGTGCCGCAGACGGTGAGGATCGTGAGCACCTTGAGCTCCTCGGCGACCGGCGAGACCGCCGAGCAGGTGCCCGAGGAGATGTAGCCGACAAAGAGGTCGACGTTCTCCTTCTGCACCTTGGTGCGCATCTCGGTGACCTGCTTGGTGTTGCCGCCCGCCTCGTCGTACACGAGAGGCTTGATCTTCGCCCCCGCGATGCCCTTCGAGTTGTACGGCGCGGGCAGCGTGCCGGCGTTGATCGCGTCGATCACGAGCTCAGCACCGTTCTGTCCCGGCACTCCAAACGCCGGGCCGCCGGCGCCGGTCAGGAACGTCGGGATCGCCATGACCACTTCGTCCTTGGCCAGCGCACTGGTGGTGCCGGCCATCAGCGACGCGGTCGCCAGCATGCCGAGCGCGTGCAGACTGGTACGCCTATTCAGAATACGCATGTGCCCCTCCTCAGGTGGTTTGACTGCGCAGGGCTAGCCTAGCAAATAGGCCGGGGGGTGTCACCCCGCGCGGCCCAGGCGCCGCGGCGGCGTCTCATGCCGCCTCGATCGCGACGCCTCCGCCGGAATGAAGACCTCGGATTCAAGATCACGACGGAAACCGTCGCAATTCCGGCATTACAAGCTAACGAGCACTCACATGATATCTCCTCTTACGATGATGCGCTGAACCGCCTGGCGCGGCACAATGTGGCCGCGATTCCCTGTTTCCTTCCTCGTTTCCATGTTGAGAAGGGCAGATTCCGGTCATGTTTAATGCGCAGGGTGAGCAATGAAGCCTCCCAAGTTCGGCTATCTGCGCGCAACCCGCCTCGGCGATGCGCTCGACGCGCTGCAGGGCGAAGACGCCAAGGTCATCGCGGGCGGGCAGAGTCTCGTGCCGATGCTGAATTTTCGCCTGGTGCGGCCGGCGCTGCTGGTCGACATCAACGGCGTCGCAGAGCTCGACACTCTCGAGGAAACGCCCGCCCGAGGGCTGCGCATCGGCGCCCTGACACGGCACTATAAGCTGGAGACCGCGCCGCTCGTGCGGCGGCGATTCCCGATCCTCGCCAACGCGGTCGCGCACATCGGGCACCTCGCGATCCGCAACCGCGGCACGATCGGCGGGAGCCTCGCGCACGCCGATCCGGCCGCCGAGCTTCCGCTGATGAGCGTGCTGCTCGACGCCACCCTAACCATCCGCTCCGAGGGCGGCGTTCGCAGCACGCGCGCGACCGATCACATCGCGGGCGCGCTCCGGACGACCCTCGGGCCCGGCGAAATCCTGGCGATGGTGGAGCTGCCCCCGCTCGCGGCCGGCACCGGTTGGGGATTCGAGGAATGCGCCCGGCGCACCGGCGACTTCGCGCTGGCCGCCGCCGGCGTCCTGATCGAGCGTTCCGCCGGGCGCGTGTCGCGCGCGCGCATCGCCGTGTCTGGCGGCGCAAACGGTCCGATGCGTGTCGCGGGGGCCGAGGCGGCGCTGCAAGGCAGCGTCTGCGATGACGATGCGCTAAACGAGGCAGCCGAAGCGGTGCGCCGGTCGGTCGAGCCGAGTTCCGACCTGCACGCGTCACCGGATTTGCGCCGCCGCATCCTCGGTGCGCTGCTGCGGCGTGCCTGCCGAAGTGCGTGGGAGCGCGCGGGACAGGAGCCGGCATGAACGAGGAGATGAGGATTTCGGTCCGCGTGAACGGCGTGACCTACCGGAAATCCGTCGAGGCGCGCATGCTGCTGTCCGATTTCCTGCGCGGCACGCTCGGCCTGACCGGCACGCACGTCGGCTGCGAGCACGGCGTGTGCGGCGCTTGCACGATCCTGGTAAACGGCGACAGCGCTCGGGCATGCCTCATGTTAGCGGTGCAAGCCGACGGCTGCGAGCTGACGACGGTCGAGGCCCTCGGAACGGTGGACCGCCTCGGGCCGCTGCAGGCGGCGTTTCGCAAGCACCATGCGCTGCAGTGCGGCTTCTGCACGCCTGGCATGCTCATGACCTCGGTGGATCTGCTCGAGAAATATCCGCTCGAAACCGACGCCGAGATCCGCGAGGGCCTCTCCGGAAACCTCTGCCGTTGCACTGGCTACGAGCACATCGTGCGCGCGCTGCGCGAAGTCGCGCAGGCGCGCCCGCAGCGCGAGGACCCGAAATGAGGATGCACGTACTCTCGGGCGGCCGCCTGCGGATGCGGCGCCGCGTCTACATCCCGGATGCCGCCGCCGACGCGACGATCGATCTGCCGGTCATGTGCTTCCTTCTCCGCCATCCGCAGGGCAATGTGCTTTTCGACACCGGCTGCCATCCGGACGCCGCAACGGACGCGCCGGCGCGCTGGGGCGGCATGGCGAAGATGATGACGCTCGTCTCGCCCCCCGGGGAGAACCTGCCGAACGAGCTCGCCGCCCTGGGCGTCAGCACTGAAGACATCGACGTCGTCGTCAACTCGCACTTTCACACCGATCACTGCGGCTGCAACGCTTTCTTCCGCAAGGCGACCGTAGTGTGCCACGCGAAGGAGCTCGAAGCGGCGAGCGTACCGGATGCGGAGAAGGCGGGATTTCTCGACGCCGACTGGAAGCACCCGAACCGATTCGACACGCTGGAATCCCAACGCGACTTGTTCGGCGACGGGCGCGTCGTACTCCTGCCGCTTCCCGGTCACACCCAAGGCACGATCGGCGCATTGGTGGCACTCGATCATTCGGGCCGGTTCCTGCTCGCGTCCGACACCGCTGCCCTGCGCGCCAATTACGAGCGGGAACAGCACCCGCGCAACACCTGGAACCCGGAGCTCGCGCAGCGCTCTCTAGCCGAGATCCGGCGCATCGAAGCCGGTGGCGCGAGCGTCATCTTCGGCCACGACGCCGCGCAATGGGAGTCGCTGCGCAAGGGGGCACAGCCTTATGACTGAGCGCAAATCGACGGAGAGCAATGCGGCACTGCGGCCGAAGCACATCGGCGCCCGCGTGCAGCGGCTCGAGGACCCGCGCCTGCTCGCGGGCCAAGGGAGCTTCGTCGACGACCGGCAGCCGCAGGGAATGCTGCACGTCGCGTTCCGCCGCAGCGATCAAGCTCACGCGCGCATCGCGGGCGTGAACTGCGCGGAGGCCAGCGCCCTGCTCGGCGTCATCGGCATCTATCGGCTCGAAGACCTGCAAGGCCTCGCCCGCCCCGCGGTGCCGAGCTCGAAGATGCGCAACTACTACGCCACGCCGATCTATCCGCTCGCGCGCGGCAAGGTGCGTTATGTCGGCGAGCCGGTCGTGGCCGTGGTGGCGGAAAGCCGCTATGTCGCGGAAGACGCGCTCGACCTCGTCAACGTAGACCTCGAACCGCTGCCAGGCGTGTGTGACCCCGAGGCCGCGCTCGAAACCGGCGCACCGCTGCTGCACGAGGAAGCGGGCACCAACGTCATCGTCGAGCGCGAGTTCAAGCGCGGCGATGTCGAGGAGACGCTCGCGGCCGCCGCGATTCGCGTGCGGGGTCGTTTCCGCTTCCGCCGCAAGAGCCCGGTCGCCATGGAGAACCGGGCCTACCTCGCGGAGTACGACGCGGGACAGCGCGCGCTCACGCTGCACTCCTCCACTCAAGTGCCCGGAATCATCCGCGACGCGCTGGTGGAGATCCTCGACCTGCCCGGCAATCGCATCCGCGTTGTCGCGCCCGACGTCGGCGGTGGCTTCGGCAGCAAGGCGTCGCTCTACGCGGAAGAGATCTGCGTCTGCCTCCTCGCGCGTCAGCTCGGCCGGCCAATAAAGTGGACGAGCGACCGGCTGGAGGACCTCGCCTCCACCAGCCAGGGTTTCGACGAGATCGTGGACGCGGAGCTCGCGCTCGACGCCGAGGGGCGCATCACTGCCCTGCAAGCCGAGGTGATCGGCGATACCGGCGCCTTCTCGATCTATCCGTGGACCGCCGGCCTCGAGCCGGTGCAGGTGGCGAGCTTCATGCCCGGGCCCTACCGCGTCCCGGTGTACCGGGGCCGCGTACGCGCGGTCGCGACGTGCAAGTCGCCGACCGGGCCTTACCGCGGCGTCGGCCGGCCGGCCTCGACCTTCGTCATGGAGCGGCTCATCGACATGGCGGCGCGCAAGCTCGCGTTCGATCCCCGGCGCCTGCGTCTCGCTAACCTGGTGAAGCCAGAGGAGTTTCCCTACAAGACCGCTCCCGGCATCGTCTGGGATCGCTCGGGCTTCATCGAATGCCTCGAGCGCGCCTGCGCCGCCGCCGACTACGACGCCCTGAGGGCCGCGCAGGTGCGCGCGCGCGCCGAGGGCCGCTGGGTGGGCATCGGGCTCGCGTGCTACGCCGAGCTGACCGGCATCGGCTCGCGCATCTCGGCATCACCCGGCATGCCGATCAACACCGGCACCGAGACCACCACGCTATCAATCGATTCGACCGGCGCGGTCACCGCCGCTTTCGGCGTCGCGTCCCATGGTCAAGGCCTGGAGACCACGCTCGCACAGGTCATCGCCGACGAGTTGGGCGCGCGGCTGGAAGACATCCGGATCGTCCACGGCGACAGCGCCGCGGTGGCGCACGGCACCGGCACCTATGCGAGCCGCAGCACGGTCCTCGCCGGCGGCGCGGCGACGCTCGCCTCGCGCAGGCTGCGCGAAAAGCTTGTGCGCATCGCCGGCCACATGCTCGAAGCGGCGCCGGCCGATATCGAAGTCGAGAACGGCGTCGCACGCGTCGCGGGCACCGACCGCAGCGTCACGTTCCGGGACATTGCCAAGGCGGTGTATTCTGAGATGGGCCGGCTGCCGAAGGAAGTCCGCGAGGACCTCGGCGAGACCGCCACTTACGACCCGTTCTTCGGCACCACCTCCACTGCAACGCACCTGGCGCAGGTGGAGATCGATCCGGAGACTTACGCGGTCACCGTGCAGCGCTTTGTCGTCGCGGAGGACTGCGGTCGCGTGATCAATCCGTTGATCGTCGACGGCCAGGTGCACGGCGGGGTGGCGCAGGGCATCGGCGCCGCACTATTTGAAGAGATCGTCTACGACGACGAAGGGCAGCTGCTCACCGCGAGCCTGGCTGACTACCTCGTGCCCGCCGCGCCCGAGATTCCGCCGATCGAAACGTTCCACGTCGAGTCAGCTTCGCCAGCGAACATCGGTGGGTTTCGCGGCATGGGCGAAGGCGGCACGATCGGCGCGCCAGCCGCGATCGCGAACGCGCTCGCCGACGCGCTCGCCCCGCTCGGCATCGAGATCAACGAGCTGCCAGCCACCCCCGAGCGGCTGCACCGGCTGATCGAGGCCGCCCGGGCGGCCGGAAAGGAGACGCGAGGATGAACTACGGACTGAAGGGCAAGGTCGCGATCGTCACGGGCGCCGCGCGCGACGTCGGCCGGGAGGTGGCGCTGACGCTCGCGGCCGAGGGCGCGACCGTTGCGGTCAACTGCCACAAATCGCGCGAAGGCGCCGAGGGCGTCGTGCGCGAGATCGAGCAGGCAGGCGGCGAGGCGCGCGTCTACCCAGCCGACGTGTCGAGCTACGCAGCCGTGCAGAGCATGGTCGAGGCCGTGGCCGCCGACTGGGGCCGCATCGACATCCTCGTCAACAACGCCGGGCTCGTCCTGCGCAAGAAATTCCTCACCACGGGCCCCGAAGACTGGAGCCGCCAGGTCGGCGTCGGCCTGTTCGGCGTGCTCCACACCTGCCACGCAGTGTTGCCGCACATGGTGAAGCAGAAGGCGGGCCGCATCATCAATCTGGCGGGCGACTCGGCACGCGTGGGTGAATCGGGTCTCGCCGTCACCGCGGCCGCGCGCTCGGGCGCGATCGCGCTCACTAAATCGCTGGCGAAGGAGTTCGGTCGCGAGAGCATCACGGTCAACGCGCTGGCGCTCGGGCTCGTGGTGACCGAGCACAACCCGCCCGAATGGCTGGCGGCGAACGCCGAGAAGATCGGCCGCCAGTACCCGCTCGGGCGCATCGGCCGCCCGGACGACGTGGCGCCGATGGTCGCCTTCCTTGCGTCGGAAGGCGCGCGCTGGATCACCGGTCAGGTGATGAGCGTCAACGGCGGCTATAGCATGGTCTGACGAGCGGCGCGGGAGGGCAGTGTGATTCATACCGACCTGATCGCCTCGATACCGGAGCTGCTGCGCCGCCAGGCAGCCAGGCAGCCGGCGAAAGTCGCCTACACCGACGCCCGTGCGCGCATCACCTACGGGGAACTCGCCACCTCGACCGCCAACCTTGCCGGCCACGTGCAATCGCTCGGCATCGAGCCGGGCGAGCGCGTCGCCATCCTCCTGCCCAACTCGATCGAATGGATCCAGAGCTCGTTCGCGATCGCGCGCGCGGGCGCGATCAGCGTGCCGATCGCCTACGAGGCGGCGCTGCCGGAGATCGCCTACCGCCTCGGCGACGCCGGCTGCCGGGCGCTTATCACCACCGACGAGCAGATGCCGAAGTTGCAGCCGGTGCTCGAGAAGCTGCCCGCGGTGCGCCACGTGGTGCTCGTCGAGCGCGGGGCGCCGCGCGCTGCGGGCGAGCGCTTCGCCGATCTCGTCGCGCGGGTCCCGGCGCAGCCACCGCGCGATCCGGAGATGCTCGACGAGCTTGCGTACATCATCTACACGTCAGGCACCACGGGGCGCGCGAAGGGCGTCATGCTCTCGGTACGCAGCATGCTGTGGGTCACGGCGGCGTGCTGGGCGCCGATCACGGGGTTGAGCGCCGACGACCACGTGCTCTCGCCGCTGCCGCTCTTTCACTCCTATGCGCTCAATCTGTCGGTGCTCAGCATCCTCGCCGTCGGCGCATCCGAGCACGTCATGGAGCGGTTCTCGACCCAGGAAGCCATGACGCAGCTTGCCTCGGGTCGCTTCACGGTCATGCCGGGTGTGCCGACAATGTTCCATTACCTGCTTGAGGCTGGGAAATCGGCCGGCACCGCGCAGCTGCCGGGGCTGCGGCTGTGCATCAGCGCGGGCGCGATCATGCCGGCGCCGCTGAACGAGGGCTTCGAGGCGCAGTTCGGCGTGCCGCTGCTTGACGGCTACGGCATCACCGAGACCGCGACCATGGTCACGATGAACTGGCCCTCGGGCGCCCGAGTGCTCGGCTCCTGCGGGATTCCAGTGCCCGGGCTCGCGGTGCGAATCGTCGACCCCACGAGCGGAAAGGATGTCGATTTCGGCGCGGAAGGCGAGCTGATAGTGCGCGGCCCGAACCTGATGAGCGGCTACTACAACCAACCGGAGGCCACTGCGGGCGCGCTGAAGGACGGCTGGTACCGCACCGGCGACCTCGCGCGCAGCGACCCGAACGGCTATCTCACCATCACCGGGCGGCTGAAGGAACTCGTCATTCGCGGCGGGCAGAACATCGCGCCCGCAGAGGTCGAAGTTGCGGTGGGTGCGTTCGACGGCGTGTTGGACTGCGCGGTCACCGGCATCCCGCACGACAAGCTCGGCGAGGTCCCGGTGGCGTTCATCGTGCCACGACCCGGTGCGAGCGTGAGCCCCGCGGCATTGATCGCGCATTGCAAGGCACAGCTCTCCGCCTACAAGGTGCCGGCGGAGGTGCACTTCGTCGAGACGATTCCGCGCACCGGCTCGGGCAAGACGATGCGCTACAAGCTGCGCGACGCCCTGCTCGCCGCGCGCGGCGCCAAGGGCGCAAGCTGAGGGGGATTGCGGGCTGGCGTCGCGAGTTACGCTAGACTTGCCGCGACTCGTCGCCCCGCCTCGTCGCCAAGAATCTCCTGCAGTGAATAGACCTATCGATCCAGTCGCCGAAACCGCCCCGAGTCAGTGGACGGGGACGTCGCTCGAGCGATTCGAGGACGCCGCACTGCTCACCGGCACCGGCCGATTCGCCGACGACATCGGCACCCGACCCGGTACGCTGCACGCCACGTTCGTGCGCTCGCCGCATGCGCACGCGCGGCTGAGTGCGATCGATGCGTCGGCGGCGCTTGCGTGTCCCGGCGTGCGCGCCGTGCTCACCGGCGAGGACGTCAGACGGTGGGCGGCGCCGTTCGTCGTCGGCGTGAAGGCGCCGATGGAGCACTGGTGCGTCGCGGTGGACAAGGTCCGCTACGTCGGCGAGCCGGTGGCCGTGGTGGTGGCGGAGGACCGCTACCTGGCCGAGGACGCCGCGGAGCGCGTGCACGTCGAGTACGAGGGGCTGCCGGCGACGATCGACATCGAGCACGCGATTGCGCCGGACGCCCCGCTGCTGCACGAGGCGGTCGGCGGCAACGTCGTGAGTGACCGCAGCTTCCATTATGGCGATCCCGACGCCGCGTATGCGCGCGCCGCGCGCCGCGTGCGCCTAACGGTGCGCTACCCGCGCAATTCCTGCACCCCGATCGAGGGCTATGTCGCCATCGCCGAGCATCTCGCGGGCGACGAGGGCTACGACGTGCTGGCGAATTTCATGGGGCCGTTCTCGCTGCACGCCGTGATGGCGCTCGCCCTTAGAGTCCCGGCCGGAAGGCTGCGTCTGCGCACGCCGCGCGATTCTGGCGGGAGCTTCGGCGTCAAGCAGGCGATCTTCCCGTACGTCGTCGCGCTGTGCCTCGCCTCGCGCAAGGCCGGCGCTCCGGTGAAGTGGGTCGAGGATCGGCTCGAGCACCTGATGGCGGCGACCTCGGCGACCGGACGACTGGCGACAATCGAGGCCGCTGTGGGACCCGAGGGCCGCATCCTCGCGCTCGATTACGATCAGCTCGACGACGTCGGCGCCTACCTGCGCGCACCCGAGCCGGCAACCTTCTACCGCATGCATGGCTGCCTGACCGGCGCTTACGACGTGCAGCACCTGCGCGTTCGCAACCGCGTCGTCGTCACCAACAAGACGCCCGCCGGCTTGGTGCGCGGCTTCGGTGGGCCGCAGGTGTATTTCGCGCTCGAGCGGCTGGTGCAACAGATCGCGCGCGAGCTCGATCTCGATCCGCTCGAAGTGATGCGGCGCAATTTCATTCCCGCGGGCGCGTTCCCCTACCGCGCCGCGGCCGGCGCACTGATCGATTCCGGCGACTACCAGGCAACGCTCGACGCGGCCACGCGTGCCGCTGACCTCGAGGCGCTCGTCGCGCGCCGCGCGCAAGCGCGAGCCGAGGGACGGCTGTACGGCATCGGTTTCGCCGCGATCGTCGAGCCCTCGATCTCGAACATGGGCTACATCACGACGGTGATGACGCCCGAGGCGCGCGAAAAGGCCGGACCGAAGAACGGCGCGCTCGCGAGCGCGACGGTGGCGATCGACCTCCTCGGCGGCGTCAGCGTCGGCGTCGCCTCGGTGCCGCAGGGCCAGGGGCACGCGACCGTGCTCGCGCAGGTGGTGGCCGACGTGTTCGGCCTTGCTCCGGCCGACATAGCGATCAACGTCGAGCTCGATACGCAGCGGGACGCGTGGTCGGTCGCCTCGGGCAACTACTCGAGCCGATTCGCCGGCGCCGTCGCCGGGACCGCGCACCTCGCAGCGTTGCGCCTGCACGCGAAGCTCGCGCGGATCGCCGCTGCGCAGTTCGGCTGCGGCGCTGACGAAGTCGTCTTCAGCGACGGCAAGATCGGGCCGCGTGCGGCGCCCGAGCGCGCGCAGCGCTTTGCCCGTATCGCGAGCGCCGCCCACTGGGCGCCCGCGCTTCTACCCGAGGACCTCACGCCCGGATTGCGCGAGACCGTGTTCTGGACACCGGAGCAACTCGCGGCACCCGACGCGCAGGACCGCATCAATACCAGCGCCGCCTATGGCTTCGTTTTCGACCTGTGTGGGCTCGAGATCGATCGCCCGACCGGTCGAGTGAGGATCGACCGCTACGTCACAGCGCACGACGCCGGCCGGCTGCTCAATCCGGCGCTCGCCGACGGACAGATCCGCGGCGGCTTTGCGCAGGCGCTCGGCGCGGCGCTGATGGAAGAGTTTGCCTATTCGCCAGACGGCGCGTTCCTGTCGGGCACACTTGCCGACTACCTGATACCGACCGCGATGGAAGTCCCCGAGCCGGTGATCGTGCACCTGGAGACGCCTTCGCCGTTCACCCCGCTGGGCGCCAAGGGACTAGGCGAAGGCAACAACATGAGCACGCCGGTGTGCATCGCCAATGCGATCGCCGACGCGCTCGCTCCATCCGTTGCCGGCGACGCGATTGTCTTGCCGATGACGCCGTCGCGAATCCTCGCGCTGCTCGACGTGCCCGATCCGCCGCCTGCGCGAGCTCCCTCGCCGCCCCATCGAGTCGCGGCCGAGGCGGCACTCAGCCCGGCCACCCCGCATCCCGCCGCTACGCCTGCGCCGTGGTGGCAGCGGCTGCTGCGCCAGGTCGGGATCACATCGTGAAACCTCCCGCGCTCGATTACATCCGCGCCGATTCCGCCGAGGAAGCAGTGGCCCTGCTCGCCGAGTACGGTGGGGATGCGCGCATTCTCGCCGGCGGCCAATCGATGATGGCGGTGCTCAACATGCGGATCGCCCAGCCGCGCGCGCTCGTCGACATCCACCGCGCATCCGACCTCGGCACCATTTCCAAAGATGCGGCGAACGGCGATGGCTTGCGCGTCGGCGCGGCCGTCACCCAGGCAGCGCTGCAGCGTCATTCGGGTCTCGCCCGGTCCGCGCCGCTCGTCGCACAAGCGCTGCCGCACCTCGGTCATTTCCAGACGCGCAACCGGGGCACCGTGTGCGGCTCGCTCGCGCACGCCGACCCGAGCGCGGAGCTGCCACTGTGTCTCGCAACACTGGACGGCGCGGTCGTGCTGCGCTCTGCGCGCGGCCGCAGAACCGTCGCCGCAAGCGAGTTCTTCACCGGCATGCTGCAGACCGCGTGTGCCGCGGACGAGCTTGTCGAGGAGGCGCACTTTCCCGCGCCGGCGGCAGACGAGCGGCACGGCTTCGTCGAGATGTCGATTCGTCACGGCGATTTTGCGATCGTCGCACTGGCCGCGGTCGTGGGCGCGGCTGCAATCCGGCTCGGTGTCGGCGGCGTCGCCGACCATCCGGTCGTCGCGCGCTGGCCGCGGCTCGCCGGCGCGGCGCTCGACGATGCGCTGAACCAGCTCGCCTGGGATCTCGGCGCCCGCGACGACCACCACGCGAGCGCCCGCTACCGCCGGCACCTGGTGCGCACGCTCGGCCGCTCGCTGATCGAGGAGCTTGCACGATGAAACGCTTCGCGCGCGAGGCGCGGCACCGTATCGCGCTGACATTGAACGGCGTGCCGCGCAGCGCGCACTGCGAGCCGCGCATGCTGCTGTCCGATTGCCTGCGCCAGGAGCTCGGCGCGACCGGCGTGCACGTCGGCTGCGAGCATGGCGTGTGCGGCGCGTGCACCGTGCTGATCGACGGCGTCGCGCAGCGAAGCTGCCTCGCGCTCGCCGTGAGCGCCGACGGGCGGCGCGTCGACACGGTCGAGGGCCTAACGTCGCCCGGCGGTGAGCTCGGCGACTTGCAAGCCGCGTTCCGGCGCCACCACGCGCTGCAGTGTGGGTTCTGCACACCGGGGATCCTCATGTCCGCGGTAGAGTTTCTCGAGCGCGTGCCACACCCCGACGAGGCCCAGGTCCGCGACATGCTGGCGGGGCACTTATGCCGGTGCACGGGCTACGGTGGCATCGTGCGCGCGATCCTCGAGGTCGCGGCGGCGCGGACGGAGGCCTCTAGCGATGCTTGATCTGGGACGCACCTTTCTGCAGAGCGTCGAGCGCCGCCCCGATGCGACCGCGATCGTCGATGGCGATCTGCGCCTCACCTACGGTGAGTGGCTGCCGCGCATCGCCGCGATGGCGGGCGCCCTGCACGGGCTCGGCCTGCGGCGCGGCGATCACTTGCTGGTGGTGATGCAGAACCGCTGGCAGATGGCGACCCTGCACTGGGCGTGCCAGTTCGCCGGGGTGATCGTGACGCCGCTCAACTGGCGCGCGAAGCCCGACGAGGTCGAGTACTGCGTGACCGACGCCGGGGCGAAAGCGGTGGCGTACGATGCACCAAGCGCGGCGGCCGTGGCGGGCGCGCCCGCTTGCGCAAAGCTGCCGCGCATCGCCGTGGGCAACGCGCCCGCGGGGGCGAGCGCGTTCGACGACCTGCTCGACGCACCGGCACGCGAACCCGAGTGTGCCGCGGGTGCCGAGGACTGGTCGCTGATGCTCTACACCTCCGGCACCACCGGCAAGCCCAAGGGGGTGCCGCGACGCCACCGGGCCGAGCGCGCCGCCGCGCTCGCGCACGTCGCGCAGAATGCCTACCTGAGTGGCGAGTGCACGCTCGGCGTGATGCCGCTGTATCACACCATGGGGGTGCGCTCGCTCCTGGCGATGGCGATGATCGACGGCTGTTTCGTCTGCCTGCCGCGCTTCGACGCCGGCGTGGCGCTGCGCCTCATCGCCGTCGAGCGCGTCACCAACCTGTACCTCGTCCCGACGCTGTACCACGATCTCCTCGGGCACCCGGACTTCTCGACGACCGACCTCGGTTCGGTGACCAAGCTCGGCTATGCGGGTGCGCCGATGCACGACGCGCTCCTCGCGCGTCTGGTGAAGGCGTTCCGGCCGCAGCTGTTCGTCAATCACTACGGCTCCTCGGAGATCTATACGTTCACGATCGACCAGCAGGCCGCCGCCAAGCCCGGCTCGGCGGGCCGGGCCGGCGTGAACGCGCGCGTACGCGTGGTCACCCTCGATGCGAAAACGCCCCGGGACCTCGCGCGGACCGGCACAGAAGGCCAGATCATCGCCGACCTCGCCGGCGACGAGGCGTTCGAGGGCTACTGGAAACGCCCGGACGCCGACGCCCGCGCGCTGCGCGAGGGCTGGTACTTCACGGGCGACACCGGCTACGTCGACGCCGAAGGCGATCTCTTCGTCACTGGCCGAGTCGACGACATGATCATCTCCGGCGGCGAGAACATCTCGCCGGTCGACATCGAGTCGGTGCTGTCGCTGCACCCAGCGGTGGACGACGTCGCCGTCGCCGGGCTCAAGGACGAGCGCTGGGGGCAGCGCGTCGTGGCCTTCGTCAAGCGCCGCACCGCCGTTGACGCCGCCGCGCTCGATGCGCACTGCAAGGCGTCCGAACTCCCCGACTTCAAACGCCCGCGCGAGTACGTCTTCGTCGCGGAAATCCCCAAATCCCCCGTCGGCAAGATCCTGCGCCGCATGCTGGTCGCCGGCGAGTACACAATCGACCCAGGAGCATCGCAATGACCGGACTCAAGCACCCCGCAGCGGGGCTGCTCGACAATCTCGACGGCTTCCGTGTCGAGGTCGACGCAGGGCGCCAGCGCGGCGACGTCGTTCTCGCGCGCCCGCCGCTCAACGTCGTGAGCATGCCGCAGCGCGACCAGCTGCGCTGCGCGTTCGAGGCGCTCGATGCGCTCCCCGACGTGCGCGTCATCGTGCTGCGCGCCGAGGGCGAGCACTTCTCGAGCGGCGGCGACATCAAGGGTTTTCTCGAGGCAAGCCCGGAGACCGTGTCGAAGCTTGCCTGGAACATCGCCGCGCCGGCGCGCTGCGAGAAGCCAGTGATCGTCGCAAACCGCGGCTACTGCTTCGGGGTGGGCTTCGAGATCTCGCTCGCCTGCGATTTCCGCATCGCTTCCGACACCGCCCTTTACGCGCTGCCCGAGCAGAAGCTCGGTCAGATTCCGGGCTCGGGCGGCTCGGCGCGGCTGCAGAAAATGGTCGGCATCACCCGCACCAAGGACATCGTGATGCGCTCGCGCCGCATCCCGGCCAAGCAGGCGCTCGACTGGGGCGTGATCACCGAGTGCGTGCCCGACGCCGAGCTCGAGAAGGCGACCGACGCGCTCGTCGCGGAGCTCCTCACCTTCTCGCCGCTCGCGCAGCGCACCGCGAAGAAGCTCCTGAACGACACCGAGGACGCGACCCTGTCGATCGCCATCGAGCTCGAGGGGCACTGCTACAGCCGGCTGCGCACCTCGGACGACTTCCGGGAGGGCGTGACCGCCTTCCACGCCAAGCGCAAGGCCGAGTTCAAGGGCAGCTAGGGACGCTCTGCAACGGCTGTTGCCGACCCACGCGTAGCTCGCGCCAGTTCTGCCGGCGGACCGTCGCGACGGGGATCTTCGACAACGGCTCAGCTCTTCAGCCGATATCCCGTGCGGAAGATCCACCAGACCAGTGCCAAGCCGCACGCCAAGAATCCGAGTGTCATCGCGAGACTCACGCCCACCCCCACGTCCGCGGTCCCATAGAAGCTCCAGCGGAAACCGCTGATCAGGTAGACCACCGGGTTGAACAGGCTGAACGTGCGCCACGCGTCGGGCAGCATGTCGATCGAGTAGAACGCGCCGCCGAGGAACGTGAGCGGGGTGACGACCAGCATCGGGATGAACTGCAGCTGCTCGAAGCCCTTGGCCCAAATGCCGATGATGAAGCCGAAGAGGCTGAAGGTCGTCGCGGTGAGCACCAGGAAGGCGATCATCCATCCCGGGTGCAGGATGCGGATCGGCACGAAGAGCGTTGCGGTAGCGAGGATGACGAGTCCGAGGATCACCGACTTGGTCGCCGCCGCCCCCACGTAACCGAGGACCATCTCGAACGCGGAGACCGGCGCGGAGAGGATCTCGTAGATGGTGCCGACAAAGCGCGGCAGGTAGATCCCGAACGAGGCGTTCGACAGGCTCTCGGTGAAGAGCGACAGCATGATCAGGCCGGGCACGATGAACGCGCCGTAGGGCACGCCGTCCACCTCGCTCATGCGAGACCCGATCGCGGCGCCGAACACGACGAAGTAGAGCGAGGTGGTGATCACGGGCGTCACCAGGCTCTGCCAGAGAGTGCGCCGCGCCCGCGCCATCTCGAACAGGTAGATTGCCAGCACCCCTCGGCGATTGACCGCCGGCACGCTCGTGGTGGTACTCGTTGTGGTGCTCATGTGCGCTCGCTCACCAGGCTGACGAAGATGTCCTCGAGCGAGCTTTGCCGGGTGTTCAGGTCCTGGTACCCGATCCCGAGATCGCCGATCCGCCGCAGCAGCGCGGGAATGGCTTTGCCCTCCTCGGTGGCGAGGAACGTGTATTCAAGATCGCAGCCACCGTTGTGCAGCACCAGGTTCCAGTCCGCCAGTTCGGCGGGTATCGTGGTCATCGGCTCCAGGAGATGCAGGGTAAGCTGCTTCTTGCCGAGCTTCTTCATGAGCGCCGTCTTCTCCTCCACCACGATCAGCTCGCCTCGGCTCACCACGCCGATGCGATCGGCCATCTCCTCCGCCTCCTCGATGTAATGGGTCGTCAGGATGATGGTGACGCCGCTTGCGCGCAGGCGCCGCACCAGGATCCACATGTCGCGGCGCAGCTCCACGTCGACGCCGGCGGTGGGCTCGTCGAGGAACAGGATCTGCGGCTCGTGGGCGAGCGCCTTGGCGATGAGCACCCGCCGTTTCATGCCGCCCGACAGCGTCATGATCTTGTCGTGGCGCTTGTCCCACAGTGAGAGATCGCGCAGCACCTTCTCGAGGTGCGCCGCGCTCGGTGCGAGGCCGAAGAGTCCGCGGCTGAAGCGCACCGTGCTCCAGACCGTCTCGAACATGTCGGTGTGCAGCTCCTGCGGCACCAGACCGATCAGCGAGCGTGCGGCCCGGAACTCGCGCGCGATGTCGTGGCCATCGACGAGGACTTGCCCGGACGTCGGCGTGACGATGCCGCAGACTATGCTGATGAGCGTCGTTTTGCCGGCGCCGTTCGGGCCGAGCAGCGCGAAGATCTCACCCCGGTGGATTTCCAGGTCGACGCGTTTCAGCGCTTGCAGCCCCGACGCGTAGATCTTGGTCAGCCCCGCGATGGAGATGATCGATTGCGCAGCCAGAAGATCACCTCTGTCCATCCGCCTCATAAAGTCGAGATTCCATGACCGCGTAATGGGATAGCCCTCGCGCCCGCCAAGTCGCGCAATTTACACGCTTCCGCGGGTTCGATTGTCTATCCGCGCACAGGGTGCAGCGTGGCGCGGATCGGCGTGTGCGAACCCGATTGACAGGATCGGGCGCCCTAAGTACCGTCGCTTCCGCCGGGAAGCCTCCCGATATTCCCGGTCTTGCGAGGTTGACCAGAATTTCGGAGCCACCATGCTTCCCACGCAGTCGTCGCAACGCGTCCCGATTCCCGACGAGCTCCCGGCCGTCCACGCACGGCTCTCTTTCATCGCAGTCGGCAACGGCCCGGCACAGGTCCGCGTCTTTCCGCCCGCGAGCGGCCGCGCCACCGAGCGACCGGAATCGGTGCAGCATACGGTGCCGATCCGCGATGCCCGTCCGATCGCCACTCGCCTGCGCCTCGACGAGCACGGGTTCGAATTGCACGCGCGTCGCACGTCGTTCACCGACTTCTACGACGAAGCCGCCGTCCGGGAACGCTACTACCCCGAGGTGCGGATGATCATGCAAGCGATCACCGGCGCGCGCGCCGTTATCGTTTTCGACCACAATGTGCGTAGCGCGGTACGCGCGGCCCGCGGCGAGCTCGGCGTGCGTGTCCCGGTTGACCAGGCACACAACGATTACACGGAGCAATCGGGACCAAAACGCAAGCGCGAGATCCTGGAGGAAGCCGGGCGCACTGATCTGGCGGACCGGCACGTCGCGTTCGTCAATCTGTGGCGGCCGATCGTCGGCCCGGTCTACGACAACCCCCTTGCGGTGTGCGACGCGCACAGCGTGTCCGCCGAGGACCTCGTTCCGACCGACATCCATCATTTCGGCGAGGACGACTTGACCCAGCCGCGCCACAGCGGCCAGATTTACTCGCTGCGCCACAATCCCGCGCACCGGTGGTTCTACGCGTCCGAGATGCGACCCGACGAGCTCCTGCTTCTGAAGTGCTACGACTCGCGTGCCGACGGGCGTGCGCGGTTCATGCCGCACACCGGCTTCCTGAATCCCGCGTGCCCGAGCGAGTACGTGCCGCGCGAGAGCATCGAGGCGCGGACGCTGGTGGTGTTCGACGATTTCATCTGACATGGCCGCTCGCCGCAGGAATTAGCCACCCCCGGCCGGTGTTAGCCCACTTGTCCGGTCCGTACGCGGACATCCGGCAAGTCTCGCCCAAGGAGGAGCCCTGTGAAAAAAGTGCTTGGAATGTGCCTCGCCCTGGCCCTCGCGCCAGTTTCGCAAGCCGCCGACGTCGAGGCCGGCAAGGCCAAGGCCGCCACCGTATGCGCCGCCTGTCACGGCGCGAACGGGGTCAGCGTGGCCGACAATATCCCGCACCTCGCCGCGCAGCGGGCAGGCTACCTCCAGGCGCAACTGAGCGCCCTCAAGGCCGGGACGCGCAAGAATCCGGTCATGAACGCGATCGCAGCCCAGCTGAGCGGCGATGACATCGCCAACATCGCGGCCTTCTACGCCGCGCAGCCGGGACCCGCGCCCGGCGCCAAGTCCGAGCTGCTGGCGAACGTGGCAAAGACCAACATGCCTTTCCCCGAAGGCTACAAGGACACGTTCACCAAGTACCACACGATCAATTTCCCGGATACCAAGCAGGTCCGCTACTACTACGCCAACAAGGTGGCGGTTGAGGCCGCGAAGGCAGGCAAGCCGCTGCCCGACGGGTCGGTGCTGTTCGCCGAGGTGTACGCGGCCAAGATCGACGCCGAAAAGAAGCCGGTGACGGGCGCGGACGGCTTCTTCGAGCCGGCCAAGCTGCTCTTCTTCACGGCGATGGCGCGCGAGGCGGGCTGGGGCAAGGAAATTCCCGACATGCTGCGCAACGAGGACTGGAACTACGCGGTCTTCTCCACCGAGAAGCAGCACCGGCCCGGAACGAATCAGGCCGTGTGCCTCGCCTGTCACAAGCCGCTCGACAGCGTGAGCTACACCTTCACGCTGAAGGAGCTCGCGGCGGCGAAATAGCGCGCGCCAGTGGACGTCACTCCCGCGTTCGCGGGAGTGACGCGCTAGAACGTGCCCGCGTAGCGGTCGCCGTTGCGAACGTACGCGAGGTTCGTCTGATCCGGATTGCGGTTGACGAGGTCGCGGCCGTACAGCGGGTGTGTCACGCTGCGCACCTCGTGCTCGATCGTGAAGAGCACCTTGTTCGTGTCCGGATCGACCAGGTCCTTGAACCGGTACTGGTACTGGTCGCTCTCCTCGAACACCAGGCCGCGCTCGCTCAGCTTCGCGTGCGGGCCCGAGAAGTTCGCGAAGTAGACCTGGACATGATGCCCGTCGTAGGGCGGTATCTCGGCCGATGTTTCACGGTAGATCAGCCACTGCGACTTGCCGGCCACGGCGACTGCCGCGGGGGCCCCCTCGCGGGTTTCGACCTTGGCCGGCACGCTCAAGAGTTCCCGGTAGAAACGGGCGATGCCGGGGGCCGTGCCGGGCGGGACGTCGAACTGAACGTACGGGATGCCGAGCGTCCGCGCACCGAATTCCGGCGCCGGCGCGTGCAAACGCGCGCGATTGCCCCACGGGCACGTCGCATCGATGTATCCGTCGCCCCGCTCGAAGGAGAACGCGGTGCCGGCAAGCGGCTTCGCGACCCGCTCCAGGCGCCTAACGGCCGCGTCGAGGTCCGGCAGAACGATGCCGACGCGCCCGCGCAACACCTGTTTTCCGCGCGTTGGCAGATGGAACTGATTGCGCCCGACGTTCACCCACATGTTCTCCAGCCCCACCACCACGTACGGATCGCGGGTCAGGCCCAGGCCAACCACGTAATAGAGGATTGCATGCTGCTGGTTGTCGTGCGAGAGGTTCACATGCTCGAGGGCCACCATGTTGCCGAGGTCCTCGTGCGTGCGATCGTACGTCCGGTCGTTCATGGTCTGCTCCAGGTGTTCGGGGCCCGCGGCGACAATGTTAGGGGTAATCACCGCGTGCGGCTACACGACCGCTCCGGCGGGCGGGCCAAGTGGACTTTGCGTTGCGCGCGGCGTATGCTGATTTCGCCGACTTCGGATTGGAGAGCAGTATGCGAAACGTGACGATATTCGCGGTCGCATTCTTGGCGTTCTTTGCCTTGCCAGCAGCCGCGCCCGCTCAGAGCCCCACAGTCATTCCGCAAACGATGATTCCCCAGGCAGGCGTGCCCGGCGCGAGCCATCCGCGCTCGCCGGGTGTCGGCGTCGTCGCACCCCTGCAAGGCGGCGGCGCGGTCGTCGTGGGCCCGGGGCAGACCGCACCAGGCTACGTGATCACGCAGGATCGGCCCTGGGGCACGGGCGTCGTGGGGCCGGGGGGCGCGCCGACCTATGTCGTTCCGAACGCGGGCGGCACCACGATCCTCACGCCCGGCTACGGGACGACCTACGTCCGGCCGAACCCGGCGGGCGGCACGACGATCATCGGGCCGAATCAGGCGCCAACCTATATCACGCCGACCCAGCGCGGCGGCTCCGTGATTCTCGGCCCCGGCGGCACCGGCTATGTGGTGCCGACGCCGCAGGGCACCTACGTCCAACCGCCGAGCGGATACCCGCCGAGCATCATCCTCAACCGCTGAGCGCCGCGCGTCTCGGCGCTCGATTCGGCCACGGCTGTCGATTCTCCGACGCATCCTGCTGCACGACGGCGAGCGTTGTGTGATGAACATCCGCGTGTCGGTATCGAGTTTCCTTGACAAGCGCAAAAGGTGCGCGATGTTTGCCTAGACCGGATCGCTTAGTGCCCCGGTCGGTATTGCTGTGCGGAATCCGATGTACTACATTGCGCGTTCGAGGAGAAACCGCGTGGCGGCAGGATTCCAGACGCACTCGGGGCGGCTCGTACAGCGATCGTGCGGGCTCGCTGCAATTTCGCTCGCAGCGTCGCTTGGCATGCTGCTTCCGGGCGGCGCGACCGGACAGGGTTTCAAGTTCGAGCAGAACCCGGGTGCCGAGCGGCAGGCCGCCGAGGCCGCCGCCCGCCAGCAGCGCGTCATCCAGAACATCTCGACGCCCTGCCGGCAATCGATCAAGAACAAGAAGATCATGGTCATCATCGGCGAGCAGCAGTCGAACGGCTACGTGCTCGCGCAGCAGAACAACTATGGGCCGCACTTCCAGTTGATCAACGCCCGGCTCCAGGCGCTGGGCCTGAGAACCTACACGCCCGAAGAGATCCGCAAGCAGATCGCGCAGGCCGAGATCGACGCCTACTTCAAGAACGACCCCGATCTGGCCCTGTCCGCGTCGAAGCGGCTCGGCGCGAGCTTCATCCTGCGCGGCCTGATCACCTCGCAGGCGAGCGTCAACCCGATCATGCGCATCAACCAGGTGTCGGTGGGCATGGGTTTCACGCTGGCATCATCGAGCGGCCGCACGGTCGCGGACGCGAACGCAGCTGCCAGCTCATACGCCGGCCCGGACGTCCGGGCGATGGCGCTCACGCTGCTGGACGAGCAGGCGGACGAAGTCGTCTCGAAGCTCTACAGCGACTACTGCCGGAACGCTGAGGTGAAGTAGTGAGCCCGAGCGCACCGTTCCATGCGTGTCACGATCTACAGGCGTCAACTCGCGGAGGGATCCTCATGAACAAGAATCACGCCAGTTTGATTGTCAGCCTCGTCGGCGGCCTTGTGCTCGCGGGCTCGGCCATCGCCCAGCCAACGTTCGAGAGCGCCTCGCCGACCGCCGGCACCAGCACGTCGGAGCGGGCGAACGCGATGGCCGACAAGGGCATGTACAAGCCGATCGAATACACCAACGCCGCCAAGAAGGGGCCCGCGCTGGTCGTGATCCCGGGCGAGATCAAGAGCAGCAACGCGACCTTCTTGCAGAAGTTCGGCCCGACCAACATCGCCGACTTCGGCGAGATCGAGCTCTCCAAGGCCAACTTCCAGGTGCTCGAGCGCTCCAACCTCGGCCCGATCATGAACGAGTTCGCGCTGGCCTATAACCTCGGCGATCCGCAGAAGGCCCGCCAGTATCTCGGCATGGGCAAGCTGCGCACCACGAAATACATCGTCAAGTTCGACATCCTCAAGACCGAGCAGGTCGCCGCCGCGCAACAGGGGTTCGACGGTGCTGCGATCGGCAACGTGATCGGGATTCTCGGCGCGTTCAGCGGCTCGGTCGGGGGCTCCCGGGCCGGGGCGGTCGGTGGGACAGCCGTCGGATCGGTCAAGACCGGGGATTCGACCGGCGTCTGGGTGATCGGGATGCGCTACAAGATCATGGACGCCGAGACGACCGAGCAGGTCGCGCAGGGCTACACCGAGGAGAAGATGGAGATCGGCGCGACGGGTACCTCGGTGCTCGGCGTATCGAGCTCCGCGCAGGGCGGCGTCGGCCTGGACACGATGGTGCAGCGGCTAGTGCAAAAATCCGTGTGGGAGATCGACAGCAAGCACAAGTGACATGGGGTGGCCCATGTCATCCCCGCGCAGGCGGGGATCCAGCAATCCTTGCATGAACGTGCTCAGTCTGGATTCCCGCATTCGCGGGAATGACAGGCCATTGCAGAACTGAGTCGCGCGACGCCGGCCCGCTGCCGGCGTCGGCGTCTTGAGGCAAACGAGATCGACCGTGGGGAGAGCGGCGCATGAGTGATGCCACGAAGCTCGGCAAGTTCGAGGTTCGTCGTGAGAT
>JBFJOO010000023.1:0-47182 GCA_041617635.1 Burkholderiales bacterium | reverse complement strand
GAGGTTTGCTCTTCGCGGGAAGGAGGGTAACGGGAGGAAACCGGCGGGTTTCCTCCTGTTCGTGACCTACCGCTTTTTCCCGGAGGGAACCTGCGGGTTCCCTCCGGTTCGCAACCTTCCCGTTTTTTTCCTTGTCGGGCGCGGGCGACACTCACCTCGCGGGTGAGGCCTCGACTTCCCGGCTCACTTCCCCGGCCAAGCCACCACTTTCTGGCGCTGCTCGCCGAGCCCTTGAATATAGAGCTGCATGACGTCGCCGGGCTTCAGAAAGCGGGGCTCCGGCTTCATGCCCATCCCGACTCCGGGCGGCGTACCGGTTGCGATGATGTCGCCCGGGAGTAGCGTCATGAACTGGCTGCAATAGGAAACGATCTTCGCAACGCCGAAGATCATCGTGCGCGTGTTGCCAACCTGCATGCGCTCGCCGTTCACGTCGAGCCACATGTCGAGCCCCTGCGGATTCGGGATCTCGTCGGTCGTGACCAGCCACGGGCCGATCGGACAGAACGTGTCGCAGCTCTTGCCTTTGGTCCACTGCGGGCCCCGCTCGAGCTGGAAATTCCGCTCGGACACGTCGTTGATGATCGTGTACCCCGCGACGTGATCGAGCGCCTTTTCCTCGGGAACATGTTGCGCCTTCGTCCCGATCACCACCGCGAGCTCGGTTTCCCAGTCGAGCTTGGTCGATCCCTTCGGCTGGATCACGTCGTCGTTCGGCCCGGATATGCTGGTGGTCGCCTTCATGAAGATGATCGGCTCCGCCGGGATCGGCATCCCCGCCTCGGCCGCGTGATCGGAATAGTTGAGTCCGATCGCGACCACTTTGCTGATGCCAGTGTAGGGCACCCCGAGACGCGGCTCGGTCTTGATCAGCGGCAACGATTCCGGCCGGATCTTGCGCAGCCTCGCCAGCCCCTTCGGCGCGATCGTGTCCTGGTCGATGTTCGTCAGGCCAGTCACCGAAAGATCGCGCAGCATTCCCTGCGAGTCGATCATCCCGGGCTTTTCGTAGCCGTTCTTGCCCCAGCGGCATAGTTTCATCTTGCTTTCTCTCCTGCTCGAGCGAGTTCAAAGTCGGGCGGCGCGCAGCGCCGTCCGGCGGAAGCCGGCCAGTGGCGCCGCATGAAGCGCCGGAAAACTGAACAAGGGGGGCAGTAACAGAAATCCACGGTGCGACCCGGCAGCCGGACCGCCGGCGCGCGCATATGAGCCGACGGCATCCCCCTTATTCTTAGGCTCCGTTTCAGCCGGAACGCGGAATTATAGCGACTCAAGCCGCCCGATTCACCCCTATTAACGCGTGCTTGCAGCCGCTTGGCGCCAGCCGGGTTGCGGAATCGGGGCACAACGTATACATTGTTGCGTCCGCCAAGGGATCCGACCAACCCCGTTTCGTCACCTTCCGCCGCGCCATGGATACCATCGCACAGCGTTCCGCCGCGCCCATTTCTCGCATTGCGCTGAGCGAGCTCGGACGAATCGGGCAGGGGTTGCACCGGCCCGAGTGCGTCCTCGCCACCGAGCGCGGGGAGCTCTTTGCGGCCGATTGGCGCGGTGGCGTCGCCCAGGTGTGGCCGGATGGCTCGCAGACGCTCTACCGTGGCGAGGTCCCCGGCGGGCGGCCGCTGCGCCCCAACGGTATCGCGCTGCGTCCGGACGGGTCATTCCTGATCGCCGATCTCGGCGAGGAACTCGGCGGCGTCTACGAGTTGCGGCGCGACGGCACGGTGCGACCGATCGTCGAAGAGATCGATGGCGATCCGCTGCCGCCCACCAATTTCGCGCACGAGGATGTGCAGGGCCGAATCTGGGCCACGGTGAGCACCCGGAAAGTGCCCCGCGCCGCCGATTACCGGCCGGACGCGGCAAGCGGGTTCATCATCGTCGCCGACCGGCACGGCGCCCGCGTCGTCGCCGACGGACTGGGCTACACCAACGAAGCGCTCGTCAGTCCCGACGGTCGGTTTCTCTACGTCAACGAGACTTTCGGGCGCAAGCTGACCCGGTTTCGGATCGGCACGGACGGCGCGCTCTCGCACCGCGAGACGGTGACGACCTTCGGCAAAGGATCGTTTCCGGATGGGCTCGCGTTTGACCGAGATGGCGCGGTGTGGATCACGAGCATCGTGTCCAACCGGGTCATCCGGGTCGCGGCCGACGGCTCGCAGCAGGTCGTGCTCGAGGACGCGGACGCGACGCACGTCGACTGGGTGGAAGACGCGTTTCTCGCCGGTACGATGGGCCGCCCGCATCTCGACCGCGCGGCCGGGCGCAGGCTCAAGAACATCTCCAGCCTGGCGTTCGGTGGAGCCGATCTGCGGACCGCCTATCTCGGCTGCCTCTTGGGAGATGCGATCACCTCGTTCCGCGCCCCGACTGCCGGACATCCACCGGTGCACTGGCGCTATCCGGTGGTGCGATGAGCGCCGGCGGTCGCGATACGCGGCACGAGCGGGACGACCGGCGGTGGTCGACCGCGAAGGAAAGCGAACCGGGCAAGCCGCGCGCGCGCGCCGCAGGCGCGCGCGACTCGACGCCATCGAGCTCGCGGGTCGAGGTGGCGTATCAGCGGTTGCGCGGGCAGATCCTCGACAACACCCTGCCGCCCGGCTTCCGGGCGCTCGAGCAGGAGCTCGCCGATCGGCTCGGCATCAGCCGCACGCCGGTGCGCGAGGCGCTCATCCGGCTGCAGAAGGAGGGCCTGGTCGAGGTGATTCCCCGGCACGGCATGCAAGTGCTGCCGGTGTCGCCCTCCGACATGACAGACATCTATGTGGTCCTCACCGCGCTCGAGAGCGCGGCCGCGGAGATCGTCGCGCGCAGGGCGCCGAGCGAGGAGGAGCTGGCCCCGCTCGTGCAGGCCTCGCGCGACATGGCGAAAGCGCTCAAGGTCGACGACCTGGATGCCTGGGCAAAAGCCGACGAGCAATTTCATCGCGGCTTGATCGAGCTTTCCGGCAACCGGCTGCTGATCGAGGCGGTGCTCAACCTCTGGGACCGCGCGCATCGCGCCCGCATGTCCACGCTACGACTGCGCGCGAAGCCGGTGAACTCCACGAAGGAGCACACATTGCTGCTGGAACGCCTGCGCGCCGGCGACGCGCGCGGCGCGTTCGAGGCGAATCGCGCGCATCGCGAGCGCGCGAGCCGCGAGCTGCTCGAGATCCTGGAGCATCACCAGCTCAAGCAGCTATAGGAATTGCGGCCGTGCTTCTGCATGAACCAGGGTGTTACGAACAAGGGGGCGGGAAGGGTGAGGGGGTCCCCTTCCTTTCCCTTTCGGCCCCCTTGTATATCCCTTCGTACGCGCCGGCGAGCGGATTTTGCGACCGATTCAAACTTGAGGATGGGTAGATGAGCGACAGGACGTTCCAGATCGTGGTGTTGCCGGGCGATGGCATCGGCGTCGAGGTGATGAAGTCCGCGCTCGACGTCCTCGATCGGCTGCTGGCCAGGATGGGTGGACTCAAGCTCGCCTACGAGCATCATCGGGCCGGCGCCGAGCTCTATCGCGAGACCGGCACCGATCTTCCGGAATCGGTCGCGAAGGCGTGTGAACGGGCCGATGCCATCCTGTTCGGCGCGATGGGATTGCCGGACGTGCGCTACCCCGACGGCACGGAGATCGCCCCGCAGCTCGTCCTGCGTCTCGATCTCGATCTGTATGCCGGCGTGCGCCCCATTCGCGCGCTGCCGGGAACCAGGCTCCCGCTCGCCGATCCCCGCGCGGCGGAGATCGATTTCGTGCTCGTGCGCGAGCAGACCGAAGGCTGGTTCTACGGGCGCTACCACCCCGACGTCGGACCACGCTCGACGCCGGACGAGGCCTATGACGTCGGGCGAATCACCCGCAAAGGTTCCGAGCGCCTCTTCGACTTCGCGTTCCGGCTCGCGGAGCGGCGTCGCGCGCGCAACCCGAAGAAGGGGCGCGTGACCTGCGTCGACAAATCGAACGTGCATCGCAGCCTGGCGCTCTTTCACAAGATATTCTGGGAGCACGCCAAGCGCTATCCGGGGATCACCGCCGACCACAGCTACGTGGACGCGATGTCGCTCAACCTCATCCGCCAGCCCTGGGAGTACGACGTCCTGCCCACCGAGAATCAGTTCGGCGACATCCTCTCGGACCTGAGCGCCGGGCTCATCGGCGGCATGGGAATGGCGCCGTCCGGCGACATCGGCGACGCGCACGGCCTGTTTCAGCCGGCGCACGGCACTGCCCCGGATATCGCCGGCAAGGGCATCGCGAATCCGACTGCAATGATCCTCTCGGCGGGGATGATGCTCGACTGGCTAGGCGAGCGCCACGGCGTGCGGCAATGCGTCGAGGCCGCCGCGGTCCTCGAGCGAGCCGTGGACAGCGCCTTCGCGAGCGGGAAGGTCGTCACGCCCGAGTTCGGCGGCAAGGACGGCACCGCGGCGGTGACCCGCGCCGTGATCGAGGCGCTCGGGGCGAAGTGATGCGCAAGCTGCGCGTCGCCTGCGCGGGCGCGGGTTACTTCAGCCAGTTCCAGTATCGCGGGTGGCGCAACATCGCCGAGGTGGAATGCGCCGCGCTCGCGAATCGCAACGCGGACAAGGGCCGCCAGATGGCCGAGCGCTTCGGCGTCGCGCAGGTTTTTGGCGGGCTCGAGGAAATGCTCGACACGGTCCGGCCCGATCTCCTCGACATCATCACGCCGCCGGAGACGCATCGGACGTTCGTGGCGGCTGCCGTACAGCGCGGCGTCCCGGTCATCTGCCAGAAACCGTTCGGGCGGACCTATGCGGAAGCCGTCTCGATCACCGAGACCGCCGAGCGCGCGAGCGTTCCCCTGATCGTCCACGAGAACTTCCGCTGGACGCCTTGGCACCGCGAAGCGCGGCGGCTCATCGACGCGGGACATCTCGGCGACCTGCATTGCGTGGCATTCCGGCTGCGGCCCGGGGATGGGCAGGGTCCGCGCGCGTACCTCGATCGCCAGCCCTACTTTCAGCAGATGCCGCGCTTCCTCGTCTTCGAGACCGCGATCCACTGGATCGACACTTTTCGCTTCCTGATGGGCGAGGTGACCGCGGTCTATGCGCGGCTGCGCAGGATGAATCTGGCGATTGCGGGTGAAGACGCGGGCTACATCGCCTTCGAGTTCGCAGGAGCGACCGCGGGGCTCTTCGACGGCAACCGGCTGAACGACCATGCGGCGGCGAACCCGCGCCGGACCATGGGCGAGATGTGGATCGAGGGCGCGCGCGGCGTTCTGCGCCTGGACGGCGACGCCCGGCTCTGGTGGAAGCCCCACCAGCAGGACGAGGTCGAGCACCGCTACGACAGCGGACCCCCCGACACCTTCGCGGGCGGCGCCTGCGAATGGCTGCAGCGCCATGTCGTGCGCGGCTTGCGCGAGGGCACGCCGTTCGAGAATACCGCGCGCGCGTACCTCGCCAATCTGCGGATCCAGGAAGCGGTGTACCGTTCGCACTCGGAAGGCCGCAGGATCGAGTTGGCGGATTTCGATCCGCTTCAGACCCCTGAGGGAGGCTCCACGGAGGCCCGTTATTCCCGCGCAGGCGGGAATCCAGACTGAACGCGATCGAAGGATTGCTGGGTCCCCGCTTGCGCGGGGACGACAAGATCTCCGACGAGAATGCGAAATGCTACTGGGCGCGATAGCCGACGATTTCACGGGCGCGACGGACCTCGCCAACATGCTCGTGCGCGGCGGAATGCGCACGGTGCAGGTGCTCGGGGTCCCGGAAGGTCCGGCGCCGGACGCGGATGCGGTCGTCGTTGCGCTCAAGTCGCGCACCAGCGCGCCGCAAGAGGCGGTCGCGCAATCGCTGGCAGCGCTCGCGTGGCTGCGCAAAGCCGATGCGCGCCAGTTCTTCTTCAAGTACTGCTCCACGTTCGACTCGACCGACCGCGGAAATATCGGACCGGTCGCCGACGCGCTCATGAGCGCGCTCGGCACGGACTTCACGATCGCGTGTCCGGCGTTTCCGGAAAACGCGCGGACGATCTTCCACGGGTATCTCTTCGTCGGGGACGTGCTGCTCTCGGAGTCGGGCATGAGGGATCACCCGCTGACGCCGATGACCGATGCGAATCTCGTGCGGGTGCTGCAGCGACAGACCGCGCGCAAGGTCGCTCTGGTGCGCTACGACGCAGTGGCCGCCGGCCACAGCGCCATCCGCGCGCGCTTCGACGCGCTGCGGCGCGAGGGCGCCGGGATGGCGATCGTGGATGCGGTGTCGGACGCCGACCTGCACTCGATCGGCACCGCCTGCGCCGATCTCGCGCTCGTCACCGGCGGATCGGGCGTCGCGATCGGCCTGCCCGGCAATTTCCGCGATCGGGGCCAGCTCGGGGCACCGGAACGCGCGGCTGCGCTTCCAACGGTCGCCGGAAAGTCGGCCGTGATCTCCGGAAGCTGCTCGATCGCGACGAACGGCCAGGTCGCGGAGTGGCGCAGATCGCGACCCGCGTTCCGGATCGATCCGCTGCAGCTCGCCGCGGGGAAGCCGGTCGCGGCGGAAGCGCGCGAATGGGCGGCCAAGCAGCTTGCGAGCGGGCCGGTGCTCGTCTACGCGACGGAGCGCCCGGAGACCGTCAAGGCCGCGCAGGCGAAGCTCGGAGCAGAGCGTGCCGGACAGCTCGTGGAGGCTTGCATGGCCGAGGTGGCCCGCGCGCTCGTCGCGCTCGGCGTGCGCCGCCTGGTGGTCGCCGGCGGCGAGACTTCCGGCGCAGTCGTGCAGGCGCTCGGCGTCACGGGCCTGCGCATCGGGCCGCAGATCGATCCCGGCGTTCCGTGGACGATGTCGCTCGACGAGCCGAGCATCCTGCTCGCGCTGAAGTCGGGCAACTTCGGCGCGCCGGATTTCTTCGCAAGAGCGCTGGAGATGGTGTCATGAGCGAAACGCAGCTGCGCGAGGAGATCGCGCGCGTGGCCCGGTCGATCTTCGATCGCGGGCTCACCCACGGGTCGACGGGAAACATCAGCGCGCGGCTGGACGACGGCTGGCTCCTCACGCCGACCGGCTCCTCGCTCGGCAGCCTCGATCCCGCGCGCATCTCGAAGCTCGACTGGAGCGGCGCGCTCCTCGCCGGCGATCCGCCGTCGAAGGAAAGCTTCCTGCATCTCGGCATGTACCAGCAGAGGCAGGCGCTCGGCGCCGTGGTGCACCTGCATTCGACCTATTCGGTTGCGGTATCGGTGCTCGAGGATGTGGACCCGGAGAACGTGCTGCCGCCACTCACTGCTTACTACGTGATGCGCGTCGGGCAGCTGCCGCTCGTGCCGTATTTCGCCCCCGGCGACATCGGGCTCGCCGACGCAGTGCGCGAATACGCGACCCGACACCACGCCGTGCTCCTCGCGAATCACGGGCCGGTCGTCGGCGGGACGTCGCTTACCGCAGCGACCGACGCGATCGAGGAGCTGGAGGCCACCGCGCGGCTCTACCTGATGCTGCGCGGCGAGAACGTGCGGCTCCTCACGTCCGACGAGGTGGCGGAGCTCCGCCGCAAATTTCCCACGCCGTAGAGCGCCGAACCGGAGAAACGCGTCATGTACGTCATCGTCGTCGACTTCACTATCAAGCGCGAGCACCTCGCGAGATTCCACACCGCGATGATCGAGAACGCCCGCCTCTCGCGCGATACGGAGCCCGGGTGCCGGCAGTTTGACGTCTGCGTCGATCCGGAAGACGCGACGCGCTACTTCCTCTACGAGCTGTACGACGACGAGGCGGCGTTCAAGGCGCACCTCGAGACCGCGCATTTCCGGGAGTTCGATCGCGCGACCGCCGAGTGGGTGGCGACCAAAGCGGCGCGCTCGCTCGCCCGCGCGGCGCCCTGAGCCGCACGGCAGGCTCGGGCGTCCCCGTATATGTTCACCTTATAATCTCCGCGCGCCGCACTGGCGCCTCCCCCTTTTACCGGGCATCGCATCTTCCATGAATCAACTCGACTTCAAGGGCCGCGCAGCCATCGTCACCGGCGGCGCCCAGGGCATCGGCCAGGCGATCGTCAAGCGGCTCGCGGCATCGGGCGCGAGCGTGCGGATCTGGGATCGCGACGCCAAGCTCCTCCGCGAGTGCGTGACGGCGCTGGGCGGCAAGGTGTCGGGCGATGCGGTCGACGTGACCGATCCGGCGGCCGTGGAAAAGGCCGCAAGATCGGCTGCGGACGCGCTCGGCAAGATCGATGTGCTGGTCAACAACGCCGGCATCGCCGGTGCGAACGCGCCCACGGTCGACTACCCGATCGAGGAATGGGAGCGTGTGCTGCGCATCAACCTGACGGGGCAGTTCCTGTGCTGCAAGTTCGTCGTCCCGTACATGGTCGCGAGCAAGTACGGTCGCGTCGTCAACATCGCGTCGATCGCCGGCAAGGAAGGCAATCCGAATGCGGTGGCCTACTCGGCGTCGAAGGCGGGCGTGATCTCGCTCACGAAATCGCTCGGCAAGGAGCTCGCGCAGTCCGGGGTGCTGGTGAACTGCGTGACCCCCGCGGCAGCGCGCACCGCGATCTTCGATCAGATGACCGAGACGCACATCAACTACATGCTTTCCAAGATCCCGATGGGGCGATTCGTCACCGTCGATGAAGTTGCGTCGCTCGTGAGCTGGCTCGCCTCGGAAGACTGCGCGTTCTCGACCGGCGGCGTGTTCGACATCTCCGGCGGGCGCGGGACGTACTGAGCGTCCGCGCGCCCCTCAGGCGGTCCCGGCGCGCGCCAGCTTGACGCCGTAACGATCCCCGACCGCGTCGAGCTCCGCGAGGATCGCGGGCCCGAGCGGTATGCCGGTGCGGCGCCGCTCGGCCATCAGCAGCCGCTCGCGCTCGCCCGGAAGGTAGATCCGCTCGACCCCCGGAGCGCGGCGGACGCTGCGCACCTCCCGGATCGCCTGATCCATCCGCGCGCGGAAGCGCGTAGCGTCCTCGAAAAGCGCCACCGGAATGACGCCGAACAGATGCCCCACGTTCTGCGGGCGCTCGAGATCCTCGTAGAGGTGCGTCACCTCGCTGCCGAAGAACGCTCCGGAGAGCATCGTGCTCAGCAGCCCGATCGTCAGCGTGAGCGCGTAACCCTTCGGGCCGCCGACGGGCTGCACGAAGCCCTTCAACGCCTCGACCGGATCGGTCGTGGGCTGGCCGTCGGGTCCGACCGCCCAATCCGCCGGAATCGGCGTGCCGTCTTTCGCCGCAACGATGATCTTGCCGCGCGCCGCCACGCTGCAGGCCATGTCGAGCGTGACCGGCAGCTCGTCGCCTGCGGGAATCGCGACCGCGAACGGGTTGTTGCCGAGGATCGCCTCGGCGCCACCCCACGGCACCATGTGATTGATGCCGCCGATCGTGAAGCTGAGCCCGATCATGTCCGCGGCGAGCGCCATCTCGGCGAAATGGGAGGCGGCGCCGAAGTGGTTGCTGTTGCGCACCGCGACGAAGGCGCAGACGTCGGCCGCTCCCTTGTCGATCGCGATCTCCATGGCGCGCACGCCTACGATGTGCCCGAGCCCGTTGTCGCCGTCGACGACCGCGCTCGTCGCGGACTCGCGCAGCACCCGCACCGCGGGACATGGATTTACCGCCCCCGCCGCGATCCGCTCGACGTAGATCGGAAAGCGGACGACCCCGTGCGACTCCACGCCGCGCAGATCCGCTTCGACGAGCGTCGACGCGGCGAGCGCGGCATCGGCGTCCGGGACGCCGAGCCTGCCGAGCACCGCCGCGACGAATCGCGTCAGCGCGGCCTCACTCACGATCGCGTCCCGACCGTTCGCCGTCGGCTTACCCGCCTTCGGATCGTTGTCGGCTGAAATTGCCATCACCGCTCCAAGGTCCGTGTTTTTCTCGGCGCATCATAGCGTCCAAGGCGCGATCAACGGATGCTAGACTTTCGCGCCGGAAGCTTGCCCGCGTCGCGCGCCAACCAGGAAGGAATCATGGCCACCAGGAAGAAACCCGGACTCCGCTCGGCCGAGTGGTTCGGCCGGGACGACATCTACGGCTTCATCTACCGGAGCTGGACGAAGAACCGCGGCGTGCCGCAGGATCAGTTCGACGGCCGGCCCGTGATCGGGATCTGCAACACGTGGTCGGAGCTCACGCCGTGCAACACGCATTTTCGGGTGCTTGCCGAGCACGTGCGCAACGGCGTGCTCGAAGCCGGCGGATTCCCGCTCGAGTTTCCGGTGACCTCGCTCGGCGAAACGCTGATGCGCCCGACCGCGATGCTGTATCGCAACCTCGCCAGCATGGACGTCGAGGAGTCGATTCGCGCCAACCCGCTCGATGGCGTGGTGCTCCTGATGGGCTGCGACAAGACGACGCCCTCGCTTATCATGGGCGCCGCCAGCGTCGACCTGCCCACGATCGGCGTCTCCGGCGGCCCGATGCTGTCCGGGAAGTATCGCGGCCAGGACATCGGCTCGGGAACCAACGTCTGGTCCATGTCGGAGGACCTGCGCGCCGGCAAGATCACGCTCGAGGAATTCCACGAGGCGGAATCCTGCATGCACCGCTCGCACGGGCACTGCATGACCATGGGCACGGCATCGACGATGGCCTCGATGGTCGAGGCGCTCGGCCTCGGCATGCCCGGGAACGCCGCGATTCCCGCGGTGGACGCCCGCCGCAACGTGGTCGCCCGGCAGGCGGGGCGGCGCATCGTCGAGCTCGTGAGAGAGAAGATCCCCCTTTCGAAGATCCTCACGCGGCAGGCCTTCGAGAACGCCATTCGCGTGAATGCGGCGATCGGCGGCTCCACCAACGCGGTGATCCACCTGATCGCGATCGCCGGCCGGCTGGGGGTGAAGCTGTCGCTCGACGACTGGGATGCGCTCGGCAAGGGCGTCCACACCCTGGTGAACCTCATGCCGAACGGCAAGTACCTCATGGAGGATTTCTTCTATGCGGGCGGGCTGCCAGTGATCCTTCGCGCGCTCGGAAAAGAGGGCCTCCTCAACAAGAACGCGCTCACCGTCAACGGCGGGACGATCTGGGAAAACAACAAGCGCGCGCCGTGCTGGAACACGGACGTGATCAAGCCCTTCGACAAGCCCTTCAAGCGCAACACCGGAATCGCGGTGCTGCGGGGCAATCTCTGTCCGAACGGGGCGATCGTCAAACCCTCGGCCGCCACGCCCAAGCTGATGAAGCACAAGGGGCGCGCGGTGGTGTTCGAGAGCATCGAGGACTTTCACAAGCGTATCGACGATCCGAAGCTCGACATCGACGAGAACTGCGTCATGGTGCTCAAGAACTGCGGGCCGAAGGGTTACCCGGGCATGGCGGAGGTCGGCAACATGCCGTTGCCGCCCAAGGTGCTGAAGAAGGGCATCACCGACATGGTGCGCATCTCGGATGCGCGCATGAGCGGCACCGCCTATGGCACCGTGGTGCTGCACGCGGCGCCCGAAGCGGCGGCGGGCGGGCCGCTCGCCCTGGTGAAGAACGGCGACATCATCGAGCTCGATGTCGCGCGGCGGAAGCTTCACCTGCATGTCGCCGAGGAGGAGCTCGCCCGCCGGCGCGCAAGGTGGAAGGCGCCCAAGCCACCGATGAATCGCGGCTACTGGAAGCTCTACATCGACCACGTGCTGCAAGCGGACCAGGGCGCCGATCTCGATTTTCTGGTCGGGCGGACGGGACCGATGGTTCCGCGCGACAATCATTAGAATTTGTCTCGAGATCGCGGCCTAGCTTCTGCATAGAAGGGCGGGCGTACGAACAAGGGGGGAGTCCCCCTTGTATATCCCCGAACGAACAAGGGGCTGCGCCCCTTGTAGATCCCCTCCTTTGCGAGTCAAGTCGCCTCTTGCCAGGATTGCAGACCGCACTTGAGCGCACTACGGGAGAACGCCATGCTCCAGACCGCCGACCTGACGATTAGGCTCAACGCCGCGGACGACGTGGTTATCGCCCGGGTGGGCATCCCGGAAGGCACCACGCTCGTTAAAGAGGGCAACGTCCGCGTCACGACGAAGATCCCGGCCGGCCACAAGATCGCGGTGCGGGCGATCAAATCCGGCAGCGCGGTGCGGCGCTACAACCAGATCATCGGCTTCGCGAGCGCCGACATCCGCGCCGGTGAACATGTCCACGTCCACAACATCGTCATGGGCGACTTCGAGAAGGACTACGCGTTCTGCGCGGACGTGAAGCCGATCGACTACGTCACGCCGCAGGCGACTTTTCAGGGCTTCGTCCGCCCGAACGGGCAGGTCGCGACGCGCAACTACATCGGGATCCTCACCAGCGTCAACTGCTCGGCTACTGTCGCGCGCATGGTCGCCGATCACTTCCGGGGCCGCCTGGACGAGTATCCGAACGTGGACGGGGTGGTCGCGCTCACGCACAAGACGGGCTGCGGCATGGCGATGGAGGGCGAGCCGATGGATGTCCTCCGGCGCACAATCGGCGGCTTCGCGCGCCATCCGAATTTCCACTCCGTGCTGGTGCTCGGCCTGGGTTGCGAAGCGGCGCAGATCGTGCCGATGATGGCCGCCCAGCGGCTCGACCAGGGAAAAACGCTGCATGCCTTCACCATCCAGGAGAAGGGCGGCACGATGAAGACCGTGCGCGAGGGCATCGCGCGCGTGGCGGTGCTGCTGCCGGAGGCGAACAAGGCGAAGCGCGAGCCGGTGCCGGCAAGCCACCTGATCCTCGGTCTCGAATGCGGCGGATCGGACGGCTATTCGGGCATCTCGGCGAACCCCGCACTCGGCGCGGCCGCCGATCTTCTCGTGCGCCACGGCGGCACGGCGATCCTGTCCGAGACCCCGGAGATCTACGGCGCCGAGCACCTGCTCACGCGTCGGGCGGTGACGCCCGAGGTCGCAGAGAAGCTGCTCGCGCGCATCCGCTGGTGGGAGGATTACACCCGCCGCAACGGAAACGAGATGAACAACAATCCGACGCCCGGCAACAAGGCAGGCGGTCTCACCACCATCCTCGAGAAGTCGCTCGGCGCAGCCGCCAAGGGCGGCACCATGAATCTCGAGGACGTCTACGAATACGCTGCCACCGTCACCAAGAAGGGCTTCGTCTTCATGGATACGCCGGGCTACGACCCCGTGTCCGTGACCGGGCATGTGGCCGGCGGCGCGAACGTGGTCTGCTTCACGACGGGCCGCGGCTCGGTCTTCGGCTGCAAGCCCGCGCCCTCGCTGAAGCTCGCCACCAATTCCTCCATGTACCAGCACATGGAGGACGACATGGACGTGAACTGCGGCACCATCGTGGACGGTGCCGAGACCGTCGCGCAGGTGGGCGCGCGGATCTTCGATCTCATCATCGAGACGGCGTCCGGAAAGCGGTCGAAGAGCGAGCAGCTGGGGTTCGGGGAGGACGAGTTCGCCCCTTGGGTCCTAGGCGCGACGATGTAGTGCTCGGTGCGCCTTCGTCAACCCTCGGTCAAGTCATCCCCGCGTACGCGGGGATCCACTCTTTCTGGATTCCCGCGTGCGCGGGAATGACGGGCTTCGGCGGAGCTTCCTTGGACCCGCCTACTTCGGCAGGTCGACCGTCAGCGTCTTCCCGTCGTAGCCCTTCGGCTTGTGGCGCGCGCGGATCACGACGCGCTCGACCCCTTTGGGAATCTTGACGCCGTACAGTTCGCGCGTGAACGGCTGCTCGTTCTCGTGGGGATGGAGCAGCACCCGGGTTCCCAGCACCTTGCCATCCGGCGCGAGCACCTCGAACGCGTCGGCGAAGTATTCCCAGCCGCGATCGTTGCTCTTCACCGTGACGTCGAAGTTGTACGAGCCATCGGCAGCGCGGCGCACTTTCGCCCCGACGACGTCCGCTTCGCCCGCCCATGCGGCGGTCACGAACAGCGGCGCCAGCATCGCAAAGGAGAACAGCAGGCGTCCGATGACGCGGCGCGGCAAGATGGTGCCCCACAATCGCCCTGAATTCATGGATGACATCCTATCATCCGCAGGATTGGTCCGAACCACGCCGCAACCACTGCGAAATCACCCGATTCTCCCGCGCAGAGCCCGGAATCTTGGCCGAAGCTCGCTCGAAAACTTCACAAATCTCGTCCCACGCGCTTCTTTGGGTTGATCGACCACCCCTAGGCGGGCGAAAATTGTCAGGTTCTTCTCCTTCAATTCCGAGGACGCGCGTTTTCCCTGTGTCCCAACGTCCTGAGACCCCATGACCCCTACTGCTTCTAGACTTCGTTTCAAGCATCGCGTTCGCTTTCCCGCCGCGGATCCTCACCAGCTCGCGCAGGACGAGGCCCATTTCACCCTGATCGAGGAGTCCGGGAAGGAAGTCAACATCCGCTTCCACGACTACGCGGCTATCTATGCGCGCCCGGGTCTCTACGAGCAGCTCTTCTACGACCGGCTGAAGTGTCAGTCGCCACGCAAGGTCGCGGACATCCTGCGCCATACGATGGAAACGAGCGCCGACAACTTCTCCGAGCTGCGGGTCCTCGAGCTCGGCGCCGGCAATGGCATGGTCGGCGAGGAGCTTGCCCGTCACGGCGTTGCGCGCATCGTCGGCGTCGACATTTTGGAAGCCGCCAGGACGGCAACCGACCGCGACCGGCCGGGCGTCTATGACGCCTACCACGTGCTCAATCTGGGTCAGCCGCGCGCGGGGCCGCGTGCGGAACTCTCGGAGTGGCGCTTCAACTGCCTGATCACGGTGGCGGCGCTCGGGTTCGGGGACATCCCTCCGAGCGCATTCCGCGAAGCCTTCAACTACGTCGAGGACGGTGGCTGGATCGCGTTCAACATCAAGGAGACGTTCCTCGGCAACCGGGACACGAGCGGCTTCTCGATGTTCATCAAGAATCTCATTCTCACCGAGTATCTCGACATCCACCACCTGGAGCGGTACCAGCATCGCTTGTCGATCGACGGCCGGCCGCTCTTCTATTTCGGACTGGCGGGCCGCAAGAACGGCAACATTCCGGAGTCGTTCGGAAATTAGGCCCTCCGGCGCGCGGTCGATGCCGCGGCGACCGCGTCGCCCCGACGCGCTATTCGCCGATCTGCACGAGCATGCCGCGCTTGCGCGCGCCGTTGAACGACGCGAGAAAGAGTCCGGTTCCGACGGCGAGGAACAGCACGTTGAGCGCCGCGGCCGTCCAGAACTCGTTCCAGAGAAAGGTGTCCGCCATCAGCACACCGCGCATGCCCTCGAAGACGTGGCTCGTCGGCAGCCACCAGGCGATCGACTGCAGCCAGCCGGGCAGCACGGTGATCGGGTAGTAGATTCCGCTGATCGGCGCGGTGACGAAGATTGCGCCCCAGGCCAGGTTCTCGGCCGCGAGGCCGTAGCGCATCACGAGCGCGGCGACCATCAGACCGATGCCCCAGCCGGTCAAGAGCAGGTTGGCGAAGAACGCGACGAGCGGCAGGCCGAGGCTGAAAAGTGAGGTCTTGTAGAGCACCCAGGCGAGCGCCGCCGCGGTGCCCACCCCGATCAACGTGCGCACCGCCGACACGCAGACCATCGCCGCCACCAGCTCCATGGGCCGGAGCGGGCTCGCGAACAGGTGGCCGAGATTGCGCGAGTAGAGCTCCTCGATGAACGAGAGCGAGAGGCCGAGCTGCCCGCGAAACAGTATTTCCCACAGCAGGAGCGCGGAAACCAGCACGCCCGGCACCTGCGCCACCCAGGAAGAGTTGGTCGCCAGGAACTTCGCGATGAAGCCCCACAGCACCATCTGCATGGTGGGCCAGTAGGCCATCTCGACCACGCGCACCCACGACTTGCGCAGCAGGTAGAGATGGCGCAGGACGATTGCATACACCCTGCGCGCGGCGAGTGCAGTCGCCGTGCTCATTCGCGCGGCTCCGGGCTCGCGCCGGGCGCCGCCGCCGCCTCGGCGCCGCGCGCGACGTCGAGAAAGACCTCCTCCATGGTCCGCCGCCCGTAGCGGGCGATCAAGTCCGCCGGCGATCCGGAATCGACGATGCGGCCGGCGCGCATCATCAGCACCGCGTCGCACATGCGCTCGACTTCGGGCATGTTGTGCGAAGCGAGAAGCAGCGTCGCCCCCGAGCGATGCCGGTAGTCCATCAGCTGCGCGCGCACGCGGTCGCCGACGTCGGGGTCGAGCGATGCGGTCGGCTCGTCGAGCAGCAGCACCTCCGGCTCGTTCAGCAGCGCCTTGGCGATCGATACGCGGGTGCGTTGCCCGGCCGAGAGCGTGCCGTAGGGTCGATTCAGGAAATCTCCGATGTCGAGCTGCTCGACGAGCGCCGCGATGCGCGCGTGAATCCGGGGCACGCCGTACAGCCGCGCAAAGACCTTAAGATTCTCGGCGACTGTAAGGCTTTTTGGCAGATCCACGTAAGGCGAGGTGAAGTTCATGCGCGCGAGGACCCGGTAGCGGTGACGCGCGATGTCGTCGCCGAGTATCGTGACCGTGCCGGCAGTCGGGAGCAGGAGCCCGAGCAGCATCGAGAGCGTGCTCGTCTTGCCGGCGCCGTTCCCGCCGAGCAGCGCGGTGGCGCTGCCGCGCGGCACGATGAACGAGATGCCGCGCACTGCCTCGACCTTCTTGAACCGCTTGACGAGCCCGACGACCTCGATCGCGTGATTCGCGGGCTCCCCGCGCAGACGCGTGTCACTCATCGAGGTGCGCGCGCAGCCACTCCCGCCATTCGAGATAGAGCGCGGGATCCAGCGCCGCGATCACCGGGCGCGCCCATTCCGGATCGTCCCAGAAGCGCTCGGCGACGAACGTACCGGCCCGACCGCCCGCTTCGTCGAGGATGAGGCTGCCCGCCGCACAATCCCAGAGCAGGTGCGACGCATGCAGGTACAAGTCGAACCGCCCGGCGGCGACGTAGCACCAGTCGAGCGCCGCGGCGCCATAGTTGCGCTGCGAGTAATACGGACGCTCCTCGATCAGGGCCCGGGTGAGGGCGCGGGACAGCCGCTTGAACTCGACCGAGGCCACGGCGCGCTTCAGCGGGACCGCGGCACGCCGCAGGGGAAGCGTGACGCCGTTAAGCGTGGCGCCCTGCCCGCGCTCCGCCGCGAACATCTCGTCGGTCGCCGGGTTGAACACGACGCCGAGCTGGGGCCGGCCCGCGCGCATGAGCGCCACCGATACGCCGAAATAGGGAATTCCGCTGACGAAGTTCGTGGTGCCGTCGATCGGATCGACGCACCACAGCTCGGCGTGGGCGCGGTTCCAGATCGCGCGCTGCTCCTCGGCAGGCATTTCCTCGCCGAGCACGGGAACATCGAGAATGGCACGCAGGCGCGCGGTCAGCGCGCGCTGCGCGGCCGGGTCGGCTTCCGAGACCAGGCTGCCATCGAACTTACGCGTCGCGGCGGCACGCAGGTAGCGCGGCGCGATTTCCGCACGCGCGACGTCGCGCGCGGCCGCAACGACCTCAGCGAGCATCGGTGCGGGGAGCGATCCGAGTGATGGCTATGCGGCCCGCTTCCATTTGATGCTGCAGCCGATCGAAGGAATCTGCTCGGCCGGGCCCCGGCCCGAGCGAGCGATCTCCACCATGGCCTCGAACAGCTCGCGCCGGGCATCCGGCACCGGATTGACCCGCGACGCGTCGAGCCGGCCACGGTATTGCAGCTCGAGCTCGGCATTGAAGCCGAAGAAGTCCGGGGTGCACTGCGCGCCGTACGCTCGCGCGACGTCCTGCGTCGCATCGAACACGTATGGAAACGGGAAGGCATGCTCGGCCGCGACGCGTTTCATGTTCTCGAACGAATCCTCTGGATAATCCGTCGGATCGTTGGCGTTAATCGCAATGCTGCCGATCCCGTGCGCCGCAAGCTCGGCGCAATCGCGCACGAGCCGCGCGCGAATCGCCTTCACGTACGGGCAGTGATTGGAGAGGAACACGACGAGCAGGCCACGCGGACCGCGCGCCGCCGCGATGTCGTAGCGACGGCCGTCGACGCCCGGCAAGTCGAAGTCGAGCGCTTTCAAACCGAATTCACATACGGACGCTTGCGCAGCCATGGAACGTCAGCGATTGAACAGAAGCGAGTAGATTGAACACAAGTTGTGCCACGGGGATTGCTAGAATTCTAGCATGCCAACTCCCGAACCCAGCCTTGCGCGCGCGCCGCGACTCTACTGCGAAGGCGTGCTTTCGCCAGGCGCGACGGTGCTGCTTTCGGAGCGCGCCGCCCGGCATCTCGCGGCGCTCCGCCTCAAAGTCGGCGACCAGGTGGTCCTCTTCAACGGAGACGGCTGCGAATCGTCGGCGTTGCTCGCGGCGATCGGGAAGCGCGGCGCGTCGGCAACCGTGAAGCGCCGCGACGCGACCGATCGCGAGTCGCCCCTCACCATACGCTTGGCGCAGGGTGTGTGCGCGTCCGATCGGATGGATCTGGTCCTGCAGAAGGCGACCGAGCTCGGCGTGGAAGCGATTCTGCCCGTCACCACGACGCGCTCGATCGTGCGCCTCTCGCCGGAGCGCCGCGAGCGCCGCGAAACGCATTGGCAGAACGTGGTGATCGCGGCATGCGAGCAGTGCGGCCGCAATCGCATTCCCAGGGTCGAGGCCACCACCTCCTTTCCGCACTTCATCGCGAACGTCACGCGGGAAGGCATCCGTGTCCTGCTTTCTCCGGATGGCACCGTCGCATTTCGCGAGCTTTCGGTCGCGGCGCCGGTATGCGTCCTGATCGGCCCCGAAGGCGGGCTCGCCCCGGACGAGCGGGAAATGGCCACCAGCGCGGGGTTCGTGCCCGTGCGCTTCGGGCCAAGAGTGCTGCGCACCGAAACCGCGCCGCTCGCGGCGCTGGCCGCGCTTCAGGCGCTCTACGGGGATTGCTAGAACCTACTTCGCGCCGGCGGTCTCGATCAGGGCGATGAGCTCCGGGTTGCCGGTCCGTTTCGCGATATCCAGCGCGCTCGCGCCCCAGACGTCCTTCACCTTCGCGTCCACGCCGCCGCCGGCGAGGAACAGGCGCACGGCGATCAGGTCGCCGCGACGCACCGCGTCGAGGAACTGGGTTCGGTCGTGATACACGTGTCCCATCCCGGCGAGATCCTTGCGCGCCTGGATCGCCCGGGCCTCGCCGGCCGCCCGCGCGTCGAGCGCCGCCTGCTTCTGATTCAGCACGAGCAGCGAACGGCCGATCGAGATCATCTTCTCGCGCTCCGGATCGGGGACTTCGGCGAAGAGCTCCTTGGCCAGCTCGTTCGCCTCCTTGTTTCGGCCGGCGAGAATCTCGTCAACGGCCTGCTGCGATTGCTTGCCGTCATCCTTTGCCGCGGTCTGCATCACCACCTGCAGGATCGACAGGAAACGGCTGAACGTGGCCCATTCGTCGGGCGCGCTCGCAGCCGCGTGCGCAGTCGGGACGAGCATCAATGCAACGCTCGTCGCAACGACGAGCGTACGTAACGAAGCGAGAAACCGGCCGGAAAGCTGGTGGAGACTCTGTCGAGCTTGCATGTATCCCTCCCGCGCACTGCAATCCACTCCCAACGTTTCAGTGTAGGGCACCGTTGACCTGTGCGCGAGCGCCGATCCCGCACATGCTGGTCGGGCGGCGAGAAAAGTGCCTTAGAATCCGCCCTTTGCTCATACGCAGCGCGCCGCAAAGCGCTTGTTCCCATGTCCGCCCAGCCCGACGCCCGCTTCGTCACCTGGTTTCGTTCGGTGGCGCCCTATTTCCACGCGTTTCGCGGCCGCACGTTCGTGGTCGCGTTCGGCGGCGAGGTTCTGGCTCACGGACGATTCGGCGGGCTCGCGCACGACCTCAACCTGCTGCACAGCGCGGGTATCCGGCTCGTCTTGGTGCACGGCTCACGCCCACAGATCGACGCTCGACTCGCGCGGCTCGGCATCGAGCCGCGGTTCGCGGCCGATCTGCGCATCACCGACGCGAGCGCTCTGGAGTGTGTGAAGGAGGCCGTCGGCTCGCTGCGCGTGGAGATCGAGGCGCTGCTCTCGCAAGGCCTCCCGAGTTCGCCGATGGCAAACGCCGCGATACGCCTCGCTTCGGGCAACTACATCACCGCACAGCCGATTGGCATCCTGGACGGGGTCGATCTCCAATATACCGGCCAGGTGCGGCGCATCGACGCGACCGCGATCTCCGGCGCGCTGGGACTGGGCAACATCGTGCTGCTGTCGAATATCGGCTACTCGCCCACCGGCGAGATCTTCAACCTCGCCATGGAGGATGTCGCGCTCGCCAGCGCCGTCGCGCTGCGCGCGGACAAGCTCGTGTTCCTGTCCGATGCGCCGGTCCTCGATCGCGACGGGCAGCTGCTCCCGGAGCTCACCGCCCGGGACGCCGAACGGCTGATCAACCGGGGCAAAGACCTGTCATCGGAGACGCGCCGCGCCCTCACGGCTGCGGCGCGCGCGGTGCGCGACGGCGTCGGCCGATCCCACGTCGTCAGCCGCGGCGAAGACGGCGCGCTCTTGAGCGAGCTCTTCACGCACGAGGGCTCGGGCACCATGATCACCGCCGACAAGCTCGAGCGGATGCGGCCCGCGACGATCGACGACGTGGGCGGTGTCCTGCAGCTGATCGAGCCGCTCGAGGCCGAGGGCTCGCTGGTGCGCCGCGGCCGCGAGCGGCTGGAGCAGGAAATCGGGCAGTTCTTCGTGATCGAGCACGACAAGATGATTCTCGGTTGCGCGGCGCTCTACCCGTTCCCCCGCTCGAAAAGCGCCGAGCTTGCGGCCCTGGCGGTGCGGCCGGACTACCAGCGCCGCGGCCACGGAGAAAAGCTGCTGGAAGCGCTCACCGCGCAGGCTCGGGCGCTGGGGATGCGCAAGCTCTACGTGCTGACGACGCGCACCGCGCAGTGGTTCATCGAGCGCGGTTTCGTCGCGGACGATCCGGGCAAACTGCCGAAGGAGAAGCGCAGCCTCTACAACTGGCAGCGCCGCTCCCGGGTGCTGGTCAAGACCTTACGCTAAAGCGCTCATCAACGCCCCGTGAACACCGGCTTGCGCTTCTCCATGAAGGCCACGCGGCCCTCGATGTAGTCGCGGCTGGCGAAGCACTCGGCAACCAGCTCGGCGATGTGCGCCATGTCGCGATCTTTCTCGTCCTTCATCACCTCGCCCACGATGTACTTGACCGAATTGACGGTCAGGGGCGCGTTACCGGCGATCGTTTCGGCGCAGTCCTTGACGTGCGCCTCGAGCTCGTCCTCGGGCACCACCCGGTTCACGAGCCCCATCGCGCGTGCCTCGTCGGCATCGAACTGGCGCGCGGTGAAGAAGATTTCCTTGGCGAAGGCCGGTCCCACCACGTCGACGAGCCGCTTGAGGCCGGGGAAGTCGTAACCGAGACCGAGCTTCGCCGCCGGAACCGCGAAGCGCGCCCCCTGCGAGCAGATCCGGATGTCGCACGCGACGGCGAGGCCCACCCCCCCGCCGATGCAATAGCCGCGGATCATCGCGATCGTCGGCTTGGGAAACTCGTGCACTGCGGCGTAGCTCTTCGCGACGGCGGCGTTGTAGCGTGCGACCGCCTCGCGCGTCGCGCGCTCGTCCGCGAACTTCGAGATATCGGCCCCGGACACGAAGGCCTTGTCCCCGGCGCCGGTTACGACCGCCACCCCTATTCCCTCATCGGTGGCGAAGTCATCGAGGATCCGGCCGGCCGCTTCCCACATGTCAAGCGATACGGCGTTGCGGCGGTCCGGGTTGTTGAAGACCAGATAGCCGACGCGCCCCTCTCGGCGCGAGAGGACCTTTTCGGTCTGGGTCATCGCCAAGTTCCTTTGCTGGATGGTCCGGGCATCATACAGCGCGCGGGTGAGGGCGGAAAACGCGTGCCGATTCATCGCTACCCCAAGAAAATGGCCGCCCTGGAGGCGGCCTATTCTCGCTGCAGGTACCGCTACTGATTCAGGGATTCGGCGATCTCGTCCTCGTTGAGGTGGCGGACGTCGCGACCCTGGACCATGTAGATCACGTACTCCGCCATGTTCTTCGAATGATCGCCGATTCGCTCGATCGCCTTGGCGATGAACAGCACTTCGAGGCAGCGGCTGATCGTGCGAGGATCCTCCATCATGAACGTGATGAGCTGGCGCAAGACCGCGCGGAACTCCGCGTCGACCGCCTCGTCCTGACGCACCACTTCCACGGCGGCCTTGATATCCAGCCGTGCAAACGCGTCGAGCGCCTTGCGCAGCATCGCCAGCGCCAGGCCCGCCATGTTCCGCATTTCCAGGCGCGGCATGTGCATCCGCTCGGCGGCGTAGATGAGCTTCGCCATCCGGGCGATCTTCTCGGCCTCGTCGCCGATCCGCTCGAGATCCGTGATCGTCTTGATCACCGCGATCAGCAGGCGCAGGTCGCTTGCCGCGGGCTGGCGCCGCGCGATGATGTGGCTGCAATCCTCGTCGAGCTGGACCTCCAGCGCGTTCACGCGGTGGTCGTCCTCGATCACCTCGTCGATGACGCTCATCTCCCCCGAGGAAAGCGCGTCGACGGCGCGAACGATCTGCTGCTCGACCATGCCGCCCATCTGGAGCACGCGCGTACGCACCGCCTCGAGCTCGGCGTCGAACTGCTTCGATGTGTGGTGCTCGCCAATCATCTACCAGGCCCTCCGGGCGCAACTTACCTATTTCAAGACAGGACCAGCACCGCGCACGAGGGGATATACAAGGGGCCCGCCCCTTGTTCGTACGACCCCTCTTGCATGAAAAAGCATGGCTGCGATTTCGAGATAGCTAGTCTAGGATAGCACTCCGACCGGGGCGGTTCAGCGGGGTTCCGCACATTATCGGGCGGCAGCCCAACCGGGGAGCGCGTCGGAGTCAGCTCCGGGACAGCGTCCGCACCCCCTGTGGCGCGCCCAGGAGCAGCACGTCGGCTGGGCGGCGCGCGAAAAGGCCGCTGGTGACGACACCCACGATGTTGTTGATCCGCTCCTCCAGCCCGGCCGGGTCGGGGATGCTGAGGCCGGACACGTCCAGGATCAGGTTACCGTTGTCCGTGACGAACCCTGCCCGTTCCCTGGGCTGTCCACCGAGCCCCGCGAGCTGCCGCGCCACATAGGCGCGCGCCATGGGGATCACCTCGACCGGAAGCGGAAACCTGCCGAGCGCGGGCACGAGCTTCGACGCGTCGGCGATGCACACGAACTTTCCGGCGGCGGCGGCGACGATCTTCTCGCGCGTGAGCGCGCCGCCCCCGCCTTTGATCATCGCGAGCTGCTCGGTGATCTCGTCGGCGCCGTCGATGTAGACGGGCAGCTCCCCCACGTCGTTCAAGTCCAGCACCCGGATGCCATGATCCGCGAGACGCCGTGCGCTTGCGTTCGAGCTCGCAACCGCGCCGGTGATGCGATCCTTCATTCTCGCCAGCTCGTCGATGAAGAGGTTCGCGGTGGTGCCAGTCCCGACCCCGATCACGGCGCCCTCCACGACATACCGGATCGCTTCGCGCGCGACCGCGGCCTTGAGCTCGTCCTGGGTCATGGTCGTCTCCTCCGGTTGCCGCGTCGCATCCTCTAAACGTCGATGTCAGGGAAACAGCTCGCGCAGCAAAACGCGCGCGCGCGCGTTTCCGTTGGCGCCGGCGAGCTCGAGCCAGAAGCGCGCCAGGCCTTGGTCCTGCGCCACCCCGTCGCCCTTCAGGTAAAGCAGGGCGAGATTGAGCTGCGCCTGCGCATCGCGCTGATCGGCGGCCCGGCGAAACCAGCGCAGCGCTTCCTGTGCGTCCCGCACGCCACCTCGCGCGTGATCGTGGAGCGCGCCCAGATTGTAGAGCGCATCGACTTCGCCGGCCTCCGCCGCGATACCGTACCAGCGGCTGGCCGCGACCAGATCCGGTGCCACACCGCTGCCCCGCTCGTAAGCCAAACCGAGCAGTTGGGCCGCCGGCGCGTAACCTTGCTCGGCAAGCGGCGCAAGCAGCTTGACCGCCTCACGCGCGGATCCCTTGGCGATGAGCGCATCGGCAGCGGACACCGCGGCCGAGTGCAACGGCGTCAACCGGACTGCGGCAAGAAAAGCCTCACACTCCTCCAGAGCCTCCGGCTGGCTGTTGCCCTCGATGGCGCGCTCCGCGTAACTCGCGTCGACGAGCAACGCATGCGAATTGGGGTGAGCGCAGACCCGGCCGGCAATCCGGACGATGTGCGGGTGGAAGAAACTCTCCTGGCTGTCCTCGGCGAGCAGCCGATAACGCACGCACCAGGAGGCCGCCGGGTCGATCTCGACCACCTGCTCCTTGACTTCGTACCGGTACGTGTCGGGCCGACGCGGGGCGCGCCGGCGCACGAGCTCGACGAGGCCCTCAGGCGTCGCGGGCGGATCGTCAACCCGGGACGCATGCGCGACCGCCACCAGCGCATACGCCGGATCGACCGCGCGCCGCGTGAACACCACCTGCTCGCGGGATTTGACGAGGCTGAACCACTCGCCGCTGCCCGGCGGCTTGAGCGAGAAACCGTCGAACGCCCAGAGGCGCCCGGGCTCGGAGATGGGATTGGGTCGCGGCGCCTCGGGTAGCGCCCCCGAGTCGGCCGCGTGCGCGGCACCCAGCCAGGCCGCCGCGACCACCGCCAACGCGGCGCGCCACACTCTCGCCGTACGGCACCCGGCGACGTGCGAGGTCAGCGCTTGCGCGTGGGCGGGAGATCGGTGCACACGCCTTCGAACGCTTCAGCCGCCATGCCGATGCTCTCGCTCAGCGTCGGATGCGGGTGGATGGTCTTCCCGATGTCGACCGCATCAGCCCCCATTTCGATTGCGAGCGCGATCTCGCTGACGAGATCCCCGGCGCTGGTGCCGACGATCCCACCACCGATGATGCGATGCGTCTCGGCATCGAAGATGAGCTTGGTGAAGCCCTCGTCCCGGCCGTTGGCGATCGCGCGTCCCGACGCCGCCCAGGGAAACTTGCCGACGCCGACCTTCACGCCCTGCTCCTTCGCCTCGGCCTCGGTGATGCCCACCCACGCGATCTCCGGATCGGTGTAGGCCACCGACGGAATCACGCGCGCGTCGAACCGGGATTTTTGTCCCGCAGCCGCCTCGGCCGCGACGTGGCCTTCGTGCACCGCCTTGTGCGCGAGCATCGGCTGGCCGACGATATCGCCGATCGCGAAGATATGCGGGACGTTGGTGCGCATCTGCGCATCGACCGCGATGAAGCCGCGCTCGTCCACTGCGACGCCTGCCGCTTCCGCGCCGATCTTCTTGCCGTTCGGGCTCCGACCCACCGACACCAGGATCATGTCGTAGAGCTGCGGTTCGGCCGGGGCCTTCTCGCCCTCGAACGAGACCTTCAAGCTGGATTTCGTCGCCTCGACCTTGGTCGTCTTCGTCTTCAACATGACATTGTCGAGCCGGCGCGCGTTGAACTTCTGCCAGACCGTCACGAGGTCGCGATCCACGCCCTGCATCAGTCCGTCGAGCATCTCGACGACGTCGAGTCGCGCCCCCAGCGTCGAGTAGACCGTGCCCATCTCGAGACCGATGATCCCGCCGCCGATCACGAGCAGCCGCTTCGGGCGCGCCGGAAGCTCCAGCGCGCCGGTGGAGTCCACGATGCGCGGATCGGCCGGCAGGAAGGGCAGCTTTCCGGCCTGCGACCCGGCGGCGATGATCGCGTGCTTGAAGCCGACGACCTTGCGCCCGTCCTTGCCCTCTACCGCAAGGTGGTTCGCTCCGACGAATGCACCGACACCCTCCAGCACGGTGACTTTGCGCGCCTTGGCCATGCCCGCGAGTCCGCCGGTGAGCTTGCCGACGACCTTGCTCTTCCATTCGCGCAGCCGATCGAGGTCGATCACCGGCTCGCCGAAGCTGATGCCATGCGAAATGAAGCTCTTCGCCTCGTCCACGACCTTGGCGGCGTGCAGGAGCGCTTTCGACGGAATGCACCCGACGTTGAGGCAGACGCCGCCGAGCACCGGATAGCGCTCGACCAGCACCGTGGCGAGCCCGAGGTCCGCGGCGCGAAACGCGGCGGAATAGCCGCCCGGCCCGGAGCCGAGCACGACCACGTCGCACTCGACGTCCGCCTTGCCGGCGAATGCGGCGGCCGCCGGCGCGGGCTTTGCGGCGGGCGAAACGGGCGCAGGCTTCGGGGACGCAGCCTTGGCGGGCGTGGCCGCCGCGGCAGGCGCGCGTTCATCGGCCGCATCCAGGACGAGGATCGGCGATCCTTCGGAAACCTTCGCACCCACCTTGACCCGGATCTCCCGCACGACACCGGCCGCCGGGGACGGGATTTCCATCGTCGCCTTGTCCGACTCGACGGTGATCAAGCTTGCCTCGGCTGCAACGCGATCGCCCGGCTTGACGATGACCTCGATGACCTCGACGTCCTTGAAATCGCCGATGTCGGGAACTTTGACTTCGATGGTCTGGCTCATTGGTCTCTCGATAGGGGGTGAGGAGTGAAGGGGATGCCCTCACTCGTCACTCAAAGCAGCGAGCGGCGGATGTCGGACAGCACCGATGCCAGATACGTGGTGAATCGCGCAGCGGCAGCGCCGTCGATCACGCGATGATCGTATGACAGCGAGAGCGGGAGCATCAGGCGCGGCACGAACTGGCCGTCCTTGTAAACCGGCCGCATGGCCGATCGCGACACGCCGAGGATCGCGACCTCCGGCGCATTGATGATCGGTGTGAACGCCGTGCCGCCCAGGCCGCCGAGGCTCGAGATGGAAAAGGTGCCGCCCTGCATGTCGCCCGGCTTGAGCTTCTTGTCGCGCGCGAGCTTCGACACCTCGGAGAGCTCGCGCGCGAGGTCGAAGACGCCTTTGCGGTCCACGTCACGGATCACCGGCACCACGAGCCCGTCGGGCGTGTCGACCGCCACGCCGATGTGATAGTACTTCTTCACGACCAGGCTCTCGCCGTCGAGCGAAGCGTTGAAATTCGGATGCTGGCGGAGCGCCGTCATGCAGGCCTTGAGCAGGAACGCGAGCAGCGTGAGCTTGAAGCCCTGCTTCTCGCCGTCCGCCGAGCTTGCCTTGCGGAACGCCTCGAGCTCGGTGATGTCGGCCTCGTCGAACTGCGTGACGTGCGGAATCGACACCCAGTTGCGATGCAGATTCGCGCCCGATATCCGCTTGATGCGCGAGAGCGGCTTCACCTCCACCGGCCCGAACTTGGCGAAGTCGACCTTGGGCCAGTCGAGCAGGGTGAAGGGCAGCCCACCCCCCGTCGGCGCGGCAGCCGGCGCGGGCGCCTTGGTCATCACGCCTTTCACGAATGCCTGGACGTCGCCCTGCACGATGCGGCCCTTCGCGCCGCTGCCCGTTACTTTCGTGAGGTCCACGCCCAGCTCGCGCGCGAACTTACGGACCGAAGGGCTTGCGTGCGGCTTGAAGGTCGCCGGCTCGGCGGTCGGTTCATAGGGCACCGGACCGGTACGCATGGGCAGCGGGGCCGGCGTAAACGGTGCCTCGTCCTCCCGGCCGGACGCCGCGGCGGGCGATGCGGGTGGTTCAGCCGCCGGTGCGGCCGCCGCCGGCGCGGCAGCAGCCGGGGAAGCCTGTGCGGGTGCCGAGGGCGCCGCCCCGGTCTCGAGCAGCAGGATCAGGCTGCCCTTCGAGACCTTGTCCCCGACTTTGAGCTTGATGTCGCGCACGACGCCGGCGGCCGGCGACGGAATCTCCATCGTGGCCTTGTCCGACTCGACGGTGATCAGGCTTGCCTCAGCGGCAACGCGATCGCCCGGCTTCACGATCACTTCGATGACCTCGACGTCCTTGAAGTCGCCGATGTCAGGAACGAACACCTCTTCCGTGCCGCCCTTCGCGGCAGCGGCAGCGGGAGCAGGAGCCGGAGCGGCAGCGGGAGCAGGTGCGGCAGCGCGCGCGGGCGCCGGCTGGGCGGCCGGCGGTGCCGGCTGCGCGGGGGCTGGTGCCGGCTTTGCGGCTGCCGGTGCGGGCTCTGACGTCGCCGCGGCGGGCTCGAGCGTCAGGATCGGCGCGCCCTGCGATACCCGGTCGCCGACCTTGACGCGCAGCTCCTTCACGACGCCCGACTCGGGCGCCGGGATCTCCATCGTCGCCTTGTCCGACTCGAGCGTGATCAGCGACTGCTCGGCCGCGACCGTGTCGCCCGGCTTCACGAGGATCTCGATGACGTCGACACCTTCGAAATCGCCGATGTCGGGGACGAGCACTTCCTTCATCGCGCCCATGTTTAAACGCTTTCTTGAAACAGGCGTTGGTGCCGCTGCAGTCCAAAAGCGGGGTAAACGAACCAGGGGCAGGCCCCTTGTATATCCCCTACTATGCCGAGACGATCCATTGTGAGGCCGCTACTACTCACACCGTCGCGGGGTTCGGTTTGGCCGGGTCGATGCCGTACTTGGCGATCGCCTCGGCGACCTTCGCGGGCTCGATCGCGCCCTGATCCGCGAGCGCCTTGAGCGCGGCGACGGTCACCCAGTTCCGGTCCACCTCGAAATGATGGCGCAGTTTCTGGCGCGTGTCCGAGCGGCCGTAGCCGTCGGTGCCGAGCACCCGGTAGACGCGGCCGGACGGAACGAACGGACGGATCTGCTCGGCGAACGCCTTCATATAGTCGCTGGAGGCGATCACCGGTCCGTCGTGCGCCTCGAGGCATCGCTCGACGTAGCTCTTGCGCCGCTCGTCGGCGGGATGCAGGAGATTCCAGCGGTCGGCATCGAGGCCTTCACGCGCGAGCTCGGTGAAGCTCGGGCAGCTCCAAATGTCCGCGCTCACGCTCCAGTCGCGCTCGAGCATTTCGGCCGCGGCGATGACCTCCCGCAGTATGGTGCCGGAGCCGAGCAGCTGAACGCGCTGCTTGCCTGCCCCGCCCTGCTTGAAGAGGTACATGCCTTTCAGGATGCCGGCCGCGGCGTCCGCGGGCATCCCGGGATGCTCGTAGTTCTCGTTCATCACCGTGATGTAATAGAACACGTCCTCCTGGTCGGTCACCATGCGCCGCAGCCCGTCGTGGATGATGACCGCGAGCTCGTAGGCGAAAGTCGGGTCGTAGGACACGCAATTCGGGATGACGGACGAGAGAATGTGGCTGTGGCCGTCCTCGTGCTGCAGTCCTTCCCCGTTCAGCGTCGTGCGGCCCGACGTCGCGCCGAGCAGGAAGCCCCGCGCGCGCTGGTCGCCGGCGGCCCAGCACAGATCTCCCGTGCGCTGCAGCCCGAACATCGAATACACGATGTAGAACGGCATCATCACGACATTGGAATGGCTGTACGAGGTGGCGGCCGCGACCCACGAGGACATCGCGCCCAGCTCGTTGATGCCCTCCTCGAGGATCTGCCCGGCCTTGTCCTCGCGGTAATACATCACCTGGTCCCGGTCGACCGGGGTGTACTTCTGGCCTTCCTGAGAGAAGATGCCGAGCTGCCGGAACATGCCCTCCATGCCGAACGTGCGCGCCTCGTCGGGCACGATCGGGACCACGCATTTCCCCAGCTCCTTGTCGCGCACCAGCACGGTGAGGATCCGGACGAAGGCCATCGTCGTCGAGATCTCGCGCCCCTCGGTCGGCTTCATGACCGACTCGAACGCCGCAAGCGCCGGCACAGCCGGCACCGTGTCGGCCTTGCGCCGGCGCTGCGGGAGGTAGCCGCCGAGCGCCTTCCGGCGCGCGTGCAGGTACTGCATCTCGGGGCTGTCCTTCGGCGGAAGGTAGAACGGCAGCTTCTCGAGCTCATCGTCCGGAACCGGCACGTTGAAGCGGTCGCGGATCTGACGGATCGTCTCGATGTCGAGCTTCTTCAGCTGATGGGTCGGATTCTTCGCCTGGCCCTGCCGGCCCAGCCCATAGCCCTTGATGGTCTTGGCGAGAATGACGGTCGGCTGGCCGCGATGCTTCGTCGCCGCCGCATAAGCAGCATAGATCTTGTGCGGGTCGTGCCCGCCGCGGTTCAGGCGCCAGATGTCGTCGTCGGTCATGCGCGACACCATCTCCAGGAGCTTCGGGTGCTTGCCGAAGAAGTGCTTCCGGACGAACGCGCCGTCGTTCGCCTTGTAGTTCTGGTATTCGCCGTCCACCGTCTCTTCCATCACCTGCTGGAGATGCCCCTCCGTATCGCGCGCGAGCAGCGGATCCCAGTACGAGCCCCACAGCAGCTTGATCACGTTCCAGCCCGCGCCGCGGAAGTCGCCCTCGAGCTCCTGGATGATCTTGCCGTTGCCGCGCACCGGGCCGTCCAGGCGCTGCAGATTGCAGTTGATGATGAAGATCAGGTTGTCGAGCTTCTCGCGCGCGGCCATGCCAATCGCGCCCAGCGATTCGGGCTCGTCCATCTCGCCGTCGCCGAGAAACGCCCAGACCCTGCGTCCCTCGGTCTTCGCCAGCCCCCGCGCCTCGAGGTACTTGAGAAAGCGCGCCATGTAGATCGCCTGGATCGGCCCGAGACCCATCGAAACGGTCGGGAACTGCCAGAAGTCGGGCATCAGCCAAGGGTGCGGGTACGACGAGACGCCATGGCCATCGACCTCGCGACGGAAATTGTCCAGCTGATCCTCGGTCAGCCGCCCTTCCATCAATGCCCGCGCATAGATGCCGGGGGAGGCGTGCCCCTGGAAGTAGACGAGATCCCCGCCATGCTCGGCGGTGGGCGCGTGCCAGAAATGGTTGAAGCCGATCCCGAACAGCGTGCCCACCGACGCGAACGTCGCGATGTGCCCGCCGAGGTCGCCCTCGCGCTTGTTCGCGCGCGCCACCATCACCATCGCGTTCCAGCGCGCATAGGAGCGAATGCGCTCCTCGAGCGCGGCGTCGCCCGGCGAGCGCTCCTCGAGGTGCGGCGGGATGGTGTTGACGTAAGCAGTGTTGGCCGAGAAGGGAATGAACGCCCCGTGGTGGCGCGCCCGCTCGATCATCTTCTCGAGCAGGAAGTGCGCGCGCTCGGGCCCCTCGCGCTCGAGCACCGCCTGCAACGCGTCGAGCCATTCCTGGGTCTCGAGGGTGTCGGGATCGTTCGCGGCGTCGAAATCAAGCTGCGCAGACATGCAAGAATCCTCCTAGGGCGCGCTGCCTCGGAACAAGACGAACTCGCGCGGAATGCGGGAACGGGACGGGCTCGCTCGGGGAAAGGCTAGCTTAATACGGCGACCGGCTCCGGGCCACCGGGCGCCGGCGGCGGCGACCTCCGCTCTTCCATCATCCGCAACGGCACTCCGGATTGTAGTCGGACCCCGGGCGAAGCGCACGCACCCTGACCGGCCGGCTCCGAACGGATGCAGTGCTAGAATTCGCGGCCCTTCCGGCATTCCCCGCATGCAAACCCGGATCATCGATGGCGCGGCGCTCGCGCGGCGCTTGCGCTCGCAACTGCAAGAACGAGTTGCGCAGCTGACCGCACGAGGCCACCAACCCGGACTCGTCGCCGTGCGGGTTGGCGAGGATCCCGCCTCGAAAGTCTACGTTCGCACCAAGATGAAGGCGAGCGCGGAGGTCGGCCTCCACTCCGAGCACGTCGAGCTGCCGGCCGGCACGACCGAGGCGTCTCTGATCGAGCGGATCGAGACACTCAATCGCGATCCGCGCATCCACGGGATCCTGGTGCAGCTTCCGCTTCCGACGCAGATCTCCGCCGACAGCGTGCTCCGCGCAGTCGCGCCCGAGAAGGACGTCGACGGTTTCCATCCCTACAACGTGGGTCTGCTCAGCACGGGGCAGCCGCGCTTCGTGCCCTGTACGCCGGCGGGCGTGATGGCCTTGCTGGCGGCAGAGGAAATCGCCCTCGAAGGGCGCGAGGCGGTCGTGATCGGCCGCAGCAACATCGTCGGCAAGCCCCTGGCCATGCTGCTCTTGCAAAAGGGCGCCACCGTCACCATGTGCCACTCGAAGACGCGGGATCTCGCTGCGCACAGCGCGCGCGCGGACGTGCTGGTCGCGGCGGTGGGTCGCGCCCACATGGTGCGCGCCGAAATGATCAAGCCGGGCGCCGTGGTCATCGACGTCGGCATCAATCGCCTGCCGGACGGGAAGCTGGCGGGCGACGTGGCGTTCGAGACCATGCTCGGCAAAGCCTCGCACATCACGCCCGTGCCGGGCGGCGTCGGCCCGATGACCGTGACGATGCTGCTGGCCAACACGATCCGGGCTGCAGAGCTGGCGAGCGGTACGGCCTCCTAGGCAACCCCCAACAGGTCGATCTTCACTCTCAGCGTTTCACACAACGTTTCAACCGCCATGAAGACAGACGTCAATCCGCTGCTCGATTTTTCCGGTCTACCGCGATTCTCTGCCGTCAAGCCCGAGCACGTCGGCGCGGCCGTCGACCTGCTGCTTGCCGACTGCCGGGCGACCGTCGCGCGGCTCACCGCGCCGGCAACACCCGCGACGTGGCAGGCGTTCGTGGAGCCGCTGGAAGACGCGAACGAGCGACTGTCGCGCGCCTGGGGAATCGTCGGACATCTGCACGGCGTGCTCGACAGCCCGCCGCTGCGTGACGCGTACAACGCGAGCGAGCCGAAAGTCGTTCAATACTGGACCGAGCTCGGCCATAACGAGGCGCTCTTCGGCAAGTACAAGGCGTTGCGGGCGAGCGACGAGTACACACGGCTCGATCCCGCGCAGCGCCGTATCGTGGACAACGAGCTGCGCGATTTTCGGCTGTCCGGTGCGGAACTGCCGTCCGCCCAGAAAGCCCGCTTCGCGAAGATCTCGGAGGAGCTCGCCGGCCTCGGCACGCGCTTCTCGGAGAACGTGCTCGACGCCACGAATGCGTTCGCGATCCACGTCCAAGAGCGCGCCGAGCTCGCCGGAATACCGGACGACATCCTGGACGCCGCCCGCGCCGCGGCGGAGCGCGACGGAAAACCGGGCTGGAAGCTCACGCTTCAGGCGCCGTGCTACGTCCCGGTGATGCAGTACGCCGAGAACCGGGCCTTGCGCGAGCGCCTCTACCACGCCTACAGCACGCGAGCAAGCGAGCAATACGCCGCCGCGCTTGCCGAGGCGGAACGCTACTCGGCGCGATTCGGCGGAATGTCCGGGCAGGCGCCATCAGTTGCGTCAGACATCGAAGCGCGCGCGCGCAAATGGGACAACACGCCGCTCATCGCGCGCATTCTCGAGCTCCGCAAGGAAGCTGCCGCGCTGCTGGGGTACCCGAGCTATGCCGAGGTGTCGCTCGTGCCGAAGATGGCCGAGTCGCCGCGCGAGGTGTTCGCGTTCCTGAACGACCTGGCGGAGAAGGCGCTGCCTTTCGCGCGGCGCGATTTCGCCGAGCTCACCGAGTTCGCCGCGGCCGAGCTGGGCCTCGCGGAGCTCGCTGCGTGGGACGTTCCGTTCGCGTCGGAGCGGCTGCGCCAGCGGCGCTACGCCTATTCCGAGCACGAGGTGAAGCAGTACTTTCCCGAGCACAAGGTGCTGGAAGGCATGTTCCGCGTCGTGCAGACGTTGTACGGCGTCCGGATCGAGCCCGATACCGCCGAGACCTGGCATCCGGATGTGCGGTTCTTCCGAATGAGCGACCCGGACGGCTCGCTCGTCGGCCAGTTCTATCTCGATCTCTACGCGCGCGAGACGAAGCGCGGCGGCGCGTGGATGGACGAGGCGATGGCGCGGCGCCGCAAGGGCGGCGCGCTGCAGACGCCGGTCGCTTATCTGGAGTGCAATTTTCCGGCGCCGGTCGGAGCGAAGCCGGCGCTCTTCACGCACGACGATGTGACCACGCTTTTTCACGAGTTCGGGCACGGGCTGCATCACCTGCTCACCCGGGTGGACCATCTCGGCGTCTCCGGCATACACGGCGTGGAATGGGACGCGGTCGAGCTTCCCAGCCAGTTCATGGAGAACTACTGCTGGGAGTGGGACGTGCTCCGGCACATGAGCGCTCACGTCGACACGGGTGCGCCACTGCCACGCGACATCTTCGACAAGATGACCGCCGGGAAGAATTTCCAGGCGGGCATGTACACGGTGCGCCAGCTCGAGTTCGCGTTGTTCGACATGCACCTGTATCACGACTTCGATGCGCAGGGCGGCAAGACGCCGCTCGACCTGCTCGACGAGGTACGGCAAAAGGTCGCAGTCGTCAGGCCGCCCGCCTACCATCGGCTGCCGAACAGCTTCAGCCACATCTTCGGTGGCGGCTACGGCGCGGGGTATTACAGCTACAAGTGGGCCGAGGTGCTCTCCGCCGATGCCTATAGCCTGTTCGAGGCGAACGGCGTGCTCGACCCGGCCACCGGGGGGCGGTTTCGGGACGAGATCCTGGCGGTGGGCGGCAGCCGGCCGGCGCTCGAGTCTTTCGAACTATTTCGCGGTCGGAAGCCGAAAGTGGATGCCCTGCTCAGGCACAATGGTATGATCATTGCATAATTTTCAGTCCGTTATGTTCTTTCCTCAACGGAGGGAAGCTATGCAGCTTTTCACTGCGCTTCGATCTGCCGGTTTTCTCGCCGTCGCGGCCGCGATCCTCGCCGGCAGCCTGTCCGCGAGCGCGCTTGCCCAGACCTATCGCTGGGTGGACAAGGACGGCCGGGTCCACTACACGGACACTCCGCCTGCGCCGGAAGCCACTCGCAACGTGGAGAAGATCTCCACGCAGTCGGGCACGGTCTCCGATGCGCCGCTCGCGTTCGGGCTCCAGCAGGCGATGAAGGTGAACCCGGTCAAGCTCTACACGTTCAGCGGATGCAGCGCGGCATGCAGCGACGCGAAATCGCTGCTCGAAAAACGCGGCGTCCCCTATACCGAGGTCTCGGTTGATTCGCTCGACAAGCGCGAGGAGCTGAAGCGCGTGTCCGGCGCCACCAACGTGCCGGTGCTGCTCGTCGGCAAGACGGTCAAGCAGGGATTCGAGGCGAGCATGTACCACGCCGCGCTCGATGAGGGCGGCTATCCGAAATCGTCGCAACTGCTCCCCGGGCAGACGGCGCGCCAGCAGGAGAAGGTCGCGGCCAAGCCCGCCGCACCGGCGGCGCCCGAAAAGCCGAAGGGCCCTTACGCGCCGCGTTAGGCTCCTCTAACGCATCGCCCGGCCGCGGGGGATCACTCGCCCGCGTGACGTTACACTCGCGGCATGGGTACCGCGACGAGCGCGAGCGTCCACGACGTCTTCATTAGCTACGCGCGCGAGGACAAGGCACGGGTCAAGCAGCTCGTTCATGCCTTGACCGCATCGCGCGGCTGGTCGATCTGGTGGGACGCCGCGCTGCGGCCCGGCGCCCAGTTTCCGCGCGAGATCGAGGCCACCCTGGCAAGCGCGCGGTGCGTCCTGGTCGTCTGGTCGCGGCACTCGATCGCATCCGACTGGGTCGTCGCCGAGGCCTCCGAGGGATGGCAGCGCGGAATACTCGTTGCCCTTCGGCTCGACGAGAGTCAACCTCCCCTCCCGTTTCGCCAGACGCATGCAGCCGACCTCTCCAACTGGCGAGGATCGCGATCCGCCCCGGAGCTGCTGGGGCTCGTCGACAGCATCGATCGCGTGCTACAGCAGCAGCCTGCGCCCGCTCCCGGAGAGCTGGAAGAGCGCGAATCGAGACGGCGTGCGCATGAGCGTCGTCGGCTCATCCGCGGCGTGGGCGCCGCCGCCGCCTTGCTCGTCCTGCCTCTGTCCGCTTGGCTGCTCTATCAGAACCTCGCGGAACGCCAGTCAGCCGAGCGGCTGGCGGCACAGGCGGACGCCGTGCGCGCGCAGGTTGTCGCTCTGAGCCCCGAGGAGAAGAAGCGGCTATGGTTCCATAACTTGCTCGAGGATCGGGAACGTCTGGACCGCCTGGATCTCGCCACCCTGCTTGCCACGGAAGCCTTCAAGAGCACGCGCACCGAGCGCACCGAGCGCGCGCTGCGCGACGTGCTCGCGATATCTCCCTTCTCGGATAAGCACGTAATCGTCGACGAGCAGATCACCACCCTGAGATTCAGCCACGACGGACGATTGATCGTGGCGGGCGGCGCGCGAAGCGGGGTGCTCGTGTGGGACCTCGAAACGAACAAGTTGAAGACCCCGATTCCCCACGGCAGCAATGGAGGCAAGGATTGGTGGACGGACGCGCGTGGAAAGCAGGTTCACCGTGGACCATTCGTCGTGGACGTCAGCCCAAGCGGTCAGCTGGTCGCGACGGCGGGCCCCGATGAATCCGCCGCCCTTTGGGACGCGCAATCGGGGCGCGAGCTGAAGCGCCTTGCGCACGCGAGCACCGTCACGGCTGTCGCGTTCGGTCCGCAGGGCGAGATCCTCGCGACCGCCACGGACAAGGGAAGCGTGCACCTCTGGGACGTCGCATCCGGCAAGGCGTTGCGCAAGATCGAGCAGGGGGGCGCGTCATACTGGGTCGGCATCTCGCCAGCAGGAACGTATCTCGCAAGCTCGACCATCGAGCACGGTGCGCGTGTTTGGGAGCGATCGAGCGGCAGGGAAATCGCCCATCTGCAGAGCGAGGGGCCGCACGCGCTGGCGGCGCGGTTCAGCGCCGACGAGCGGTTGATCGCGACTTTCGGCTACTCTCATCGCGCAGTCGTGCCGACGACGGTGTGGGACATCGAGACCGCCGCGGTGGTATGGCGCACCCCGATCGCGAGCAACGAGAGTGCTGGCGTGGTCTTTGCGCCCGATGGGCGAACCCTGATCGTTGGTGGAACGGACGGCTCGCTGAAATGGTGGGACCTCGAACGGGGACGGGAACTGTACTCGTTCTCGCTCGGAGGATTCATCATCGCGATGGCTACCAGCGCGGACCGCCGCGTCCTTGCCATCGCCGACGGGGGGGAGGAGATCGCCAGGGTCTGGGATGCGCGCACCGCGCGCGAGTTGCGGCAGATGCCCTATGGTGGCTGGCTCACTGCCGTAGCCGTCAGCCCGGATGGCCGATACCTCGCGAGTTCGGGTCGCGTCCAAGGGCTGGAAACGGCAATCGAGCTGACTGAAATCTGGCCCGAGGATCCCGTTGCGGCGGCATGCCGTAGAGCGCGCCGCAACCTTACGCATGACGAATGGCAAAAGTACGTCGGGGCGTTGCAGAGCTACCGCGCAACCTGCCCGGAGGTGCGCACCGATGGTCAGAAGTAGCCGCCGGAGAAACCACCACACCCATCGAGCGTGTGCGTAGTCGAGCCCGAGAATCAGTTGCTTGAGCACCAAATGAAGATCGCGACATGGAACGTCAATTCCCTCAAGGTCCGCATCGGGCATCTGCTCGACTGGCTTACGCGGCAGCGGCCGGACGTCGTGTGCATCCAGGAGACGAAGCTCGAGGACGCGAAGTTTCCGCTCGCGGAGCTGGAGGCGGCCGGATATCGCAGCGCTTACGCCGGGCAGAAGACCTATAACGGGGTGGCGATCCTCGCGCGCGAGCCGCTCGCGGCGGTCGACTCCGGCATCCCCGGGTTCGCCGACGAGCAGAAGCGCGTGTTGAGCGCATCCGTCGCGGGCACGCGCGTCGTCTGCGCGTACGTGCCGAACGGGCAGTCGATCGAGTCGGACAAGTACCGCTACAAGCTCGAATGGCTCGCCGCGTTCGAGCACTGGCTCGGCGCTGAGCTGAAGGCCCACCCGCGGCTCGCCGTCCTCGGCGACTACAACATCGCCCCGGAAGATCGCGACGTGCACGACCCGCAGGCGTGGGAGGGTCAGGTGCTCTGCTCGGCGCCCGAGCGCGCGGCGTTCGCGCGGCTGCTCGACCTCGGTCTCAAGGACGGTTTCCGGCTCTTCGATCAGCCGGAACGATCCTTCACCTGGTGGGACTACCGGATGAACGCGTTCCGCCGCAAGCTCGGACTGCGCATCGATCACATCCTGCTGTCGCCCGATCTCGCGGCGCGATGCGCAGGCTGCACCATCGATCTCGAGCCCCGCAGGCTGGAGCGCCCGTCCGATCACGCGCCGGTGATCGCGGAAATCGCCGAGTAGCAATCCCGGCAGAACATCGTCATTCCCGCGCATGCGGGAATCCAGGCTGACTCCATTCCGAGACTTGCTGGATCCCCGCGTCCGCGGGGATGACTCGACCCTAGTTCGCGCCGAGAAACTCCAGGCGCTCGCCGGCCACCTCGATGATGTCGCCGGGCCGCAACTCTACGGGCCCTGCGCCGATGGCGCGGTTGTTGACCTTGGCGGGCTTGCCGCCCGCGACGTGCGCAATGAAGTACCCATGCGGCCGCCGGCGAACGACTGCGAGGCTCACACCGCGCTCGCCGAACGTCGCGAGCGGGCGCTCGAGGGGCACATCGCTCCCGACGTGGCGGCCGGCCAGCCCGCGCACCGACCCAAGCGGAAACCGGGTGCGAACCGCCCGGGCTACCGCGACCGGCGCGGCATGAGTTCGGCTGCCCGGCTTCCCCGAAATCCCCGGAACGGTCGAGTTGTAGATCATCGTGCGCTCGAGGTCAGCTTCCAGGCTCGCCCGCCGGTTCCGGTAGACGATGCGGCTCGTCCCGATCTCGATCACATCCTCGTTCTGCAGCACGTGCGTCTCGGTGATGCGCGTGCCGTTCACGACCGTGCCATTGCGGCTGCCCGCGTCCTGCAGCACGTGATCGAGCCCGACGGTCATGATCACCGCGTGCGTCTTGCTCGCCGCAGCGTCCCCGAGGGCGATGTCGCACGCCGGGTCGCGGCCGATCGTGAGCCGCGCCTTGTCGACGAACCGGTGCGCATCGGCAGCGCCGGGGCAGGTCACCACAATTTTCGCCATCGTCTCGCCTCGTCCGCCGCTAGCCCGCGCGTAGCCAGCCAAACACGCGCTGGCCCCAACTGCTTCCGGTCTGCGCGTCGTGCTCGACGCGCGCGAGCAGCACCGAGATGTTGTCCTGTCCGCCGTTGTCGTTCGCAAGCTCCACCAGGACTTCGGCGGCCATATCCAGGTTGCAGCCGAGCTCGGCCAGCGTCAGCTCGATGTCGGCGTCGTCCACCATGTCGTTCAAGCCGTCGGAGCACAGCAGAATGATGTCGTCGGGGAGGACATCGAATTCGCTCACTTCGGGCGTCGCGTCGTACCCGGCGCCCAGCGCGCGCGTGACGAGGCTGCGATTCTGCGAGACCCGGGCGCTCTCGCGATCGAGCATCCCGGTCTCGGCCTGCTCCTGGAGCACCGAGTGATCGCGAGTCAGAAGCTTGAGGCGACCGTCCCGCAACCGGTACACGCGCGAGTCGCCGACGTGACCGATCGTGACGCGGCGCTCGCCGAACAAGGCAATGGCCAGGGTGGTGCCCATCCCGGTGCGCGCGGAATCCGACCGGGCCGCCCGGCAGATGGCCTGGTTCGCTTCCTGCACGGCATCGCGCACACGATCCGCTCCCGGGGCGCGGCCGGCGGCGCCCTTGGCAAGCCGCTCGATCACGATGCGGGTCGCCAGTTCCGCCGCAACGTCGCCGGCATTGTGTCCGCCCATCCCGTCCGCCAGCACGAACGCGTTGAGGGAGGGGTCCTGGGCGACGCTGTCGTCGTTGAAGGCGCGAATCTGCCCGGCGTGGGTGGCGGAGGCCGTGGTCAGGCGATAACGCATGACGGGGCTCCCGGCCGCAGACCGGTTCGAGTAACGCGAATTTGGCAGGTCGCTTGGTTCATGGCACGAAACTCGCATTCTCCACGAGCAGCGCCGCGAACACGCGGAGGTAATGCATGGCGTGATGCGTGACACGCTTGCGCGCGTTAAAAAGTACCGCTTGAGGGGTCTTCGCGGCGATCCGGGAATCGTTGCTTGACTCGTCATGCGTGCCAACTTACGGTCAACCAGTTGGGGTGTGGGCGTCGGCGCGACCGTGTCGGGCCGTAACGACACGCCGGTTACCGGTCGATTGGGCTGGTCAATTTTTGCAGTCTCCTCCGCGCATGCTGGAACAGTTAGGCCGGTACCAAATCCAGTCCGAGCTGGGGCGCGGAGCGATGGGCGTCGTCTATCGCGCGCGCGATCCGCTCATCGATCGCGCGGTGGCCATCAAGACGATCCGGGTCGATATGCCGGCCGACGAGCTGGCGCTCTTCGAGGCCCGGTTCTTCACCGAGATCCGCGCGGCCGGCAGCCTGAACCACGCCAACATCGTCACGATCCATGATGCCGGCAAGGAGGGCGGGCTGGTCTACGTCGCGATGGAGCTCCTCGACGGTCCGTCGCTCGCCGACCTGCTGGCTGCGCACACGCCGGTGCCGCCCGCGCGCATCGCGACCATCGGCGCCCAGATCGCCGACGCGCTCGCCTACGCGCACAGGCGGGGCATCGTGCACCGTGACGTCAAGCCGGCCAACATCATCCTGGTCCGCGACCGGCTGCCGAAGCTGACCGATTTCGGCGTCGCGCGGCTCCCGAATGCCGCCACCACGCTGGGCGGAACCTTGATCGGTTCACCCAAGTACATGTCCCCGGAGCAAGTGTCCGTGCAGCCCGTCGACGGGCGCTCGGATGTGTTTTCGCTGGGCGTGGTGCTGTACGAGCTGCTCACGGGCGAAGCGCCGTTCGCCGGCAACGATCTGCACGCCGTCATGCGCCGCGTGGTGCACCACCAGCCGCCCGCGCCGGCGGTGTTGAATCCGCGCGTCCCCGCGGCGCTCGACGCCATCGTGCGCCGCGCGATGGCAAAGCGTCCGGAAGATCGTTATCCCACGGCCCGCGAATTCGCCGCGGACCTCACGCGTTTCGCGCGCGGCGAGCTCGTCACGCTGAAGAGCGCCGCCGCGGCCACGGTACGTCCGCGTGCCGTGCCTGCCGTGGGAGACGAGACCATCGAGCTGCGCCCCGCCACGCGGCCGGTTCCGGCCACGGCGCAACCAAGCGCCGCTGCGGCGGCGGACGCCGAAACGCAGCCTGCGGGCACGCCGGCGCCGCAGCGCCCCTTCAGGCGTGCCGCGATGCTTGCCGCCGTCCCGCTCGTGGGCTTCATTGCAGCACTCGTGTTCAGCGGCCCGGGCAGGTCGCCTGTCGACCCCACGCTGACATCGCCTGCCGCCAGCGCTCCGGTCGCAACGAGCGTGGTGGCGTCGCGCGCCGATGCATCCGCACCACCCGTTCCGGACGTCGCGCCCGAGCCTCCGCCGGCGCTCCCCGCAGCGATTCCGGCCGCGAATCCGCCCGTCGACGCAGGAGCCGCCATACCCCCCGTCGCCAAGGCCCCCTCCGCGCCATCCGTGCCGCGCGCCGCACCCGCGCGCACACCGAGCACGGCGAGCACGCCGGCGGCGGCGGAGCCCGCGCCTGTACGTCCGGCACCCGAGGCCAAGCTGATCTTCGCCATTGCGCCGTGGGGGGAGATCTACGTGGACGGCAAGCGCGTCGGCGTCGCGCCTCCGCTTCAGGAGATCAACGTCCCGGCCGGCCGCCGCAAGGTGGAGATCCGCAACGCGGATCTGGCACCGCATGTCGTGATGCTAGACTTGCACGAGCATGCGGCGGTCAAAATCAAGCACCGGTTCAGATAACTCATGCAAGTATCGCAACGGCTGACGGCCGCGATGGTGGCCGGCCTCATCGCTTTCGCGTCGCTGGGCGGATGCTCGTCCGCGCCCGTCCGCGCCATCGGCGCCGATCAGATCGCACCCCGCCAGGCGGAGCGCAATCTTTCCGCCGGCATCCGCGCCTACGAGGAAGGCAAGTACCAGATCGCCGCAGCGCGACTGCAGGAAGCGCTCGATGGCGGGCTAGCATTTACGACCGACAAGGTCACCGCGTACAAGTACCTCGCGTTCGTGCACTGCGCCGCCGGGCGCACCCGCGAATGCCGCGACGAGTTCCGCAATGCCTTCGCCCTTGATCCGGCATTCGAGCTCACGAAAGCCGAGGCCGGCCACCCGGCCTGGGGTCCGGTTTTCCGCAGCGTGAGCAACGAGCGCGGCGGCGCGACGCGCTAGGCGGGCGTGGTGTCGGCTCCCGGCGGTCCGCGATCGACCCAAGCCAGGAACAAGCGATAGGTCACCGCGAGCACCACGGGCCCGACGAAGAGTCCGATGAGGCCGAAGGCGATCAGGCCGCCGATCACGCCCGCGAAAATGAGGAGCAGCGGCAGATCGAGGCCACGCCTGATCAAGAGCGGCCGCAGGAAGTTGTCGAGCGTCACGACCGGGATGGACCACACCAGAAGCACGGTCGCCCAGACTGTGTCCCCCGTCCAGTAGAGCCACGCGATGGCTGGAACGAGCACCAGCGAAGGCCCGAGCTGCGCAATGCAGAGCAGGAACATCACCGCGGTCAGAAGCGATGCGAAGGGGATGCCCGCCACCGCCAGCCCGATTCCGCCGAGGAACGACTGAACGAGCGCCGTCACGACCACGCCGAGCGCGACGCCGCGGATCGCACCGCCCGCGATCCTGATCGCGGTCTCGCCACTCTCGCCCGCCAATCGCCGGCCGAACCGCAGCACCATCGTCGCGGCGTCTTCGCCGCCCGCGTACATGATGGCGGCGATCAGCACGGTGAGCAGGAAGTGAAACGACATCAACCCGACGTTGCCGAGTTGCGCGAACAGCCAGCGCGTGGCGGCTCCCGCATAGGGCGCGACCCGCGCGGTCAACCCGTCGCTTTCCCCGGCGGCAAGCTCCTGCCACAGCATCGCAAGCTTCTCGCCCACCAGCGGCAGCCCGGCCAGCCAATCCGGAGGCGCGGGCAGCCGGAACGTCGCCAGCGACTTGGCCCAGCCTGAAAGCACATCGGCGTTTTGAACGAGCGCGCCGACGGCGAGCGAGACCGGCAGCACGAAGACGAGCAACAGGAACAGGACCATCACGGTGACCGCGAGCGCGCGCTTGCCGCGAACGAACGACTGGACGCGCAGCATGAGCGGCCAGGTCGCAACGACGACCATCGTCGCCCAGATCGTCGCCAGCAGGAACGGGCGCAGCACCCAGAACGTCGCGGCAATCAGCCCGCCGATTGCAAGCACCGCCAGGAAAATGCGTGTGAGGTCGCGCGGGATATCAGCCATGGGCCATCCTTGGAGTGCCGCAATGGTACCCGCCACGATGCGAAAACAAAACCGGGGCGGTTCGATCGGAACGTCGCCTCCAGGGCTACAATGCGCAGCCGCGGCCCGCGTTCGCCCGCGAGAAGAAGACGAGAATCGCGCACGCCGCCGTCGCTTTCACGTTACGGGACGTCGAATGGAAATCCTCCTCGCTATCGCCACGATCCTCGGTGGCATCGCGGCCGCCTGGTATTTCTGGGACAAGTGGCAGGAGGGCAAGCGGGCGGCTGTGGCGAGTGCCGCGACCGGTAGCGAGCGGTCGCCACAAGCGGAGTCGGTGCCGCGCCGCCGGATCGTCCTGCGCGCCGAGGCGCGAGCGTTCAGCATACTCATGGGTGACGATTCAGCAGCCGCCCGGACGGCGCTCGATCGTGCCCGTGAGACGCTGGTGAGCGCCATCTCCGAATCGGGCGGACAGGTCGTCGCCACGCCGGCCGAGGCGATCGTGGCGCTCTTTGAAGACGCGAGGCGGTGCATTGAAGGCGCCATCGCGGCACGCGCGGCGCTCAAGCGACTCAACCAGGAGCAGCCCGCATCGGATCGGATTCACTACCGCTTCGGCATCGATGCCGGTGAGGTGGCGCTACGCTCGGGCGTGCTGGTCGGGTCCGCCGCGGAGCGCGCCGCAGAGCTCAGTCTGGGCGCGCCAACCGATGGCATCCGGCTGAGCGCGGCAGTGCGCGCATTGCTGCCACAGGACACCGGTTTCGAGATCGCCTCGAGTGCCGACGACGTCTTCAGCGTCGCTTTCGGCGAGCCGTCGGCGCCTTCGGGCCCGGCTCAGCTGGAATCGCTCGATCTCCCGCTCCCCGGGCGCCCCTCCGTCGTGCTGCTGCCCTTTGCCTGCCTGGGCGCGGACGCCGAGGGTCAGGCGCTCGCCGAGGGCCTGCGGATCGACATCCAAAACGCGCTGGTCAAGATGTCCGGGCTCTTTCTGGTGGCGGCGGGATCGGCGAATGCTCATCGCGGTGTCCCCGCTAGCACTGCCGCCCCGCGCCTCGGCGTGCGACACGCGCTCGAGGGCACCGTCCAGCGACTCGGCGAGCGGGTGCGAGTCAGCATGACTCTCACGGACACGACGAGTGACGTCGTGATCTGGTCGGAGCAGTACGATCGCAGCCTCGACGATTCGTTCGCGTTGCAGGACGAGATCGCCGAACGCGTGGTGACCGCGCTCGACGTGAAGCTCGCCGCCGGCGAGCAGGCCCGCGTCTGGCACAAATGCCTCACGCATCCTGGCGCGCGCGAGCACTTCTATCGCGGCCTGCAGGCCTTCTTCAAGATGGATGCCGAGTCCATGGCCCGCGCGAAGGCCTGCTTCGAGCGGGTCGCCGCGCTGGTGCCCGAAAATCCGCTCGGGCCGACGAACGTCGCAATGTGCCTCTGGTTCCAGGTGACGCGCGGCTGGACCGACGATCCGAACGAGACGCGCAGACAGGCGGGCGAGTGGGCCGAGCGCGCCGTGGCGATGGAGGACGCCGACGGTCAGGCGCACACCGTGCTCGGCAACGTGCGCCTGCTCGAGCGGCGTTTCGAGGAAGCGCTGACGATCGCACGCAAGGCGGTGGAGGTCCGGCCTGGCTGCACCAACGCGAACGGGTTTCTCGCCAACGTGCTGCTGCATTGCAGTGAAATACCGGCCGCGCTGACGCACGTGCGGCGCGCGATCCGCATCTCGCCGGTCTACCCCCCCTGGTTCATGGAGATTCTTTCCGGTGCATACCGTGAATGCGGCCAGCACGATTTCGCCGTCACGACGGCTCAGGAAGGGATTCGGTTGGCGCCGAAGTCCGTGAACGGACGAGCGTTGCTGGCGAGCTCGCTCATGCGCGGCGGCTGGCCGGACGAGGCGCGGCGTGTCGCCCGGCAGCTGCCCGAGATCGACGCCGGATTCTCGGTCGCGCAGTTTGCCGCGCGGCAGCCCTTCCGCGACCCAGCCGTCGTCGAACGATTCGCCGAAGATCTGAGATCCGCTGGTTTGCCCAATTGAGTCGCGAGCGCACCACGAGGGCAATGCGGTGACGGCGGGCGCGATTGCGCCGCGGCTTGCGGTCATCCTGCTGCTCCTGATCGCCGTGACGTTCGCCTCGAACCACGTCGCGGCGCGCATCGCGTTCGAGCACGGCGCGAGCGTGACGACCGCAGTCGTGGTGCGATCCTGCTTCACGACGCTGTTCGTGTATGCGCTGCTGCGGATTCAAGGCGTGACCATCGTGCTGACGCGCCCGCAGCTCGCTCGTGCGCTCGGGATCGGGATGGTCCTCGCCGTGCAGAGCTATTGCCTCTACTCGGCAGTCGCGCGCATCCCCGTGGCGTTGGCGCTCCTCGCGTTCAACACGTTTCCGGTGATCCTCGCGCTGGTGTCGTGGATCGGCGGTGGCGACCGGCCGAGCCGCCGTGCACTGGCGGCGATGCCGATCGCCCTCGTGGGCCTCGCGCTCGCGCTCGATGCCTTCGGCCAGGCGGGCGACATCGCGGGACGCTGGGCGGAGATCGGCGCGGGCGTCGGCTGGGCGCTCGGCGCCTCGCTCTCGTTCGCGCTCGTGCTCTTCTTGAGCGCGCGCTGGCTGAAGGACGTGGACGGCCGCCTGCGCACCTTCTACACGATGGGCATGGCGGCCATGCTGCTCGCGACGGCCGGCGCCGCGACCGGCACGTTCGACTTTCCCCACGATCGATCCGGCTGGGCCGGTCTCGCCCTGCTCACGCTGCTGTACGGTGCGGCGATCACGACGCTTTTCGTGATCCTGCCCCGCATCCGCGCGGTGAGCAATGCGGTCGTGCTGAGTTTCGAGCCCATCGCGGCGCTCGCGCTCGCCTGGGTGATTCTCGGCCAGTCGGTGGCGCCGCTGCAGATCCTCGGTGCGTTCATCGTCATCGGCGCCATCGTGTATCTCGGAACCGCGAAGAGCTAGCGAGGGTCGACATCGGGAACGCGCCGAGCGTATCCTCTCGAGCTAGCGGGTACGTCCAGCGCCTGGGAGGGACTACTGGAGCAGTCGATAAGATTCTGCACTGCCCCCGACGGCGTGCGCATCGCCTACGCCCTCTCCGGCAAGGGCGCGCCGCTCGTCAAGACTGGACACTGGTTCACCCATCTTGAGCGCGAATGGGAGAGTCCGATCTGGCGCCACGTTCTCGAGGGCTTGAGCGAGCATCGGACGCTCGTCCGCTACGACGTCCGCGGCATGGGGCTCTCGGATCGGGAGCCGCGCGAGATGTCGTTCGAGCACAACGTGAGCGACTTCGCGGCGGTGGTGGACGCGGCCGGACTCGAGCGCTTTCCGGTGATAGGCGTATCGCAAAGCGGTGCGGTATCGATCGCCTACGCGGTACGGTATCCCGACCGCGTCAGTCACTTGATCCTCTATGGCAGCTATGCACGCGGCATCGGTCGTCGCAGTGGCGCGGGCCAAGGTCCCGAAGCGGTCGAGACCTACCGGCGTCTCATCCGCGTGGGCTGGGGAAGCGACGACCCGTCGTTTCGCGAACTTTTCAGCAGCCAGTTCATACCCGACGGGACCCCAGATCAGTGGCGATGGTTTGGCGAGCTCGAGCGCATCTCATCCAGTGCCGAGATCGCCGAGCGGAATTTCCTGATCAACAAGGACATCGACATCGCCGATCTCCTGCCGCAGGTTCGCGTGCCGACCCTCATCCTGCACTGCCGCGGAGACCGGCGCGTTCCTCTCGACTTGGGGCGCGAGCTGGCGGCGACCATTCGGGGCGCAAGATTCGTGACGCTCGAGAGCAACAACCACCTTCTTCTCGCACACGAGCCGGCGGCACAGGTGTTCTTTCGCGAGATCGCGGCGTTCCTGGGAGATCCGCCGCCTACGGCCTGGAAGCGGACCGCGCACGCGGCACGCCTGCAAGCCGCCGCGCAGAAGGTGGAAGCGAGCCCGATCTACAAGCTGGCCGGGGCGGTCGCCGTGCTGGCGACACTTGTGTCGTTCGCGGTCTGGCTCGCGAGCTGAGCGGAACGCGCCTCAACCACCCTGCCTGCTTCGCCAGCCATAGAAAAGGGCGGCCGCAGCCGCCCTTTCGCCAAATGTAATGTCGCAGATCAGTCGATCATCTCGTACGCCGGCAGCGTCAGGAACTCCACGTAGTCGCCCGTGGTGATCTGGTCGAACAGCTTCGCCGCTTCCTCGTACCGGCCCGCCTTCCACCCGTCCGCGCCGAGATACTCGCGCACCTTCGGCAGCTCTTCCTTCAGGAGCGCGCGGAAGAGCTCCACGGTGACCTTGCGGCCGTCGTCGAGCACGCCCTTCGGCGAGCGGATCCACTGCCAGATCTGCGAGCGCGAGATCTCCGCCGTGGCCGCGTCTTCCATCAGGTTGTAGACCGGAACGCATCCGTTGCCGCCGAGCCAGGCGCCGAGGTACTG
>JBFJOO010000022.1:0-48661 GCA_041617635.1 Burkholderiales bacterium | reverse complement strand
GGGCGCGCCATCAAGGCGCGCCCGATCGCGGTCATCTGCTGCTCGCCACCCGACGTGTATCCGGCCAGCGCCGTGCGCCGCTCCTTCAGCCGCGGAAAGTACTTGTAGACAAGCTCGAGATCGTCGCGCAGCACGGAGCGCCCCACCTTGCGCGTGAAGGCCCCGGTGAGCAGATTCTCCTCGACCGTGAGGTGCTGAAAGACGTGCCGGCCCTCCATCACCTGGCACACGCCCATGCGCACGAGATCGTTAGGCGTGAGGTGATCGATGCGCCGTCCGTCAAACTCGATCGAGCCCTTGGTGACGTCACCACGTTCGGCGCGCAGCAGGTTCGAGATCGCCTTGAGCGTGGTCGTCTTGCCGGCACCGTTGGCGCCGAGCAGCGCCACGATCTGGCCCTTCTCCACCTTGAGCGATACGCCCTTCAGGACCAGGATCACGTGGTCGTAGATGACCTCGACGTTGTTGATCGCCAGGTAGGCCTGTGGCGCGGACGCCGGCTGGGGGGCAGTGGACATGGGGCGTCAGAATCTCTGATCCGGGAAGCCATCGTACAAGCCCCCTCCGGGGAGGGGGCTTGGGCAATGCTCTCCGGCCGAAGCGAGGCGCAGCGCCGCGCGTCAAGCCGGAGCGGCAGGCGTTACGTGCAGTTGGCGCGCGGGGTGATGCCCTTGTCCTTGGCGTACTTCGCCGCACCTTCTTCCATCTTCGCGCGAACCAGCTTCTGGTCATCGGGGGTGGGTGCGACCCAGTTCGCGGTGAGCACCTTCCACTTGGTACCGTCCCACTCCTGGAACTTCACGAGCCCCGAGCCTTCGTGGTTGTTGCAGCTGGTCTTGGTCGGCGGAATGAAGCCGGCGAGGCCGAGCTCCTGCAGGCGCTTGTCATCCAGATTGAGATGCTCGAGTGCCCACTGGACCTGCTCACCGGTCACGGGCTTGCCCTTGCCGAATTTGTCCTGCGCGACCTTGACCGCCTCGACCGTGATCGCCGCGAGCACGACGCCGCGGTTGTAGTAGATCGAGCCGACGCGGGACTTGTCCTCCATCTCGCCTTCGCCCTTGGCGTAGACGTGCTTGAGGATGTCCTGGATCGCCGGATAATTCGTGCCCGGAGCATTGAAGCCGGCCGCGATGTAACCCTTGGCCGCCGAACCTGCCGGAATCACGTCCTCCTCGGCACCCGACCACCATACACCCAGGATCTTGTTAGCCGGGTAGCCGGTCTTCTGCGCGGCCTTCAACGCCGTCGGGTTCATCACCCCCCAGCCCCAGAGGATCACCCAGTCGGGCTTGATCTGGCGGATCTGCAGCCACTGCGACTGCTGCTCGTTGCCGGGGTGCGGAACCGCGAGCGCCGTGAACTCGTAGCCGTACTTCGCGCCGAGGTCCGTCAGGACGGGGATGGGCTCCTTGCCATAGGCCGACTCATGATAGACGAGCACGATCTTCTTGCCCTTCAGCTTGTCGAGCCCGCCCGTCTTCTGGCCCAGATAGTTGATCATCGCAGCCGCTTGGCTCCAGTAGGTCGTCATGAGCGGGAACACGTACGGGAACACGCTCCCGATCGTCGCGTCCGCGCGCCCGTAGCCGAGCGACACGATCGGAATCTTGTCGGCGGTGCCCTTGTCGATGAGCGAGTAGGTGATCCCGGTCGACAACGGGTGGATCAGCGTCGCGCCGGTCGGGCCCTTGTTCTTCGAGCGCTCGTAACATTCCACGCCGCGGGCATTGTTGTACTCGGTCTCGCATTTCTCGTAGGTGATCTTCACGCCATTCACGCCGCCGTCGCGCGCGTTGACCATCTTGAAGTAGTCGAGGAAGCCACCGGCAATGCCCGAGCCGCCAGAGGCGTAGGGGCCGACCCAGTAGAAGTTTGCGGGAACGAACTGCTCTTTCGCCTGGCCGTGTGCCAGACCCGAGCCGAGCGCGATGGCCGCTGCGCCGAGTAGCGCGGCGGCCGGCCGGCCGATGCTGCGTGCCGTGTCGAATAGCATGTCTCTCTCCTCAGTTACTAGGTGGGAAACCCCCTCTTGACCTGCTTGTTTAGACTTATCCGGAGGTTAGTGCGGGCAGTCTACCTGAATCACCGTTTCAACTCAAAACGCCCTAAATCAGTGCGGAAACGGCCAAAGGCGCAGCTTTTCCTTGGCGATCTGCCATAGCCGGGCGAGCCCGTGCGGTTCCACTGCCAGGAAAAAGATGATCAGGCCGCCGAAGATGATGAGTTCCAGATTGGAGGACATTCCCGACGGCAGATCGAGGCCCATCGCGCTCGCGAGCGGCTCCGCGAACCGGTTGAGGAATATCGGAAACAGGACGATGAAGGCAGCGCCGATAAAGGACCCGAGTATCGATCCGACCCCGCCGATGATGATCATGAACAGGATCCGGAACGACAGGTCCAGGTTGAACCCTTCGGGCTCGACGGTGCCGAGATAAGCGAACGCGTACAGCGCCCCCGCCACGCCGCAGTAAAAGGAGCTCACGGCGAAGGCAAGGAGCTTGGTCCGCATGACCGGGATGCCGATCACCGCCGCCGCGACGTCGAAATCGCGCACCGCCATCCACGCCCGGCCGGTTTCGCTGCGCACCATGTTCTTTGCCGCAAGCGCCAGAACAGTCACGATCGCGAGGACGAGTAAGTACTTGCTCTGGCCCGTCAGAAAGTAGTAGCCGAAGATCTCGATGCGCTGCGACGTGATGACCCCCGAGGCGCTGTAGTTCGAGAACCAGCCGAAATGGGTGAGCGCCCAGACAACGAAGAACTGCGCCGCGAGCGTCGCCACCGCGAGGTAGAAGCCCTTGATTCGCAGGCTCGGGAGACCGAAGAGAATGCCCACCAGCGCGGCGCAGAGCCCCCCGAGCGCGAAGCTGCCGAGAATGGGCATCCATTCGAGGCGCAGCTCGAAATTGTAGGCGGCGAACGCGCCCACCGCCATGAAGGCGGCCGTGCCGAGCGACAGTTGACCGGCGTAGCCGGTGAGAATGTTCAGTCCGAGCGCGGCGAGCGAGAAGATCAGGAACGGAATGAGGATCGCCTCGAGCCAGTACTCGTTGGCGATGAGGGGGATCACCACGAACGCGACGAGGAGCGTCGCGATCACGCCGATCCGGTCCTGCAGCAGCGGGAAGATCTGCTGATCGGCGGCGTAGCTGGTCTTGAACTGGCCGGTTTCGCGGTAGAGCATGGCTGGGTGTCTACACTCTTTCGATGATCTTCTCGCCGAACAACCCTTGCGGCCGCACCAGCAGGAACAGCAGCGCGATGACGTAGGCGAACCAGCCTTCGATGCCGCCGCCGACGAAGGGCCCCAGGTACACCTCGGCGAGCTTCTCCGACGCGCCGATGATCAGGCCCCCGATTATCGCCCCGGCGATCGATTCGAACCCGCCGAGTATCAGCACCGGCAACGCCTTGAGCGCCACGAACGTCAGCGCGAACTGCACCCCGTTGCGCGCGCCCCACAGCAGTCCTGCGACCAGCGCGACGAATCCCGCCACGGCCCAGACGATCGCCCAGATGTGCTTGAGCGGGATGCCGACCGCGAGTGCGGCCTGGTGATCGTCCGCCACCGCGCGCAGCGCGCGCCCGATGCGCGTCTTGTTGAAGAACGCCGCCAGCGCAGTGACGAGCACCGCGCAGATGAGCGCGGCGGTGAGGTCGAACTGGCTGATGAGCATTCCGGTGCTGTCGAGAAGTCCCTTGATCGGGGTGTCCGGAATACCGATGTCGAGCGCATGGACCTGCGCGCCCCACAGCCCCTGCGCGAGGCCCTCGATGAAGAACGTGAGGCCGATCGTCGCCATGAAGAGCGTGATCTGCGGCTGGTTGACGAGCGGCCGCAGCACGATGCGCTCGGTGGCGATACCGAGCAGGATCATCACGCCCAAGCACAGGACCACCGCGAGCAGGAACGGGGCGCCCTTCTGCATGAAGCCGACCACCGTCAGCGCGGCGAAGAAGACCATTGCGCCCTGCGCGAAGTTGAAGACCCCGGACGCCTTGTAGATCAGCACGAATCCGAGCGCGACGAGCGAGTACATTATCCCCGCGAGCAGTCCGCCGATCAGCACCTCGAAGAAAAATTGCATGGCGGCTCCGTGTCGGAGGCTAGTGGGCGACGCCAAGATAGGCGTCGATGACCTTCTTGTCGGCGCGCACCACGTCGGGCGTGCCGTCGGCAATCTTCCGACCGTAATCGAGCACCACGACCCGGTCGGAGATGTCCATGACGACGCCCATGTCGTGCTCGATCAGCACGATCGTGGTGCCGAACTGGTCGTTCACGTCGAGGACGTAGCGGCACATGTCCTGCTTCTCCTCGAGGTTCATGCCGGCCATCGGCTCATCGAGCAGCAGGACCTCGGGCTCGGCGGCGAGCGCGCGCGCGAGCTCGACGCGCTTCTGCAGCCCGTAGGGCAGCCGCCCGACCGGCGTCTTGCGCACGTGCTGGATCTCGAGGAAGTCGATCACCTCCTCGACCTTGCGCCGGTTCTCCATCTCGTCGCGCTGTGCGGGGCCCCACCAGAGCGCCTGCTGCAGGAAATTGGTCTTCATCTTGAGGTTGCGACCGGTCATGATGTTGTCGAGCACCGTCATGCCGCGAAAGAGCGCGATGTTCTGGAAGGTCCGCGCAATGCCCTGCGCGGCAGCGGCGTGGCTGTTCATGTCGTGACGGCGCACGCCCTTGAAGGTGACATAGCCCTCCTGGGGGTGGTACACGCCGTTGATGACGTTCAGCATCGAACTCTTGCCGGCGCCGTTCGGGCCGATGATGGCGCGCACCTCGTGCTTGCGAACGTCGAACGACACGTCCTGCAGCGCCTTCACGCCGCCGAACGAGAGCGACACATTCTCGACGACCAGGACAGGCTGGCCGATGTCGCGTGCGATCTCCATCCGGCCCGCGCGTCAGGCAGCCTTTTTAGCCGCGTCCGGCGACGCGATCTTCGCGTCGATGATCTTGAGGTTCGCCGAGACCGTGCCCGTACGCCCGTCCTCGAACCGCACTTGCGTCTCGATGAAGCACTCGGGCTTCCCGGAGTAGAGCGCATCGACGAGCGTGGCGTACTTCTCGCCAATGTGGCCGCGACGCACCTTGCGGGTGCGGGTGATCTCGCCGTCGTCCGGATCGAGCTCCTTGTGCAGGATGAGGAAGCGATGGATCTGGCTGCCCGCGAGCTTCGTGTCGGCGGCCAGATCACGGTTCACCTGCTCCACGCAATCCCGGACCAGGTCGTAGACCTCCGGGCGCGAAGCGAGGTCGGTGTAGCCCGAATAGGCGATATTGCGCCGCTCGGCCCAGTTCGCGACCGCGTCGAACTCGATGTTCACGAACGCGCAGCAGATGTCGCGCCCCTGGCCGAACGCGACCGCCTCCTTGACATAGGGGAAGAACTTCAGCTTGTTCTCGATGTACTTCGGCGCGAACAGCGTGCCGTCGTTCAGCTTGCCGACGTCCTTCGCGCGATCGAGGATCTTGAGATGATCGTCGGCGTCGAAGAAGCCGGCATCTCCGGTATGGAACCACCCGTCGGCGTCCTTCGCCTCGGCGGTCGCCTTCGGGTTCTTGTAGTACTCGTCGAAGAGGCCCGGCGACTTGATCAGGATCTCGCCGGAGTCGGCGATCTTGATCTTGACGCTCCCCACTGCCTTGCCGACCGTGTCGGACTTGACCTGGCCGTCGGGCTGCACGCAGACGAACACGCTCGTCTCGGTCGCGCCGTAGAGCTGCTTCAGGTTGACGCCGATCGAGCGGTAGAACCGGAAGAGGTCCGGTCCGATCGCCTCGCCGCCGGTGTAGGTGATGCGGATGCGCGACATCCCGAGCACGTTGCGGAGCGGTCCGTACACGCAGAGATCGCCGATCTTGTATAGCAGCCGCTCCCACAGTCCGACCGGCTCCTTGGCATCGAGAATCTTGCCGCCGACGCGGTTGGCGACTCCCATGAAGTAGCGATACATCTGGCGCTTCAGCCAGCTCGCGTCCTCCATGCGGATCGTCACCTGGGTGAGGAGGCGCTCGAACACGCTCGGCGGAGCGAGGAAGTAGCTCGGTCCGATCTCGCGCAGATCGGTCATCACCGTTTCCGACGACTCCGGACAGTTCACGCAGAACCCGCAGATCAGCGCCTGCGTGTAGGAGAACATGTTCTGGCCGATCCACGCCATCGGCAGGAACGCGAGCACGTTCTCGTCTGCGCCGATCCCCTCGATCTCTGCCGCCATGCGCCCGGTCGTGATGAGGTTCTTGTTCGAGTGCACGACCCCTTTCGGATTGCCGGTCGTGCCGGACGTGTAGAAAAGCGCCGCCATTTCCTCGGGCTTTCCCTTCGCCACCTCAGCCAGGAAAAAATCGGGGTTGGCGCGATCGAAGTCGCGCCCGAGCTCGAGGAGCTTGTCATACCCCATGACCTCGGGCTGGTCGTAGTGGCGCAGGCCGCGCGGGTCGTCGAAATAGATGTGCTTGAGCTGCGGGCATTTCGGCATGATCTCGAGCAGCTTGTCCACCTGCTCCTGATCTTCCGCGATCGCGTACGCGATCTCCGCGTTCTGAAACACGAACACCCACTCCTCTGCGACCGCATCCTGATAGAGCGGAACCGGAACGCCGCCGAGGCACTGCGCCGCCGTGACGCCCCAATAAAGGCGCGGGCGGTTGTCGCCGATGAGGGCGAGCGTCATGCCACGCTTGAACCCCTGCGCGGCGAGACCGCAAGCCAGCGTGCGCACTTCGACCGCGACGTCGGACCAGGTCCAGCTTTGCCAGATTCCCAGATCCTTTTCGCGGATCGCCGGTCGGTCCGGCCGGACCTTGGCGTTGTGCAACAGCAGGCGCGGAAACGTGTCGAGGCTTTCCGCCATTCGCCCTCCTCAGACTGACTCTGATGCCGGTTGGATGCTTGCAACGCGGGCCTGTGGACCCTCGGTACCTGCCGCACTCTGCCGGGCGGCTGGGAGCCCGGATTGTGCCCCAAGGCGGCGGGCTTTGCCTAGCGAGCGACCGAACCCACCCCGGGACCCCTCCCGCAACGCGCTACGAGTAGGTAAAGAATCCCCGCCCACTCTTGCGCCCGAGATAGCCGGCCTCGACCATCTCGACGAGCAGCGGCGCAGGCCGATACTTCGGATCCTTGAAACCTTCGAAGAGCACGTTCATCACTGCGAGCTCGACGTCCAGCCCGATCAGATCGCACAGGGCGAGCGGCCCGATGGGGTGATTCGCCCCGAGCTTCATCGCCTGATCGATCTCGTCCGCGGTAGCAAGCCCCTCAGCAAGCGCGAAGACCGCCTCGATGATCATCGGGCAGAGCATCCGGTTCACGACGAAGCCCGGGCTGTTCCGGACCTTGACGGGGGCCTTGCCGATCGCGCGCGCGGCCGCCTCCGCGACGGCGTAGGTCGCGTCCGAGGTCTGCAGCCCGCGGATAAGCTCGACGAGCTGCATCACCGGGACCGGATTGAAGAAATGCATGCCGATGACCTTGTCCGGCCGCTTGGTCGCGGCGGCGAGCCGGGTGATGGAGATCGAAGAGGTGTTGCTCGCGATGACGGCGCGTTCGGCCGCGATCCGGTCGAGCGCGGCGAAGATATCCAGCTTGAGCGCGAGGTTCTCGGTCGCCGCCTCGATGACCAGATCCGCTCCCTGGAGCGATTCCAGCTCGGTGGCCGTCCGGATCCGCGCGAGGGCCGCGGACTTCTCGGACGCTGCGAGCCGATCCTTCTTGACCAGGCGCTCGAGGCTGCCGTCGATGGTGGCGAGTCCGCGCGCGAGCGCGGGCTCGGCCACGTCGGTCATCGTGACCGAATGGCCTTTGACTGCGAACGCCTGCGCGATGCCGCTGCCCATGGCGCCCGCTCCGACGACGCCGATTTCCTTGATGGTCATGCCATGCTCCCGCTGGTCGAAAATGGATCGAAATGCGCCGCCCAGGATCGAGAACTCCGGAAGCGGCGCGTCAGAGAACGTTATTCTCGCGCACCGGCGCGCACCCCGTGCGGCGCAGCGCCGGATTTCCGTCGCTTGCGCCTCGCAAGGCACGCTGCAAGAATGCGGGATCGACCCGGAAGCCTCCCGAAAAGAGAACTCGCAAGGGACTCGCCCCGCGTGGCCGCGCACTGATCCGATGACCCATCCGCAGCGACTCGGCAAGTACCAGGTGACCGACGTGCTCGGCAAGGGCGCCATGGGGGTCGTGTACAAAGCGCACGACCCGGATATCCAACGCGCGGTGGCGATCAAGACCATCCGGCGGGAGCTCGTCGAGGACGATGACCGCGCCGGCATGGTGATGGCGCGCTTCAAGAACGAGGCGCGCGCCGCCGGCCGACTCGCGCATCCGGGCATCGTCGCGGTGTACGACTACGGCGAGGTCGAAGACGTTGCCTTCATCGCGATGGAATACGTCGAGGGCAACAGCCTGCGCGCGTACTTCAGCCGCGAGACGCGCTTCGAGGAACGCGACGTCGTGAGCCTCATGGCGCAGCTGCTCGATGCGCTCCAGCACGCGCACGAGCAGGGCGTATGGCATCGCGACGTCAAGCCCGCCAATGTCATCATCATGAACAGCGGCAAGCTGAAGGTCGCGGACTTCGGGATCGCACGCATCGACTCCTCCTCGCTCACGCAAGCGGGCGCCGTGATGGGCTCGCCGGGGTACATGGCGCCCGAGCAGTACAAGGGTGACGCCGTGGACTGGCACGCGGACGTTTTCGCGGCGGGCGTCATGCTCTATCAGCTGCTGACCGGGACACGGCCGTTCTCGGGCACCGCGGAGAGCCTCGCCTACAAGGTGTGCTACGAGTCGCCGCCGCCGCCCTCCGCGGCCGCACCGGGACGCGACCTCGAGCGCTACGACCAGGTCGTGATGCGGGCGCTCAACAAGGCGCCTCAGGATCGCTACGCGAGCGCCGCCGAGTTCAAGGCCGCGATTCTCGAAGCCTTCGCGCAGCCAGTGAGCCCCACCATCTCGGAAGAGACGATTCTCGACGAGCCGCCACGCGTGGCCGGAATCCTCGATCCCAGCCATCCCTCGTGGCAGACGGAGCGCAGCGGCGGTTGGAGCCAAACCCCGGTGCCGCTCTCCTCCGGTGGCGACTCGGTACCGCCGCCGCCGCGCACGATTCCGCCGGGCACGCCCGCGGAGCCACCCTCCGGCACGGTGGCCCCGACCGTGGCCGCCACCCAGGGGGCCCCGACCGGCACCCTCGCACCTGCGCCCGGATCCCGCGCCGGCGTGATTGCCTGGGCCGTTGCAGGCGTCGCGATCGCAGTCGCCGTCGGTGTCGTCGCTTGGCACGCGGGGCGAGATTCGCGCACCACCGTGCGCGTCGCGCCGTCGACCGAGCCGGTCGTGACGCGGACGACGGAGCTGCCGGCACCGCCGCGAACGCCGGCGGCACCCGCGAGTGACCGTACCGCCAACGCAGCGCGCGCGGAGCGCGAGGCGGCCGAAGCGACACGGATCGCAGAAGCGCAGGCGCGCGCCGATCGCGATGCAGCCCAGGCGAGGATTCGTGCCGAGCGCGCCGCCGCCGAGGAGCGCGCGCGCGCCGAGCGTGAGGCCGCTGCGCGGCGTACGGCAGAGGCCCAGGCACGCGCCGATGCGGAGCAAGCCCGGGCGCTCGCCCTGCGGAATAGACCCGCTCCTTCCGCGCAGCCAAGCGCGTCAACCGCGCCGACAGAGGAGCAGCGGGCGCGCAACGAGCAGCTCGCCGCGGAGGCGCGCGCCCGCGCGGAAGCCGAGCGGGCGCGCACCGCTTCCACGGCGCCGCGGGGCGCCGCCGCGCCGCCGCCCGCGGCGCCGGCGCGCGAACCGAGCTTCTTCCGGGACGAGGCGCTCAACTTGAAGGTCGCCTCCAAGCTGCAGTTCAACCGCGATCTCTTCAAGGAGCAGATCGTGGCCGACGTGTCGGGCGGCGTGGTCACCCTGACCGGCACGGTATCGACGCAGGAAAAACGCGAGATGGCCGGTCGGGTCGCCGGCGAGGTGTCCGGCGTCGTGCGCGTGAACAACAACCTCAAGGTGGCCGGTCAGTAGAAGAACTGTCTCGAGACCGCACGCTGACCTTCGTTCGTCGAGAGAGCGGTCGTACGAACAAGGGGGCCGAGGGGAAATGGAAGGGGCCCCCTCACCGCTTCCCGCCCCCTGCATATATCCCTTTTTTCGCCGGGGCAATTGATCTTGCGACGGCTTGTAATCAGCGTCGCCGCGCAACGAGCAGCGAGTTGGCGAACGGCGTGCCGGCGCTCGCGGGCTGCGCCGCAACCTCGAACCCGAGGCGCTCGAGCAGTCCGATCCACTCGGCCAGCGGCCGGGAGTGCAGGCGCGGCCATGACCGCGCGCGCGCCAGGGTCGCAAGCTGATCGGCTAACTGCGTCAGCACGGAGCGCCAGCCCGCCCCGGCATCGTTCACCCGCAGCAGGAGGACACCGCCCGGAGTGAGGGCAGTCGCGCACTTCGCGAGCGCGGCCTCCTGGGCGGCGGCATCGACGTAGTGCAGCACGTCGATGATCGCGATCGCGTCGCACGCGGGCAGGTCGACCGATCGCAGATCGGCCTGCGCGAGGCGTGCCTGCCCGCCGAGCGCGACGCGCGCGAGTGCAATCGCCCGTTGCGCGACGTCGAATCCCACCATCGATGCTGGGCGGGGCGGAGACGGCCAACCTGCCGGCCACGCGGCGCGTCCGGGCGCATCGATCGCGGCCGCGAGCAGCGCGAACAACAGGCCCTGACCGCACCCGAGGTCGACCAGCCGGGCGCGATCCGGGATCAGTCCTTGCGCCAATATCGCGGCGAACACCGGGTCGTGGGACAGCTTGCCCTGCGCAAACCGCGTCGCGAAGCGACCGGCCGGCGCGTAGCGCCGCGCGGCCGCCTCCACGACGGCGTGAAAGGGGCTACGCGCCGTGCGCATCCGCGCAGGCTGCGCGCAGCGTCACCGATCTCAATCCGCGTTCCTGCAGACGCGCCAACAGCGCGCGCAAAGTGGCGAGGACCGCAATGTCGCGGGACTTTGCGTGGCGCGCCGCACCGTCGTGCAGCAGCAGAACATCGCCGGCCGCCAGGCCGCGCACGAGCCGTCCGAGCACTTTCGTCGCGTCGCGGTCCACTGTGTCGAATCCCCGGCGCGTCCAGGACACGTACCGCAGGCCGACCGCCGCGAGCGCCGGCTCGAGCAACGGGCTGCGGATGCCGAAGGGTGCGCGGAAATAGCGCGGCGCAGTGCCGGTCGCGGTAGCGATCGCGTCCTGCGCCCGCTCGATGTTGCGCCGCGCCTTGCCGACCCCGTGAAACGCGAACCACGGGGAATGGTCGTAGGTGTGATTCTCCACGCCGTGTCCGCGACGCACGATATCGCGCGCGAGCGCGGGATGACGCTCAGCTTGCGCGCCCACGAGGAAGAAGGTCCCCTGCATCCCGGCGGCGTCGAGCAGGTCGAGCACCCGGGGCGTGATCTCGGGTCCGGGGCCGTCGTCGAAGGTGAGCGCCACCTCGCCGCGATCCGCGGCCGCACGCGGGAGACGCGCGAGATTCGGACCGAGGATCGCGCTGCGCGGCGCGAATCCCGCCGCGGTGAGCAGCGCGTGATTCGCGAGGAGCCCGCCCCCGATCCACGGCCAGGCGAGTGGCTCGTAGATCAGCGCGGCCACGCCGCCGGCGTGCAAGAGCGCCGTGGCGCCCAGCGCCGGAGTCGGCCACCAGGTCTGCCGCACCGACGCCGCGCGCGCCCCCGTCTCTCCAGCGGATTTGAGGGTCGAGGTCGGATTCGTCGGCACGCGCGAATTCTACTGCCTGTTCGGAGGCGCTCTGCTGCATTCGCCGGGATGCCCATGCTACGCTCGTGCAGCAATGTCGCCCACACCCCATCCCCGCTGCGAAGTTCATGCTCCGCACTCGCCCTTGCCAGAGTACTACCCGGACGAGGCGGCAAGGCGCCCCTGGATCCGGGAGATCTTCGACCGCGCCGCGCCCGATTACGCCCGGATCGAGCGGATGATGGGGTTCGGAAGGGGGTCTCGCTACCGGCGCCAGGCGCTCGAGCGTGCGGGGCTCGCGCGCGGTATGCGCTTCGTGGACGTCGGAACCGGGACCGGACTCGTCGCACTGGAAGCCGTGCGCATTCTCGGCGGAGCGGACGATGTGATCGCGATCGATCCGAGCGCCGGCATGCTGCGCCACGCCACGTTGCCGGAGGGTGTCACTTTGCTCGAGGGCAGCGCGGAGCGCCTGCCACTGCCCGACGCGAGCGCGGATTTCCTGAGCATGGGCTACGCGCTGCGCCACGTATCCGATCTGTCGAGCGCCTTCGCGGAGTTCTTCCGCGTGCTGAAGCCGGACGGCGTCGTATGCGTGCTCGAGATCACGCGCCCCGCGGGACGGCTCGGCAACACGCTCCTGAAAGCGTACCTGCGGGGAATCGTTCCCGCCATCGCCCGGGTCGTCGCACGCGCTCGCGAAACCCCGCGCCTCATGCGCTACTACTGGGACACGATCGAAGCCTGTGTGCCGCCCGAGCAAGTTGCCGGCGCGCTTGCGCATGCCGGGTTCGACGATGTCGTGCGGCACGTCGAGCTGGGACTCTTTTCGGAGTATCGCGCCAGAAAACCCGCGTGATCCGAGCCGTGATCCGAGCGCGACTGCCGCCGCCTTGCGGTAGCGTGCCCCACCGCATTCCGGCATTTCGGCATTCCTGTCCTTCATGACGCCTCACGCGACGCATCTCGTCCTGATTCCGAGCTACAACACCGGGGTGAAGCTCGTCGAAACGGTGCGCGCGGCACGCCAGCATTGGAATCCGGTGTGGGTCGTGATCGACGGCAGCACCGACGCGAGCGCCGAGCGCCTGGCGCCGCTCGCCGTGGGCGACCCCGGCCTGCAGCTCCACCGCTTGCCGCGCAACGCCGGCAAGGGCGCCGCGGTGCTGCACGGAATCAAGGCAGCCCGCGCGGCCGGCTTCACTCACGTGCTCGCCATGGACGCCGACGGCCAGCATCCGGCCGACCTGATCCCGGAGTTCATGGCCGCATCGCTCGCCCACCCCGGCGCGATGATCCTGGGGAAGCCCGTATTCGACGCGAGCGCGCCCAAGATCCGCATGCGCGGCCGGCGCATCTCCAATTTCTTCGCCGATCTCGAGACGCTGTGGGCAGGCATCGGCGATTCGCTCTTCGGCTTTCGCGTCTACCCGATCGTCGCGCTCGAGCAAGTGATGGAGCAGACGATCTGGATGCGCCGTTTCGATTTCGACCCCGAGGCGGCGGTGCGGCTCGTCTGGGCCGGCGTGCCGCCGATCAACCGTCCGGCGCCGGTGAAGTACTTCCGTCCGGACGAGGGTGGCGTCTCGCACTTCCACTACCTGCGTGACAATGTGCTGCTCACGTGGATGCACGCGCGGCTCGTGATCGGTGCGTTCGCCCGGCTGCCGCTGCGCCTCGGGCGCGCGCTTGCACGCTGACGCGAGCGCGGTCGGGCTCTCCCTCGGATGCTTACCTATAATGGGTGGGACGGCCCGCCGAATGCTCAGGATGACCGACGAATCGACAACCGAACGCAGCTGCGACGTGGTCGTGATCGGCGGTGGCCCCGCCGGATCGACGATCGCCGCGCTGCTCGCCGAGAAGGGCTGGGACGTCGCCGTCCTCGAGCGGGATCGGCATCCGCGCTTCCACATCGGCGAGTCGCTCCTGCCGCACAACAACAAGCTTTTCGAGCGCCTTGGGGTGCTGGACGAGATCCGCCAGGTCGGGCTCGTGAAGAATGGGGCCGAGTTCAACTCGCCCGACCACGCCCTGACCCGCACCTTCTACTTCACCGACGCCATCGACAAGTCGGCGCCGAGCGCGTTTCAGGTGCACCGTGCGGATCTCGACCACATCCTGCTGCGCAACGCGGCCCGCAAGGGCGCCGCGGTGTTCGAGGAGACGCAGGCTGTCGAGGTCGCGCTGCCGGCCGGGGGCGCGGAGGTGCGCGCGCGGGGTCCCGATGGGGAATGCCGCTGGCGCGCCCGCTTTCTCGTGGACGCATCCGGGCGCGATACCGTGCTCGCGAATCTCTTGCGCATCAAGCAGGCAAATCGCAAGCATTCGAGCGCCGCGCTGTACGCGCACTATGAGGGGGCCGAGCGCCGCACGGGGCGCGATGCCGGCAACATTACGATCTACTGGTTCGACCACGGGTGGTTCTGGAGCATCCCGCTCGCGCGCGGTGTCACCAGCGTCGGCGCGGTCTGCTGGCCGTACTATCTCAAGACGCGGCGCGGATCCCTCGAGCAGTTCCTCGACGAGACTACCGCCCTCTGCCCGCCGCTCGCAAAGCGGCTGCGCGACGCCCACCGGATCACGCCGGTGACCGCGACCGGAAACTACAGCTACCAGTCCGCTCGATCCCACGGCCCGAACTGCCTGATGATCGGCGACTCCTTTGCATTCGTCGATCCGGTCTTCTCGACCGGTGTGTACCTCGCGATGGCCGGCGCGTTTGCCGGAGCGGAAGCCGTGGATGTGAGCCTCCGCGACCCGGCCGCGGCGCCGCGCGCGGTGCGCGCCTACGAGCGGCGCGTCCGGCGCGGCCTGCGCCTGTTCTCGTGGTTCATCTACCGGGTCACCACTCCCATCATGCGCGACCTCCTGATGCAGCCGCGGAACGTGCTCGGGGTCGTGCACGGCGTCGTTTCGCTGCTCGCGGGTGACATTTATGGCGGGCGCGGCGTTCGCTGGCGCATCCGGCTCTTCCAGCTGATCTACTATGTGAAGAGCGTGGCAGCCCCGGGGCAGAGCGCCGCGGCGGCGCGACGGCGGCGCGTCAACGTCCGGCCGGTCGCGTAGGTCGGGGCCGACGCCGCAAAAGCCCCCTCGCAGTGGCGAATGCATTTAAAGTAACATCCGAGCCCCCGCGAATACGACCGGACCCTCGTTCAGAGCATGATCGCCAAAACACCTTTCGAAACCGAGCTCTCCGGCCTGATGGTCGAGGTGCTCAACCTCGAGATCGCCGCGGAAGAAATCGCGCCTGACGCGCCCCTCTACGGCGAGGGGCTCGGGCTCGATTCGATCGACATGCTCGAGATCTCGCTCGCGATCGGCAAGCGCTACGGCGTCGAGCTGCGCGCGGACGACGAAGCGAGCCGGATGGTATTCGCGTCGCTGCGCAGCCTCGCCCGGCACGTGGAAGAGCATCGTCCGAAATGAGCGCGCACCCGATCGCAACCGGATAGCAGCGGTGGAACGGCGATGAAGGCGCTCATCGCGATCCTGCTCGGCACGAGCCCCATCGTGCTGCATCTCGCGATCGTCTGGTCGAGCCGGCCGCTCATGATCCTCTTCCTGGCGTTGGTCGCGGCGGGGTTGCTGGTCAGCGTGGTCCGCGCCCGCTGCCCGCCCTGGGGCATCGCGCTCGCCGCGCTCGCCGCGGCTGGAATCGTGGGCGTCGCACTGCTCGATCTCGGCACCGTCTCGCGCATTGCCGGTGCGTGGCCCATCCTCATCTACCTCGCGATCGCAGCAGTGTTCGGGAGCACGCTCCGCCCCGGGTGCACCCCGCTCATCGAGCGAGTCGCGCGCATCATCGACCACGGCGACACGATGCCGGGCGAGCTCGTGGCCTACACGCGCCGGCTCACCTGGGCATGGACGATCATTCCCGTCGCAATGGCACTGATATCCGTGCTGCTCGCGCAGTTCGCCGCGCGCGAAGTATGGTCGCTGTTCACCAACGTCGTGAGCTACCTCGCGCTGGCCGTGCTCTTCCTCGCCGAGTATCCGTATCGACGCTGGCGCTATCCGGACACGCCGCACACCAATCCGCTCACGGTTGCCGTGCGCCTCGCGCGCCACGCACCGGAGCTTTTTCGCCCGCAGGGGCGCCATCCAGGATGAGCGCGCGGCTGCCGTTGATCGGGCATCGCGACCTCGATCAGGCGATCGCGTGGCGCGATGGCGCGCGGATCAGCGCGGGCCGCTTCGTTGCCGATGCCGAGGCCGTCGCCGCGACGCTTCCCGCAGGCACGCAATTGCTCAATCTCTGCGAGGACCGCTACCGGTTCATGGTCGGTCTCGCCGCGGCGCTCATCGCGGGCCGGACCACGCTGCTGCCTCCCAACCGGACCGAGCGGATGCTCGCACAGATGGCCGACGCGCACCCGGGCTGTGCGGCGTTGGCCGACGCACCGATCGCGGACACGCGCTTCCCCGTCAGTGTCTTTGCGGAGCAATCGAACCAGGTGCCGCGCATCTCGCAAGTGCCTTCGATCGCCGGCGAACACGTTGCGGCGATCGTCTACACTTCGGGCAGCACCGGGGCGCCACAGCCCAACTCGAAGCGCTGGGCGGAGCTCGTCGCAGGCGCGTTCGCCGAACGCGAGGCGCTCGGTCTCGCGGCCGGCGCGCAATACAGCTTCCTCGGAACCGTCCCGCCGCAGCACATGTACGGCCTGGAATCGACCGTCGTGATGCCGATGGCGATCGGGGGCGCGATTCATCCGGCGCGACCGCTGCTCGCGCTCGACGTGAAGCGCGCACTCGAGTCACTGCCTGCGCCGCGCGTGCTCGTGACCACGCCGATTCACATTCGCGCATGCCTCACCTCCGAAGTGTCGCTTCCGCCGCTCGAGCTCGTGGTATCGGCCGCGGCGCCCCTCGCCCCCGAAGCGGCCGCCAGCACCGAACAGCGCCTGCACACCCGGGTGCTCGAGCTGTATGGCTCCTCCGAAACCGGCGTGGTCGCCACGCGCCGCCCGACGGCTTCGCCCGCGTTCCGGACGATGATCGACATCCGGCTCGAGCGCGACGGCGATGTCTGGGTGTTCTCGGGCGGCCACGTGCCGGGGCGAATCCCGGTTTCGGACCTGATGCGCAGGATCAGCGACACTGAGTTCCTGCTGGAGGGCCGCGCGAGCGACATGATCAACGTCGCCGGCAAGCGGGCGTCCCTGGGCGACCTGAACCACAAGCTGATGGAGATTCCCGGCATCGAGGACGGCGTGTTCCACGTGCGGGAATCGCCGGACGGCCACGTCGCGCGCCTCGTCGCGTTCGTCGTGGCACCGGGGCTCTCGACGGGCAAGATTCTCGCCGCACTTCGGCGCTCGGTCGATCCCGCGTTCCTTCCGCGCCCCCTGGTGAAAGTGGAGCGGCTCCCACGGGCCGCGACAGGCAAGTTGACCCTCGAGGCGTTGCGCGCGCTGGCTGCGGAAGCCGACCGCGTCACGCCTGCGATCTCGCCAGGCGCTCGAGCGTCGCGCGCGCCAATTGATCCGACATGAATGACCCGACCTTCGTGATCCCGGCCGATCACCCAGCGCTCGCCGGACATTTCCCCGGCAATCCGATCGTGCCCGGCGTGCTGGTGCTCGAGCACGTTCAACGGGCGCTCGAGGCGCGCATCGGTCCGGTGCGCCTGACCGGTTTGCCGCAAGCGAAATTTCTGTCTCCGCTGCGCCCCGGTGAGCCGTGCACCGTTGCGTTCACCGAGCTCACGGACGGGTACGCCCAGTTCGAATGCCGCAGCGGCGCGCGCGCAATCGCGCGCGGCAGCCTACGGTTCGATGCCGATGCGCGCCGCGCAAGCTGAATCAGCCTGGCTGGGCGCGGCGCAGCGCGGCAGTCCGGCGCTGATCCGGTTCATCGTCTGGGTGGCGCTGCGGATCGGGCGGCCCGTCGCGCGCGCGATGCTCTATCCCGTCGTTGCGTACTTCGTGATCTTCTCGGTTCGCCCGCGCCGCGCGTCGCGGGCGTATCTCGGGCGGGCGCTGGGTCGCGCGCCATCCTGGCGCGATGTGTTCCGGCACTACCACACCTTCGCGGCCACGCTGCTCGATCGCGTGTACTTCCTCACCGGACGCCACGGCGATTTGGAGCTCCGCATCCACGGCCGCGAGTCGGTGCTCGCGGTGCTCGGGCGCGGACACGGCGCGGTGCTGCTCGGGTCGCATCTCGGCAGCTTCGAGGCGTTGCGCGCCGCCGGGACATCCGACCCGAAGCTCGACATCAGCATGCTGATGGACAATGCCAATGCCCAGAAGATGCTGCGCATCCTGACCTCGCTCGACCCTGCGCTGGCCGCATCCATCATCAGCCTCGGCGCGCCCGATTCGCTCTTGCGAGCGAAGGCGCGCATCGACGCGGGCGGGCTGGTCGGCATCCTCGGCGACCGCCTGCGGCCTGGCGACCGCGCGGTGCCCTGCCCCTTCTTTGGCGCGACGATGTGGTTTCCGGTAGCCCCTTTCGTTTTCGCGGCACTGGTCGGCGCCCCGATCGTGCTGTGCTTCGGACTGTACCGGGGCGACCGGCGGTATGACCTGCACTTCGAGGTGCTTCGCGAGCGCATCGCACTGCCGCGTGCGACGCGCAACGCTGTCCTCGCCGAGCTCGTGAGCGAGTATGCAGCGCGCCTCGAGCATCACGCACGGAGCGCGCCGTACAACTGGTTCAATTTCTACGATACCTGGGCCGAACCCGCCCGCGAGGAGGCGCACTGACCGGCCGCTTGAGCCGCGCCGCAGCCCTGCTCGCCGGCGCGGCGAGCCTCGTTGGCGGCGCAGGCGTCGCCGCTGCGCCGTTTACTCCCGCGCAGCTAATGAGCGCCCTTGCCGCGCAGCCCGCGCCTACCATCGCATTCTCTGAGGCCCGGCACTCGAGCATGCTGAAGGAACCGCTGCTGACGACCGGCGAGCTGCAATTCACGCCGCCGGCCACGCTGGAGCGCAAGGTGAGAACGCCGTTCGTGGAGCGTTACGTGATCGAGGGTGATCGCGTGACGATCGAGCGCCCCGGGGCGGGCGAACCACGCACGCTATCGCTTGCGAGCCAGCCGGTGCTTGCCAATCTCGTCGACACGATCCGCGCGCTCTTGCGCGGCGACCTGCAGTCGCTCGCCCGCCTCTACCGGATCGAGCTCAAGGGCGACCCGAGCGACTGGGCCCTCACGCTGCTGCCTTCAGATCCCGCGCTGGTCGAGTTTGTCGCGTCGGTACACGTCAAGGGCCGCGCGGCGACGCTCGCCGAGATGGAGGTGGTCGAACCGAACGGCGACCGCACGGTGACGCGCTTCACGCCCGCGCGCGAGGCGTCGCGTTGAGGCGTGCCGCGCCGATTGCGGCGTGGCTGGCTGGTGTCGCAGCGTGCGTCTGGATCCTCGCATTCCGCACGAGCGTCACCGCCGACCTGACGGCCTTCCTGCCCCGCGCGGCAACCCCTGCGCAGGAGCTGCTCGTATCCCAACTGCGCGACGGCGTCGCATCCCGGCTGATCCTCGTCGCCGTGGAAGGGTCGGAAGTCGCCGAGCTGGCGGCAACCAGCCAGGCGCTCGCAAATCGCTTGCGCGCCAGCGGCCATTTCACCTACGTCGCAAACGGCGCCCGCGCGCTCGCCACGCAAGATCGCGAAGCGCTCTTTGCCTACCGTTACCTCCTCAGCCCCGCGGTCAACGCGGCGCGCTTCACCGAGCCAGGCCTGCGCGCGGCGCTCGGGCGGACGCTCGAACTCTTCGCCTCGCCGCTCGGACCGCTCATTCGGCCGACCTTGCCGCGCGATCCGACCGGCGAGCTCGCGGCCCTGCTCGCACCGCACGTGCAACGCTCGCAGCCAGCACTCAGCCACGGCGTGTGGGTCGACGCACAGCACCGGCGTGCGCTGCTCATGGCCGAGACGCACGCACCGGGCTACGACCTCGATGCGCAAGCGGCGGCCCAAGCCGCGATCGCGACCACGCTTGCCGCAGTGCGCACCGACCCGGCCATCGGGCTCGTGATGAGCGGTCCGAGCGTGTTCGCCGTGGAATCGCGCGCCACGATCAGGGCGGACGTCTGGAGGCTGACGCTCATCGCGGGACTCGGCGTCACGCTGCTCCTGCTCGCAGCGTACCGGCGCGTGTCGCTCGTCGCGTTCGGGCTGCTGTCCGTCGCGACCGGGATCAGCGTCGGCATCGCCGCAGTGAGTCTCGGGTTCGGAATCGTGCACGGCATCACGCTTGGATTCGGCGCGGCACTCGTCGGGGAGGCGGTCGACTACCCGACCTTCCTCGTCGCGCATCGTGCGGCGCGCGAGCCGCTCGCGGCGACTGCGGCGCGCATCTGGCCCACGCTGCGGCTCGCGGTGCTCACCACTGTGTTCGGGTTGCTGGCCATGCTGCTCTCGAGCTTCGTCGGGCTGGCGCAGCTGGGCCTCTTCTCCCTTGCGGGCGTGCTGACCGCGGGGCTCGTGACGCGCTATGTGATTCCCGCGCTGGAATTCACCCGCCCCGGCGAGCAGATCGCGCCGCTCGCGCGCGCGGCACCGGCGGTGGGCGCGCTTTTCGACCGGGCGCGGGCGCTCGCCCCACTCGTGCCTGCCGTGTTCGTCGCAGCTGCCGTCGTCATCGCGCTCGGGCATGCCACCCTGTGGGAGAACGATCTCGCCAATCTCAGCCCCGTCCAGGAGACGGCAAAGGCGCGCGATCAGGAACTGCGCACCGCGCTCGGTGCGCCCGACGTGCGCCACATCATCGCGGTGCGCGGAGCATCCGTGGAGGAGGTCCTGCAGCGCTTCGAGCGGCTGGAGCCGGCGCTGCGCCGCCTCGCCGATTCCGGCGCGATCCGCGCCTACGACACGCCGGCCCGGTACCTGCCGAGCGTCGCGACCCAGCAGGCCCGCCAGGCCGCGCTGCCCGACGCGGAGGAGCTCGCGCAGCGCCTGCGGGGCGCCACACGGGGGCTGCCGTTCCGGGACGATCTCTTCAAGCCGTTCATCGAGGACGTGACGCGCGCCCGCGCCGCGCGCCCGGTCGTGCTGACCGACCTTTCGGACACGGCGTGGGGGCTCGCGGTGCGCGCGCTGCTCGTCGCGCAGGACGGCGGCTGGGTCGGGCTCGCGCCCCTGTCAGGCGTGGCCGACGCGGGCGCACCGGCGAGCGCCGTGGCCGCGCTGGGCGATCTCGCGATCCTGGCGCTCGATCTGAAAGCGGAATCGGATGACATCGTGCGCATCTACCGGGAACAGGCGCTCGCCCTCGCGCTCCTCGGGGTGCTCGCGATCGCCGCGGTGCTCGCGCTCGGCCTGCGCAGCCTGCGGCGCGCAACCGACGTGATGATCCCGGTGCTCGCCGCGATCGCGGCGACCGCCGCGATCCTCGCCCTCGCGGAGGTGCGACTGTCCCTCCTGCACATCGTGTCGCTGCTCCTCGTGCTCGGCATCGGCGTGAACTACGCGCTCTTCTTCAACCGCGCGGTGGCGGATCCCGCGGACCGGTTGCGCAGCACCTATTCGGTCGCGGTCGCGAACCTCACCACGTTGATCGCCTTCGGCGCGCTCGCGTCGTCCGGCACCGCGATCCTGCAGGCGATCGGCCAGACCGTGGTGCTCGGCGCCGCGCTCTCACTCTTCTTCTCTGCCGCCTGGGCGCGTCCGGCGGTCGAATGACGGCGCTACGCGACGCGGCTATACTCGACGCGCATCCTGGACCGGCCCGTCGTGCAGCCGCTTTTCGTCAATGCCTACACCGCGGTGACCGCCCTTGGCGCGGGCCGCAACGCCACCCGCGCAGCGCTCGCCTCGATGCGCTCGGGGCTCACTCCCAATGATTTCGGGTCGGCGCGCGTCGACGCGTTCGTCGGCCGTGTGGCAGAGGTTGAGTCGGTCGCGGTGCCGGTGCCGCTGCGCGATTTCGACTGCCGCAACCACCGGCTTGCCTGGCTCGGACTGCAACAGGACGGATTCATGGACGCCGTCGCCCGGGCCGTCGCCAGACACGGCACGGATCGAGTCGCCGTCATCGCGGGCACGAGCACATCGGGCGTGCTGTCCACGGAGATCGGCTACCGGAACCGCGATCCGGCGACCGGCGCGCTGCCCGGCACGATGCGCTATGCGGAGACCCACAATTTTTCCGCCCTGACGGAGTTCGTGCGCCGGTCGTTGGCGCTCACCGGACCGACGCTCACCATCTCGACCGCATGCTCCTCGAGCGCGAAAGTCTTCGCCACTGCGAGCCGCTGGATCGGCGCAGGCCTGTGCGACGCGGCGGTGGTCGCCGGCGTCGACAGCCTCTGCGGCACCACGCTGCACGGGTTCAATTCGCTGCAGCTCGTGTCGCGGACCCCGTGCCGCCCGTTCGACGCGACGCGCGACGGCCTGTCGCCGGGCGAGGGCGCGGGATTCGCGCTGCTCGAGCGCGCGCCCACGCCGGGTGCGGACACCAGCGCGAGCCGGATCGCGCTGCTCGGATATGGCGAGAGCGCCGACGCGTACCACATGTCGGCGCCCCATCCCGAGGGCCTGGGCGCCCGGCTCGCGATGGCCGCTGCGCTCGAGCGCAGCGGCCTCACGGCCAGCCAGATCGATTATGTGAGCGCGCACGGCACCGCAACCCGCAACAACGACATGGTCGAGGCGCATGCGATCGTGAATGTCGTCGGACCCGATACGCCGGTCACGTCGCTGAAGGGGTTTTTCGGTCATACGCTGGGCGCATCCGGAATCATCGGTGCCGTCACGAGCCTCCTCGCAATCGAGCATGGATTCGTTCCGGGCACCGTCAACACGACGGTCGTCGATCCGGAGTGCGAGGCGCAGATCCAGCTGCAGTGCGCCACGCGCCCGGTGCGAGCGGTGCTCGCCAACTCGCTCGGATTCGGCGGCAACAACGCGAGCCTCGTGTTCGGAGTGCCGCATTGATCGAGGTGACGATCCGCGGAATCGGGTTCGCCGCGCCGGGGCTCGATGACTGGCCCGCCGCGCGCAGCGTGCTCGCGGGAGCGTCGGAGTACGCTGGCGGCGCGTTCAACCTGTCGTCGCCGGACGTTCTGCCGAGCGCGGAACGCCGGCGCGCCAGCCCTTCGGTGCGTCTCGCGATCGCCGTGGCGCAACAGGCAGTCGCTCAGGCCAATATCGACCCCGCCACGCTGGCGAGCGTGTTCGTGTCGACCGACAGCGACGGCGACGTCCTGCACCATATCTGCCTCGCGCTCGCGAGCCCGCACCCGGAGATCTCGCCGACCCGCTTCCACAACTCCGTGCACAACACGGCGAGCGGATACTGGACCATCGCGGTCCAGAGCCGCGCCCCGGCCAGCATGGTTACGGGGACCGACGACGTGTTCGGGGCCGGGCTGCTCGAAGCGGCCGTGCAGGCGAAGAGCGAGGCTCGCAACGTGCTGCTCGTCGCCTACGACGTGCCGATGCCGCCGCCCCTGCTCGCCATGCATCCGATCGCCGCCCCGGGCGGTCTTGCGCTTCTCCTCGCACCCGGCAAAGGCGCGCACGATATCGCGAGACTGGGGTTGGAGATCGCGCCGGGCGCCGCGGCTGCCGGCGCGAAGATGCCCGAGCGGAGGTTGGAGGCGCTGCGGCTCGCCAACCCGATCGGGCGCGCGATCCCGTTGCTTGTGCCGATCGCGCGTGGGGAGTCGCGCAGCGTCGTGCTCGACCTGAACGCGAGTAACGCGTTGCGCGTGCGGGTCGATGCCGCTTGATAGGAACGCGCTCGAACGTCTCCTGCCGCACCGCGGCGCGATGTGCCTGCTCGATTCGGTCGCACACTGGGACGACGCCCGGATCGATTGTCGCGCGACCAGCCACCGCGCTCCGGAGAATCCGTTGCGCATGGATGGCCGTCTGCCCGCAGTGGTCGCAATCGAGTACGCGGCGCAGGCGATGGCCGTGCACGGCGGCTTGCGCGCCCGGCCGGACACCACCGCCGCGCCCGGCTATCTCGTCGCCGTGCGCAGCGTCGCACTGTATGCCGGCACGCTGGACGAGTTCGCGACGGATCTCGATGTATCCGCCAGCTGCCTGGCGGCGGACGCTACGGGGCTCGTGTATGCGTTTGCAGTGAAGGCGGGCGAACGCCCGGTCGCCGGTGGCCGCGCCACGGTCGCGCTGCTCGCGCGTGACGGGACGTGACGCGGGCCGGTTCCCAAGTCATTGCAGACCCAGCTGGGTCTCACTGGTTCTCCCGGTTCCGCAAATCGGCAGCCGATTGGTAGGCGAGAGTACTGCGCGCTACCGGATGCCCATCTGGACCTTGATCGCCTTGTCGAGATTCTGCACCCAGCCGTTGTAGTTGCTGTGGATCTGCTTGCCGTCGTAGTTCAGGTTCTGACTGTCCTTGTAGACGATGCTGTAGCGCTGCGCGCTATAGGGAATGTTGACCTGCGCCATGTGCGAGCGGAGGTTGAGCGTTCCCTCGAGCAGAAAAGGCTGCACCTCCTTGATCTGCCAGCCGAGCGTCGCGCCCGCCCGCTGGATCGCGAGCTTGACCTGTTCGGCGGTCAGCTTCTGGCCGCCGCCCGGCTCGATGACCGGCGCATCGACGATGTCCATGACCGGCGCGACGCGGCACCCCGCGAGCCCGGCCGCCGCGATGCCGATCAGCACCGCCCCGACGATTTTCCACATGATCTTCCCCTTACGCTGATTGACAGACGGGCCCACCGACCAGACGTCCTGCCCGGGCTCCCGCCCCGCGCCCGGCACCGCCGTGATATTGCCTCTCGCCGCCCGCGAAAGTCCAGCGGACGCTGCGCGCCCTCGAGCCTACCGCAGGGGTCACCGTCTCAACCGAAGCCGAGCACGCGATCGATCACGGCCTGCGGATCGGCGGGCGGTGCGTTGCCGCGCCACGCCACGTGGTGGTCCGGGCGGACGAGTACGAGATCCCGCCCGTAGAGGTCGCGGGCCTCGGTCGGCGACACGTCGATGACGGCCAGCGCGGTGGCGCGCCTGCGCGCAGCCGCTTCGAGACCGCTCGTGTCGTGCGCCGCGCCGCCCAGCCGCAACAGCGTGAAATCGCGTCCGAGCCGGTCGAAGACCGACACCCCGTCGCTCACCCAGAGGTGCGGTGCGCGTGCGCCGGGCGTCGCGTGCGGCGTGTAGTGGTGCCAATCGTCGGCGGGCGGCGGCGTCCCATCGTCGCAGACGATCGGCGAACCGCCATAGAAGACGCCGAAGTGAATGCCCGGGATGTCGAACTCCCGGTTGCAATGCTCGACCAGCTTCTGACCCAGCACTTCCCGGCTGCGCGCGCCTTCGGGCGTCTCGTCCTCGAGATCCGCGGGCGGCGTCATCCTGCCGATGGAGTCGGCCATGGCGCGCGCGAACCCCGTGTTCCGGTGCCCGATCGGCTTGCGCTCGGACTCGTAGGTGCCGAGGAGCCACGCGCCGCCCCACCCCTGGCATGCGGCGGCGAGCTTCCAGCCAAGGTTCGCGCAATCGTCCACCGCGGTGTTGTAGCCCTGCCCGCCGGTCGGCGTGAAGAGATGCGCCGCGTCGCCGGCGATGAACACGCGCTCATTCGCATCCGCATAGCGTTGGGCCACCAGTGTGAACCCGGCGGTCCAGGTCGCCGTGCCGATGGCCTCGATCGGGAACTCCCGACCGGTCGAGAGCGCTAGCGACTTGCGGGCCAGCGCCTCGCTGGGCTCCTCTCCGCGCGGCAGCTGGGTGTGGTAGACAAACAGGCTTTCGCCGTCGATCGCGCAGAGAAACGAGCGTCGCTCCCGATTCACCGCCCAGTACTGCCAACAGCGCTTCTTGGGAACGAGATCGTAGAAATCCCGCGAGCGGAAGTAAAGCGCCAGCATCCGCCCGCCCATGAAGTCGCGCTCTTCGCCCGACCAGCCCTGGTACTCGATGCCGAGCGACTCGCGCACGATGGAGCGCGGGCCGTCCGCGCCGACGAGGTACTCGCACGCGAACGCCTCGCGCCGGCCGCTCGCGATCTCTTCGAGCGTCGCCGACACGCCGTCCGGGCGCGCACGCATGTCGACGAGCCGCCAGCCGAAACGCGCGTCGACTGAAGGCCAGCGCTCGGCCTGACGCTTCAACACCGGCTCGATGTACATCTGCTGGGTGCGATGCAGCGGCTCCGGGGTCGGCCAGCGGGAGTTGGCCTCCTCGCGCGCCGCGATCGCCTCGCGTCTCGAACGCCAGGGCACGCGCGCAATCTCGTGCGTCGCGTAGCGCGTGAAATAGGCGATGTCCTGCGGGTGGTCCAGCGGGAGGCCGAGCGCACGGATCTCCGTTGCGAATCCGAGCCGCCGGTAATGCTCCATCGTGCGCGACGTCGTTGCGTTCGCTTTCGGGAACTGGGGCGGCCCTGCGTCCTCTTCGACCAGCACGCACGGAACGCCGCGGCGACCAAGCTCTATCGCGATGATCAGGCCGGCCGGGCCGCCCCCGGCGATGACGACCTTGGTGCGGGAAATCGGTGCGTTCATGGTGTAACGATCAGCGTCTCCATCGGATGATGCGTATTGCCGCCCGCGAACGGCGGAAACTGCCGGTAATGGTCACGCATCGCGTGGCGCACCGGCGAGGCGAGCGCCGCTTCGAGCGCCTGCTCGCTGTCGAACGCGACCCGGTTGCGCAACATCGCATTGGCGCGCGGCCAGGGAAGGAATCCGCACCAGTCGATGCGCGTCAGCACCTCGAGCTCGCGGATGCCGGGAAACGTCGCCATGGGCACCGGATGGTGCGAGATGTAAAACGAAAGCCATTCGTTGAGATCCTCCGCCGGACCTGGATAGGACACGAGATAGCTGCAGGGCAGCTCGCCGGATGCGGTCCGGTATACCGGGTCCGGCACGGCGAACGTGCGCAGCAGCATTGCCTGCTGGCTGACCTGCGCGCCGGCGAGGCTCGGCATCACGTCGGGCGCGGCCAGCGCCTGCAGATGCCCGTCGCGCGCGAGCGCGCTCTCGAGCGCGTCGATCGCGGCAAAATCGAGCTGCGCGGCAAGCGGCGGGGGTGGTCCGTCATCCAGGTACGGATCGACCGCGCTCTCCGGTGTATAGACCAGCGCCCGCGCCAGGCCCGGAGTCGCGCGAACGATTGCGACGAAGCGGGACTTATCGGTCGCGCTGAGCGCGAGGTCGGCGCGGCCGCCGTGATCGTAGAACAGGAAGTAGGAAAAGGCCATGCGGAAATCCGTTGCGTCGGGAGCGGTGCACGTTCGGAGCAGTGCGCAGTGTAACGCCGGAAGCGAGCGCGCTCTCACCCGTGCGTCCGCGCGCCGGATCGCTCGGAATCCCGCGGGAGCGGCGATAATGACGTCTGCGTCATCATTTGAATCAGCAAGGAAGCTTTTTTCTCCATGGCACAGTACGTCTACACCATGCGCCGGGTCGGCAAGGTCGTGCCGCCGAAGCGCGTCATCCTGAAGAACATCTCGCTTTCCTTTTTCCCGGGCGCCAAGATCGGCGTGATCGGATTGAACGGATCGGGCAAGTCGAGCCTGCTCAAGATCATGGCGGGCGAGGACCCCAACTTCGAAGGCGAAGCGATCCCGATGCCGGACATGCGCGTCGGATTTCTGCCGCAGGAGCCGCAGCTCGATCCCGCGAGAACCGTCCGCGAGATCGTCGAGGAGGGGCTCGGCGACGTGCTCGCCGCGAAGCGGCGCCTCGAAGAGGTGTACGCCGCGTACGCCGAGCCCGACGCCGATTTCGAGAAGCTCGCCGACGAGCAGGCAAAGCTCGAAGCGGTCGTCGCCGCCGACGGCGCCGACTCGAATGTCCAGCTCGACATCGCCGCGGACGCGCTGCGTCTGCCGCCCTGGGATGCGAAGGTCGCGCCGCTCTCCGGCGGCGAGAAGCGGCGCGTGGCGCTTTGTCGCCTGCTCCTCTCCAAGCCCGACATGCTGCTCCTGGACGAGCCGACCAACCATCTCGATGCGGAAAGCGTCGAGTGGCTCGAGCTCTTCCTGCAGAAGTTCCCGGGCACGGTCATCGCCATCACCCACGATCGCTACTTCCTCGACAACGCCGCGGAATGGATCCTCGAGCTGGACCGGGGCTACGGCATTCCGTGGAAGGGCAACTACTCCTCGTGGCTCGAGCAGAAGGAGCAGCGGCTCGAGACCGAGGCAAAGCAGGAAGCCGGGCGCCTCAAGGCGATGAAAGCCGAGCTCCAGTGGGTGCGCCAGAACGCGAAGGGCCGCCAGGCGAAGAGCAAGGCGCGCCTCGCGCGTTTCGAGGAGCTCTCCTCCTACGAGCACCAGCAGCGGAACGAGACCCAGGAGATCTTCATTCCGGTCGCCGAGCGGCTCGGCAACGAGGTGATCGAGTTCAACGAAGTCAGCAAGGGCTTCGGCGACCGGCTGCTGATCGACAAGGTCTCGTTCAAGGTGCCGCCCGGCGCGATCGTCGGCATCATCGGCCCGAACGGCGCCGGCAAGTCCACGCTCTTCCGGATGATCACCGGCAAGGAGAAGGCCGATTCGGGCAAGATCGTGATCGGCGCGACGGCCAGGCTCGCGCAGGTGGACCAGTCACGAGAAGCGCTCGACAACACGAAGACGGTCTGGGAGGAAGTCTCCGGCGGCGCCGACATCGTCACGGTCGGCAAGTTCGAGATGCCCTCGCGCGCCTACCTCGGCCGCTTCAACCTGAAGGGCGCCGACCAGCAGAAGCTCGTGGGCCAGCTATCCGGCGGTGAGCGCGGCCGGCTGCATCTTGCGAAAACCCTGCTCGCGGGCGCCAACGTGCTCTTGCTCGACGAGCCCTCGAACGACCTCGACGTCGAGACGCTGCGCGCGCTCGAGGAGGCGCTGCTGGAATTCGCCGGCTCGGTGCTCGTCATCAGCCACGACCGCTGGTTTCTCGACCACATCGCCACCCACATCCTCTCGTTCGAGGGCGACAGCCAGGTCGTCTTCTTCGACGGCAACTATCAGGAGTACGAAGCCGACAAGCGCAAGCGCCTCGGCGAGGAAGCCGCGCGGCCGCACCGCATCCGCTACAAGCCGCTGAAGGCCTGACCGCTCTGCCCGGCTAGGAAAGCTTGCTCGGTGCCGATTTCACCGGGATGCCGCCCTCGCGAACCCACCGGTAGCGCTCGGCAAGCGCGTCCGAGAGCGGCCGGCGCCGCGCGTCGGCGACGGCAATCCACATCCGCAGCAGATGCCGGCGGCGCTCCGGCGCGGCATGATCGACGTACGCGTCGCGCGCATGCAGGGTGACGTGATTGTTGAGCAGCTGGATGTCGCCCTCCTGGAAATCCATGGTGAGCATCAGCTCCGGCCGGTTCGCGATCTCCTGAACCTTGTCGAGGGCCTCGCGCTGAAGGTCGGTGGGCCGGTACTGGTCGCCGAACCGGGCCGCCGACTCGTAGTAGGCGCGGCTGCAGATCCGCGACGCGAGCTTGCCGTCGCGAACGCTGAACATCGGGATGGTGAACCAGGGCCGCTCGCCCGCCGGCTCCTCGTCGCGCCAGTCGACGTGGAACGTCCCGTACAGCGTCTCGAGCAGGTCCGGGCGCTCGCCGCGCAGGACATTGTGGATCGTGAGCGCGCTCACCACCTTGCTCGTGCCGCCGGACTTCGCGGTGCGCAGGCAGAAGAGGCCGAGCACGTCGACCGGCAGCAGGTCGCAGTGGAAGTCCAGGCGCTGGCTGGTCTGGTAGGCGCGCGCCGTCGGGTCGGCGAACACCCGGCCCTCGTCGCGCACGTGGCCCAGGCGATGGCCGCGCGCGTTCTGCGACACCGGATTGCCCCAGTGCACGCCGAGCCCCCAGTAGATGAGCTCGCACTCCGCGTCGGTGTAGCGGCTGCGCGGCAGGCCGCGCAGTAGCACGAAGCCGCGCCCGTTCCCGATCTCCTCCAGGATGACGTCGAGCTCGGCGGCGAGGCGCGGCAGCGGAAACGCGTCCGCCGCGAACGGGATCTTCGCGCCGACGCGCTTGGCGTGCGCGAGCGCCGCGTCGATCTCCGCCGTCGCCGCCGCGTCGAGGCGATGGATCCAGGCCGCGTCATGCTGGATCTCCGCTCCGATCCACGCGGCGGGACCGGTGAGGGTGTCGTAGCTTCGGCCTACCATAGGGACTAGAACTTATCTCGAAATCGAGGCCATGCTGCTTCATGCAAGAGCGGGCGCACGAACAAGGGGGAGAATTCCCCCTTGTATATCCCCTCGTTGGCGAGGGCACTGCAAATCTGTGTAGCCTTCTCGTCGCTGATACCAGGATACACCCCTCCTCCGACCCGTCCGCATCTGGAGCGCCCGCAATGACCGTGGAAGAACTCCTCCGATCGAAACAGGCGAACATCGAGCAGTCGCACCGGGTGATTCCGGTGCGCAGCGCCCTGCTCGTCGTCGACATGCAGCACGGCTTCCTCGACCAGGGCGCCGCGCTTGAAGTCCCCAAAGGCCGCGCAGTGGTGTCCAACGTCGCGCGACTGGTCGAAGCGTGCCGCGCCGCGAGCGTCCGCGTCGCGTTCACCGAGTTCGTCTACTCGCCGGTCGTTCCGTGCTTGCGCGGCGATCCGTTCGGGCCCGAGCACCTGCCCGCCGAACCCGGTGCGCCGGGCGGCTTCGGCAGGCCGTCCAGCAACTGCCTGATCGGGCCACGTCCGGGGACCGGAGCGGATTCCTCGGCCACGATCGACGCGCTCGCGCCGCGCGCGGACGAGCTCGTCGTCCGGGCGCACACCTACGACAAGTTCTACGGCACGCCGCTGGAGCTCGCCCTGCGCACCTGGGGTGTCGACCGCCTGATCGTGACCGGCGTGACGACCGACATCTGCGTCAACAGCACCGTGCTGGCCGCCGCCAACCGGAACTACCGGGTCATCGCGGTGACTGACGGCATGGCGGCGATTCATGACCACCTTCATCAGGCCTGCCTGGACATTTGGCGCAACAAGTTCGCGCGGCTCGCGCGCACCGACGAGGTGCTCGGGGAGCTCGCCTCCGGGCTCACTTCCGCGCGATGAGCGTGATCCCCAGCGCGACGAGCGCCATGCCGCCGAGCAGCGCGGGCGTCAAGCGCTCGTCGAGGACCCACATGCCGAGCAGCACGCCCGCCACCGGGGCGACGAAGTTGAAGCTGATCATCACGCTCGGCTTGTAGCGGCGCAGAAGGTAGTACTGGACCGAGAAGCCGAGGCCCGCGATTACGATGCCCTGGTAGAGGATGCCCGCGATCGGGCCCCAACCGAGATTCTCCAGTCGCAAGGTCTCGAACGTGAGGCCTCCGGCGAGGAAGAGCGGCAGCGAGAGGAGCATCTGCCACAACGTGAGGCGAATCTCGTTGACGGTGCGCAGCAACCGGCCGCACAGCGCGAGGCGCATCCCGAGCACGCAGGCGCTGCCGAGCACCATCCAGTCGCCGAAGCGTGTCGCATCGAGATTCGCGGCGTCTCCCGTCCAGCGCACCAGCACCAGGGCGGTCCCCGCAAAGGCGACCAGCACGCCAAGGACTCGACCCGGTGTGAGCCGGTCACCGGGGACCCACCAGTGCGCGAAGAAAACCCCGAAGAGCGGATTGGTGGCGATCAGCACTGCGCTATTTGCCGCGGTGGTCGCTCCGAAGCCGATGTTCATCATCGCGATCTGCGTGGTGAAGATCAAAGTGAGACCGATGTGCACCGGCCACTCCTCGCGCGGTGGCCAGAGGGAGACTCCCATCACGCGTGCCCAAACGACCACACATGCACTGCCCAGGACGAAGCGCAAGAAGCCGCTCCAGAGCGGCGGGAAGACCTCGAGTCCCACCTTGACGGCGACGGGATTCGCGCCCCAGAGCGTGTGAATCACCAGGGCGAGAACGACGGCGCGAACCGGGATAGACCAGGTCACAGGAGATCTCGTCCCGGTGAGCGGGTCGATGCGCGGTTCAATGTGACGCCAACAGCATGCCGAAGCCCGGAATCCGGTCCTCAACTGCGGCCGCGCGCAGCGCGCGCCAGAACGTCGCGAGATTCGACGAGACGACTGGCTTGCCGAGCGCGGCCTCCAGGCGCGGGATCGCCTCCATCGCTGCGAAGTCGGTGCAGCTCACCACCATGGCCTGCGCGTCCGGCGCATCGGTTGCGCGGCAGTGCTCGAAAACCTCCTCCTTGGGCACGCGCGCGATCCGCACGTACTCCTGAGGCCCGCCCGCGCCGATGCCCAAGCCACGCACGCTCACGGCCTCGATGCCGTTCGCGGCGAGGAATCGCACTTCGTGCTCGTTCAATGCGTCGTGGTACGGTGTGGCGAGCGCCACGCGCGTGACACCGAGCGCACGGCAGGCGAGCACCAGCGCCGGCGCGGTCGCCACGGCCGGCACGCCGCACACTTCTTCCATGTAACGCGTCAGCGTGTCGAGCGGCGTGACCATGGAGCCCGCCGTGCAGGCATACGCGATCACGTCGGGGCTCGACTTGGCAAGCTCGGTGCTCGCAAGCCGGATGTCGGCGTAGAGCGCCTTGCGGCCCGCCTCGCTCGTCGTGTCGGAATGCAGCGGCATGCGGGCGACGTGCACGGTGACGCCCTCGGGCGCCATCCGCGCCCACTCGGCCTCGTTGACCGTGTTGGTCGGCGGGACGATCAGGCCGAGCTTCGCGCGAAAGCCGTACGGCCGGTAGTCGGCAGTCCGCGGCACTATTTCATTCCCGCGGCCGTCTCCTCGATGCCGCGATAGTGCTGGTCGAACTCGGCGACGCGGTCAAAGCCCATCAGCGCGCTGAAGCGCTTGAAATCATAGAGCGGCACGGAGAGTGATGTGCTCGACCCGGTGGCCTTGAGGTCGAGATATGCGCGCTCGAGCGCCGCGCCCGCCGCGAGAAACCCGATCACCGGGAAGATCGCGATGCGATAGCCGATCTCGGCGAGCGTCTTCGCATCGAGCACCGGCGTGCGCCCGCCCTCGACCATGTTCGCGAAGAGCGGCACGCCCTTGAACGTCTCGCCGATCTTGCGCATCTCGTCGATCGACTCCGGCGACTCGACGAACAGCACGTCGGCGCCGGCCTTTAGGTAGGTCTCGGCGCGGCGCAGCGCCTCGTCCAGACCGAGGGACGAGCGCGAGTCCGTGCGTGCGATGATCAGGAAATCGGCGTCGCTCCGGCTGTCGACCGCGACCTTCACTTTCGCCGCCATGTCGGCCGCCGGAATGACGCGGCGACCGAGCATATGGCCGCACTTCTTCGGAAACTCCTGGTCCTCGATCTGGATGGCGCACGCGCCGGCGGACTCGTAGCCGCGCACCGTGTGCTGGACGTTCAGCAGTCCGCCGTAGCCGGTGTCCCCATCGGCGACGATCGGCGTCGCGGTCGCGGCGGCCATCTGCGTGACCCGCCCGACCATGTCGGTATAGGTCGCGAGCCCGGCGTCGGGCAGGCCGAGATGCGATGCGACCACGCCGTACCCCGTCATGTAGAGCGCGTCGAAGCCCAGCCGGTCGGCGATGCGCGCCGAGATCATGTCGAAAATCCCGGGCGCCACCACCAGCGGTCCTTTCCGGACGCGCGCGGCGAATGCCTTTCGCTTGGCGTTGCTCATGCTCTCTCCTTTCGGGTGCCTGAACCGATGCGGCTCACGTCGTCGCGGCTTGGCCCGCGGCCGCCGCGTCGCGTACTGCGAGAATCATGGAACTCTTCATCAGGAACGCCTTCGCCGAGACCGGGTCCTCCGCGGTGCGGCACAGGGTCTCCTGCGCGCGCCGGCGCGCCTCCGGATCGCGCTCCTCCATCAGCTTCTTGTTGTTCGCAGTGCTCGCGTTGATGTACTCGATGGCGATCGGTCGGCGCTCGGGCTCGTAGCGGTCGAGCACCGCGGCATCGGACTCGCGCCGGTGAACGGCGACGAGCTTCGTGGCGATGCTCAGCGCGTCGTGCAACCCGCCGTTCATGCCCATGCCGCCGATCGGATTGTTGAGATGCGCCGCGTCGCCCGCGAGAAAGACTCTGCCGACGCGATAGCGCTGCGCGGCCCGTTGGTGCACGCGGTAGATCGTGCGGTGAACGGTATCGTAAGCGCCCGGCTTGGGACACAGCGCCTGGAGCCGCGCATCGGTGCCGGCGTCCGAGAGCACCTCCGCATCCGGCTCGTCGACGCGGGTCGGAAAGAGGCAGCGCCACATCCCGGGCACCCGCAGCAGCACGCACCACTCCTCGATGTCCGCGAAGTAGTTCACGTGGCAGAGGCGATTCATGTGCGCCGCGAGATCGTAGGCCGTGCTGGCGGTGTAGAACCGCTCCGGGAAGGTGTGGCCCTCGAATTCGATCCCGATCGACTCGCGCACGGCGCTCGTCGAGCCGTCCGCACCGATGAGGTAATCGCCCGCGTGCGTGGCCGCCCCGTCGCGCGCGTCGACCGTGACGGTGACGCGATCGGCAGCCTGCGCGACCGACTTGACCTTCGCGCCGAACACCACGCGCGCGTCGGGAAACGCCTGCAGACGCTCGAGCACGAGCCGCGTGTACTTGTACTGCTCGTACTGGACGCGATAGGGGTGATCGGTCTCGCCGCGCAGCAGCTCCATGTCGAACTCGGCGATCGCGCCCGAGCGCCGGTCGCGGATCTGCATGTGCCGCGCGACCAGGCCAGCGCGCACGATCTCGTCCGTCAGCCCCAGCCCGGCGAGCATGTCGAGCGTCGGCGGATGCCAGGTCGAGGCGCGCAGGTCGATCGCGAGCTCGTCCTTCGCCTCCAGGACAGTGACCGGAACGCCGGCGCGCGCGAGGACGAGCGCGGCGGTGAGCCCCACCGGCCCGGCGCCCGCGACCACGACATTGCCGACTCCGGTCATGCGGCGACGCTCGCTCGCATCAGTGCTCCTCGAAGAGACGACCGAGGTTGTCGTACCGGTCGCGGATGCCACACGAGCGCAGCGCATGCCAGATGGTCGCCGCGTTGATCGGCAGCACCGGCTTGGCGAGCCACTTCTCGATCGTCGGGAAAATGCCGAGCGTCGACAGATTGGTGCCCACCTGGACGATTGCGTCGATGTCGTCGCCGTCCATCTTCCGCACGACGTCGATCACCTCGGGCTCGGACACCAGCGCGATGGAGTCGTTGGCGTTGGGGCAGCGCAGGCCGACGAGCTGCTTCACGTTGTAGCCCAGGTCCTCGAAGAAAAGCCGCACGTTCTTGTCGCCGACCGGCTGGTAGGGCGTGAGGATCGCGAGGTTCTTGCCGGCCCGGATGTCCAGTGCCTCCAGCGCCGCGATGACCGCGTTCGCCCCGGTCGTGAGGCCGAAGTCGCCCACCATCTCCTGGATGCGGTCGACGAAGCCGTCGTTGCCCTTGATGCCGCCCCAGAAGGTCTCGGCCGACATGCCCATCATCACGTGGTCCGGCTTGCAGGTCATGAGCGCGGTGATCGACGCGCCGATGGTCTCGCGCAGCTCGAGCAGGAACTTGACGAAGTTCTCGTCGTCGGAGAGATCCGTGTGGGTGATCAGGAAGCGAGTCGTGTGCCACGAGACGCCGCGCGGAACGATGCGCTGGCAGTCGTACTCGACCGACGTGTTCGTGGAGGGCACCACGACGCCGATCCGCGCGCGGTGGCCGACGTAGTTGACCTGGCGCCCGCCCTCCTGCTGCGGCCGCTCGCGGGTCCTGGCGAGGTCGATGCCTGCGTTTTCGAAACCCATGTGAATCGCCTCCTGCAATCTGCTCTGAATAGTTCCGCCCGGCGCGGCCCGCGCGAGGAATCGATCGCCGCGCGTGCTTCGGGTCAGGCCGCGCGCGCGAGACGGCCGAGCTCGGTGACGATCGCGTCGCGATCCAGGACGTCCGCGTACTTCTGTCCCATGTCGAACAGGTTGGCCTCGTGCGGGCCCATGGCGCGATCGCCCACGCAATCGCGCGCCACGACCGGCCGGAAATTGAGGCTCACCGCGTCGACGACGGTCGCGCGCACGCACCCCGACGTAGTGCAGCCGGTCACGACGACGGTGTCGACGCCATGCTGGACCAGCCACGGCGCAAGGCCCGTGCCGAAAAACCCCGACGCCTGCGTCTTGCGCACGATGAGCTCACCGGCGCGCGGCGCGAGCTCCGGCACGACCTGCCCAGCCGGATGCGTCTCGGTGAGCATCTTCAGCCGCGGGGCCTTCAGCGTGAAAACGCCGGCGTCCGATCCGTCGTCGGCGTAGACCACGCGCGTGTAGGCGATCGGCAGCCGCGCGCCGCGAAAGTAGTCGAGCAGGCCCACGGTCCGCTGCACGGCGGGATCGATGTTGCCGCCGCCGAAGAGCGCCGGATCGTTGAACCCCACGGTGAAGTCGACTATGAGCAGCGCCGTCTTGCGGCCGAAGCCGATCCGGTTGCCGAAGTTCTGCTGGCGGTAGATGTCAGTGTCGCTCATGCCCAGTGTCCCGTAGCGCCGCGCGTCGGGCCGAGTTTACACGGGGCGGGGCGCTCAGGCGCTCTTGCGCCCGGCGGCCGGCTGCAGGCGCGCGGCCGCCTCGTCGACGGTCATGACGTCGCCGAAGAAGAGCGCGATCCCGTCGAGCGCGGCGGCGTGCTCCGCGTCGGTTGCGGCCGCATTCGCGTCCGCGAGCATCACGACCCGGTAGTCAAGCATCATCGCGTCGCGCGCCGTGGATTCGCAGCACACGTTGGTCGCGGTGCCGGCGACGAGCACCGTCTCGATGCCGCGCGCCGCGAGGAGCTCGTGGAGCGGCGAGGAGCCGGGAATGAGCGCGCTGTAATGGATCTTCTCGACCTGCAGGTCGCCCGCGCGCGTCTCGAGCGTGGGAAAGAGTCGAGATCCCTCGGTGTCCTCGGCGAGCCCCGCCAGACGCGCCGCGGAGCGTGCATCGGTTAGCATGTGCCGGTGATGGTTCGCCCAGCGCTCGAGCGCGCCGCGCGCAGTGGTACGAAGCCAGGCCACCGTCCCGCCCGCAGCGCGCAGGGCCTGTGCCATGCGGTTGACCGCCGGGACGATGCCGCGCGCGGCCGGGATCTCCGCGGGATACCCCTCGGCGACGAAATAGTTCTGCATGTCGACCACCAGCAGCGCGGTGCGCGCCGCGTCGATCGTCTCGTGCGCGTGCAGCCGGCCCTGGCGCGCCAGGATGCGCGCGCGGACCGCGTCGGACATCGTGTACGGATGCATAGTGGCCTCGGGTGTCGCGTTGTCGCGAATGCCTACAGCGCATGATACCGCTTCGCCTCAGCGCGGGGCAGCCCGGGGCCGCCCGGGTTAGCATGCGCGAGTCCTGGGATGGCCACCGGACCGCAGGCACGCCTGATTCGAATGAGCAGTCACCCTTCGCTTCGCGATCGCGTCGTCATCGTGACCGGTGGCGGGCGCGGCATCGGCCGGGAATTCGTGCTGGCGCTGGCCGGCGCCGGCGCGCGGATCGCGGCGTGCGCGCGCTCCGCGTCCGAGCTTGCGCAGGTCGAGGCCGAGGTGGCGGCAGCTGCCGGGCCCGGACGCTTCGTCGGCGAGGTGACGGACGTGCGCGATCCGGCAGGATGCGAGCGCGTCGTGGCGCGTGCGCGCACCGCGTTCGGCACGCTGCATGGCCTGGTGAACAACGCCGGCATCGGCATGCGGCACGTGAGCGAGCGGTTCAACGTGGCCCCGCCGCGATTCTGGGATGCGCCGGTCGACCGATGGCGCGACATCCTCGAGATCAACGCGCTCGGCCCGTTCCTCATGGCGCACGCGGCCGCGCCGCACATGATCGCGAGCGGTTTCGGGCGGATCGTGAACATCTCGACCAGCCCCGGCACCATGGTGCGCACCGGCTACTCGCCCTACGGCCCGTCCAAGGCCGCGCTCGAAGCGATGAGCCGGATCTGGGCGCAGGATCTCGCGGGCACCGGCGTCACCGTGAACGTGCTCCTGCCGGGCGGCGCGACCGACACGAGCTTCATTCCGGGCAGCGGCCCTGGCCGGCGCGGCGCCGACGGTCACCTGCTCCCGGCGAACATCATGAACGCAGCGCTCCTGTGGCTGCTCTCGGACGCCTCCAACGGCGTCAGCGGCCGGCGGCTGGTCGGCAAGCTGTGGGATGCGACGCTTGCGCCGGACGATGCCGCCCAGCGGGCGCTGCAGCCGCGCCCGGAGCTTCCCGCGATCGTCTAGGAAATGACTGCAAAAATCGGTCATTCCCGCGCACGCGGGAATCCAGGCTGAGCATCTTCAACGGCTCGCTGGAGCCCCGCATGTGCGGGGATGACCTGATCAGAACTTCCCTAGCTGCACTTGTCCGACGGGTGCGAATCGAGCAGCACGCGCTGGCCGTTCTTGATCTGGATGATGTAGCCGGGCAGCTCGGCGTCGCGCGCCTTGTCGAAGCAGATCCGTCCGGTCACGCCCTCCAGCTCGGTCTTCGCCAGCGCCGCGCGGATGGCACTGCGCTCGGCCTTGAGCTTCGCAGGATCGCCCGTGACGCCCGCGCGCTTCATCGCATCGGCGTACACGTAGACGATATCGTAGGCCGAGGCGTCGACGTGGTGCGCGCCGCTCTTGTTCACGCCGCGCTCCTTCGCCTCGGCGAGAAACTTCTTCTCGAACGCCCGCGTGCGATCGTTCGCGTCCCACCAGTACCAGGCGACGAAGACCGCGCCCTCGCCGTCCGGGCCGAGAACTTTCGCGATGTCCGGATCGGAGAAGATCTGCGCGCCGATCAGCACGCTGTCGTGGCCCTGGCGGCGCACTTCCTTCATCACCTTCGCCGCGCCCCCGGGCAGGCCCGCGAACGCGAGCACCGCGGGCGTCTTGCCCTGCAGCTTCGTGACGTGCGGCGAGAGGTCGGTCGCGGCGGTCGGGAATCCCTCGGGCGGGATCACGAGCGTCCACCCGTTCGCCTCCATGAGCTTCGGCATCCAGGACGCAAGCGACTTGCCCACGAACTCGTCGCTCGGGTACATCACCGCGCCGGTCTTGGCCTTGATCACGTTCTTCGCAGCGAGCGTCTTCAGCAGGCGGCCGAACTGCTTGCCTTCGTCCTCGGTCATCCGGAACGCCCACTCGCGATCCTGGGTGAGGCCCGGCGCCGATGCGGCATTGGGCATCTGGACGATCTCGAGCCGCTCGCCGGCGGCGAATGCGACCTGCGCCTCCTGGCTCGAGAACGGCCCGATGATCGCGAGCGCCTTGGCGTCCTCGGCGAACCGCTGCGCGGCGACCTGGGCGTTCTTCGCGTCGCTCGCGGTGTCGAACTTCTCGACCCGCAGCTTGCGGCCATTCACCCCGCCGGCCGCGTTGATCTCGGCGACCGCGATGTCGACCGCGATCTCGGTGGGCGCGCCGACGCTCGCATAGCGCCCGGTCTTGGCCAACGTCAGGCCCAGCACCAGATCCTCGGCGCCCGCCGGGACGGCGAATGCCGCGGCGGCCACTGCCAGCGCGGCGGTCTTCAATGTGATGCGTTTCATCGCTCTCCTCCTCGTGAGTCCTGCAACCCGATTCTACGCGTCCTCAGGCATTGCCGAGATACGCGGCCGCCAGGCGCGCATCGGCAGCAAGCTCCGCGGCCGTGCCCGCGAGCGCGGTGTCGCCCAGCTCGAGGACATAGCCGCGATGCGCGGTCGCGAGCGCCATGTGCGTGTTCTGCTCGACCAGCAGGATCGCGAGACCCTGGCCGTTGAGCTCGCCGATCAGGTCGAACAGCTGCTCGACCAGCAGCGGCGAGAGCCCGAGCGAGGGCTCGTCGAGCATCATGACCGCCGGACGCGCAACGAGCGCGCGGCCGATCGCGAGCATCTGCTGCTCGCCGCCCGACAGCACCGCAGCCGGCATGTGGCGGCGTTCGGCGAGGTTCGGAAACCGGTCGAACACGGCGGCGATGTCCGCGCCGGCGTCGTCCCGGCGCGTGTACGCGCCCATGTGCAGATTGTCCTCGACCGTCAGGCTGGTGAAGATCTGCCGACCCTCCGGCACGAGCACCAGGCCGTTCGCGACCCGCCGCGGCGCGCTCCAGCCCGTGACGTCCGCGCCCTTGAGGCGCACCCTCCCCGCGGCGGCGCGCACCGTGCCCTGGATCGCCTTGAGGAGCGAGCTCTTGCCGGCGCCGTTCGCCCCCAGCACGGTCACGATCTCGCCGGCGTCGAGCGTGAGCGACATGCCCTTGACCGCATGCGTCCGCCCGTAGCGGACGTCGAGGCTCTCGATCTCGAGCAGCACTAGTGTCCCCCCGCAGCGGCACGCGTCCGGGTGCCGAGATAGGCTTCGAGCACACCGGGGTCGTGGTGCACCGCGTCGGGCGTGCCCTCGAAGAGCTTGCGCCCGAAATTCAGCACGACGACGTGATCGCACAGCGTGCGCACGAAGTTCATGTCGTGCTCGACCACCAGCAGCGTGACCCCGCGCGCCGACACGCGCTCGAGCAGCAGCCGCAGCGCGTCGGACTCGGCGGAGTTCAGCCCCGCCGCGGGCTCGTCGAGGAGCAAGAGCTTCGGCTGCGCCAGTAGGGCGCGCACCACCTCGATCCGCTTCTGCACGCCGTACGGCAGGTTCGCCACCACCTGTCCCGGATAGGTGTCCAGACCGGCATCCTCCAGCGCCGCCTCGGCCGCGGCGGCGGCACGGCGCCCACGCGCCAGCGCGAGCGGCGATGCGCGCCAGTGCTCGCCGAGCATGACGTTCTCGACGGTCGAGAGATGCGGCATCAGGCGGATGTTCTGGAACGAGCGCGAGAGACCGTGGCGGATGCGCGACCGCGCGGGAACATCAGTGATATCGGTGCCGTCGATCGCGATCCGGCCCGCGTCGATCGGGTAGATGCCGCTCACCAGGTTGAAGATGGTGGTCTTGCCGGCGCCGTTCGGGCCGATCAGCGCCGTACGGCTGCCGCGCCGCACGGAGAACGACACCGCGTCGATGACCGTGAGCCCGCCGAAGCGCTTGTGCACGTTCTCGATTTCGAGTACGGCGTCGCTCATGCGCCCTTCTCCGCCGCTTCCGTCCGGCGTGGCCGGATCGACAGCCGCTCGAGGAGCGTCCGGGTCACCAGGCCCTCGGGACGCAGCATCATCAGCAGCACGACCGCGGCGCCAAAGACGATGTAGCGCACGCCCTCGAGGAATTTCAGGCTCGGATCGATCTCCGAAATCCGGCGCAGCAGTTCCGGCACCAGCGTGAAGAACAGCGCGCCTGCGACCGGGCCCCAAGCGGTCTGGGTGCCGCCCATCAGGACGTAGAGCAACACGAAGATGCTGAACAGCACCCCCGTCGTCTGCACGTCGATGAAGTTGAACTGGTGCACGAGCAGCGCCCCGCCGATACCGCCCAGCACGCCGCCGATCGTGAACGCCGCGACCTGGGTGAGCCGCAGGTTGACGCCGAAGAGCGTCGCGACGTTCTCGTCGTCGTGCGTCGCGCGCATCGCGAGACCGAAGCGCGTCGCGAGCAGCCACGCCACGAATGCAATGACGGCGATCGTGACCGGAATCACCACGGGAAGCCCCGCGTAGGCGATCACGGAGAGGCCCGAGGCCCCGCCGAGCGATTCGACGTTGAGGAATACGCCGCCGACGACTTCGGCAAAGGCGAACGTCGCGAGCACCATGTACACGCCGCGGGTGCGCAGGATGGGAAACGCGATCACGAACGCGATCGCGCCGGCCGCCAGCCCGCCGACCGGGATCGCCACCCAGAGCGGCCAACCGAGGAGCGAAGTCAGACCGCCGGCCGTGTAGCCGCCGATCAGGACGAAGCCGGCTGCGCCCAGGTTCAGCAGTCCCGCCGCGGCCGGCAGGAACACCGAGTAGGCCACCACGACGTTGATGCACAGCGTGGCGAGCACGCCGGCCATGTAGCCGCTCACGATATATCCCCGTCGTCCGCTACGCGTGCCATCAGAACTTGCCCTTCCCGATCCGGGTGTGGCCGAAGAGCCCGGTCGGCCGCAGCACGAGGATCGCGAGCAGCAGGCCCCACACCGGGATCTTCTCGATCTCGGCACCGAAGGTGCTGATCGCGAACACCTTCACCAGCCCGACGAGGAGCCCACCGACGATCGCGCCCCAGACGTTGCCGAGCCCGCCGAGAACCATGCCGGCAATCGCGTCCGCGGCGACGAGGTCGCCGTCATACGGGGTGACGGTGCCGTAGCTGGCGGCGTACAGGATCCCGGCGAGCCCCGAGAGCACACCGGCGATGATGAAGACGACCGGGACGATCCGGTTGACCTCGACGCCCATCAGCGTCGCCGCGTCCGGCTTCTCGGCGATCGCGCGCAGTGCCCGCCCGATCCGTGTGCGCTTGAGCAGCATCGAGAGCAGTGCCACCAGCACGATCGCCAGGACGAGGCTCGTGAGGTGCGGGATGCCGATCACCAGGTCGCCGAACCGAAGGTTCGCGTCGTGAAACGGCAGCCGGAAGCGCTGCGGATCGGTACCCCAGACGGTGATGACCAGGTGCTCGAAGATGATCAGGAAACCGAGGGAGGAGACGAGCGGCAGCGCGTGCTCGGTGGCGTCGCCATATTTGGCCTTCATGAACCGGTAGGTGGACCGCTCGATGATGAGCGACGCGACCACCGCCACCGCGATGCCGATCATGGCCGCCGGTACCCAGTGCAAACCGAACGCGAACATGTGGTTGCCGGTGGTCGAGAGCGCCCAGGTCACCATCGCGGCGAGCATGAAGAGCGCCGGAATGGTGAAGTTCAGGAAGTTGAGCATCCCGATCGTGAGCGTGAAGGCGACGGCGACGAACGCCAGGATGCCGCCGAGCATCAGTCCGTTGATCAGTTGCTGAAGGGTCTGCATGGGAGATCGGTCAGCGGGGTGGCGAAGTCAGGGGCGCGAATGACACGCGGAGCGAGTCTACCCTTTGCCGCCGCGCCGCGGCGCCCGCGTCAAGCGTCGAGCCGGAAAGCGTCGCGGTGCCGCACGATCCGCCCGGCGACCGGCGCGGGGAAATGCGCCGCGAGGAGCGCCGTACCGGTGTCGGCGTAGCGCTCGCAGAGCGCCGCCCGTGTGCGGGCCGATGCAACCGGATCGGCGCAGAACCGTGAGGACAACGACGGATCAGCGAGCTGCACCGCCGTGTGGAAGACATCGCCCGCGAACACTGCGTGATCCTTCCCGTCCTGCGCGTGCAGCACGCAGTTGCCCGGCGTGTGCCCGGGCGCCGCCTCGAGGCGCACGCCGTCCTCGATCGCGTGGTCGGTGTCGACGAGCACCGCGCGCCCGGCTTCCATGACCGGCAGCACGCTGTCGGCGAACGACCCGTGGTTCGGCACCTCGGCCCCGGACGCGAGCGCCGCGCGATGCGCGCGCTCCCAGTGCTCGTATTCGCGCCGCGCGAAAACATAACGCGCGTTCGGAAACGTCGGCACCCAGCGACCCTCGGCGAGCCGCGTGTTCCATCCGACGTGATCGGCGTGCAGGTGCGTGCAGAGCACGAAGTCCACGGCCTCCGGTGCGACGCCGGCCGCCTGCATCCGCGCGAGGAACGGGCGCTGCTGCAGATGCCAGGTGGGGCGCAGCGGGCGCGGCTTGTCGTTCCCGACGCAGGTGTCGATCACGATCGTGTGGCGCCGGGTGCGGAGCACGAAGCTCTGGAAGGCCATGATGGCCTGCCCATCCGCCGGATCGACGTGCCGCGGCTGCAACCAGTCCGAGTGCGCAGCCACGAGGTCCGGCGCGATTCCCGGCAGCAGAAAGTCGAGCGGCGCGAACGGGCCTTCGCTCTCCACCACGCGATCGACCTGGAACCCGCCGAGCTGCAGCGTCTTCACGCGCGCCGTCCGCTAGGGGGCCCGTCATTCCCGCGCACGCGGGAATCCAGACTGGGCGCGTCCGGAGGCCTACTGGATCCCCGCGTCCGCGGGGACGACCCAGGGGAAAAGCGTGCCAGCGCTGCAGGGAGTCGCATCGTCGACTCAGGCGAGCGTCTCGGCCCGGCGCACGCTCTCGATCAGCGAGGCGCGCAGCAGGAACGCCCGGTGACGGGCGGGATCGTCGGCCGTGGCACCCAGCTCGCGGAAGCGCTCGGCGCGCCGCGCCGGGTCGGTCTCCTCGAGCCGCCGCTTGTTGGCGACGGTCTGCTCCTGCACGAACTCGATGTTGAGCGGCCGGCGGCGGCGCTCGTACGTGTCGAGGAGGCTCGTGTCCGCCGCGCCCCGGATCACGCGGTCGAGCAGGCCCGCGAGATCCCACACCTCGTGGATGCCCGAGTTGAGGCCGAGCCCGCCGATCGGGTTGTTGACGTGCGCCGCATCGCCGGCGAGAAACACGCGCCCGCTGCGAAACTGCTTCGCCACGCGCTGGTGGACATTGTAGAGATTGAGGTGCAGCCAGTCGGCGCCCTCGGCGTAACAGCGTGCGAGGCGCGCGCGAACGGCGGCATCGGACACCGCATCGGCGTCGCTCTCTTCCTGGCGCGTGTTGTAGACGGCGCGCCAGCGCCCCTTCAGGTCGTCCCCGGCGACCTTGAAGAGATTGGTCCACTCGTCCGGCCCCGCCATGTAGTTGCGGAACGAGCAGCCAATCGCCGCCTGGAAATCGAACGTGGTCGTGATCACGAGGAAGCGCTCCGGCCAGGTGAATCCCTCGAACTCGATGTCGAGCGCCTTGCGCACGGTGCTGCGGCCGCCGTCGCAGGCGATCACGTAGTCGGCGACGAACTCATGCGCACCGAGCGCATCCTCGGCGCGCACGACCACGCGATCCGCGCTCTGCTCGAGGCCCGTCACCCGCATGCCGAGCTGCACTTGCGCATTCGACATCGCGCGCAGCCGCGCGATGCACATGTTGGCGAGCTTGTGCTGCTCGGTCTGCACGACGTAGGGGAACGGCGTCTCGCCACGCAACCGCTCGAAATCGAACTCGGCAACGAGCGTCCGGGTCGGCCGGTCCCAGAACTGGAAGACGCGCGCTACCAGGCCCTGCGCGATGTATTCGTCGATGAGCCCCAATCCGGCGATGATCTCGAGCGTCGGCGGCTGCGTGGTCGAGGCGCGCGGGCTGTCATTGATCCGGTGCTCGGCCTCCACGAGACGCACCGCGTGGCCGCGCTGCGCGCAGGCGAGCGCAGCGACACTTCCGACCGGACCGGCGCCGATCACCAGGATGGAGGCATCACGCGACACGGCTAGGCGGAGAAAGCGGGTCGACGGTTGACAAGCAAAGCCACGCGAACGTACTGTTCACCGGGACTCCTGTCAATGCGGCGCACGCGCCGCGCACCCTCCCTCCACCCTGAAGCGATCAACTTGATCGAATGGACCGAATGCCATGGCGCTGCGCGTTGCGATTCCGGATCTGATCTCGCCCTCCTACTTCCCGGCGATCGCCGCCGTGGAGCTGGGCTTCTTCAAGCAGGAAGGCCTCGATGCGAAGCTCGAGCTGCTTTACCCGGTCACCAAGACGTACGAGGCCCTGCGCGACGGCGCGCTCGATCTCGTGGGCGGCGCGTCGCACGCGCCGCTCTACGCGTTCAAGGACTGGACGGGCTGCCGGCTGCTGTGCGCGCTGGCGCAGCACATGTACTGGTTTCTGGTCGTGCGCAAGGACGCCGGCGCGAAGCGCGGCGACTTGAGCGCGGTGAAGGGCATGCGGATCGGCGCGGCGCCCGGCCCTATAGACGGGCTGCGGCGCATGCTCGAAGCGGCCGGCATCGATCCGCAACGCGACCTCGAGCTCGGGCCGGTGCCCGGCTTCGCCGTCGGCAACACGGTCTCCTTCGGCCTGATGGCCGCCGAGGCGCTCGCCCAGGGCAAGCTCGACGGCTTCTGGGCGAACGGGATGGGCGCCGAGGTGGCGGTGCGCCGCGGCATCGGAACGGTCGTGATCGACGCGCGCCGCGATGGGCCGCCCGCTTCACGCGGCTACACGTTTCCGGCACTGGTTGCGACGGAAAAGCTGATCGCCGAGCAGCCGGACGTCGCAGCTGCCGCGGTGCGCGCGATCGTCGCTGCGCAGCGCGCGCTGAAAGAGGATCCAGAGCGCGCCACCGCGGTCGGCAAGGCGCTCTTCCCGCCGGACGAGGCCGGGCTGATCGCCGAGCTCATTCGCCGCGACGCCCCGTTCTACGACGCGGCGATCTCCGAGCAGACGGTAGCGGAGATGAACCAGTTCGCGCGCGAGATCGGCCTTCTCTCCACTGCGGTCGCCTACGACAAGGTGGTCGCGACGGGGGTCAAGAAAAACTGGGTCTAGCGGCGACAGGTATCATTCGCGAAGGGGGCGGTCGCTGCGGGCCGGGCACGCGAAAAGACGTGGACTGGCCTGACCGGCCCGGCATCAAAACAGGAGGAGAACACACATGTTGAAGCGAGTGAGACTCGTTGGTACCGCGGCCGCATTCGCCGCGCTCGCCACCTTCACGGGAGGCGCTTACGCACAGACGGTCGGCATCGGGACCACGAAGGGCGGTGCCACCGCACAGGTGACGGCCGGCATCTCGAAGATCGTCTCGCAGCATGGCGGCGGGCTGCAGATGCGCCCGCAGCCGATGGGCGGCACGCAGCAATACATCCCGATCGTCAACGCCGGCGAGCTCGAGTTCGGCGTGGCCAACATGATGCAGACCTACATGGCCTTCACCGGCACCGGGCTCTCGGAAGGCGCGAAGACCGACAACCTGCGGCTCGTGGCAACGATGATGGTCTTCCGGACCGGCATCATGGTGCGCAAGGACTCCGGGATCAACACCACCGCGGACCTCAAGGGCAAGCGCATTCCGCACGGCTTCGACTCGTCGCCGCTCTTCCAGCATCTCATGACAGGCAGCCTGGCCAACGGCGACGTGAGCTGGGACAGCGTACAGAAGGTGCCGATCGTCGCGCTCGCACCCGGCTTCAACGCGTTCAAGGAAGGCAAGATCGACGGGATGATCGCCGCGGTGGGCTCCGCGCCGGTGACCGAGCTCAACGCGTCGGTGCCGAGCGGCGTGCGCTTCATCGACGTGCTCGATTCCCCGGAGGCGGTGAAGCGTGGGCTGGTCTCCGCTCCCAAGACGTTCGTGACCGAGGTCGCGCCCCGGCCGAACCTGGTGGGCATCGACAAGCCGACCAAAGTCTTCGCGTTCGACTACATGCTCTGGGCAGGCAAAGGCGTGTCGGACGACGTCGTGTACAAGGTGACCAAGGCCATGCACGGGGCCGAGGCGGAACTCAAGACGCTTTCGCCGCTCTGGACCAGTCACTTCTCGAAGAACATGGCGAAGGACCAGGGGCTGCCGTATCACCCGGGTGCAGTGAAGTTCTACAAGGAAGTCGGACTCTGGGACGCCGGCCGCGGCGACTCCTGACGCCCGCTTCGTCCGCTTAGCCGCCGCACGTGCACGATCGCCGGGCGGCGGCTGAGCGCGCATGACGCTCGCGTAACCCTTCGCGCACCCCTCGCTTGACGACGACTGGCGCCTCCGCCGCGGTCAACCGGCGCCTCGCCCGCGCCGCCGAAGCGATTCGGCCGGTATGCGGCGCGCTCATCAGCCTGATCGTCATCGCGCTCGCGTTCGAGCTGCCGCTCGTGCTCGGGCTCCGCCTGCTGGAGCCGCAGGCGCTCGCAGCGGTGCTCGGACTCACGCTTGCAACCGTGTTCCTGCAGGGACCCGCCGGCGGCGGCCCGCGCAGCGCGCTCGCCTGGTGGCGCGATGCCGGCTTCGCTCTCCTCGGTTTCGGCGTCTGTCTCTACCTCGCCGTGCGCTTTCCGGAGCTCACGGGAGAATTCCTCAAGCACCGCCAGGAGAGTTTCGCGATCGGCGCGGTCCTCGTGCCGCTCGTGATCGTGGCGCTCTACCGATCCGCCGGCGGGGCGCTCGTGGCGATCCTCGCGGCCTTCCTGCTCTACGGCCTATTCGGCAATCTGGTGCCGGGATCCCTGCAGGGCCGCGCGCAGCCCCTCGATCGCCTGCTCGCGTACCTCGCCGTCGACCCGAACGCGTTGTTCGGGCTGCCGCTCACGATCATCACGACGGTGGTGCTGCTCTTCATCCTGATCGGCCAGCTCCTCTTCCGCGCGGGCGGCTCCGAGTGGTTCACCGACCTCGCGATCGCGCTGATGGGGCGCACGCGCGGCGGCTCGGCCAAGATCGCGATTCTCGCCTCGGCGTTCTTCGGGACGATCTCCGGGAGCGCCGTCTCCAACGTCGCATCCACGGGCGTGCTCACGATCCCGCTGATGAAGCGCGCCGGCTACTCGCCGTCGGCGGCGGGCGCGCTCGAGGCCGTTGCCTCCACCGGCGGCCAGGTGATGCCGCCGATCATGGGTGCGGCGGCGTTCCTGATGGCCGAGCTGTTGCAGGTCGCGTACGCCGACGTGATGCTGGCGGCCCTTCTGCCGGCGCTGCTCTACTACATCTCGATATTCATCCAGGCCGACATCGAGGCCGCCCGCCAGCACATCGCCGGGGTGCAGCTCGCAACGTTGCCCCGGGCGAGGGACGTTCTCCGGCAGGGATGGCATTTTTTCCTGCCGTTCGTGGTGCTCATCGTCGCGCTCTTCGCGCTCAACAAGACACCCGACACTGCCGCTCTCTGGGCGGCCGTCACCATCGCCGTCACGGGGGCGCTCTTCAGCTACAAGGGTCGTCGGCTGACGCCGAAGGGCCTCGTTGCGTGCCTCACCGCAACGGGAACGACCTCGGTCGAGATCATCGTCATCGGCGCGATGGCGGGCATCATCATCGGCGTCATCCAGGTCAGCGGTCTGGGGTTCGGCCTGACATTCGTGCTCGTCCAGGTCGGGGAAGGCAACCTGTTCGCGTTGCTGGTGCTCACCGCGGTGGTCGGAATCATCCTCGGTATGGGAATGCCGACGACCGCGGTCTATCTCATGGTGGCGACGCTCGCGGCACCGCCCCTGATCCAGATCGGCGTCACGCCGATGGCGGCGCACATGTTCGTGCTCTACTTCGGGATCCTGTCGATGATCACGCCGCCGGTTGCGATCGCGGCATTCACCGCGGCGAATCTCGCCGAGGCGCCGGCGATGCGGACCGCGCTGCTCGCCTGCAAGTACGGCTGGCCGGCGTTCATCCTGCCGTTCCTGTTCGTGCTTTCGCCGGCGC